>NZ_CACRUY010000006.1 GCF_902652685.1 Mycobacterium sp. Marseille-P9652
GCTCGGTGAGGTGATCGACGAGCGACATCGTCGCATCGGGATTGGGTCGGCTGCGCCGCTGGCGGGGGTTGGGCCGGTTGGCCAAGCCCGCCAGGCGCGCGGAAAAGCGCGGGGTCCTCACGACCACGGGACTACGGGGCCCCGCCACCGCGACGAGGGGCGCGCCGCGACGACGGGCGGGCCGGCTTGGGGCGCCCCCCCTGCCGGCTTTACCGCGGATACCCGCGCTTCCTCAGCTGCCCCCGATCCCCGGGATCAACGAGCCGATCCCCGGGCTCGACCGCCTCAACCAGATCCTGCAGGAGTTCGGGCGGATCGCTCGCTGAACGCGGTTGCCGGTCAGTCGTTTTCGCCCTTGTTTTCCTGATCCGCGGCCTCGCGGAGCTTCTCGTTGAGCTCCTTGTCCTTCTCGACCTGATCTTTCTTCTCTTCGTCGTTGCGCGCTTCCTCGGCCTTGGATTTCTGATCGTCGGAGGCGTCGTCGGGGATCTCGTATTTGGGGTTGCCGTCGTCGTCCAGCCACTCGTTGACGGCCGTGCCGGAGACCATGCCGCCGGAGCCGGGCAACACGATGGTGGGCTTGTCCTTATAGGCCTCCATCATCTCGGCGGCGGCCTTCTTGTCGTCCTCGTCGGGCTCCGGCTTTTCGGTCGCCCGGTCCTCGCCGCCGGTCGACTGCTCCTGGTCCTCTGACTGCTCGGGGTCGTTCGACCGCTGTTCGTCCTGCTCGGTGGGCTGCCGGGTCTCGTCGCGGTCGGCGTCCTTGTCGTGCTGCACGGTCATGCTGCTATCCCCTCGTAGTCGCGAGTTTCGACCATTCCCCGACGGTTACCCGCTGCGCCGTTGTGTCGAAACTCACCGCTTGACAAGTTCGACGAGCGCCAGCGGGATCCGCATCCGCTCGGGGGAGCCGGCGAGCCGCTCGGCGATGGCCGTCTCCAACTGCTCGGCGAACTCCGGCGCGCGCGGGTCGCCGGCCCCGCCGTCGAGCCCGCAGACCAGCGCGGGGAACAACGCGGCACGCGAGAACGCCGCCCACTGCGCGCCGAAAGCGTTTGCGTCTTCGTCAATTTGAAACCGCGCCCAGAACCGGTCCTCGGCGTCGAACGTCTCGAGGTGGTCGATCGTCACCCCTTCGAACCGACCCTTCGGGGCGAATGGCGCGCGCAAGTCCTTTTCGTTGCGTGGTTGCGTCGGAATGGCCATGCGCCGCAATTCATCCCGGCCGAAGAGGCCGTCGCGGGCCAGCTCGCGCAGGGCGGCGAACATGGCCTCGAGCAGGGGCGCGAAGCCGGCGCCGCCCTCGTCGTCGGCCGCCAGCGTCACCACGACCAGCCTGCCGCCAGGCGCCAGCTCGCGGCCCCGGAACGCGACGAAGTTGTGCCAATCGATGGCCGCCTGGTCGGCGTGGGCCGTCCGCGCCGCCTCGTCGTGGCAGCGCGACACGTGCACGTGGCCGTCGAATTCGCAGGGGACGCGGCTCAGCCACTGCGTCGCCCAGGATGACCAGCCGAGGTTGACGGTCTTGGACGGCACGATCTGCCCGTAGAAGGACCGGCCGATGGCCGAGGCGAAGCTCGCCGTGTCCTTCTGCAGGTAGCTGTCGGGGTCCTCGTTCAGGGTCCGGAACAACGCCGTGAAGTCGTTGTGCTGGGCGTCGGTGTGCGCCACCAGGATTGCGTGATCGTGGCGGGTCCGCCGGCGCAGCACCGCGATCGCCTCCGCCATCGGTCGCAGCGAGTTGTGGCCGTTGGCGGCGCCGTAGTCGGCGATGACGATCGGCTGCGGCGGGGCCGGCAGCGGCACGCTCTCCGCGGCGCGTTCCAGCAGCGCGATGGCCTGTGACAGGCCGGCGGCCTGCAGGCGCGACGACGGCGTGAACGTCGCGCTGTCCGTCGGCTCCGGCCGGACGACGATGCTCGACTCAGGCATTCGTGGCTCCGGCCGCATGGAGGAAACGATAGTCAGGCTGGCTTGGGGTAGCTGACCTTGGTGAGCTGCTCGGACAGTTCCCACAACCGGCGGCGGTCGTCCTCGTTGCGGGCGGGGGCCGGCACATGGGCCTCCTTCACCCCGCCGCCGGCGGCCTCGTAGAAGCCGCGCGGCCCGTAGAACACGCCGCCCTCGGCCTGCGGCGTGGCCGCGGCGTACAGCGCCGGCAGGATTCCGTCGTCGATCTCCTGCCAGAAGAACGGCGCCCAGCGCCAGGACGTCGTATACAGGCGCTGCATCACCGAAGGCTTGTCGCGGCCGTGCGAGGGGCCGCTGATCTGCAGGTTGGTCTTGGTCAGTCCCGGGTGCGCGGCGTTGGACACGATGCCCCAGCCGGCGGCGCGGCTGCGCCGGTCCAGCTCCAGGGCGAACATCAGCGTGGCCAGCTTCGACTGGCCGTAGGCCGCCATCGCCTTGTAGGACTTCTCGAACTGGGGGTCGTCGAAGTGGATCCTGGCGTTCATCCGGGCGGCCAGGCTGCTCAATGAGACCACCCGCGCGCGGTTGGCGGCGCGCAGCAGCGGAAGCAGGTGGGCGGTGAGCGCGAAGTGCCCGAGATGGTTGCTGCCGAACTGCAATTCGAAGCCGTCGGAGGTGGTGTCGCGCTCGGGCGGCGTCATCACCCCGGCGTTGTTGATCAGGACGTCGACGGGGCGGCCCTCGGCGTTGAGCTGTTCGCGCAGCGCGGCGACCGAGGCCAGCGACGACAGGTCGAGGGACTTGATGGTGAGCTTCGCATCGGGAACGGTGGCGCGGATGTCGGCGATCGCCGCCTCGCCCTTGGCGCGGTTGCGGATCGCCATGACGACGTCGGCCCCGGCGGCCGAGAGGCGCCGGGCGAGGCCGAAGCCCAGGCCGCTGTTGGCGCCGGTGATGACGACCAGCTTCCCCGACATGTCGGGCACGGTCGCGACGAGATCCTGGGCCATGCGCATCACTCCTCAATCGGTATAAGCCACGTCCTAGTGTGCTCTCTGTGTCGCCGTCCGCGAAGCCCGAGCGCATCCGCGGCGCGGCGGCGGGGTTGGTCGCCGGCGCGCTGCCCGCTCTCGCGTTCCCCGCGCCGGCATGGTGGTGGCTCGCGTGGTTCGCCCTGATGCCGCTGCTGATGCTGGTGCGGGCGGCGCCCCGGCCGTGGCACGCGTGCGAGCGCGGCTGGTGCGGGGTGACCGGGTTCGTGCTGGCCACCCAGTATTGGCTGGCGGGCAGCGTCGGCCCGGTGTTGGTGCCCCTGGCGGCAGGAGTCGCCGCGCTGTGGCTGCCGTGGGCGTTCCTGACACATCGGCTCCTGGCCGCACCGCCGAGCGCCGGGCGCGCCTTCGCCGCGGTCGTCACGCTCCCCTGCGCGTGGGTGGCGGCCGAGGCCGCGCGGTCCTGGCCGCCGCTGGGCGGGGCGTGGGCGCCGCTGGGGGCCTCGCAGTGGGCCCGGAGGGTGACGCTGGCGTCGGCGTCGTTGGGTGGGGTGTGGTTGACGAGTTGGCTTGTGGCCGCGGCGAACACGGCCGTCGTTGTCCTGCTGGTGTGCCGGGTCCTGCGGGTCCGGTTCGGCGCGTTGGCGTGCATCGTGGCGGCGGTGGCGGTCGGCCCGGTCTGGTACCTGCTTTCGGCGCCGGAGGGCGGACGGACGGTGCGCGTCGCGCTGGTGCAGCCCGGCGACATCGTGGACTCCGGTGAGCGCGAGGCGGCGGGCGAGGCACTGACCGCGTCACTCGCGGGACGACCGGTGGACCTGGTGGTCTGGGGCGAAAGCAGCGTCGGCGCGGACCTCGACAGCCACCCCGAGGCGCTGGCCCGCCTCTCGGAGCTGTCGCGCCGGGTGGGCGCCGACATCCTGGTCAACGTCGACGCCCGCGCGCCCGACGGGCGGATCCGCAAGTCGGCGGTGTTGGTCGGCCCGACCGGATCGCTGGGCAGCTACCGGAAGACCCGGCTGGTGCCCTTCGGTGAATACGTGCCGCTGCGACCGCTTTTCGGGTGGATCACCCGGTTCAGCGGCGCCGCGGCCGAGGACCGCGAGCGGGGCGGCGGGCCCGTCGTGCTGCGCGCGGACGCGCTCGCGATCGGGCCCCTGGTGAGCTACGAAACGCTCTTTCCCGACCTGGCGCGCCGCGAGGCGCTCCTCGGTGCCGGGCTCCTGGCGTACCAGAGTTCGACGTCGTCGTTCCAGGGCAGCTGGGCGCAGCCGCAGCTGGGCGCCCAACCCGCGGTGCGCGCCGTCGAGGCGGGACTCCCCGCGGTGCATGCCGGATCGTCCGGTGACAGTTCGGCTTTCGACGCGCGCGGCCGCCGGCTGGCGTGGTGCGGGTCCGGCTTTCGCGGCGTGGTGCTGGTCGACGTGCCGCTCGCGTCGACGGTGACGCCGTACCGGCGGTTGGGTGACTGGGTGCCCGCGGTCTCTCTCGTCCTCTCGGCCGGCGCCCTGGTCCGCTGGCGCCGCCCGACGGGCTTTGAGACACTGCCTTGAATGAGGAGCCGACGGCTCGCGAAGTTCTCCCTCGCCGGCGCCATCGTCGTGATGGTCGTGGCAGTCGCCGGCTTCGTCACCGTGCTGGTGCTCAACGCGTTTGTCCTCGACAAGTACAACGTCTACGGGGAGGTGCCGGTCCCGGGCTCGGGCAGCGTGAGCCTGCCCGCCGGCGACGTCACGATCAGCTTTCACACCGTCGTCATCGGCAGCCCGAACGGCGGGCTGCCCGTGCCGCCGCTCGGCCTGACGATCACCCCGCCCGACGGCGTGGCGCAGCCGGCGATCACCGAAAGCATGGGCAGCACAACGACGGTCAACAACGACGCGCACGTGCGGGTGTGGGTGGCGCACGTCCCCGCCGCGGCCACCTACAACGTCACGACCGACGGCCAGGTCAACGGATACATCGAGCCGCGACTTGCCTTCGGGCACAAGGGTTCCACCGGACCACTGCTGTGGGTGTTCGTCGGGCTGTTCGTGGCGGGGCTGGGCGCCACGGTGCTGTCGGGGCTGTGGCTGGGGCGCACCCGGCGCACGGCGGTGTTGGCGGCCGGGCCTTACCAGCTCTGAGCTAGTGGCCGCGGGTCACCCACTCCTCGTAGTGGACGATCTCGTCGCCGATTGTGGTGCTGTCGCCGTGACCGGTGTGCACGACGGTGTCGCCCGGCAGCGTGCCCAGGCGTCCGGAGATCGACCGCAGGATGGTCGGGAAGTCGGAGTACGACCGGCCCGTCGCGCCCGGGCCGCCGGAGAACAGGGTGTCGCCGCTGAACACCGTTGCCAGCTCGGGGGCGTACCAGCACACCGAGCCCGGCGAGTGCCCGGGCGTGTGTAATGCGCGCAGCCGGGTGCCCGCGACGGTCAGTGTGTCGTCGTCGTTGACGGCTCGGAAGTCCTTGTCCGGATGGGTCATTCGCCACAGCACCTCGTCGGCGGGGTGCAGCAGCACCGGCGCGTCGAGCGCCCGGCCGAGCTCGGGGGCGACGGTGACGTGGTCGTTGTGGCCGTGCGTGCAGACCACGGCGACCACCTTGCGGCCCTTGACGGCGTCGATGATCGGTTCGGCGGTGTGGGCGGCGTCGAACACCACCACCTCGGAATCGTCGCCGACGAGCCAGATGTTGTTGTCGACTTCCCAACTGCCGCCGTCGAGTTCGAACGTTCCATGGGTCACCACGCGGTCGATCACAGCATCACCACCGAGCGCAGCACCTTGCCGTCGTGCATCTTGTGGAAGGCCTCCTCGACGTCGCCGAGCCCGATCCGTTCGGAGACGAACTGCTCGAGCGGGAGCCGTCCCTGCAGGTAGAGGTCGATCAGGGTGGGGAAGTCGCGCTCCGGCAGGCAGTCGCCGTACCACGACGACTTGAGGGAACCGCCGTGGCTGAAGAAGTCCACCAGCGGCATCTCGAGGCGCATGTCGGGCGTCGGAACCCCCACCAGCACAACGGTTCCCGCCAGGTCGCGGGCGTAGAAGGCCTGCTTCCACGTCTCGGGCCGGCCCACCGCGTCGATCACCACGTTGGCGCCGAACCCGTCGGTGAGGCCCTGGATGGCCTCGACGACGTCACCCTCCCGGGCGTTGACGGTGTGGGTCGCCCCGAACTTGCGGGCCCACTCGAGCTTCGTGTCGTCCATGTCGACCGCGATGATCCGCCGCGCCCCGACCAGTGCGGCCCCGGCGATCGCGGCGTCGCCCACGCCGCCGCAGCCGATCACCGCGACGGTGTCGTCGCGGGTCACCGCCCCGGTGTTGATCGCCGCCCCGATGCCGGCCATGACGCCGCAGCCCAGCAGGCCCGCGACGGCGGGATCGGCGGCGGGATCGACCTTGGTGCACTGGCCGGAGTGCACGAGCGTCTTGTCGGCGAACGCCCCGATGCCCAGCGCCGGGGTCAGCTCGGTGCCGTCGGTCAGCGTCATCTTCTGTGCGGCGTTGAAGGTGTCGAAGCACAGGTGCGGCCGACCCCGCTTGCACGCCCGACACTGGCCGCACACGGCGCGCCAGTTGAGGATCACGAAGTCGCCCGGCTCGACCGCGGTCACGCCCGGCCCGACGGCCTCGACCGTGCCGGCGGCCTCGTGGCCGAGCAGGAACGGGTAGTCGTCATTGATGCCGCCCTCGCGGTAGGTCAGGTCGGTGTGGCACACCCCGCAGGCGATGACGTCGACGAGGGCCTCGCCGGGGCCGGGGTCCGGGACGACGATGTCGACCAACTCGACGGGCTCGCCCTTTTTCCGCGAAATCACGCCGCGCACTGTCTGACTCATGGCCTACAACCTATCGTCGGGGGCTCGAGCCTGCGGTGGCGGCGTCCAGTCTGCGCTGAGTGCGTGGATCGGGGCGAATCGGGGGCAGTGGACGCAGGCTCGGCGCCACGCGATTCCGGTGTAGCGTCGCTGACCATGACGCCACCCGAGACGGTCGAAGAGTTCGCCGGGCGCATGGTTTCGACCATCGACGGCGCGAGCCTGGCGCTGCTGTTGAGCATCGGGCATCAGACCGGCCTGCTGGACACCTTGGCCGGGCTGCCGCCCGCCAGCAGCGCGCGCATCGCCGAGGCCGCCGGCCTCGAGGAGCGCTACGTCCGGGAATGGCTGGGCGGCATGACAACCGCGCACGTCGTCGAGTACGACGCCGATGCGGCCACCTACTCGTTGCCCGGGCATCGCGCCGCCGTGCTGACCCGCGCGGCCGGTCCGCACAACCTGGCGTTGGCGTCGATGTTCATCCCGCTCCTCGGCGAGGTCGAACAGAAGATCATCGAGTGCTTCCGCCGGGGCGGCGGTTTGCCGTACAGCGAATACCCCCGCTTCCACATGCTGATGGCCGAGCAGAGCGCCGCCGTCTTCGACAACGCGCTCGTCGACGTGGTGCTGCCGCTGGCCGACGGCCTCGTGGAACGCCTGCGTGATGGGGCCGACGTGGCCGACTTCGGCTGCGGCAGCGGCCACGCGATCAACGTCATGGCGCAGGCGTTTCCGGCCAGCCGGTTCACCGGCATCGACTTCTCCGACGAGGCGGTCGCGGCCGGAGTCGAGGAGGCCCGGCGCCTGGGCCTGGCCAACGTCGGCTTCGAGAGCCAGAACCTCGCGCGGCTGGACCGCGCCGAGGCGTACGACGTCATCACCGTGTTCGACGCCATCCACGACCAAGCGGAGCCGGCGCGGGTGCTGGCGAACATCCACCGGGCGCTGCGCCCGGGGGGCGTGTTGTTGATGGCCGACATCAAGGCGTCGAGCCGGCTGGAGGAGAACGTCGGCGTTCCGATGAGCACCTATCTGTATACGACCTCGCTGATGCACTGCATGACGGTGTCGCTGGCGCTCGGCGGCGCGGGGCTGGGCACCGCCTGGGGCACGCAGCTGGCCACCTCGATGCTGGGCGACGCCGGGTTCGCCGACGTGCGGGTCGCCGAGATCGAGTCGGATCCGATCAACGCCTACTACATCGCCCGGAAGTGACGGCCGCTATCGACCTGGTGACCGGCTGGCCGGTTTCGGCCGTCGCCGCCGCGGTCATCGGGCCGGGCGGGGTGCTGGCCACCCACGGCGACGCCGGGCGGGTGTTCGACCTGGCGTCCGTCACCAAGCCGCTGGTGGCCCGGGCCGTGCAGGTGGCCGTCGAGGAGGGCGTCGTCGAGCTGGATACCCCGGCGGGACCGCCGGGCTCGACGGTCCGCCACCTGCTGGCGCACGCGTCGGGGTTGTCGATGCACTCCGACCGCGTGCTGGCCCAGCCCGGTGCGCGGCGGATCTACTCCAACTATGGCTTCACGGTCCTGGCCGAGACCGTCGAGCGCGAATCCGGGATCGAGTTCGGCCGCTACCTGGCCGAGGCGGTGTGCGAACCGCTCGGCATGGCCGCGACCCGGCTCGAGGGCGGCGCACCGGCCGCGGGATTCGGCGCGACGTCGACGGTCGCGGACCTGGCGGCGTTCGCGGGGGACTTGCTGCGCCCGTCGACGGTGTCGGCGCCCCTGCATGCGGAGGCGACGTCCGTGCAGTTCCCGGGCCTGGACGGCGTGCTGCCCGGCTACGGCGTGCAGCGTCCCAACGACTGGGGCATGGGGTTCGAGATCAGGGACGCCAAGTCGCCGCACTGGACGGGTGGGCGCAACTCGGGCCGGACGTTCGGCCATTTCGGCCAGGCGGGCGGTTTCATCTGGACTGATCCCGAGGCGGAACTGGCGCTGGTGGCCCTCACCGACCGGGCCTTCGGGGAGTGGGCGCACGAGCCGTGGCCGGCCCTTTCGGACGCCGTCCTGGCCGAATTCGGACAGTGAGAAAAATGCACACTAGCGCAACATGGGCATCACAGGGCACAATAGACACGCACGACACATAAAAATGCACGAATCGCCCGCTCGCCGGGTCCACCAGGTCGTTGGGGAAGACGTCCCTCGTGGAACCAAAGGAGCAGGAGATGCGTGCGTCGAATCAGTTCGCCGACGTGACGAGCGGCGTGGTCTACATCCACGCCTCGCCCGCGGCGGTGTGCCCGCATGTCGAGTGGGCGTTGTCGTCGACCCTGCAGTCCAAGGCCAACCTGGTGTGGACGCCGCAGCCGGCGATGCCGGGGCAGCTGCGCGCTGTCACCAACTGGGTCGGGCCGGTGGGCACCGGTTCGCGGTTGGCCAACGCGCTGCGCTCCTGGTCAGTGCTGCGGTTCGAGGTCACCGAGGACCCGAGCCCGGGCGTCGACGGCCAGCGGTTCAGCCACACCCCGCAGCTGGGGCTGTGGAGCGGGGCGATGAGCGCCAACGGCGACGTCATGGTCGGCGAGATGCGGCTGCGGGCGATGATGGCCCAGGGCGCCGACACGCTGGCCGCCGAGCTGGACTCGGTGCTAGGCACCGCGTGGGACGAGGCGCTCGAGGTGTACCGCGAGGGCGGCGACGCCGGCGAGGTGGCGTGGCTCAGCAGGGGCGTCGGGTAGGGCTCTCCGGGACCAAGCCTCTCCGGGGGATAGGTAACTCCCGGATCCGATAGCGGATGCGATATCGAATCCGCGCTTCACCCCTGCGGGCGTAGCACCGTCAGCGCTCCCGGCACCGCGCTGATCTCCGCGGGCAGCGCGCAGGCGAAGTCGCCGTCGGCGTAGACGTTGATGCCCGGGCACTCGACGTGGATCGACGCGGCGCGCGCCGTGCTCACCTCGTCGAGGTTGACGTGCGTGCCCTTCATGACGGTCGGGAAGAGGCGGACGAGCTTGGTGCGCGACGCCTCGTGCACCATCGTGATGTCCAGCAGGCCGTCGGCGTGGTCGGCGGCCGGGCAGACCAGCAGCCCGCCGCCGTAGCTCCGGGTGTTGCCGAACGCCACGAGCGTCAGGTCGTCGTCGATCTCGCGAGTCCCGTCGAGCACCATCCGGAACGGCAGCAGCCGCAGCTGCGACAGCTCGGCCAGCATCGCCAGGTAGTAGCGCAGCCGCCCATGCGGCCAACTCATCCGGTTGGCGCGGTCGGTCACCAGCGAATCGAACCCCGTGGCGGCCACCGTGCCGAACCACTTCTCGCCCCCTGACCACCGGATTCGCCCCAGGTCCATCGTCTCCGTCCACCCCGCGACGACGACGTCGGCGGCGGCCTCAGGGTCCTTGGTGGGGACCCCGAACTCGCGGGCGTGGTCGTTGCCGGTGCCCGCCGGGATGATGCCGAGCGGGACGTCGGTTCCGGCGAGCACCTGCATCACGTTGGAGATGACGCCGTCACCACCGGTCGCCATCACCGCGTCGGCCCCCTTGTCGAGGGCGGCGGCGACAAGGTCGCGCGCGTCTTGTGCGTCGTCGCCGATGATCTCGATGACCTCGACGCCGGCGTGGTGCAGCCGGGCGATCGCCCGTTCGGCCGCGTGGATCGCGGCGCCGTGCCCCGAGGCAGGATTGGTCAGCGCGATGACCTTCCCTATCTCGCGCCTCACGGAATCAGCTTGCCCGGGTTGAGGATTCCGGCCGGGTCGAGTGTCGCCTTGACCGCGCGCAGCACCTGCACGCCGAGGTCGCCGACCTCCTCGCGCATCCAGGGCCGGTGGTCTGCCCCGACCGCGTGGTGGTGGGTGATCGTCCCGCCGTTGGCCATGATGGCGTCCGACGCCGCCTTTTTGGCGGCCCGCCACTGCTCGACGGGATTGCCGCGCTGCCCGGCGACCACGGTGAAGTACAGCGACGCGCCGGTGGGGTAGACGTGCGAGATGTGGCACATCACCAGCGCCGGTGTGCCGGTCTCGGCAAGTGCGTTGGTAAGTGCTTGGGTGACAGCGGCTTTCAGCGTGGGAACGTTCGACCAGTCGGTCGCGGTCTCGAGCGTCTCGCAGAGCGCGCCCGTGGCGAGCAGTGAGTCGCGCAGGTAGGGCGCGCCGAAGCGGCCGTGCTCCCAGGCTTGCGCCGGGCCCTCGCCCAGCGAGGTGCCGCCCCGTGCGGCGAGCAGCGCGCTGGTTTCGGCGTGCCGGCTCTCGACGTGTTCCTTGGTGCCCTCGAAGACGGTGATCGCCAGGCAGCCGCCCGTGATCGTGTTCTCGCCGATCGACTCGGTGGTGGCCAGGTTGACGCCCGTCTCCGCCTCGTCGGAGAGCCGGATGACGGTCGGGCCGGTGGCGGTCTGGGTGACGGCGCGCAGTGCGGCTGCCCCGGTCTCGAAGTCCGGGAACGACCACGCCTCGTGGCGGACTGCTTCCGGGATGCGGTGCACCCGCACCCGCACCTCGGTGATGACGCCGAGGGCGCCCTCGGAGCCGATCAGCAGCTGGCGCAGGTCGGGGCCGGCGGCCGATTCGGGTGCGCGCCCCAAATCGAGCACGCCGACCGGGGTGACCACACGCAGCCCGCGGACCATGTCGTTGAACCGGCCGTAGCCCGCCGAGTCCTGCCCCGAGGACCGGGTCGCCGCGAAGCCACCGATGGTCGCGTACTCGAAGCTCTGCGGGAAGTGTCCGAGCGAAAAGCCGTGCGCGCCAAGCAACCGCTCCGCGTCCGGCCCGGTCACGCCCGCGCCGAGGACCGCCTGGCCGGACACCTCGTCGAGCTCGATCAGCCGGTCGAGGCGGCGCAGGTCGAGTGACACGACGGCCCGCAAGCCGTCGCGGACGGGATCCAGCCCGCCGACCACGCTGGTGCCGCCGCCGAACGGGACCACGGCGATGCGGCGCTC
Organism: Mycobacterium sp. Marseille-P9652; assembly: GCF_902652685.1. GTDB lineage: Bacteria > Actinomycetota > Actinomycetes > Mycobacteriales > Mycobacteriaceae > Mycobacterium. The sequence continues at coordinate 11,608 of NZ_CACRUY010000006.1, forward strand.
GGAGCAGTGGCGCAGGATCTTGGAGACGGCGTCGTCGTCGCCGGGAAGGAGGATGGCGTCGGGCGCGTCCTGGATGCCGGTGTCCTTGCGCCGCAGCAGGTCGAGCGTGGACTTGCCGCCCGCGTGCAGCAGGCGGTCGAGGTCGCCGGTGCGGCAGTAGTCGGCGCCGACGATGGCCTCCAGCGCGCTCCGGTCTTCCTCGGACAGTGCCGACGGGCGGAGCCGCACCTCCTCGGGCCGCAGTTCGCGCTCCTGCGAATCCTCGACCCCCACAGCCTGTTTCAGCAAAGATCGGATGCCCTCGGACAGCGGCTTGGCCGCGCCGGGGTCGCCCCAGGCGTTCCACTTCATCGGCGGGAGGAGTGCCTCGCGGTTCGTCATGCGTTACAGTATTACACATGCTGTCAATCAGTAACGCACAATCCGGCACCGCGGACCGGATCCTCGCGGCGGCGGCCAGCTGCGTGGTGGACTTCGGCGTCGACCGGGTGACCCTCGCGGAGATCGCGCGGCGCGCCGGGGTGAGCCGCCCGACCGTCTACCGCCGTTGGCCGGACACGCCGTCGATCGTGGCGGCGCTCCTCACCCGCCACATCACCGACGTGATGCGCGACGCGCCGCTGCTGGGCGAAGACCGCGAATCGCTTGTGCGCCAGATCATCACCGTCGCGGATCTATTGCGGCAGGACGCGCTGGTGATGTCGGTGCTGCACTCGGAACTCGCGCCGATCTACATCACCGAGCGCCTCGGCACCAGCCAGCACATGCTGATCGAAGCCCTGGCCGAGCGCCTGCGGGTGGCCCAGCGCCACGGCAGCGTCCGCGCCGGCGACCCCCTGCAGATGGCGACCATGGTCCTGCTCATCACCCAGTCGACCATTCAGTCGGAGCGGATCGTGCGGCCGATCCTGGACGCCGACACGCTGGACGGCGAGCTCGCCCGCGCGCTGAACGGATACCTGTCGTGAGCGGGGCGCTCAACGCCGCCCGCCGCTCGGCCGAGCTCGGCGCGCTCGCCGACGGTGAACCGGTGGACGTCGTCGTGATCGGCGGCGGCATCACCGGCGCCGGCATCGCCCTGGACGCGGCCTCGCGCGGCCTGCGGGTGGCGCTCGTGGAGAAGCACGACCTGGCGTTCGGCACCAGTCGCTGGAGCTCGAAGCTGGTCCACGGTGGCCTGCGGTACCTGGCGACCGGCAACGTGGGCATCGCCCGGCGCAGCGCCGTCGAACGGGGAATCCTGATGCGCCGCAACGCCCCTCACCTCGCACGCGCGATGCCCCAGTTGGTGCCGCTGCTGCCGTCGATGGGGCGCGCCCAGCGCGCCCTGATCCGCACCGGGTTCCTCGCCGGCGACGCGCTGCGGGCGCTGGCCGGGACGCCGTCGTCGACGCTGCCCCGATCGCGGCGCGTGTCAGCGGGGCGCGTCGTGGAGATGGCGCCGACCGTGCGCCGCGACGGCCTCGACGGGGGCTTCCTCGCCTACGACGGGCAGTTGATCGACGACGCCCGGTTGGTCGCCGCGGTCGCGCGCACCGCGGCGGGGCACGGCGCCCGCATCCTCACCTATGTCGAGGCGTCAAGGGCCACCGGGACGTCGGTGCGGTTGACCGACCGGCGCACGGGCGAGTCGTTCGACGTGGCGGCGGGCGCAGTTATCAACGCGGCCGGGGTGTGGGCGGGCGAGATCGACGGGGCGCTGCGGTTGCGGCCCAGCCGCGGCACGCACCTCGTGTTCGACGCCGCCTCCTTCGGGAATCCGACTGCGGCGCTGACCATTCCGATCCCCGGCGAGACCAACCGCTTCGTATTCGCCATGCCCGAGCAACTCGGGCGCGTCTACCTGGGGCTGACCGACGAGGACGCTCCCGGCCCGGTCCCCGACGTGCCGGAGCCGTCGGACGACGAGATCGCGTTTCTGCTCGACACGGTGAACACCGCGCTGGGGACCGCGCTGGGCGCGGGCGACGTCGTCGGCGCCTACGCGGGGCTGCGGCCCCTGATCGACACCGGCGAGGGCCGCACCGCCGACGTGTCGCGCGACCATGCCGTCGTGGAGTCGGACTCCGGGGTGATCAGCGTGATCGGCGGCAAGCTGACGGAGTACCGCTACATGGCCGAGGACGTCCTGGACCGCGCCGTCAGCCTGCGGCATCTGCCGGCCGGGCGGTGCCGAACGCGCAATCTTCCCCTCATCGGGGCGGGTCCCCTTGCCCGCGGCGGACTGCCCGCGTCCCTGGTGGCCAGGTACGGGGCCGAGGCGGCCGAGGTCGTGGGCTGCGCCACGTGTGAGCGCCCGGCCGACCCGGTCGCCGAGGGCATCGACGTCACGCGTGCGGAGTTCGAGTACGCCGTGACGCACGAATGCGCGCTGGAGGTCGGAGACCTTGTGGACCGGCGGACGCGGATCGGGCTGGTGCCGCGTGACCGCGAGCGGGTGGTGGCGGTGGCCGAGGAGTTCCTGGCGCGATTTGGATAGGCCATCCCGATGCTGGATTTCTGGCAGAGACTGTAAGACGATAGTCACTGTCAGAAATGCGGAGAGGGGTTGTCATGAAGACGCGCATTCCCGTGCTCATCGTCGGTGCCGGTGTCGGCGGGCTCGCCACCTCGGCCCTGCTCGCGCAACAGGGAGTGCGCTCCCTGCTGGTCGAGAAGCGGCGCGAGGTGTTCATCTACCCGAAGGCCCGCAACCTGAGCTTCCGCAGCCTGGAGATCCTGCGGGGCCTCGGGCTGAGCGACCAGGTGCACGCCGTCGGAGACCACGTCTCCACGATGATGGTCCGGCCGGCGCTCAACAGCACCGAGGAACGGGTGGCCCTCGACGTCAACGCCATCTTCGCCAACCTGGACGGCCTCAGCCCGGAACCGGCCGCCCAGTACTGCCCGCAGAGCAGGCTCGAGCCGATCCTGCTCGCCGACACGCGCGGGCGGGGCGGGGAAGTGCGCTACGCGACGGAACTGTCCTCGTTCGATCTGGATGACGAGGGCGTCACCGCGGTGGTGCGCGATCGCGACTCCGGCGACGTCGAGACCGTGCGCGCCGAATACCTCGTCGCCGCCGACGGCGTGCACAGCCCGGTACGGAACCGCCTCGGGATCGGCACCTCCGGCTACGGCGCCATCCCCATGTACTTCGTCTTCATCTACTTCCGGGCGCCGTGGCACAGGTTCGTGGCGAACCTGGCCGACGGCGACGGCGTGCAGGTCAAGAACGACGACGTCGACGGCATCTTCCTGGTGGTCGACGACGATCTCGGGATGTTCATCACCGCGTACTTCCCGTCCGCGGGGGAGACGGCGGACCAGTTCACGGCCGACCGATGCCGCGACCTGCTCACCAAAGCCTTCGGTGAGCCGATCGACATCGACGTCATCGAGGTCGCTGCCTGGCAGCCGTACGAACAGGTCGCCGAGGAATTCCGTTGCGGTCGAGCGTTTCTCGTCGGCGACTCGGCGCACACCATGCCGCCGTTCAAGGCGGGCGGCGCCAACACGGCCCTGCAGAGCGCGCACAACCTCGCCTGGAAAATCGCCGCCGTCCTCCACGGCACCGCCGGCCCCGCGCTGCTCGACACCTATCACGTCGAACGCCACGCGGTGGGCCGATTCGCGGCCCACCAATCCCTGACCGGCCCCTCGCTGGCCCTGCTTGCTCCGAGTGGTGACGGGCCACGGCTGCCCGCTGAGGAAGAGTGCTCGATGTTCGAGTTGCTGATCGGATACCGCTATCGCTCAACGGCAGTCGTGTCCGCGGACGCCGACGATTCGCTGCTCGTGCCGGAGCTAAACGCCCAGCCCGGCACCCGGCTCCCGCACGCATGGGTGCGCCCGGGCGTGTCGACGCTGGACATCCTGGGTCGTCCAGGCTTCACCCTGGTCACCGGCAACGAGCGTTGGCGCGCGGCGGCGGCGAAAGTTGCCGCGGGGCTTGGTGTTCCGCTCGCCACGGCGTGCGCCGCCGACGCGATCCCCGGCCTGGCGGCGGATGCCGCGTTGCTGGTGCGCCCCGACGACTTCGTCGGCTGGCGCTCGGACGCCATGCCCGCGGAGCCCGAAAAGGAACTGCAAGAGGCGCTCTCGGCGATCCTGGGCCGCTGATCCATCCCGCGAGAAGACGCAAAAGCACTCGAAACACGGCGTGTCGAGCGGCTTTTGCGTTCCCCCGCAAGCGGGTGGTGCCCCCAGCTCGCGGGCAGACGGAACCCTACAGCGGGATGTTCTTGTGCCGGCCGCGGCGGGCGGGCGCTTGGGCCAGCGCCTCGGTCAGCTTGCTGCGGGTGTGCGACGGGTCGATCTTCTCGTCGACGACGCCGATCTCGATCGCGCTGTCGACACCGCCGGCGATCCGCTCGTGCTCGGCGGCCAACTCGTCGTGCAGTGCCTCGCGCTCGTGCTCCGGCGCGGCCGCCAGCTTGCGCTTGTGCAGGATGCCGACGGCCGCCTTCGCGCCCATCACGGCGACCTCCGCGTCCGGCCAGGCGAACACCTTCGTCGCGTTCAGCGAGCGGGAGTTCATCGCAATGTAGGCCCCGCCGTAGATCTTCCGGGTGACCAATGTGACCCGTGGAACCGTGCACTCGCCGAACGCGTGCAGCAGCTTGGCGCCGCGGCGCACCACGCCGCCCCACTCCTGGTCGACGCCGGGCAGGTAGCCGGGCACGTCGACGATGACCACCAGCGGAATCCCGAACGCGTCGCACAGGCGCACGAAACGCGCTGCCTTCTCGGCGCTTTCGGAGTTCAGGCAGCCGCCCAGGCGCAGCGGGTTGTTGGCCAGCACGCCCACCGTCCGGCCGGACAGCCGGCCCAGGCCGACCACCATCGACGGCGCCCACTTGGCCTGGAACTCCTCGAAGGGCGCGTCCGAGTCGAGGACGGCCTCCACGATCGGGTGCACGTCGTAGGCGCGGCGGGCGGACTCGGGTAGGAGCGCCCTGATGTCGGTGTCACCGGCCTCGGCCCTGTTGCGGTCGAAATGCCCCTGCTGGCAGAACAATCCGACGAGCCGGCGGCCGCGTTCGTAGGCGTCGGGCTCGTCGTCGGCGACGATGTGGCACACACCCGACTTCTTGTGGTGGGTCTCCGGTCCGCCCAGCGACGCCATGTCGACGTCCTCGCCCGTGACGCTGCGCACCACGTCGGGTCCGGTGACGAACACGCGGCTGTCCGGCGCCATGACGATCACGTCGGTCAGGGCCGGGCCGTAAGCGGCGCCGCCGGCGGCGAAGCCGACCACCACCGAGATCTGCGGGATGTAGCCCGACGCGCGGATCATCGCCTCGAAAACCGTTCCGACAGCGTGCAATGCGCGCACACCCTCGGCCAGCCGCGCCCCACCGGAATGCCAGATCCCGACGATCGGGCTCTGCTCCTCGATGGCGGTGTCGTAGGCGTTGACGATGTGCGCACACCCCTCGACGCCCATGGCGCCGCCCATCACGGTGCCGTCCGTGCAAAAGGCGATCGTGCGCACACCGTTCACCGTCCCCGCGGCCGACAGCACTCCCGAGCGGTCCCGCTCGTGCAGCAGCTCGACGCTGCCGTCGTCGAAGAAGTTGCTCAGACGCAACATCGGGTCACGCGGGTCCAGCGACTCGCCGACCGACTCGGGGGCCGTGATTGTCACCGCAGGTCTCCTTCTTTCGGTAAAGCGTGGTATCAGTACCGCCCAAAGGCGAGTGCGACGTTGTGCCCGCCGAATCCGAACGAGTTGTTGATGGCGTAGTTGTAGGTGCCCGGCCTCGGCTTGCCCGCGACCACGTCCAAATCGATTTCCGGGTCGAGGTTTTCGAGGTTCAGCGTCGGCGGGACGACCTGATCGCGCAATGCGAGCACGGTCAGGATCGACTCCACCGCACCGACGGCGCCCACCGAGTGGCCGAGCGCGGCCTTGGGTGCGAATACCGCCGCGTTGCCGCCGTGCGGGCCCAGCGCCCTGTTGATGGCCCTGCCCTCGGCGAGGTCGCCCACCGCCGTGCCGGTGGCGTGGGCGTTGACGTGGTCGATGTCGCCGGGCGTCAGGCCCGCGAGCTGGATGGCCCGCGTCATCGCATCTCCGGCGCGCACACCGTCGGGGTCGGGGGCCACCATGTGGTAGCCGTCCGACGTGATGCCGGCGCCCATGATCCGGGCCAGGATGTTGGCCCCGCGCGCCCTGGCGTGCTCCTCGGTCTCGATCACCATCAGCGCGCCGGCCTCGCCGAACACGAACCCGGTCCGGTCGCGGTCGAACGGGCGACAGGCGCCTTCGGGGTCGTCGTTCTTGGTCGACATCACGATGCGCATCTGGGCGAACGCGGCGATCGGCACCGCCTCGATCTTGGTCTCCACGCCGCCGCAGATGGCGATGTCGGCCTCGCCGAAGACGATGTTGCGCCACGCCTGGGCGATGCCCTCGGACCCGGACGCGCACGCCGAGATCGGGGTGATGACCCCGGCCTTGGCGTGCCGCTCCAGCCCCACCGCCGCGGCGGCTCCGTTCGGCATGTACTTCTGCACCCCGAGCGGGGAGACCGCCTTCATCCCACGGGTCCGCATGTCGTCGTAGCTGAAGACCATCTCTTCCGACGAGCCCAGGCCCGTGCCGATGGACACCAGCAGCCGGGTGCTATCCACCTCGGGCGTGCCGGCGTTCTCCCACACCCGCCGGCTCAGGACCGTGGACATCTTCTGCAGGTAGCCCATCCGGCGCAGTTCGACGCGCGTGAGGTGGTCGTCGAACTGCTCCAGAAGGTGCCCGCCGATGCGAACCGGCAGGTCGAACTCCTTGACGAACGGGTCGTCGAGGACACGGATCCCGCTTTGGCTGTCGAGCAACGACTTCCAGGTGTTCTCGACGTCGGTGGCCAGCGCGGTGGACATGGCAATGCCGGTGACGACTACGTTCGGGAGCGTTTCCCCGGTAACCAGCTTCGTCATGGGTGTAGCGAAAGTTCCTTCCCTGTCTATCCGGACGCGCCGTGCTCAGTAGCGCCCGAATGCGAGTGCCACGTTGTGGCCGCCAAACCCGAACGAGTTGTTGATGGCGTAGCGGTACTCGCCGTAACGGGGTTCGCCCGCAACGACATCCAGGTCGATCTCGGGGTCCGGGGTTTCGTAGTTCAGCGTCGGTGGGATGACACCGTCCCGAAGGGTCAGCACCGTCAGAACCGATTCCAGCGCGCCGACCGCTCCGATGGAGTGGCCGAGCGCCGACTTCGGCGCGTACACCGCGGCGTGCTCGCAACCGGCGACGCGAATGGCGTTGGCCTCCGCGCTGTCACCGATCGGCGTCGCCGTTCCGTGCGCGTTGATGTGGTCGACATCCTTGGCGGACAGGCCCGCCAGCTCCAGGGCGCGCGTCATTGCGCGACCGGCACGCACGCCGTCGGCGGCCGGGGCCACCATGTGGAATGCGTCGGAGGTGATTCCTGCACCGAGCAGCCGGGCCAGCGGCTTGGCGCCCCGGGCCTTGGCGTGCTCCTCGGTCTCGATGACCATCAGGGCCCCGGCCTCGCCGAACACGAAGCCGTCGCGGTCCTTGTCGAACGGCCGCGACGCCCGCTCGGGCTCGTCGTTGCGGGTCGACATGGCCCGCATCATGGAGAACGCCGCGATCGGGAGCGCCTCGATCGGGCCCTCGACGCCCCCGCAGACGGCGATGTCTGCGTCGCCCATGACGATCTGGCGCCATGCGTGGGCGATCGCCTCGGAGCCCGAGGAGCAGGCCGACACCGGGGTGATCACCCCGGCGCGGGCGCCCAGTTGCAGACCGACGACCGCCGCGGCGCCGTTGGGCATGATCATCTGAACGGCGAGCGGCGACACCTTGCGGGGGCCGCCCTCGTTCATCAGGTCGTAGCTCTCGATGACCCGCTCGGCGCCGCCCAGCCCGGTGCCGACCACGACCGAGAACCGGTCGGGGTCGACCTCCGGGCTGCCCGCGGTCTCCCACAGCTGCCCGCTGAGCAGCTTGCTCATCCGCTGGACGTACGACATCCGCCGCAAGTCGAGCCGGCCCATGTGGTTGTCGACCGGCTCCTTGAGGTGCCCGCCGATTTTCACCGGCAGGTCCCACTTGGTGATGTATTCGTCTTCGAGGACGTGGATGCCGCTTTCGCCGGCCAACAATCCCTTCCACGTGCTCTCGGCGTCCGGCGCGATCGATGTCGTCGCCGTGACGGCGGTTACCACAACGCTGGGGTAACCGCCATTAGCAGTGGAAGGTTTACTCACTTGCTGTCCGCTTCCATCCTCGCCTTGACGTTGGCAACGGCGTCGGGGTTCTCGGTCTCCAGCTTGGCGCGCAGAGCCTGCGCGGCCTCGGGGTTCTCTTCCTCGAGCTTCTGGATGTAGGCGACGACGTCACCGACGGTGCGCAGGCCGGCGAGGTCCTCGTCCGGGATCTTCACGCCGTACTTGTCCTCGGTCTGCACGGCGATCTCCACCATCGACAGCGAGTCGATGTCCAGGTCGTCGACGAAGGACTTCTCCGGGGTGACCTCGGAGGGCTCGATACCGGTGACCTCCTCGATGATCTCGGCGATACCGGCGATGATTTCTTCCTGACTGACGGGCACGACGTGCTTCCCTTCGTAATGTGTTGTGTGATAACAGAACAGACGTGTTATGTGGTTGTGCTGGTTCTTACAACTGGACGGGCCGGCTTTAGATTTCGGCCAGCGCGTCCAGGTCTGCGGGCGACTTGACGGCATGGGCCGTAACCCCCCGAAGCTCTCGTTTGGCGATACCGGTGAGAGTGCCCGCGGGCGGGAACTCCACGATCTCCTCGATTTCGCGCTCGCGCATCGTCGCGGTGCACAGGTCCCAGCGCACGGGCTGGGTGAGCTGCGCGACGAGCGTCTCCATTGCCGTGGCCGCGGACGCGACGGGCTGCCCGTCGCGGGTGGACAGCAGCGTGGCGGTGGGCTCGGCGGTGGCGACCGCGGCCGCCGCGGCGGCGTAGCGGTCGAGGGCCGGAGCCATGTATTTGGTGTGGAAGGCGCCGGCCACGCCGAGGGCGCGGACCCGGGCCTTGGCCGGCGGGTCCTCGGCCAGCTTCGCCAGCGCGGTCAGCGAGCCGGCCGCGACGATCTGCCCGGCGGCGTTGCGGTTCGCGGGGAACAGGTCGAGCTGCTCGAGGCGGCTGAGCACCTCGGCCTCGTCGCCGCCCAGCACGGCGGACATGCCGGTGGGCTCGATGGCGCACGCCTTGGCCATCTCGGCGCCGCGGGTGGCCGCCAAGGAGACGGCGTCGTCGGCGGAGATCACGCCAGCGATCGCGTACGCCGCGATCTCGCCGACGGAGTGGCCCGCGACGATGAGGTCCTTGCCGGCCAGCAGCCCGCGCTTGGTCATCTCCTGGTGAGCCAGCAGGGTTGCGGCGACGACCAGGGGCTGGGTGACCGCGGTGTCGGTGATCTCCTCGGCCGACGCGGTGGTGCCCAGGCGGGCGAGGTCCAGGCCGCTTACCTTCGACCACAGCGCCAGCTGGTCGGCGGCGCCGGGCAGCTCCAGCCACGGCGAGAGCATCCCCTCGGTCTGCGAGCCCTGTCCGGGCGCGAGCAATGCGATCACGTGTCTAAGAGAACACTGTGGAAACGGTTTTGGCGGGTGTATCAGATTATGAACCTCGTCTTAGGTTTTTGTTTACTCCCTACAAAATAGCTCCGTAAGCTACGTGTTTGATACAGAGCCGCTATCTGTTGCGTGGATCACTGACGAGCGGTCTTGGCCCGCGCAGCGCCGTTGACCGGCAGCGGCACCGGCGGCGCCGTTGTAGTGCCGAAACCGGGCGGACTTGGGGGAGTCGTGGGGTAATTCAACTGGCCCACCGTCGAGGCCACACGCAGCACGTATGCGTCGCGCGGGTCGGTGGGGTCGCGGCCGGTGAAGTCGGTGATCCGCTTGAGCCGGTAGCGGACGGTGTTTGGATGAACGAACAATTTCCTGGCGCACGCCTCAATGGCGCCGCCGGAGTCTAAGAAAGCGTCAAGGGTCTCGACGAGGGTGGGCCCGGCGTCGCCCAGGGGCCCCATGACGTCGGTGTGCAACGCGACGATGGCCGACGCGTCGCCCATCAGAGCCCGTTCGGGGAGCAGTTCGCGCGCGAGCACGGGCCGCGGCGCCCCCCGCCAGCCGGCGACGGCGTTCATCCCGGAGATCGCCTCGCTGGCGCTGTGGTAGGCCGCGGTGAGCATGGGCGCGGTGGGGCCGATGACCACGGGCCCGTCCGAGAACGCCTGCAGCAGTTCGCCGAGGAACTTGTCGGTGGGCGACAGCTGGCCGGACACGATGGCCACCAGCCAGGTGCCGTGAACGTCGGTGAGGGCCGCGCGGCCGTGGCTCGCCGCGATGTCGCGGACGTGCTGGCTGGCGCGCTGGGTGCCGATCTGGCCGTTCGAGCCCTTGAAGTCGCCGCGGTCGGGCGCCGGGATGCCCACCACGACCGTCGCGGGGGCCGTGGTGTCCCAGTTCAGCGCGGCCGCCCGGGATAACAATTCGGGGCCCGTGTCGCCTCGCACCACCGCGTCGACCACGCTGGCCTCCATCCGGCTGTCCCAGCTGCCGCGCGCCTCGGCGGCGTTCGCGTAGGCCGAGGCGGCGGTGAACGCCAGGTCGCGGCTGTATTTGAGGATGCCGACGGTCAGGGCGGTCAGCTGCTCCTCGGAGCGCGCGACCAGCGGCACCACCTCTTCGAAGAAGTCCATGGTGACCCGGGCCATGTCGACGCTGTCGCTCAGCGCGATCCGCCGGGCCAGGTCCTGGGGCACCAGCTCGAACGCCTGCGCGGTGTAGCTGACGTTGCTGTGCGGGTCCTGCATCCACTCCACGAAGTTGTTGATGGCGGTCTGCACCACCAGGGCCATGCTGGCCCGCTGCGACGCCTCCAGCTCCCCGAAGAACGGCAGGCGGTCCTGCATCGCCGAGACGGCCTCGGTGGCCAGCCGGCCGGAGTACTGCTTCAACCGGCGCAGCAGCGACTCGGGCACCGTGTCGAGCAGTTCGAGCGGCGAGCGGGGGTGTTTGGCGAACGGCCCGGCGAACGCGTTGTCATTCACCCCTAAAACCTACGCCTCTTTTTGGGGGTTACCGCTAAAGCGAGGCCCGGCCGTGGCGCCTTGCCGCCGCCAGCGTCACGCTGGTGTGACGCTGGGCGGCGAGCGCCACGCTGGCGTAACGCTCGGCGAAGCAAGCCTCAGGTGGCCGTGCCCGCCTCGGCGCTCTGCCCGCGGGCGGCCTGGACGTCGTCGATCCGGTACTGGCGGGCGGCCGCGACGGGCACCGACGGGTCGATCTCCCCGTCGCGCGCCAGCGCCTCGAGCACCGCGACCACCTGGGACTCGGCGTCGGTGTTGAAGAACCGCCGCGCGGCCGGCCGGGTGTCGGAGAAGCCGAACCCGTCGGTGCCCAGCGTGACGTAGGTGCCCGGCACCCAGGGCCGGATCTGCTCGGGGACCGCGCGCATCCAGTCGGACACGGCGACCACCGGCCCCTCGGCCTTCGCGAGGGCCTGCGTGACGTACGGCGTTCCGGCCGGGCGGTCCGGGTGGCGCAGCTTCTCCTTCTCGACGGCCACGCCGTCGCGGTTGAGCTCGCCCCAGCTGGTCACCGACCACACGTCGGCGGCGACGTCCCACTCGGCGGCCAGCATCTCGGCGGCCTTCAGCGCGTCCGGCATGGCCACCCCCGACGCCAGGATCTGGGCCTTGCTGGACCGCTGCTCGGTGCTCGCGCGGTAGCGGTAGATGCCGCGCAGCAGGCCCTCGGGGTCGAAGTTCTCCGGTTCGGGTGGCTGCGGGTACGGCTCGTTGTAGACGGTGAGATAGAAGTACACGTTCTCCGGGCCTTCGCCATACATGCGGGCCAGCCCGCTTTCGACGATGTAGGCGATCTCGTAGGCGAACGCGGGGTCGTAGGACACCACGGCCGGGTTGGTGGCGGCCAGCAGCAGCGAGTGGCCGTCGGCGTGCTGCAGGCCCTCCCCGGTCAGGGTGGTGCGGCCCGCCGTCGCCCCGAGCAGGAAGCCGCGGGTCATCTGGTCGGAGGCGGCCCACAGGTCGTCGCCCGTGCGCTGGAACCCGAACATGGAATAGAAGATGTAGATCGGGATCATCGGCTCGTTGTGCGTCGCGTACGACGTCCCGGCGGCGATGAACGAGCCCACCGACCCGGCCTCGTTGATGCCCTCGTGCAGGATCTGCCCGACCTCGCTTTCCTTGTAGGCGAGCATCAGGTCGGCGTCGACGGCGGTGTAGAGCTGGCCCAGGCGGTTGTAGATCTTGAGCGACGGGAACCACGAGTCCATGCCGAAGGTGCGGGCCTCGTCGGGAATGATCGGCACGATGCGCGGGCCAACTTCCTTATCCCGCATCACTTCCTTGAACACGCGCACGGTCGCCATGGTGGTGGCGACCTCCTGCTGCCCGGACCCCTTCTTCAGCGCGGCGTAGGTCTCGCGGCCCGGGAGCCGCAGCGCCTTGCTCTTGGTCCGGCGTTCGGGCACGAAGCCTCCGAGGGTCCGCCGGCGGTCGAGCATGTAGCGGATCTCCGGGGCGTCGGGCCCGGGGTGGTAGTAGGGCGGGCAGTAGGGGTTCTCTTCGAGTTGCGCGTCGCTGACAGGGATGCGCATGGAGTCGCGGAAGTGCTTGAGGTCTTCCAGCGCAAGCTTTTTCATCTGATGGGTGGCGTTGCGGCCCTGGAAGTGCGCGCCCAACGAGTAGCCCTTGATGGTCTTGGCCAGGATGACCGTCGGCTGACCCTTGTGGTCGACGGCGGCGCGGTAGGCGGCGTACACCTTGCGGTAGTCGTGGCCGCCGCGCTTGAGGTTCCAGATTTCCGCGTCGGTCATGTTCTCGACCAGCGCCTTGGTGCGCGGGTCGCGGCCGAAGAAGTGGTCGCGCACGTACGCGCCGTCGTTGGCCTTGTACGTCTGGTAGTCGCCGTCGGGGGTGGTGTTCATGAGATTGACCAGCGCGCCGTCGCGGTCGGCGTGCAGGAGGGCGTCCCACTCGCGGCCCCACACCACCTTGATGACGTTCCAGCCGGCCCCGCGGAAGAACGACTCCAGCTCCTGGATGATCTTGCCGTTGCCGCGCACTGGCCCGTCGAGGCGCTGCAGGTTGCAGTTGACGACGAACGTCAGGTTGTCCAGGCCCTCGAGCGCCCCGACGTGCAGCAGCCCGCGGCTCTCCGGCTCGTCCATCTCGCCGTCACCCAGGAAGCACCACACGTGCTGGTCGGAGGTGTCCTTGATGCCTCGGTCGTGCAGGTAGTGGTTGAACCGCGCCTGGTAGATGGCGTTCAGCGGGCCCAAGCCCATCGACACGGTGGGGAACTCCCAGAAGTCGGGCATCAGCCGCGGGTGCGGATAGGACGGCAGCCCGCCGCCGGGGTGGCTGTGCTCCTGGCGGAAGCCGTCGAGCCGGTCCTCGCTGAGCCGGCCCTCGAGGAAGGCGCGCGCGTAGATGCCGGGGGATGCGTGGCCCTGGATGAACACCTGGTCGCCGCCGCCGGGATGCGACTTGCCGCGGAAGAAGTGGTTGAACCCGACCTCGTACAGCGCCGCCGAGGAGGCGTAGGTCGAAATGTGGCCGCCCACGCCGACTCCCGGGCGCTGGGCCCGATGCACCATGATCGCGGCGTTCCACCTGATCCACGTCCGGTAGCGACGCTCGACGTCCTCGTCGCCGGGAAACCACGGTTCCAGCTCGGTCGGGATGGTGTTGACGTAGTCGGTCGACGTGAGTGACGGGATCGCCACCCGCTGGTCGCCGGCCCGCTCGAGCAGGCGCAGCATCAGGTAGCGGGCCCGCGCCGGCCCCGAGCGCTCGAGGAGCTGGTCGAAGGACTCCAGCCACTCCGACGTCTCCTCGGGGTCGATGTCGGGGAGGTAGGACGCCACGCCCTCGCGGATGACCCGAACCCGGTCGGGTTCGCTTGCGCTGCTAGGGGTTTTGGCCAGATCGTTGCGCGCGAACTCGGTGGTCAACGGGTGCTCCTGTGGTTGGCGGGTTCTCCGCTCGTGCCGGGTCCCTCTATCGTGCCGCACCGACGTTTCCGGCGGGTAGCGGGCAATCTAGGGATATCGAGTCGGTGTGTGTGCTCCCGCGGCCCCGGGAGCACCCGGTAACGTCAGCAACCGTGCGGATCGGATGGCGTACCGTCCTTGCGCGGGAAGCCGCGGGGGTGTCCAGGAAGCGAGGCGCCCAGGCGCTCGGTTGTGTAGCGGTGACGCTGATCGGCATCGTCGGCTGTACCAGCGTCACCAACGGCACGGCCACGCCCGACACCAAGGTGGCGCCGGCCTACCGGCAATCCGTCTCGGCGTCGGTGTCGGCCTCGTCGGCGACGTCGAGCATCCGGGAGTCGCAGCGCCAGCAGTCGCTGACGACCCGGGCGGTGCGCACCTCGTGCGACAACCTGGCGACCACCAGCAAGGACGCCATCGACAAGGTGAACGCGTTCGTCGGGGCCTACAACGCGGGCCGCAACACGGGCCCCACCGAAGGCCCGGCCATCGACGCCCTGAACAACAGCGCCTCAACGGTTTCCAACAGCTTCAGCGACGCGCTCTCGCAGCAGCTGAAGGATTCGTTCAACGCGTACATCGACGCCGCCCACGGGGTGGCCAACGCGATCGGCACGCACGCGTCGACGGGGGAGTTCAACAAGCGCGTCGATGCGCTCAACGACGCCAAGACGAAGGCGATCAAGCTGTGCGTGGCTTCGTTCTGATGGCCCCCATGAGGCACGGGTGTGGACCGCGTCGCGGCTATGCGACGATAATCCCCATCGCACGGCTCGGACAGAAGTAGGAGGCTCCACGGTGGTCGCGGCGGATCACGCCCCGAGCTACGCTCGCAAACTGGGCATCCAACGGGACCAAGTCGTCCAGGAGTGGGGCTGGGACGAGGACACCGACGACGACATCCGCGCGGCGGTCGAGGAAGCCTGTGGCAGCGACCTGCTCGACGAGGACACCGACGAGGTCGTCGACGTAGTCCTGCTGTGGTGGCGCGACGGGGACGGCGACCTGGTGGACACCCTGATGGACGCGATCAGCCCGCTGGCCGAGGACGGCGTGATCTGGGTGCTGACGCCCAAGACCGGTAAGGCCGGGCATGTGCTGCCGTCCGACATCGCCGAGGCCGCCCCCACCGCCGGGCTGATGCCGACGTCGTCGGTGAACCTGGGCGACTGGAGCGCCAGCCGCCTGGTGCAGCCGAAGTCCCGGACCGGGAAGCGTTGATGCTGGACGTCGGCGCCCCCGCCCCCGACTTCACTCTGCGCGACCAGAACCAGCAACGCGTCACCCTGAGCTCCTACCGCGGCGCCAAGAACGTGCTGCTGGTGTTCTTCCCCCTGGCCTTCACGGGCATCTGTCAGGGCGAACTGGACGCGCTGCGTGACCATCTGCCGGAATTCGAGAACGACGAGAGCGCGGCGCTGGCCATCTCGGTGGGGCCCCCACCGACGCACAAGATCTGGGCGATCGAGAGCGGGTTCACCTTCCCGGTGCTGTCGGACTTCTGGCCGCACGGCGAGGTCAGCCAGGCCTACGGCGTGTTCAACGCCGACGCCGGCTACTCCAACCGCGGCACGTTCGTGGTCGACCGGTCGGGCATCATCCGGTTCGCCGAGATGAAGCAGCCCGGCGAGTCCCGCGACCAGCGACTGTGGTCGCAAGCTCTGGCGGCGCTGCGCAGCTGAAGTTTGGGTGTCCGGGCCCGGGACGGGTAGCCTGCGGCGCGGGCCTTCCGGGCTCACGGGGCGCGTAGCTCAGTGGTAGAGCTCTGGTTTTACACACCAGCGGTCGGCGGTTCGATACCGTCCGCGCCCACCAGGCTTCATCGAGGTCAGCGACATACCGCGGTCAAGATCACTCTGATATGCGAACCCCCGTTGTGCCAAGGATGTGCCGACGGCGTTCGGTCGGTCGGTACGACTGACGGAGTGCCACCATTGCGCGGGACGTGACGCTGCGGGCTAGATCGCAGTGACCCTGTCGACGTCAGCGGACAGCTCCGAAAGCGACTGGCGGTCGCAATCCAACGCATCCTGCCCGAGGTGCTGTTCCCGCGGCTGGATGAGGTGTGAATCGGTGCCGCCATCAATCCTGGACGTCCTCGGTGTCCGAGGAGGACTCGGATCCTGTGTTCATCGCACTACCCCACTGTTTGCGTCGCTCCGCCTCGCGGCGGCCGTACGCAGCCTGCCGGATGTCTTCTTCACTTTCGAATCCCGTTCCCAGTGCGCCAACCACTGACGCGCCCACAGTCGCCATCCAGCACAATTTGAAGTACTCGAAGAGGCTGGGCGAGGACCCGAAGTGCCTCGCCAGCACGTTGTCGGAGAGCACTAGAAGAGAAACCAGGAAATTCAGGACCAACAACCCGACGAAAGCGACGCTCAAGCCGACGATGAAAGTGATGACGGTGGACGCATTGAACAGGAAGAGCTGCAGGCGATCCGCGACTTCCTGATCCCGGCTCACCCACAGGTGGTGGTAGAAAATCAGCCAGGTCACCATTGCAGCGACCAGACACAGCGAGATCGTCAGCAGGCGATACCAGCTCTGGTCTGTACCTAGCTCCCACACCGTCGGATTGATGAGCAAAAGAAGGCTGAACGCCAGCGCTGCGACCACACCTCGCCGCAATCCGAGCCATAACCGCCATGGCCGGTTGGCTCGCACCATCCCGAGAAGCTGGCGCCACAGGCCCCGAGTGGCTACCACCTGCGCATCGATACCAGCGGCCTCGGGTTCGACGAGCCGGAACGGGCCCGGCAGGTTTCGGCCTCTTAATGACGGAGTTGGCCGATCAGTCCGGGCAGGCTTACAGACGGCCGGAATGAGCTCCTGGAAGATGTGCACCATCACGTCGGTGACTCGCGGCCGCAATCTAGGGGCTCCAAAAGCCGGAAGTGATAAGACCGCGACGCTGCTCTTAATATTCAAATCGGCGACCAAAGGTTCATTGCGTTCGCCGCATAAGGGCAAGTCCGTGACGCAAACGGCCGCGTCCCAGCCATGCTGTCGCCTCATCTGCCCTGCGCGCTCAATCAAGGCTTGATTGTCTCCCTGCGGACCGATCGGTAGTCGTTCGCGGTGCAGGCATACATCGAACGTCGCGGATCCGCTGCATGCCTCCGCCAACAGCGTCGGCAGCTCCCGATGGAGGTGGTCGGCGATTTCCGCCGGAGCAGCGTCGGGGTCGCAGATTACTGCGACCGTTTGAACGGGTGACGCGTCACGGGTCTGCTTCTGATTCACAGCTGTCATGCTTCCGATCGCCCACCCTCATCGCATCGGCCCAGCGGCGCAAGCCCTCCGACATCGGTTCGGCCCGCGGGGTGGGCGTAGTGACCCACGTTGTCCGCTTCCGAACCGATTTCCGGTGCTATCCCGGACGAATGCGATTGGTGAACAACACTTCGCAACCGCTAGCAGCAGTCTCGCTGGCGGCGGCTGCGATTCAGCCCAGCGCTACTTGCTTTCGGCTCACGCATCGTGCCGCTTGGACGAACTAATGCGGATCTCCAAAAACGTTGCGGCTCAGTAGCATTCGCAACGGATCGGGAACTCGGTCCTCGGTGGGGAAATCGCGCCGGCCATCTCATGGGCCCCGCAACAACCGGCAGTCACAGCCTGGGGTGTGCATCGATTTGCCCCCCGACGTTCCATCGCCGACAGTTTGGGTACCCGGCCCCCTGTGAGCGATGCAGAACCGCGCGGTGACGTCGCCGTAACCGACCCGGACCACGAGCTGAAGCCGGAGTCGCCAACCGACCTGACCAGGCCGTCGATGCTGTACGTGCTGCGCAAGACCGCCCGCGAGTTCGGCCACGACCAGTGCACCGACCTGGCCGCCGCGCTGACGTATTACGCCGTCCTGTCGGTGTTTCCGGCGCTGGTGGTGATGGTCTCGCTGCTCGGGGTGTTCGGTCAGGGCAGGCGGACCACCGACGCGGTGCTCCAAATCGTCGGCGAGGTCGGGCCGCCGTCCGTTGTCGACGCCTTGCGTGGGCCGGTCGAGCAGCTGGTCAACTCGCCGTCGGCCGGTTTCGCCCTGGTGGCCGGCATCGTGGGCGCGCTGTGGTCGGCGTCGGGCTACATCGGCGCGTTCGGGCGCGCGATGAACCGCATCTACGAGATCGAGGAAGGGCGCCCGGTCTGGAAGCTGCGTCCGCTGCAGCTGGGCCTGACGCTCGCCGGCATCGTCATGGCGGGGGTGGTGGCCCTGTTGTTGGCGGTCAGCGGTCCGGTGGCCCGAGCCGTCGGTGACGCCATGGGGCTCGGGCACGCGGCGCTCACGGTGTGGAGCATCGCCCGCTGGCCGGTGCTGCTCGTGCTGGTGATCGCGGCGGTGGCGATCCTGTACTACGCGACTCCGAATGTGCGCCAGCCGAAGTTCCGGTGGATCAGCGTGGGCGCGGCGATCGCCATCGTCGTGCTGATCGGCGCGTCGCTGCTGTTCGCGCTCTATGTCGCGAATTTCGGCAGCTACAACAAGACCTACGGCACGTTCGCCGGCGCCATCGTGTTCCTCCTGTGGTTGTGGATCATCAACCTGGCGTTGTTGTTCGGAGCCGAACTCGATGCGGAACTCGAACGCGGGCGACAGTTGCAGGCGGGCATGCCCGCCGAGCGCGAGCTTCAGCTGCCCATGCGCGATACCCGGGTGGCCAAGAAGAAGGAAGCCAAGAAGCAGCGCGACGTCGAGCTCGGCCGTCGGCTGCGAAGCTCCCACGGCCGCATGGAATAGCCGGCCAGACTCGGCCGGCGGGAAAGGAGCACGATGAGCATCGATTCATCGTCGAGCGCCGACGCGTCGATCGGCGAGTTGATGAGCCAGCTGTCCGCGCAGACGTCTCGTCTGGTGCGCGACGAAATGCGGCTGGCGCAAAAGGAATTCCAGGATTCCGCCAAACACGCCGGCCTCGGCGCGGGCTTGTTCAGCGTTGCCGGTTTGCTGGCCTTCTTCGGACTGGGCGCGGTGATCGCCGCGGCGGTGGCGGCCCTGTCGCTGGCGCTGCCCGTCTGGGCGGCCGCCGTCATCGTCGCCGCGGTGCTGTTCGTCGTCGCCGGTATAGCCGCGCTGGTCAGCAGGGGTCAGGTACGCCAAGTCGCACCGGCACCGCGAACGGTGGCCAGCGTCAAGGAAGACATCCGAGAAGTGAAGGACGCACGCCATGACAGGACCTGACCGCACGCCGCCGGAACCCGGGCAGGAGGCGAGCGTCGAGGACATCCAGGCCGACATCGAGCGGACGCGGGAGGAACTCGGCGAGACCGTCGGCGCACTGACGGCCAAGCTCGACGTCAAGGGCCGCGCCAAGGAGCAGGCCGCCGAAACCAAGGAGCGGGTGGCCGAGAAGTCTCGGGAGGCCAAGGACCTGGTGGTGGACAAGGCGACCGACGAACGCGGCGCGCTGAAGCCCTCGGTGCCCGTCATTGCGATCGCCGCGGCCGTTGCGATCGGCGTGGTCGTCTGGCTCCGCCGCCGGGACAACTAGTGTCCGGCAACAAGACCAGCGCATCGGCGAAAATCCTCTACCGACCCGTGGGGCTGGTCAGCTCGACCCTGGGCGGGCTGGTCGCCGGGATGGTCTTCAAGCAGGTCTGGCGCCGGGCCAGCCCGGACGAGCAGTCCGAACCGCCGAACGCGTTGAGCACCGGCTACCCGTTCAAGGAGGTCGTGTTTGCCGCGGCGGTCGAGGGCGCCATCTACTCGGTGGTTAAGACCGTGATCGACCGGCAAGGCGCCCGGCTCTTCGAGAAATGGACCGGCGAGTGGCCGGGTGACTGAGGGGTAAATATATCGCGCTGCGAGACAACGTGATTCCCGCGATGTGCAAGTGGCGACAAGCCGAGTGTTGGCCCAACGCCCGTCTCTAAGTGCTAAAAGGTTGTCTTCTTCTGTGAAGATTCCTGGTCCGGGTCGCGCGCACCATGAGGCGGCGGGAATCCACATTGTCGAGAAGGAACCACCATGGCAAAGAACATCGACCTGACGGGCAAGACGGCGGTCGTCACGGGCGCCGGCTCGGGGATCGGCGCGGCCACCGCGCGGCTACTGGCGCGGCGCGGGGCCAAGGTCCACATCGCCGACATCAACGCGGACGCGGCAGCCGCCGTCGCGAATGAGATCGGCCGCGGCGCAGTCGATCACGCAATCGACGTGAGCCGGCCCGACGAGGTCGAGGCGCTGGCCAAGGCCGTGTTCGATCAAGACGGTCACGTCGACGTCCTGCACAACAACGCCGGGATCGGCCATGGGGCCGACATCGACGCCACCACGGTCGAGGACTGGCAGCGCGTCATCGGGATCAACTTGCTCGGCGTCGCGTACGGCGTTCAGGCGTTCGTCCCCCGGATGCTCGAGCAGGGCCGCAAGGCCATCGTCATCAACACCGCGTCCGAGGCCGGGCTGCACCCGGTCGCACGGATGGCCCCCTACTGTGCGAGCAAGTTCGGCGTGGTGGGAATGAGCGAAGCGCTCAATGCCGAGCTTCGGCCGCGTGGCATTCGCGTCGTCGCGCTGTGCCCGGGCATCATCAACACCCCGATCATCCGGGAGGGCATCATGCGTGGTGAGCTGAGCGCCGAACAGGCCAGGATCGCGGCGTTCTACGACAAGCACGGTGCGTCGCCGGACACCGTCGCCGCCGCGGTGCTCGACGCGATCGCGCGCCCGCGGCTGATCGTCGCCTCGCCCCGGACCCATGTGCTGGCGCCCTACCTGCTGCACCGGCTCTCGCCGAGACTGGTGCAGCCGCTGGCCCGCGCGCTCCCGAAGGTCCTGGCCCACGGCTGACCCGAACAGGGGGAGCGCACTACTAACCAAAGGCCCTTGGAAATCGGGAAGGCCGCAGGTATCACAAAAGGACGGTCGACCAGCAATTTTCGAGAAGGGCAACGGGATGACGGACTCCTCGGCTCAGGGCCATGGCGAAACGAACGGCGCATCGGTGCCGCCTCTGTTGCGTGAGACCCTGCCGCTCCCGGATCCCCGGCACATCGGGCTGACCACCTATGACGCGAAGGACCCGAACACCAAGTACCCGCCGATCACCATGCTGCGCCCGCCGGCGGGCGCCCCCAACGTGCTGATCGTGATGCTCGACGACGTGGGGTTCGCCGCCGCCTCGGTGTTCGGGGGTCCTTGCAACACGCCGACCGCCGACCGGCTCGCGGCCGGCGGCCTGAAGTTGAACCGCTTCCACACGACCGCCCTGTGTTCGCCGACCCGGCAGGCGTTGCTCACCGGGCGCAACCATCACTC
Source organism: Mycobacterium sp. Marseille-P9652 (assembly GCF_902652685.1). Taxonomy (GTDB): domain Bacteria; phylum Actinomycetota; class Actinomycetes; order Mycobacteriales; family Mycobacteriaceae; genus Mycobacterium. The sequence goes on from NZ_CACRUY010000006.1 coordinate 32,877, forward strand.
GGTGGGGATGGGCGCGATCACCGAGATGGCCACCTCCGCTCCCGGCAACAGCAGTGTGCGGCCCAAGAACAAGGCGCCGATCGCGGAAATCCTCAAGCTCAATGGCTATTCGACGGCGCAGTTCGGCAAGTGCCACGAGGTGCCGGCCTGGGAAGTGTCGCCCGTCGGGCCGTTCCACCAATGGCCGACCGGGTCGGGATTCGAGTACTTCTACGGCTTCGTCGGAGGCGAGGCCAACCAGTACTACCCGGGCCTGTACGAGGGCACCCAGCCGGTCGAGCCGCCAAAAACCCCGGAGGAGGGCTATACCCTCAACGAGGACCTCGCCGACCACGCGATCCGATGGGTGCGCCAGCAGAAGGCGCTCGCCCCGGACAAGCCGTTCTTCATGTACTACGTTCCCGGCGCCACCCACGCCCCGCACCACGTGCCCGCGGAGTGGTCCGACCGGTATCGGGGCAAGTTCGACCGGGGCTGGGACGCGCTGCGCGAGGAGATCTTCGCGCGGCAGAAGAAGCTGGGCGTGATTCCGGCGGATGCGCAATTGACCAAGCGGCACAAGGAGATTCCGGCGTGGGACGACATGCCCGCCGACCTGAAACCGGTGCTGGCGCGGCAGATGGAGATCTACGCCGGATTCCTCGAGCAGACCGACCACGAGGTCGGCCGGGTGATCGACGCGATCGACGACCTCGGCGCCCTCGACGACACGCTGGTCTACTACATCATCGGCGACAACGGCGCCTCGGCCGAAGGCACGCCCAACGGCTGCTTCAACGAGATGACCACGCTCAATGGGATGCCGGGCATCGAGACCACGGAGTTCCTGCTCTCCAAGATCGACGACTTCGGCACGCCGCGGGCCTACAACCACTACGCGGTCGGCTGGGCGCACGCGCTGTGCACCCCGTATCAGTGGACCAAGCAGATCGCCTCGCACTGGGGCGGGACCCGCAACGGCACCGTCGTGCACTGGCCGCGCGGTCTGGTCGACAAAGGCCAGTCCCGCAACCACTTTCACCACGTGATCGACGTCGCCAAGACGATCCTCGAGGCGGCCGGGCTGCCCGAGCCCACCTCAGTCAACGGCATCCAGCAGGCCCCGCTGGAGGGCGTGTCGATGCTGCCGATGCTGCGCGACGGCAACGCCCCCGAGACCCACGACGTGCAGTACTTCGAGATCATGGGCAACCGGGGCATCTACCACCAGGGCTGGACCGCGGTCACCAAGCACCGCACCCCGTGGCTCGTCGACGCCCCGCCGTTCGACGAGGACGTGTGGGAGCTCTACGCGCCCGACGACTGGACGCAGTCCCACGACCTGGCCGCCGAGATGCCCGAGAAGCTGGCCGAACTGCAGCGGCTGTGGCTGATCGAGGCGGTCAAGTACAACGTCGTGCCGCTCGACGACCGGTCCTTCGAGCGGATCAACGCCGACCTGGCCGGGCGGCCGCAGCTGATCCGCGGCGACACGCAGCTGCTGTTCCCCGGCATGCGGGTCAGCGAGAACTGCATCCTGGTGATGAAGAACAAGTCGCACTCGGTGACCGCCGACATCACCGTGCCGGACGCCGGCGCCCAGGGGGTGATCGTGACGCAGGGCGGCAGCGTTGGCGGCTGGTCGCTCTACGCCCACGAGGGCCGGCTGAAGTACTGCTACAACTTCTTCGGCATCCAGTACTTCATGGTCACCGCCGAGCGGCCGATTCCCGCGGGCGAGCACCAGGTGCGCATGGAATTCGCCTACGACGGTGGAGGATTGGCCAAGGGCGGCACCGTCACCCTGTACTACGACGGCGAGCCAGTCGGCAGCGGCCGTGTCGAGATCACCATCCCGATGGCCTATTCCGCCGACGAGGCCTGTGACGTGGGCGCCGACACCGGTTCGCCCGCCTCGCCCGACTACGGTCCGGCCGGAAACGGCTTCAACGGCGAGATCGCCTGGGTGCAGCTCGCAATCGGCGACGACAGTCACGACCACCTGATCAAGCCCGAGGACCGCATCCACGCCGCGATGGTCAAGCAGTGACGACCCCGGCCTGTCTCTGAAAATCAAATAGCAGTCTCAATCTGTCAAGACGGGACGTACTGCGCTGCCGCATGCTGTGTGCGTTGACCACACAGAGTGACAGGTAAGGCCATGGCGCACAATGCAGTTCCGGCTCGACCCGACGAGACCTCGGCGGAATCTATGCCGCGACTAGTGGGTGTGCGCCACCATTTCGTCGAACTGGGTGGCGGAGTCACCATCCACGTCGCCGAGGCCGGACCGGCCGACGGGCCGCCGATCATGTTGGTGCACGGCTTTCCGCAGAACTGGTGGGAGTGGCGCGAGATCATCGGGCCCCTCGCGGACGATGGCTATCGGGTACTGTGCCCGGACCTGCGAGGCGCGGGCTGGAGTTCCGCGCCGGACTGCCGGTATACGAAGGTCGAAATGGCCGACGACCTCGCTGCCGTGCTCGACCGGATGGGCGTCGGGCCGGTCAGGCTGGTGGCCCACGACTGGGGCGGGCCGGTCTCGTTCATCATGATGCTGCGCCACCCCGAACGTGTGACCGCTTATTTCGGCGTCAACACCGTCGCGCCCTGGCTGAAGCCGGATCTGGCGACGCTTCGCCACCTGTGGCGCTTCTGGTACCAGGTCCCGATCGCACTGCCTTTGGTGGGCCCGCGGCTCATCGCCGACCCGAAGGGCCGGTTCTTCCGTGTGCTCACCTCGTGGGTGGGCGGGGGCTTCGCCATCGGCGACGGTGACTTCTGGCTTTATGCGCAACGCTTTAGCGAACGCGGCCACGCGGTCGCCGGATCGCGTTGGTATCGAGCCTTTCTCGTCCGCGAGTTCCTACCCTGGCTCGGTGGTACGTATGCCGATGCGCGCGTCCGGGTGCCGGTTCGCTGGCTCCACGGCACCGCAGACCCGGTGCTCACGCCGACGCTGCTGCGCGGCTATGAGAAGCGGACCACAGACTTCGACGTCGAACTGGTTGACGGGGTGGGACATTGGTTTCCCGAACAACGTCCCGACATCCTGCTCGACCGGCTTCGCGTCTTCCTCGCCCGCGTCTGAGGATCCCCGCGCGTCGCTCGAGGAGCTGGAACGTCCATCAGGGATTCGCCGAACGTTTCCGCGACCGAAGCGCACGCCGGTAGGCCGACGGGCCCGTCCCGAACCAGCGCTTGCACGACCTCGTCAGCACGCTTTGCTCGGTGTAGCCGAGCTCGCGCGTCAGGTGCGAGAGGTCGATGTCGGTGTCGCGCAGATAGTGCTCGGCGGTGTCGCGGCGCAGGTCGTCGACGAGCGCGAAAAACGTTGTGCCCTCGTCGGCCAACCTGCGCTGCAGCGTCTTCGGATGCACGTTGAACTGCGCCGCGATCACGTCGAGCTTGGCGGCGCCGGTGGGCAGCAGTTGCCGGGCGATGGTGCGCACCGACTGGCTCATGTCCGGGTCGCGCCGCCCGATCAGGGTGCTGAGGTATTCGACCACGGCCCGGTGCGCCAGCTCGTCGTGCTGAAGCGGCGCTGCCAGGTCGGCGGATCGCAGGGTGAACCCGGCCGCGGGCTCGCTGAAACGGGCGTTGCAGCCGAAGTATTCGCGATACGCAGCGGTCGGCGTGACGGGCTGGTGTGGCAGGTGGACCGACAGCGGGCAGTAATGCCCGCCGAGTAGCAGCCGCAATACCTTGAGCGCGACGCCGAGGGAAAGCTCCATGCTTTGTGTCGAAGGCGGCATCGGGCGCAGGAGGTACCGGATCTCCAAGAAGGAGCGTTCGGGCCTGTCGCTCATCGGCGCGACGTGCGCGACGATGGCGGGGCTGTAGGCGGCCATGAAGGTGCCGAAGATCCCCAGGGCATCGCCCGCGGTGGCCGCCGTCCGTGCCGCCACGCCGACCGGGCCGAGGATTTCGATGCCTTGGCGCAGGGCGAGCCGCCGGCCGAAATCGGGCACGCGCGTTTCGTCGGCCGCCGATTCGATGGCTCGGATCGCGCGCGGCAGCGAGATGAAGACTTCGTACTCGCCGATGTCCTGTCGGCGTATTCCGGCACGACGCAGCAACCGGGTCGGGTCACCTCCGAGTTCGGTGACCAGGTCCGGGTAGTCCGTGAGCGCGGTGCCGCGCACGACCGACACGTCACGTGATGCTAGTCGGAGGCCGCGTGTCCTCAAAGGCGAAAACGTTGTCCTAAACGGTCAAGACGGCGGATGCGCCGGCCCGGCATGGTGGAGTCGGTGGTTCGTGAAACGCCACCACACCCGGAAGGAGTAGCTCATGACCACCTCGATAGAGACCACCCCCGAGCAGGTGGCCGCACTCGCGGCGCGACCGGCCGACGCCCCCGTGCTGATGGTCAATCTGCTGCAGTTCAAGAAGCCCGGCGGCCTCGAGAGCTATCTGAAATACGGCGAGGAGGTGGCGCCGCACCTGGAGCGTGTCGGCGCCAAGATCCGCTACGGCGGCGCCGCGCCGGCCGTCGTCATCGGTGACGGCAGTAAGCCGTGGTGGGACGCGATCCTCATCGTCGAATATCCCACGCCGGCAGCGTTTTTGGAGATGGTCACCACCGAGGAGTACGCCCGGGTTCACGAGCACCGCGCCGCGGCGCTCGACCGCGGCGACCTGATTGCCACGTCGACATGGACGGCCGCCGAGCAGTTCGGCTGATCGCGACGATTCTGATCGCCGCGCGCGGCGCCGGCGATCCTCGCCGCGGCGGAGCCGCCCGCACAGCCAAGCGGCTCCGTCGCCTCGCGGCCAACTCGAGCGCCGCTTGGACGTCGCCCGGTATCTGCCGAAACTTGGGATCGGTAGGCGTGCCGAGGAATACGCTTTGGCGCATCGGCGACCATCGGGCGGTCGCCGTGTCGGTCGGAGGTCGGAATGTCCTATGTCATTGCGGTACCGGAGTATGTGACGGCGGCGGCCTCGGACCTGGTGCAACTCGGGTCGAGCATCACGGCGGCCAACGCGGCGGCGGCCGGGCCGACGTCGGCTTTGGCGGTCGCCGCCGGTGACGAGGTTTCCGCGGCCGTCGCATCGCTGTTCAGCGCGCACGCGCAGGCGTACCAGGCCCTCGGCGCCGAGGCGGCGGCCTTCCACCAGCAGTTCGTCGAACTCCTGAACGCCGGGGCGGGCGCCTACGCCGCCACCGAGGCCGCCAGCGCCAACCCGCTGCAAAATCTGCTCGACGCGATCAACGCACCATTCAACACATTCCTGGGGCGGCCGCTGATCGGCGACGGCGCCGACGGCACGCCGGGAACCGGGGCCAACGGCCAAAACGGCGGCCTGCTGTGGGGCAGTGGCGGCGCCGGCGGGTCCGGGGGACCCGGCCAGAACGGCGGCAGCGGCGGTAGCGGGGGGTTCCTGTACGGCAACGGCGGTCGCGGCGGGACCGGCGGGGTCGCCATCGGTGCGGGCCAGGCTGGGTTCGGCGGCAACGGCGGCAACGCCGTCGGGCTCTTCGGCAACGGCGGTCCCGGCGGGACCGGCGGGGCAAGTCCCGGCGGCGTCGCCGGTGACGGCGGCTTCGGCGGCAGCGGCGGGTTCCTCATGGGCATCGGCGGCATCGGCGGGACCGGCGGCAACGGCTTCGTCGCCGGGTGGGGCGGCGACGGTGGCTACGGCAGTAGCTTGATCTACGGCCTGGGCGGCGCCGGTGGCGCCGGTGGGTCCAGCCTCAACTTCAGCAACGGACTCGCGGGCGTCGGCGGCCCCGGTGGCTTCGGCGGGTATCTCATCGGCGGCATCAACGGACGCAACGGCCTGTCGGGCTGACGACCGCAGGCGCTCCGTTGTCCGGCGCCTACCGGTATGGCAAGGTCGGGGGCGTGCGCGACGATGCCGAGTTCTCCGCCCCGGGAGAAACGGCGCCCGGGCGGCCGTTCGGCAGCCCGCGACCAAACGCGACCTCTGCGCCGCCGCGGACACGCTATGACATCCATGAACTCATGGGCATGGCCCGCACGCTGATCGCCGACGTCGACCGCCGCGCCAGCGAGCTCGAGCGCGCCAGCCGGCGGCCGCGCCTCGAGGACGACGAATGGTGCACTCCGTGAGACCTTTTCGCATCGACGTCCCCGACGACGTGCTCGACGACCTGCGCTCCCGGCTCGCGCGCACGCGGTGGGCCGAGGCCGAGTGCGTCGACGACTGGAGCCAGGGCATCCCGCTCGCCTACACCCGGGACCTGGCCGACTACTGGGCCGACGACTACCACTGGCGGTCGCGCGAGGCCGCGTTGAACCGATTCGACCACTTCCTCAGCGAGCTCGACGGGCTCGACATCCACTTCATCCATCAGCGCTCGCCGCACGACGACGCCTTCCCGCTGCTCATCACCCACGGCTGGCCCGGCTCGATCGTGGAGTTCCACAAGGTGATCGAGCCGCTGACCAACCCGCCGTCGGGACGAGCCGAGGACGCCTTCCACGTCGTCTGCCCGTCGCTTCCCGGTTACGGGTTCTCGGGCAAGCCCACCCGCACCGGCTGGGGCGTCGAACGCATCGCGAACGCCTGGGAGACGCTCATGCTGCGCCTCGGTTACGACCGCTACGGCGCCCAGGGCGGGGACTGGGGTGCCGCGGTGACCACGCAGATCGGACGCAATCGGGGTCATTGCGCGGCCATCCACCTGAACATGCCGATCGGCCGGCCCACCCCCGAGGCCCTCGAGAATCCGACCGAGGACGAGCGGAAGGCGTTGGAGGCGTTGGCGTTCCATCGCAAATGGGGCACCGGTTATTCCAAGCAGCAGTCGACCCGGCCGCAGACGCTGGGCTACGGGCTGGTCGATTCGCCGGTGGGCCAGCTGGCGTGGATCGTCGAGAAGTTCTGGGCCTGGATGGATTGCGACGGACACCCGGAGAACGTGCTGACCCGCGACGAACTGCTGGACAACGTGATGATGTACTGGGTCACCGCGACCGCCGCCTCGTCGGCCCGCCTGTACTGGGAGAGCTTCCGGGTCTGGGGGCAACTGGACCGCGTCGAATTGCCCACGGGAGTGGCCGCTTTCCCCGGTGAGCTGCTGAAGGCACCGCGACGGTGGTGCGAGCCGGTCTACAACATCACGCACTGGACGGACATGCCGCGCGGCGGGCATTTCGCCGCGTTCGAGCAGCCGGAGTTGTTCGTCGACGACGTGCGGGCGTTCTTCGCCACCGTGCGCTGACGCCGGCCGGCGAGGCTAGACGATGCGCCGGTTGCGTCGTGCGCGAGAACGCATGTCCCACAAATAAAGCCGATAGCTCAGAATCCACACCCCATGTGGGATCAGCCGGTCGGCCAGCCGCAGGGCGGCCAGCAGCCACTCGAACCGGCGCTGCTGGCGCGCCGACCAGTCCAGCCGCATCAGCGCCCGGAACTCCGGCGCCAGGAAGCCCGTCGTCGCGAACAGGTTGAACGGGCCCGCCGGCCACCGCAACGGCCACGGCAGGAACACCAGCGAGGCGACCCCGCGCAGATGCTCGCGCACCGGCGGATCGATGCGCAGCCCGTCCAGGGAGCGTTTCCAGTACTCGTCGAACGCCGCCCGGTCGGTCGGCCACGAACTCTCGGGCACCTGCAGCGTGGTGGCCAGCCGGCTGGCGTCGCGGTAGACGGCGTCGGCGCTGGCATCGTCGAGCGGGCCGTGCAGGAATTCGTGCTGCTCGACGTAATACCTGTACAGGCAGGCGGCGACCCAGAGCTGCAGCTTGGGGTCGAAGGCGTTGTAGCGCAACGGGCTTGACGGGATCGAGCGGACCCGCCGGTGGACGCCGTCGACCGCGGCGCGGATGAGGGCGCGGTCGTCGTCGGTGCCGATTGTCGCGGCGGCCAGGTACGTGCCGGTGGTGCGGGCCCGCTTGAACGGGTGCTTGTAGACGTTGCCGCTGTCGACCGGGCTTTCAAGCACGCCGTAGCCGACGCCGGGCAGGGACAGTTGCATGATGACGTTCGCGGCGGGCAGCAGCAGCGCCGCCGGGTTCAGCAGGTCGGCGACCCGGGTCGCGGGCCGCCTCATCGCGGGTCCTGCCTCATGGGGTCGAGTGAACCACGACGGAGGCATTCGGTCGATGGAGGCGCCACCGGAGAGCGTTGTCGTGGGGGGTCCGCGGCGGTGTCGGCTGACGAATCGGCCGATCGCGTTGGCAAGTACCGGTTTCTCCCAGCTGCACCGCGTATCCTCCCGGGTGATGTCACGAGCGGACCAATTGATGAGCCTGCCCCCGCCCGACGGTGCTGCATGGGGCGGACTGCTGCGTACGCACAAGGCGATGATGACCGTCATGGGCAGGGAACTCGAGGATCGACATGGGCTCGCGCTCACCAGCTATGACGTCTTGCGGCACTTGGCCCTGGCGGACGGCAAGCGCCTGCGGATGCACGAGTTGGCGGAGCGAGTGATGATCACCCGTTCGGGCCTCAGCGGGGTCGTCGACCGCCTGGAAGCCGACGGGCTGGTGCAACGCGAGCCCGTGAGCATCGACGGCCGTGGCTGGTTTGCGGGCATCACCCCGCAGGGATGGAAGGTGCTGCGCCGCGCGAACGAGACGGTCACCGCGATCATTCGGCGCGATTTTCTGGACCCGCTGTCCGAGGAAGACCTCGATGCCCTGCGCCGCATCTGGCGCAAATTGGGGACCGCGCACGACGGCCGAGAAGGGACACGGTCGCACGCGCGGGTCTCAGCCGAGAATCGCTGAGCCGGCCGCTAGCCGTCCGTTTTTGTCAGCAACAGCACGGGGATCACCCTTCCCTCCGTTTGCGTCTCGTAGGCGGCGAAGCCGGGGGCCAGCTGTTTCTGGCGCTCCCAGATCTCGTCACGCTCGGAGCCGATCAGTTCCCGGGCCGTCACTTTGATGGTGTCGATACCACCGTCCGAGCCGACTTCGATGAGCGCGTCCGGGTGGGCCTTCAAGTTGTAGTACCAATCGGGATGCCTGGCGGTCCCAGCTCTGCTGGCGAACACGGCCCAGCCATCTCCCACGGGTTGATATGCCATCGGATTGAGCCGTTCTCGTCCCGACTTGGCGCCCGTCGAGTGCAGGATGAGCAACGGGTCGTCGCCGAACGCCGCGATCCGCCCCCCGTTGGCGCGGAACTCGTCGATGTTGCGGGAGTTGTGCTCTTGCATCGCTTCGGGGTTGTCGACCATCTCTCGGGCGTCCATGCGTTTCTCCTCTCACGCCGGCCGGCGTCAGCTGTCACTGCGTCGGCAGTTGATCGTCTATCGGGCGCTGCCGGTGTCGTGGGTGGCACGGTCGCCGGGACTCATGCCGAACTTCGGTTGCGCCCAGTCCTTCTCGGCCTGCACGCACCAATAGTTGTTGTAGAACAGACGAAACACCTCCTCACTGGGAGGCGGGAAGTCCTTGGGGGGCAGTTCACGCGCCGCGGCCGGAGTCGCCGATCCTTTGACCACCTGCTCGAAACCGGCGGGCGTGTAGGCGTTGAGAACATGGCAGTCGGTCAGGGATGTGAAGACGTGCACGGTGTTTCGCGGGATCCACAACGAATCGCCGGGCCCCGCCGTGATGCGGTCGCCGCCGACGGTGAAGTCGACTCTTCCTTCGAGAACGTAGAACCATTCGTCGATGAACGCGTGAACATGCGGGATCGGCCCCGACCCTTCGCGCATGTACTGCTCGATCAGCGAAAAACTGCCGCCGGTGTCCTCGCCGTCGACCAGGATGTACCAGACGATGTCGATGAGCCAGTAGGCGGGCGCATTCTCGCGGCTCTTCATAAAGGGCGTGCTGACGAGGGGAATCATGGAGTCACCTACCTAGCGAAATTTGGATCGGGAAGTCCTTTTTGCCCACGCGAGGTCGGGCCAACCGGCGCGATATCGCGGCGCCGATTCCCCGACTGGCCCCGGTGACGAGTGCGCGCTTGCCGGCAAGACGCGATGCTGCGGTCAAATGCAGTCCTTTCCGGGGAAGGTTCGTTGAACGCCGTGCCCGTGAAGAACGTTATGCAGCTTAAGGTACGAATACAAGAGGTTAGCGAGTGAACTATCGGTCTTTCTTGTTCTGCGATCCGCGGCATTTGTGTGGCCTGCAAAACACCTGCAAAAATTCAGGATTGGTCCGCACGAGTGCACAGCGAAGTCAATTTGGTGACGAACTATAGCTGTAAGCAATAGTTCTGTTGGTGGTACAAATCTGGCCGGCCGCGCCGGACTTTCGGTGCGGGGCTCGCCGGGTCGCGCGCCACACTCGCCGCCATCGCGCGGCCGACGTCGGCGCCCCCACGCCGTATGAGACGCTGCCGGGGTGTTCGCGGCCCAACCCCAAATGATCGGCGTGCTCGTCGGGTACGCGGCCGACGTCGCACTCGGCGACCCGCGGCGGGGCCATCCGGTCGCCGTGTTCGGGCGGGCCGCCGCGGCGTGGGAGCGCATCACGTACCGGGACACCAAGACCGCGGGCGTGCTGCACGTGGGCCTTCTGGTCGGCGCGGTGACGCTCCTGGGCGCGGCCGCCCGTCGGGGTCCCTGGTGTCTGGCCGCCGCCACCTGGATATCGCTGGGCGGCACCTCGCTCGCGCGCACGGGGTTGGCCATGGCAGACCTGCTCGAGGGCGGCGACGTGGGGGCCGCGCGGCGGCTGTTGCCGTCGCTGTGCGGGCGAGATCCCGCGCGGCTGGACGCGGCGGGGCTCACCCGCGCGGCGCTGGAATCGGTGGCGGAGAACACGTCCGACGCCGAGGTGGCGCCGCTGCTGTGCGCGGCGGTCGGCGGCGTGCCTGGCGTGCTGGCCTACCGGGCGGTCAATACTCTGGACTCGATGATCGGGTACCGAACCGCACGCTATCGGAGATTCGGTTGGGCCGCAGCGCGATTGGACGACGCAGCCAACTATGCCGCCGCGCGGGTCACCGCGGCCCTGGTGGTGGTGTGCGCGCCGTTCGTCAGCGGGTCACCGGCCGGCGCGCTGCGCGCCTGGCGCCGCGACGCGGCGCGCCATCCCAGCCCCAACGCTGGCGTCGTCGAGGCGGCGTTCGCGGGCGCGCTGGGGGTTCGGCTCGGCGGGCCGACCCAGTATCACCACGAGCTGCAGATCCGGCCGACCCTCGGCGACGGGAGGCCGCCCAGCGTGGCCGACCTGCGCCGCGCCGTCGCGCTGTCGCGGCTGGTGCAGGCCGGCGCCGCTCTGCTGGCGGCGGCGTTGTCGTACCGGCGGCAAGTGCGGTCGGCGCGCTCACCGAGCCTGCGTTGACGGCATCGAAACTGCACACAGAGCGCGTGTGAGCCGTCAAACGCGCGCTTAGCGCAGGCTCGGCGCGCCGGGCGCAGGGTCAGCGGAAGGGCCCTACCGCCGGCGCCCGTAGCGGTCGGCCAGCTTCTCGTCGACGGTGGCCGGGGCAGCCCGCGACGGTGCCTGTTCCTTCTCCCGACGGCGGGCGCGGATCTCGGAGTAGGCGAAGTAGCTCAGGCCGATCGGCGCCAGGATGCCGAACGAGATCCACTGGATGCCATAGGAGAGAAACGGTCCGGCGTCCAGGTGCGGCACGCCGAGCACGCCGAGGCCGCCGGGCTGATCGTCGGTCAGCTGCAAATAGGAACCGGTCAACGGGACCCTGGTCAGCGTCGCGACCTGGGCGGTGTTGATCGAATACACCTGCGGCACACCGTCGGCGAAGAAGGGATCCTTGCCGGGCGCGGTGCCCTCGGAGTCCCGAAGTCGCGCCGTGATCGTCACGGTGTCGGCCGGCGGGCGCGGTATCGGCGGCACGCGGGAGCCCTCCTCGGGACGCACGTAGCCCCGGTCGACCAGGACGGTGGGCCCGTTGTCGACGGCGAAGGGGGCCAACACCTCGAATGCCGGCCTGCCCTCGACCACCCGCAGCCGCGCCAGCACCTGCACGTCGGGCAGATAGTGCCCGGTCGCGGTCACCCGGCGCCACTGCGCAGCGGGGGCCGACGAATCCTGGTGCGGCAGAAGGGTCGTCACGGCAACCGGGGCCGTGTTCAGCGAGGTTTCGATCTGGTGGTTCTCCCGCGACGTCCGGTAATGCTTTCCCAGCTGCCAGGGCGCCAGCACCATGAAGCACAGATAGGTGAAGGCGACGATGACCAGCGCCAGCGCTATCCACCCCGGCCGCAACAGGAATCCGAGCCTTCTGATGCTGGGCATCAGCCCGATCCGTTCTCCGCGAGCCGCGCGTCGACCCAGTCGTGCAGGCCGGGCAGCGCGGCCTCGATGACGGCGAATGCCTCCTCGAAGTCGGCCGCGTCGCCGTAGTAGGGGTCGTCGACGTCGGGGGCGTGGGCGCCCGAGCGGGGGTCGAACGAGCGCAGCATGCGGATGCGGTGCTCGTCGACACCCAACTGGCGCAGCATGCGCACATGGTTGCGCGCGAGGGCCACCACCAGGTCGGCTTCCAGGTGGTCGGTGTCCACCTGGGCGGCGCAGTGATCGGTCGGGTAGCCGTGCTCGCGCAGCACCTTGCTGGCCCGCTCGTCCGCGCAACTGCCGACGTGCCAGTTGCCCGTCCCGGCGCTGGTCACCCGCACCACGTCGCCCAGGCCGCGGCGGCGCACCTGATCGGCGAACATCTTCTCGGCCATCACCGAGCGGCAGATGTTGCCGGTGCAGACGAACGTGACGTGCAGCTCAGACACCGAGGGCCCTCCGCAACTCGTCGACGGTGGCGGCGTGGGTGACGCCGGTGGGCGCGAAGCCGTCGGGGAAGTCGTCCCTGCCGTAGCCCCAGCCGACGACCACGGTGTCGATGCCGTGGGCGGCCGCCCCGTCTACGTCGTGGCTGCGATCGCCGACCATCAGCACCCGCTCGGGCAGCGGCTTCAGTTGGTCGAGCGCGTGGGCCAGCACGTCGACCTTGGTCTTGCGCGAGCCGTCGGGTGCCGCGCCGGCGACGACCTCGAAATACCCGTCCAGCCCGAAATGCGCCAGGACGCGCCGCGCCGTGGGTTCGAGCTTGGAGGTCGCCACGGCCAGCCGCACCCCGTTCGCGCGCAGGTCGGCCAGCAGCGGCTCGATGCCGTCGAACAGCGTGTTCATCGCCCAGCCCCGCGAGCCGTACTCGGCGCGAAACGCCGCGATCGCGTCCTCGGCGTCCTCCCCGAGCATGGAGCGGAAGGTGTCGTCCATCGGCGGCCCGACGATCCGCGCGACCAGGTCGCCGTCCGGCACGGGTGCGCCGATGTGGGACAGCGCGTGCAGGAAGCTGGCGACGATCCCTTCCGCCGAGTCGGTCAGCGTGCCGTCGAGATCGAAGATCACCAGCTGCGGGAGCGCAGCGGTGCCTGACGGTGTGGCGTCGACCCCGGGACGCCACTCGCCTCCCGCCCGCATCGTGTCTGTCACCGTTCCATTGTCGGTGATGACCCGCGATCACCAACCGGGAGGCGCATGGGAACGCCCCTGCGTATGGCCTGTGCGGCGCTTTTGCCGTTGCCATGTCATCGCCGGGCTTATCGTGTGTGGATCCTTTGACGCCGGGAGGCCTCGGGAGGCTGATGTGGACGGGACTCCGTTCGGACGCTACCGCTTGCTGGAACTGCTGCGGCGCGGCGGGATGGGCGAAGTCTGGTGCGCTTACGACAGCGAGACCGACCGCATCGTCGCGCTCAAGCTGTTGCCCCCGAACCTGTCCGAGGACGAGGACTTCCAGGTCCGTTTCCGCCGGGAAGCGCACGCGGCGGCGCGGTTGAACGACCCCCACGTCATCCCGATCCATCACTACGGCGAAATCAACGGCCGCCTCTACGTCGACATGCGGCTGATCGAGGGCCGCGACCTGGGCGCCGAGCTGGCCGGGGGACCGCTGGAGCCTGCGCGGGCGGTGCACATCATCGACCAGATCGCGAAGGCGTTGCACGCCGCACACAAGGTCGGTCTGATCCACCGCGACATCAAACCCGCCAACATCCTGCTCAACGACGACGACTTCGCCTACCTGATCGACTTCGGCATCGCCCGCGCCGCCGACGAGACAAGGCTGACCCAGTCCGGCAACACCGTCGGCACCTTCAACTACGTCGCGCCCGAGCGGCTCGGCACGCGGGCGGAAGAAGACGCCCGCGCCGACATCTATTCGCTCACGTGCGTGCTGTACGAGTGCCTGACCGGCGAGCAGCCGTTCGTGGGCGAAACGCTGGCACAACTGGTCGCCGCCCACCTGAACTCGCCGCCGCCGCGGCCGTCGCTGATCAACGCCGGCGTGCCCGCGCAATTCGATGAGGTGATCGCGCGCGGCATGGCGAAGGACCCCGACGCGCGTTACGCGACGACGGCCGAGCTCGCCGACGCCGCGCGCGAAGCGATTGACGCCGCGGGTCAGCCGCTGGCGACGGCCGATCAGGCCCGGACCCAGGTGATCGACCAGGGCGTACGTCAGCAGGCGATGGTGAACGCGTCGGCTCCCACGGAGGTCCTGGGCGGCGCGGGGCCGCTCGTCGGGGAGGCGGCGGCTGCGGGTTCGCCCGGCATGCACGACCGGCCGACCGTCGAGGCGCCGGAGGACGACGCGCCCACACCGGAGGACGCGCCGACGGCGCGCGGGCGGCGCACGAGGATCGCCCTCGTCGCGGGCGGCGTCGCCGTGGTCGCGGTGATCGTGGCGGCGTTGGGCATACCGGCACTCACCACCAAACCCCCGGCCGCACCGCCGCCGTCACAACCGCCCGCGCCGCCGACCCCGGCGCCCAGCCCTCAGGTGGTGTTGCCGTTCACCGATCTCAACGGTCCCTCGGCGGTGGCGGTGGACGGTGGCGGCGTCGTCTACGTCACCGACACCAGCAACAACCGGGTGATGAAGCTGGCGGAGGGTGCACCCCCGACCGCCCTGCCGTTCACCGACCTCGCGAGTCCGGAGGGCGTGGCGGTGGACGGCACCGGGAACGTCTACGTCGCCGACTTCGGCCACGACCGGGTGCTGGAGCTGGCACCGGGCTCGACCACACCCACCGTCCGCATGTCGGGACTGGGCACTCCCGCCGCTCTGGCGGTGGACGGTGCCGGAAATCTGTACGTCGCCGACCATCGAAACAGCCGGGTGCTGAAACTGGCACCGGGCTCGTCCGCGCCGAACGTGCTGCCCCTCACCGGGCTGGTCGCCCCGGTGGGCCTGGCGGTGTCAGGCACGGGCACCGTCTACGTCGCCGACAGCAACAGGGTGGTCAAGCTGCCGGCGGGGGAGCCCGCCGCGACCATACCGCCCTCCACGGGCATCAATGACCCCACCGATGTCGCGGTGGACGAGGCCGGAACCCTGTACGTGAGCGAGGGCAACCTGGACCGGGTCATCAAGCTGCCGGCCGGCTCGTCGACCGCCACCGAGTTGCCGTTCACCGGCCTCAGCAATCCCTGCGGCGTAATCCTCGACGGGAGCGGCAACCTGTACGTCGCCGACCACAACAACAACCGGGTGCTCAAAGTGGCGGTGCGCTGAGCGGGTCCGAGCCGCCGGATCGGGTCGTCCGCTCCCGATGATGGCGGCGCACTAGTGTTTCTCGGATGGCGACCGTGGACTCAAGCCCGCCTCCGGTGCGGTATCACGGCGATCAGGCCGTCGCGCCGGGAATGCTCGACTTCGCCGTCAACGTCCGGCACGCGCAGCCCCCGGAGTGGCTGATGCGGCGGCTGGCCGCGCGGCTGCCGGACCTCGCGCGCTACCCGAGCGACGACGACGTGCGCCGCGCCCAGGACGCGGTGGCCGCCCGCCACGGCCGCGCCCGCAACGAGGTCCTGCCGCTGGCCGGTGCGGCCGAGGGGTTCGCGTTGCTGGCCAACCTGCGTCCGGCGCGCGCGGCCGTCGTCGCGCCCTCGTTCACCGAGCCCGCCGCGGCGCTGGCCGCCGCCGGGGTGCCCGTCCACCACGTCGTCCTCGACCCGCCGTTTCGCCTCGACGGTGTTGGCGTGCCCGATGACGCCGACCTCGTGGTGGTCGGCAATCCGACGAATCCCACGTCCGTGCTGCACGGGCGGGCGGAGCTGTTGAGGCTGCGGCGGCCCGGGCGGATCCTCGTGGTCGACGAGGCGTTCGCCGACGCGGTTCCCGGCGAACCGGAGTCGCTGGCCGGCGACCCCCTGCCCGACGTGTTGGTGCTACGCAGCCTGACCAAGACGTGGGCGCTGGCGGGGCTGCGGGTGGGCTACGCCCTGGGCGCGCCAAAACTGTTGGCGCGGTTGACCGCTCAGCGTGCCCACTGGCCGGTGGGCACCCTGCAGCTGACCGCGATCGCGGCCTGCTGTGAACCCGGTGCCGTCGCCGACGCCGCCGCCGACGCGGCGCGGCTCGCGGCGGTGCGCGACCAGATGGCCGCGGGCCTGGCGTCGGTCGGCACCGACGTGGTCGACGGCCGGGCGCCGTTCATCCTGTTCCGCCGACCGGACGCCGAGGAACTGCGGAAGACGCTGCGGGGCAAGGGGATCGCGGTGCGGCGCTGCGACACCTTCGTCGGCCTCGACGGCCGCTACCTGCGGGCCGCGGTGCGCCGGGAATGGCCGCTGCTGGTGCAGACGATCGCAGAGGCGACGCGATGAGCGTGCGCCTGGCCGAGGTCATCGAGGTGCTGGACGAGGCCTACCCGCCGGGCCTCGCCGAATCGTGGGATTCGGTCGGACTGGTGTGCGGCGACCCCGACGACGTCCTCGACTCGGTGACCGTCGCGGTCGATGCGACGCCCGCCGTCGTCGACGGCGTCCCCGAGGCCGGACTGCTGCTGGCTCACCACCCGTTGCTGCTGCGCGGGGTGGACACGGTGGCGGCCAGCACGCCGAAGGGCGCGCTGGTGCACCGCCTGATCCGCACCGGGCGTTCGCTTTTCACGGCGCACACGAACGCGGACTCGGCCAGGCCCGGCGTGTCCGACGCGCTCGCCGAGGCGCTGGGCCTGACCGTCGACGCCGTGCTCCAACCCGCCCACGCGGCGGCCGACCTGGACAAGTGGGTGATCTACGTCCCCAGCGACAACGCCGACGCCGTGCGGGCCGCGGTGTTCGAGGCCGGCGCCGGCCACATCGGCGACTACTCTCACTGCAGCTGGAGCGTCGCCGGGATCGGGCAGTTCCTGCCCCACGAGGGGGCCTCGCCCGCGGTGGGCAGCGTCGGCACTGTCGAGCAGGTGCCCGAGGACCGCGTCGAGGTGGTCGCGCCGGCGCGGGCCCGTGGCGCCGTGCTGGCCGCGATGCGCGGGGCCCACCCGTACGAGGAGCCCGCGTTCGACATCCTCGCGCTGGTGCCGCCCCCCGGTGACACCGGGCTGGGCCGCATCGGCACGCTGCCGCGTCCGGAGCCGTTGCGCGCTCTTGTTTCTCGCGTCGAGGCGGCGCTGCCCCGGACGTCGTGGGGCGTACGGGCGGCGGGGGACCCGGACGCGCCCGTCTCCCGGGTGGCGGTGTGCGGCGGCGCCGGCGATTCCCTGCTCGGCGCGGTGGCCCGCGCCGGCGTGCAGGCCTACGTCACCGCCGACCTGCGCCACCATCCGGCCGACGAGCATCGCCGGGCCTCGGACGTGGCCCTGGTCGACGTGGCCCACTGGGCGAGCGAATTCCCCTGGTGCGAGCAGGTCGCCGGTCTCCTGCGGTCGCGGTTCGGCGCGGCGCTGCCCGTGCGCGTGTGCACGCTGCGCACCGACCCTTGGAACGTGGGCGACGTGGGCGACGAGGCGGAGGCAGGGCGGTCATGAAAGCCGATGTTGCACAGCAGCGTTCGCTGCTCGAGCTGTCCAAGCTGGACGCGGAGCTGTCGCGCCTGGCGCACCGCGCCGCCCACCTGCCCGAGCAGGAGGCCTACGACCGGATGCGGGTGGAGCACACCGCCGCCGGCGATCGGGCCGCCGCGAGCCGCGTCGCGCTGGCGGACCTCGACGCGGAGGTGGCGAGGTTCGAGTCGGACATCGAGGCGGTGCGTCAGCGCGAAGAACGCGACCGGTCGATGCTGCAGTCCGGAGCGATCGACGCCAAGCAGCTGTCGGACCTGCAGCACGAACTGGAGACGCTGGAGCGACGCCAGTCGAGCCTCGAGGACGTGCTGCTCGAGGTCATGGAGCGCCGCGAGGAACTGCAGGCGCGGCTGGCCACCGAGGAGGGGAAGGTCGAGGCGCTCGAGTCCGACCTGGCCGCCGCCCGGCAGGCCCTCGACGCGGCCGCCGCCGAGATCGACGAGGCGCGCCGCCAGCAATCGTCCCGGCGCGACGAGCTGGCGGCCGCGCTGGAGCCTGCCCTGTCCACGCTGTACGAGCGGCAGCGCGCCGGCGGCGGGCCCGGCGCCGCACAACTGCTGGGCCGGCGCTGCGGCGCCTGCCGGCTCGAGATCGACCGGGGGGAGCTGGCGCGCATCTCGGCCGCGGCCGAGGACGACGTGGTGCGCTGCCCCGAGTGTGGCGCAATCTTGTTGCGCGTCATGGGCTCCGAGCAGTGAAGGTGATCATCGAGGCCGACGGCGGCTCGCGCGGAAACCCCGGGCCGGCCGGGTACGGCGCCGTCGTGCTGAGCGCCGACCGCTCGAGCGTGCTCGCGGAAGCCAAGCAGGCCATCGGGCGGGCGACCAACAACGTCGCCGAATACCGGGGCCTGATCGCCGGTCTTGACCACGCGCTGGAACTGGGGGCCACCGAGGCCGCTGTCTTCCTGGACTCCAAGCTGCTGGTCGAGCAGATGTCCGGGCGGTGGAAGGTCAAACACCCCGATCTGGTCGAACTGCACGCGCAGGCGCGCCGGCTGGCGTCACGGTTCGAGCGGATCAGTTACACCTGGATCCCGCGCGAGCGCAACACGCACGCCGACCGGCTCGCCAACGAGGCGATGGACGCGGCCGCGGCAACTGACGACCCGCCGGAGCGGATCGAGGCGGAGGCTGTGAAAGACATTGCCGCACAGGCTAAGACGGGGCCCGGCTGGACCGGCGCCCGCGGCACTCCGACCAGGCTCCTGCTGCTGCGGCACGGCCAGACCGAGTTGTCGGCGCAGCGGCGCTACTCCGGGCGGGGCAACCCGGCGCTCACCGACGTCGGCCGGCAACAGGCCGCCGCCGCGGCGCGCTACCTGGCCGAGCGGGGCGGGATCGCGGCGGTGTTCGCCTCGCCGCTGCAGCGGGCCTACGACACGGCCGCGACGGCCGCCAAGGCGCTGGGCCTGGATGTGACCGTCGACGACGACCTGATCGAAACCGACTTCGGGGCCTGGGACGGGCTGACCTTCAACGAGGCCGCCGAGCGCGACCCCGACCTGCACGGCCGTTGGCTGCGCGACACCAGCATCACGCCGCCGGGCGGGGAGAGCTTCGACGACGTCCTCGACCGTGTCCTCCGGGCGCGCGGACGCATCGAGGCCGGCCACCGGGGCTCGACGGTGCTGGTGGTCTCGCACGTCACGCCGATCAAGATGCTGCTGCGGCTCGCCCTCGACGCCGGGCCGGGCATCCTGTACCGGCTGCACCTGGATCTGGCCTCGCTGAGCATCGCGGAGTTCTACCCCGACGGGGCGTCCTCGGTGCGGCTGGTGAATCAGACCGGATATCTTTAGTGCTCTTTTGCGCATTCGACCCTTCAGGGACCGATTTCGGGTTAAGTAGCTACCCGAAAGCGGTCCGGTGAAGGAGACTTGTGCAACCGTCTCGACCTCCCGAGGAGCACCCGGACGTCGTTTCCGCGGACGTCCGGGCGCGAGTGATGCCGGCGGTGATCGACGAGCTGTCACGCTGGGGGGTCGAGCGATTCAGCGTCGAGGCGCTGGCGGAGCGCCACCGCCTCGATCCCGCGCTGATCTACCGGTATTGGGGTGACCGGGAACGACTGATCGTCGACGCCGCCCTGGCGGACGTCGAGAACTACACGGTCCCCCGCGACACGGGCTCGTTGCGGGGCGACCTGCTGGCGCTGGCCCGCAGCGTCACCGACCGCGCCAACAGCGAGGTCGGCCGGACGTTGCTGCGGGCCCTGGTCATGGACCGACGCGGGTATCACGACGAAGCGGTCCGGGTTCGGTTCTGGCGGGCGCATTTCGCGCTCGTGCGGGCGGTGGTGGACCGGGGCAGGGAGCGCGGCGAAGTTCGTGACGGGGTGAGCACGCTCGCCGCCGTGCAGATGGTGCTGGCGCCGTTGAACATCCGCGCCCTCTACTCCGACGCCCCCGTCGACGACACCTACTGCGAGGCCGTCGCCGACCTCGCGTGGCACGCGCTCGCCCCCCGGTAGGCCGCCGAGACTGCAACCTGGGCTTCGATCCTGCACCCAGCGCGTGATTTCGGGCGGATTCGCACGCTGGGTGCAGGCTCGATGCGCCCAGCTCAGGCTCGAATGTGCGCGACTATTGGCGAGGCGACGCCATGACTCCTAGTGCCCGGGGTCGAATTTGATCGTCAGCGTGACGGGTCCGCTGATTCCGTGAGGGGCTTCCACGGGGCCGGCCCGGTGCGGTGCGGATTGGGCATCCGGCGCGCCATCACGGCGAGGGCTTCGGCGAGCTCGAGCCTGGCCAGGTTCGAGCCCAGGCAGTAGTGCATCCCGGCGCCGAACGTCTGCATCGGTGGCGCTCCTTCGCGCGTGATGTCGAGTCGATCGGGGTCGTCGTACATGACGGGATCGCGGTTGGCCGCGGCGGTGTTGGCGATCACCAGCGTGCCGGCGGGAATCATCACCCCGGCGATCTCGACGTCCTCGCGGGCGGTGCGCAGGGTGGCCGCGACAATCGGCGAATGCCGCATGGTCTCCTCGACCGCGTTGTTCGCCAGCTCCGGCTGCCGAGCCAGTAAAGCCCACTGCTCGGGGTGATCGCACAGGACGTGCACCGACGCGGCGAGCTGGTTGCGGGTGGTGTCGGTACCGGCCATCAGCAGGCCCGCCGCCAACATGCGCAGGTCGTCGGCGCTGAGGCGGTCGCCGCCGTCCTCGGCGCGAATCAGATCGGAGAGCAGGTCGTCGGTCAGCGCATGCCGACGCTGGGCGACCATGTCGTCGATGTACGCGTCGAGTTCGTCCCACGCCGCCAAGATGGCCGGCTGGTGGGCCGCGGCCTCCCAGCTGAACGCCTTGAAGATGTCGTCGGTCCAGTCCGAAAACAGCTTCCAGTCGTCGGCCGGGGCGCCCAACAGCGCGCAGATGATCGGGATCGGGAATTGGCGGGCGATGTCGGCAACCACCTCGCAGCGGCCCCTCGATATGTGACGCTCCACGAGTTCGGTGATCACGTCGATGATCGTCGTGCGCAGCCGTGCGGTGGCCCGCGGCGTGAAGGCCTGGCACACCAGCCGACGCAGCCGGTGATGAGCGGGGCCGTCGAGGCTGATCAGGTTGGTCGCGACCCGCTCCCACAGCGGGCCGCTGGTGATGCCCTGACCGGCGAGGAACATGCCCTGGGGTACGCGAAACCGCGGGTCGCGCAGCACGGCGCGCACGAGGTCGTAGGTCAGGAACTCCGGCCCGTGTGGACCGATCGCGATCGGCGCCTCCCGGCGCGCCCGACTGATGATCGCGTGGGCCTCGGCCGGGCTTTGGCAGTGCTCGTAGTCGATGCGGGGGAGGCCGACCTCGAATACGGTCGGCGCGTCGACTGTGATCGTCATGGTGGCCCCCAGAGGTCGCCGGACTGCTTTCACTTCGGAGTTTCGCGGCGGCGACGGCTGAGCACATGCGTAGTTCGCTACCTCATCTTGGCGGCATGCTCGGCGAGGCGGTCAACCGGCCGCGCCCGTAGGATCCGCGTATGAGGCGGACTTTCGTCATCACGCTCGCGGCCGGGTTGATCGTCGCGCTGTTCGGCCTGATCTGGGCGCTGCAGGGCTTCGGAGTCCTACAGGGCAGCCCGATGAGCAACACCACCACCTGGTCGGTCATCGGCCCGATCACCGCGCTCGTCGGCATCGCGGTCGCGGTGTTCAGTTGGCGGAAACTCTCGTCAAAGTAGGGCTCACGCCTAAGTCACGGTGAACTCGACGGTGTGCCAGCCCGTGGCCCCGTCGGGGGCCGGAGGAACCCGGTCGGCAGTCTGCGTGGCGCCGGTGTTGTCGGTGGCGCGCACGGTAATCGTCTGCCGCCCAACGCTTTCGGCCCGCCAGGGGAAGCGCCACAACCGCCACGTCGCGTTGGAGTAGGCCGCGCCCAGTTGCGCGGGCTGCCACGCGCCCTCCCCGATGCGGACTTCGACCGCCCGCACCCCGCGATTCTGTGCCCACGCGACGCCGCCGAAGACCACGGGCCCCCGCGGCACCTGCTGGCCGGCTTTCGGAACATCGATCCGCGACTCCGTCTTGATGGGCGCGCGCGCCGCCCACCCCTGCCGCGTCCAGTAGGCCTTCGCCCGGTCGAAGCGGGTCAGTTCGAGATCGACCACCCACTTTGTGGCCGACACATACCCGTACAGGCCCGGCACCACCAGGCGCGCGGGGTAGCCGTGCTCGATGGGCAACGGCTGACCGTTGAGGCCGACCGCCAGCAGCGCGTCGCGGCCGTCGGTGAGCGCGTCCACCGGCGTCCCGGCGGTGAACCCGTCGATCGATGTCGACAGCACCATGTCGGCGTCCTTGTGCACGCCAACCGCGGCCAGCAGATCTGCCACCCGGTAGCCCGTCCAGACTCCCGTCGAAATCAGTTCTCCGCCAACCGGATTCGACACACAGGTCAGCGTCGTCACCGTTTCGACGACGTCGAAGCGCGCGAGGTCGTCGAAGCCGTAGGTGGCTTCGCGGTCCACCATGCCGTGGATGCGCAGCCGCCAGTCGCGATGGCTGAGTTGGGGGACGACGAGCGCGGTGTCCACCCGGTAGAAGTCGCCGCTGGGGGTGATGAAGCTCGGCAGCGCGACGCCCGCGGGTTGCGCGTCGGCGGGTATCGGGGGCGCCGCCGCGCGGGGCCGGGGCAGCGCGACGCCGTTGCGCTCGGCGGCGACCGAATGCGCCAACCGCGTGACGACGGCACCCGCGACGCCGCTCAGCACCCCGAACCCGAGCATTCCGAGCACGAGCAGCTTGCGCCTTCCCTCATCCGGCGCGTGGTCGGCGCCGTCTTCGGATTGCCCGGGTCCGGACCGCCGGGTGAGCAGACGCAGCGCCGTCACGCCGCACACGGCGCCGGCGACGGTGGGGATCGTGTCGAGCGCCGTCGCGCCCGGGCGCGACAGGACCGCGATGCAGCCGAGGACGCCCGCCGCGGCGATCAGGGCGCTGCCGTAGGGGCGGCGCCGCGTCTCGAGGGTCCCGGCGATCGCGGCGAGCGCGGCGATCACCACCAGCACGACGATCGCCAGGAAGAGTTTGTCGAGCGAGCCCAGCGTCTGAATGGCCCACTCTTTGACGGGCCCCGGTGTCAGGTCGACGGCCGCCGAGCCGATCGCGGTGCGGGCGTTGGCCCGCGCACCGAACGGGATGCCCACCAACTCGGCCACGCCGAGCGAGACGGCCGCGGCGGCGACGCCGGCGATCATCCGCTCGTTGTTCGCGGCCATGCGCGCTTACTGTACTCGTGCCGGGGCGGCGATGACCGCTGCGGCACAGGTCATTTGACGCAGGGGATGCCGTCGGCGGACATGCGCGTGAGGTTGGTGGGCGCGGGCTCCTGGGTGCCGGTACCGGTCGCGGGCACGGTCGTAACGGGTGCCGCCGCCGTGGTGGTTACCGACGACGTCGACGTGCGCGTGCCGCCCTCGAACTTCGACGAGTCGGTCCCGACGGTGAGGCGCACCGTGTTGCGCGCGACGGCGTCGGACGCGACGGCGCTCAGGCCAAAATCGTCGGCGAGTTCGGTGGCGGCCGCCTTGGCGCCCGGCCCGTAGGCGATGGTGCTCGTCTGGCTCACGGAGTCGGCGGTGCTGATCTCACCCTTGCTGAGATGGCCTGTCGCCAAAGACTTTTCGAGTCGGGCGGCCTCGCCCTCCTGGCCCGAGGCGTTCACCACGTCGAGCGTGACGCCACCCGCGGCCAACGGGGTGCCCTCGCCCGTCGGCGCCGCCGCGCCCACGCCGTCGGTCGTGGGCGTCACGGACGTCGGGGACGATTCGCCGCCCACGAGATCGTGCACGATGGAGCGGATGGCGGACACGTCGACGAAGTTGACGTCTTCGCCGTCGGAGATCGTGCCGAAACCGGTGACGGGCAGCGTGTAGAGCGCGACCGGCCGGTCTTGCAGGGCCGACGCGTTGCGGGCGAAGTCGTCGAGGTCGAAACCCGCGTCGACGGCGACGTTCTGCTTGGCGACGTTCAGCAGGGCGCTCAACCGGCCGGGCGACGACAGCGCCCCGCCGTGGCGCAGGGAACTGACCAGCGAGGCGAGGAAGGCCTGTTGGCGGCGGCTTCGGTCGAGGTCGGTGAACGCCGCGTCGTCGGCGTCGCGCCGTTGCCGCACGAACGACATCGCCTGGGATGCGCTGATCTGCTGGGTGCCCTTGCGGAAGTCCGCGCCCGAGTAGTAGGTGTCGGCGGTGTCCTCGTTCAGGCAGACGGTGATCGGTTCGACGACCCGGGCGAGTTGGAAAAACCCCGCCAGGGTGACCTCGAAGAAGTGGTCGATCGGGATCTGCAGCAAGCGCCGGACCGTGCTGATCTCGGCCTTGCGGCCCGCCTCGCGGGCAGCCTGCTCCTTCGCGCCGGCCTCCTGCCCGGACGATCCGGATTGCAGCACGCGCTGGTAGGCGAAGCTGTAGGCCTGCTTGACCTTGCCGCGGCAATCCGAACTCGTGCAGCCGGCCAGGTCGACGTAGTCGTCGCGGGGGATCGAGATCGCCGTGACGGGGGCGTCGCCCGCGGGCAGGTGCACGACGATGAGCGCGTCGGCGTCGCCGTCGGCGGCGTCGTCCCCGCCCGCGTGCAGGGCGTCGAGGATGTCGGGGGGCAGGGGCCGGCCGTGCTGGTCGCGGCGGCTGTCCAGCCCCATGATCAGGATGTTCTGGTCGGTACCGGGCGAAGCGGGTTCGCCGGCCAGCGCCTCGGAGGTGGTGATTCCGGCCGACGCGGCGCGGTAGGCCATCCACCCGATGCCGGTCGCGACGACGGCCGTGATCGAGACCAGGGCGGCCAGTATCCGGGCCCCGGAGGACAGCACGCGCCGGCCGCGCGGGCGATGCCGGGGCCCGCCCGTCAGCGAACGCGCCTCACCATCGCCAGACATGACAGCATTGAGAATAGCCGTGTCGCCCCGGTTCAAACCATGTCCGCCCAGGTGAGGACGGTTTCGGTAGACATCGATTTGGGCATTCTCCGCCGATTGCAAGCGTTGTTCGATAGCCTTCGTTCGCTCGACCAGCAAAGCGAGTGCGTGGTGAGAGGCCTCATGACGAGGAAAGCGGGAATCGTCGCAGCCTTATCGATCTGCACTGTCTGCACGACGGTTCTGGGCACGGTGGCCGATGGTGTCGCGCGCGGGGACGATCCGGCCACCGCGCTGGCGAACGGCGTCAACCGGGTTCGCCAGCCGTGCGCGCCGGTCGGCGAAGACCCACGCCTGACCGCGGCGGCGCAGCGGCACGCCAACGACATGCTGCGGAACGGCCTGGGCGGCCATGTCGGCTCGGACGGCTCGTCGCCGCAGGCGCGCATGGCGGACGCGGGCTATACGAGGTCCGGCTACACCGGAGAGATCGTCTACTGGGGCACCGGCTCGGCCGGGAACCCGGGCGCGGCGGTCGACGGGTGGATGGGCAGCCCCCCGCACCGGGCGATCATCACGAACTGCGCCTTCACCGTGGGCGGCTTCGCGACCGCGTCGGACGGCAACAAGATGACCGCCGTCGGCGACTTCGCGGGTTAGTGAGCGCCTACCAAAAATACTCGATTCCCCGTACGGCGCCTGCGTGATCCGCATATCTTGTCCTGACAAGCCCGGGGGAATGGGAGCGTAAAACTTGACTCCGATCCGCCGATCGGCGCCAATTTCGCACCGACGCCGCACGGTGCCGGTGCTCTTCGGCGAAAGGGGCAACCGGAGTTGGTGCGGCGAAACTCCGAAGATCAAGCGCGCGAAGACATCCGGTCACCCGGGTCACATCGACGCGCGCCCGGCGGAGACGATGCGCGCCGTGCGCCGGGCGGCGGCGCCGTGACGAGCGCTACCGCGTCCGAATCACTCGACAGCGACAACCCGTGGCCGGGAGCAAAGCCGTACGAAGAAAGCGCGCGCGCGTTCTTCCACGGGCGGGACCACGAGTCAGCACTCCTGCTGAGCCACGTTCTGAACGCCCCGGTGACCGTCCTGTATGGCGGGTCCGGACTCGGAAAGACGTCGCTGCTGAGAGCCGGGCTGTTTCCGTTGCTGCGCGACCGCCACTATCTGCCGGTCTACGTGCGCTTCCACTTCGGACCCGGTGCGGTGTCTCTCACTCGCCAGTTGCGCGAAGCGGTCTGCGAAGCGATCCGGGCCGATGCGCCCGATGCCATGCTGCCGTCCGACGACGAGTCCCTCGGGGAATACCTGCATCGGCCCGACGTCCAGCTGCGAAGCGCGGAGAATCATCCGCTTATTCCGGTCATCGTTCTCGACCAGTTCGAGGAGCTCTTTTCGCTCGGCAGGCGGGTCCCGAATGCCGTGCACGAGTTGCGGATTGAGCTCGATGACCTAATCGGGGATCGCGTTTCCGACGACGATGCGTCGGCCGACCTCCGGAAGCGCAACTACCGGCTGTTGATCAGCCTGCGCGAGGACGCCCTTGCCGAATTCAGGAAGTGGTGGCACTCGGTCCCCGCGCTTGGCCCGGCACTCGGGCAATCGCGGATGCGTCTGATGCGCATGCCGGCAAGCGAGGCCCTCGACGTGGTGCAGATGGCCGCCGAAGCGACCATGCCCGGTTGGCTGGCCCGCCGGGTCGTCGGCATCGTCGCGGGCGAGGATCTCCACCACGCGGGTGCCGCAGTGACGGACGACGATGCCGCCGATGACGCCGTCGCCGCGGGAATCGCTTCGGGTCTCCAGGACGTCGAACCCGCGCTGCTCAGCGTGTTCTGCCACGCACTCAACGAGGAGCGAAAGCGAGCCGGGCGCAACCAGTTTGACGACGAGCTCGTCGAAGACGCCGGGCGGCATGTCCTGTCCGACTACTACTTGTCGTGCGTGCGTGATCTGCCGCCGCGCGTCGCGCAGTTCATCGAGTCCGAGCTGATCACCGAGAACGGCTTCCGCGACAGTTACATTCGCGAGGACGCCGTGCCTTCGCGTCTCACCGAGGGCGAACTGGACGGCCTGATCGACCTGCGGCTCTTGCGATTAGAGGACCGCTACGGCGCTCCGCGCATCGAACTCGCCCACGATGTGCTCGCCGGCGTCGTACGCCAACGCCGCGACCGGCGGCGCGCCGAGAAAAGCGAAGCGGTGGCCGCGGCCGATACCGAGCCTCCCCAGGGGCGCGCGGCCGCGCTGCGCCAGCGCTCGCGCATCCTCGCCACCGTGTCGGCGGTCACCGCCATCGTGGCGCTCGTGGCGATGCTGCTCGTAGTGCAGGCCGTACAGGATCGAAACCAGGCACACGAACTGGTGCAGCAGCGGCTCATCAGCCAGCGGCAGATCCTGAATTCCGAGGCGCAGGACATGCTGGCCGGGACCCAGCCCGGCGGGGACACACGGGCGCTCCAGCAAGTGCTCGCCGCGCGCGCTCTGCCCCTGCCCCCCGATGACGGTCCGCTCTACGCGGCGGTGGCGCAGCGAGCCAACACTCTGAAAATCATGACCGGCCACGCGGGCGCAGTGAATGGTGTGGCCTTCAGCCCCGACGGTCTGCGACTGGCCACGGTGGGCCTGGACAAGACGGCGCGGATGTGGGATGCCGCGACCGGCCAACAGGTCGGCGCCTCCTTGACCGGTCACGAGGACGCCGTTATCGGGGTGGCGTTCAGCCCCGACGGTCACCGGCTGGCCACCGCCAGCCTCGACAAGACCGCGCGCCTGTGGGATGCCGAGACCGGCAAACAGCTCGGCGCACCCCTGCGGGGCCACACCGGATCGGTGCTCGGCGTGGCGTTCAGCCCGGACGGGAACTGGCTTGCGACGGCGAGCACCGATCGCACCGTTCAGCTGTGGGATGCGCGAACCGGCCAACCCGTCGGGGTCCGCCTCGTCGGCCACACCGGCTCTGTGGTCAGTGTCGCGTTCAGTCCCGATGGGCAGCGGCTGGCCACCGCCGGCGACGACCAGACCGTGCGGCTGTGGGACGCTCGGACGGGGCACCCGCTCGGGGAGCCGCTGGTCGGCCACACCGGCCCGGTGCTCAGCGTGGTCTTTCGCCCCGACGGTCACCGGCTGGCCAGCGCGAGCATGGACAAGACCGTCCGGGTGTGGGACGCCGACACCGGCCGGGCGCTCGGGCCGCCCCTGGACGCCCAGAGCGGGCCGGTGCAAAGCGTGGCGTTCAGCCCCGACGGTCAATGGTTGGCCACCGCGAGTGCCGACCAGACCGTGCGGTTGTGGGACGCCGACACCGGTCGCGACCGCGGCGCGCAGCTCAACGGCCACAGCGGGAGCGTCAATGGCGTGGTCTTCAGCCCGGACGGGCGCCGGCTGGCGACTGCCGGCAGCGACGGCACGGTCCGGCTCTGGGATCCCGCCCAACCGATCGGCATCCCCCTGACGGGCCACACAGGCCGTGTGAGGGGTGTGGCGTTCAGCCCCGACGGCCGCCGCCTGGCCTCGTCCAGCGACGACCATTCGGTGCGGCTGTGGGATGCCGGCACCGGGCAAGCGTCGGGCGCCCCGCTGCTCGGGCATACCGGCGAGGTGACCAGCGTGGTGTTCAGTCCCGACGGCCGCCGGCTCGCTTCGGCCGGCGGCGATCAGACCGTGCGACTGTGGGATAGCGCGACCGGCCAACCCGTCGGCGCCCCCCTGGTCGGCCACACCGCGCCGGTCCTCAGCGTTGCCTTCAGCCCGGATGGGCGCCGGCTCGCCTCGGGCGGCGCCGACCAGACGGTGCGCCTGTGGGACGCGACCACCGGCACGTCGGTCGCCGCCCTCACCGGCCATACAGGCGCGGTGAACAGCGTCGTGTTCAGTCCGGACGGTCACCTGTTGGCCTCCGCGGGCGATGACCGGAAGGTGCGGTTGTGGGACGCCGACACCGGCCGATCGGTCGCCATCATCACCGGGCATGTCGGTCCGGTGCTCAGTGCCGCGTTCAGTCCCGATGGGCGCCGGCTCGCCGCCGCGAGCGCCGACGAAACGGTGCGGGTGTGGGACGTTGGAACCGGGCAGTCGTCGGGTGTCCTCCTCAACGGCAACGGCGGCAGCGTGAATGCCGTGGCCTTCAGCCCGGACGGACGGCGGCTGGCCACCGCCGAACACGAAGGCGCGGTGCGCCTTTGGGACGCTACGACCGGACAGGCGATCGCCGATTTCCTCGGCGGCCACACGGGACCGGTGCTCGGCGTCGTGTTCAGCCCCGACGGGCGAAGGCTGGCCTCGGCGGGGTCCGATACCACCGTGCGGCTTTGGCCGGCGGACGCGTCGCCCGAGATGCTTTGCGCCAAGCTGACCGCCAACATGAGCCGCCAGCAATGGCACGACTGGGTGTCGCCCGATCTGGCTTACGTCGCGCTTTGCCCGGGGCTGCCGATCGCCGGCAGTCCTTGAACCCGTGCGGATTGCCGACCGGTCACGCGCTCAGTAGTTGCGCTATGCGGTACAGAGCCGCGGGGGTGTAGGCGAAGTCGGTCCGCGATACGTAGGCCGAAATGGGACCGAGCACCACATGACGCAGGCCGGCGTCGGCGAATTGCCTTAGCCTGTTGGCGATCTGGGCTGGGGTGCCGATCAACAGACCGTTGTGGAGCAGGTGGGGCGGTACCGCGGACAGGGCCGCCTCGAGAGTGGCGGGCTCGTAGTCTTCTGAAACCACGTCCACGAATCCGCCAAAGTCCGCGCCCAGCGGGTGTTTCAGGCCCGCCTCACGCCAGCGCTCGGCGGGGAACAGCAGCCCCCAGTACCGCACGATGCGGCTTCGCATCAGCGCGCGGGCCCGCTTTTCCGTCGGGGCCAGTACGGTCGGTGCCATCAATGCCGGCGTGATGTCGTCAGGGTCGCGTCCCGCCTCCTGAGCCGCCTGCCGTATCCGGGATAGCTTGGCCCCATACTCCTGGGGGGTCGGTGTGGCGGGCAGCATAGGCAGCCAGCCGTCGGCGTAGCGCCCGGTCAACGCGAGCATCCTCGGGCCGTGTGCGGCCAGCCAGATCTGCGGACTGCACCCGGGCGGGGCGGTAAGGTCCATGATTGCGCCATGCAGTCGAAAATGGTTGCCCTCGAAGTCGATCGGGCCGTCCGCGCTGATGCAGCGGCGCATGATCTGAAGAGCTTCCTCCAACCGATCTACTCGGCGGGTGAACGGGAGCCCATAGGGTTGAGTGTTCATCCGCTCACCGGACCCCAGGCCGAGGATGGGTGGGCGTGTTGTCAGGTGCGCGAGCGTCAGCGCGGCTTGGGCGATCTGCACCGGGTGGCGCCGGATCGGCTCGGTGACGCCGACCCCGAGTTGAAGCCTGCCCGCTCGGACAGCAAGCGCGCCGAGCAGCGTCTGGTAGTCGAACACTTCATGGGGGCTGGCCGGCTCGTCGAACCACGTGAAATCCCGCGTCCAAAGCGTCCTAGGGTAGAACTCCTGGAAGTGGTCCCAGACAAGCAACGAGGCCATGCCGCTCAGCCGGGCCAGCTGAGTGATCGAGCGCAGACGGTTCAGCGGGGGGTTAGGCGGAAGGTAGAGCCCGGTCGCCACCATCGCCTGAGCTCTCACGACGTGACTAGTTCGGCGCCGGGTGCCGGACGAACGCCCGCCGCAGTCCGCGCCGTGGCGCCGCGCGTCTCGGCGTCGCCGACCAACCCGGTCATTCGATTCGGGCCGGCGGCGGTGTGCAGCGGTCCGCCACCGATCGTCAACAACGCCTCCTCGCCGGCGGCTTGGGCTTCCCGCATGATCGTCGTTGATCCCGTCATGACATGCTCCCTTGCCTGCGGTCCCTTGACCTGATGCGGTTGCCCGGCCATCGTAAGTCGCTATGACGCAGATCACACGAGCGATCCGATGAAGGCCGTGGTCCTGCGGGAGGTGGGCCGGCCGACCGAGGTCGAAGAGCTCGCGCTGCGGCCCGTCGGCAAGCACGAGGTAAGGGTGCGGCTGCACGCCAGCGGCGTGTGCCACAGCGACCTGTCGTTGCGCGACGGGTCCATCCCGCCCATGCTGCCGTGCACGCTCGGCCACGAGGGCGCAGGCGTCGTCACCGAGGTCGGGGACGACGTCACCGCCGTGGCGCCCGGCGCGCACGTCGTCCTCATCTGGAGCGTCGCCTGCCGCTCTTGTCCGCACTGTCTGCGCGGCGAGATCCCCCTGTGCCTGCACAGCTACGACCACGTCTACGGCGCTCCGTACGCGGAAAGCGCCGCCGGGCCGGTGTGGCCCGGGATGGGAGTGGGCTCGCTGGCCGAAGAGACCGTGTTGCCGGCCGCCGCGGTGGTGCCCGTCGACGAGTCGCTGCCGCTCGATCTCGCCGCGCTGCTGGGCTGCGGCGTGACGACCGGCGTGGGCGCGGTGATGCGCACGGCGGCCGTCCGGCCGGGCGACAGCGTGCTCGTGATCGGTTGCGGCGGTGTGGGTTTGGCGGCGATCCAGGGCGCCCGCCTGGCCGGGGCGGCGCAGATCATCGCCGCCGACAGGGTGGCGAACCAACTGCCCGCCGCGGTGGCCAACGGCGCGACCGACACCGTCGACGCGGGCGAGGCCGACGTCGCGACCGCGGTGCGCGACCTCACCGGCGGCGTCGGCGTCGACCACGGGATCGAGGTGGTCGGCAAGCCCGCCACCATCCGCGCGGCCTACGACGCCACCCGCCGCGGCGGCAAGGTCACCCTCGTGGGCGCCGCCGGGATCGCGGACGAGGTGAGCTTTCCCGCGCTGTCGTTGATGACCGACGGAAAGACGGTTCAGGGCAGCGTCTACGGCGCCAGCGACCCGGCGCGCGACATCCCGGTGCTCGCCGCGCTCGCGCAGCGGGGCCGGCTCGACCTCGAGGCGCTGGTGACCCGCCGGATCGGGATCGACGACGTCGAGGCGGCGTTCGCGGACATGGCGGCGGGACGCGGGGCGCGCAGCGTGGTCTGCTTCGCCCCTTGACGTTCGCGGGGGCGGGGGCCCTGCGATGTCATCGGTGATATCGCTTCCGAGAGTCGCCTATACCCCTGAAGACTCCCCGCGTCTCTGGGGTATGGGGTGTTGTCAGAATGCGATGGCGCCGCCGATATCACTTCGGAAGTGATCGACTCGCTGCGAGCATGCCGTATTCGAGTTTGGCTGTGGCACAAACCGATTGGTCGCGCCTACTGCGGCGCTTCAGCGCGAGATCGTGATCGCGCCCTCCGGGCAGTTCTGTTCCCCGGTCACGGCCTGCAGCTCGAGGTCCCCCGAGACGTCCTCGGTCAGCACGACGCAGTGACCGACCTCATCGGCGTCGAAGACCTCGGGCGCCAGCGTGTAGCAACGCCCGTGACCGGTGCACCGGTCGGGATCAACCGAGACGCGAATCACGAGACCGGGAAGACCAGCGGCAGCGACTCCACCGACCGCAGCGCGGCGGTGTAGGTCAGCTGGGTGCCCGGCTTGATCTCGTAATTGGGGATGCGGCGGTGGAACTCGCGCAGCGCCACCCGCAGCTCCATGCGCGCCAGGTGCGATCCCAGGCAGCGGTGCGGGCCGCCGCCGAACGCGCGGTGCCGGTTGGGAGTGCGGCGGAAGTCCACGACGTCGGGGTCGGGGAACTCGGCCGGGTCGGTGTTGGCCGCGCCCAGCAACGGGCTGACGCGCTCGCCCTTGCTGATGGGGCACCCGCCCACCTCGACGTCCTGCATCGCGACGCGCGCCACCCCGGGCACCGGTGTCTCCCAGCGCAACAACTCCTCGATGGCGCTCGGCAGGACGTCCGGTTCTTCGACGAGTTGGTGGCGGTGCTCGGGATGCCGTGCGAGGTAGACGAAGAAGCAGTCCAGCGAGTCGGTCACCGTGTCCAGCCCCGCGATGAGGAACAGGAAGCAGATGTCGAGCAGCTCCTCGCGCGACAGCGGCTGGCCGTCCACCCGCGCGGCGATCATCGCCGACAGCACGTCGTCGCGCGGGCTGGCGATGTGGTCGTCGATGGCGCGGTCGAAGTAGTCGTAGATCTGCAGGGCGGTGGGCTCGCCGGTCTCGTGGCGGCGGTCGTAGCCGGAGTCGCCCTCCGGGCGGATGATGCCGTCCTTCCACACCAGGAACTGCTCGAGGTCCTCCAGCGGCAGCCCGAGCAGCTGCAGGAAGACGGTGCAGGGCAGCGGGACGGCGAACTCCTCGTGGAAGTCGCATTCGCCGCGGTCCGCGAACCGGTCGATCATCTCGTTGACGAGCGCGGCGACCTGGGGTTCACGCCGGGCCATCTCGCGCGGGGTGAACAGCGGGTCCAGGATCCGGCGGTACTTGGCGTGCTCCGGCGGGTCGACTTGCAGCGGGATCATCGGCCGGATGTTGCCCAGGTCGACCGCGTCCATGTTCGACGAGAAGACGTCGGTGCGCTTGAGCGCCATCTCGATGTCGGAGAGGCGGCTGAGCACCACCGCCTGCGGCGCCCGGAACACCGGGGTCGTCTCGCGCAACGCCTTGTACATCGGCTGCGGCTCCGCGAGACCCGTCACCGCCTGGTCGACGAACCCTTCGGTATCTGTCATGCGGTCAGCCTGACACTAAGCGGTGTGCTCATCAATAGGCCACGCAGCGCTGGTCAGCGACTTCCTGGGCGGGTACCGTGTATCGGCGCGGACGAGTTGGCCGGGCGGCCGCGGACCGTCGCGAGGCGGTTCGAGGAAAGTCCGGACTTCACAGAGCAGGGTGATTGCTAACGGCAATCCGAGGTGACTCGCGGGACAGTGCCACAGAAAGCAAACCGCCACCCTCGCGGTGGTAAGGGTGAAACGGTGCGGTAAGAGCGCACCAGCACGCCGGGTGACCGGCGTGGCTAGGCAAACCCCACCCGAAGCAAGGCCAAGAAGGCCGCACCGAAAGGTGCGGCCGCGCAGGCGTCCGAGGGTTGCTCGCCCGAGCCTGCGGGTAGGCCGCTCGAGGCACCCGGTGACGGTGTGTCCAGATGGATGGTCGCCGCCCCGCCGCCGTTGCTCAAGCCGCGGCGGTGGGGAACAGAATCCGGCTTACAGGCCAACTCGTCCGCCCCTATTCGGGGCGCCGCGGCTGGTCAGTGCCCGGCTTTGCGCACCGACTTGGCGAGCTCGCGCAGCGCGTCGTCGAGCTGTTCGCGACACCGGTCGGCCAGATCCTCCTCCTGCTGGTAGAGCAGGCCGTAGGTGAAGGTGTCCTCGCCCGCGGCGTGCGCGGCCTCGGCCTCGTGGCTCAGGTGTTCGCGGCTGACCACGCTGTCCTGGTGATCGCCGAGCAGCGACTGAATGGCCTTCGCCCGGTCGGACACCTGACTGGCGCCGGTGGCCGCCGCGGTGAAGCGAAGCCGCTTGGCGCGCTTGCGGATTCGGTGTATCGCCTCGTTGCGGTCGTGTTCGGCGGACGGGCCCTCCAGTTCGACGCCGGCCGCGGCGGGAGCGGCCTTCGCGGCCTTGCGGACCTTCTTGTAGGCCGCGTCGATGGTGACCGGCGCCCGCTCCTCGCCGGCGACCTCGGCGGGGCTCTGCGAGACGATCGCGTCGAGCGCGTCGAGCAGCCGGAAGTAGCGCTGGGAGCGCATCGCGATCAGCGACCGGCGCCAGCCCGTCTCGTACCGGCGCAGCGCGCCCTCGACGAGGCGCTCGCGCACGGGCCCCCGCACCAATTCCGGTGCCAGGCGCCCCAATTCGCGGTCGTAGCGCTCGGCGAGCACCTCCGCGTCGCGAGCGACGCCGAGGATGCCGGCGAGCTCGCGCAGCTCGTCGAGGACCCAGGCGGCGTCGCCCAGCCCGAACGACTCGTCGTAGTCGCGCAGCAGGCTGCGGATCTTGCGGGTGGTCACCCGCATCTGGTGGATGGAATCGGGGGCGTCGGCGCGCACGGCCCGGTCCCACACCAGCAGCTCACCGATGTGCTCGGTCAGCGCGCGCTGAAGCGGCTCCTCGGCCTGCGGCGGGCCGGCGGGCTGCGACGTTGTGCCCAGCACCCGCGCCAGCTTCGAGGCATGGCCGGCGGGCGCGGCACCGGCGTCGAGCAGCCGGTTGGCCAGCCGGTTGAGCAGGTCGGTGTTCGATACGCCGTTGCGCGCGGCGTCCTCGGAAAGCTCGAGTTCCCATTCGCGCCACTCCTGTTCGGCGGGAGGGGAGTCGTCATCGGCCCCGGCGGCCGACCACGCCGTGACGTGGTCGTTGCTGAACTCCGCCAGCGGTGTGCCGTCGGCGCGGTAGAGCACCTGGCTTTCGCGCCGGGTGGTGATGCGCGCGACCGGGCCGAGGGGGCGGTCGCGGACGACCGCGAGCACGACGTCGCGAAGTTCCACGGGCACGGCGTCGTCCCCGGCGGGGGTCAGCGGCGCGTGAATCTCGGTGCGGGCGTCGGGGCCGCCGGGCAACTTCAGGTGCCAGCCGGCGTCGTGGCCGCCCGTGCGGCGCCGCAGGGTGATCTTGTTGCGGGCCAGGTCCTGTGCCGGCGTGTCGAAGTAGGTCGCGTCCAGCGACTGCGTCGGCGACGTCTCCACGCGGGCCACGGCGGCGATGCCGTCGAACGACGGTGACACGGTGGAGTCGACGACGTCGAACTTCCGTTCCACCTCGAGGTGGCGGGAGGTCTTCGGCGCTTTGGCAGGCATGGTCGCTTTCGTCGAGGGCGCCCCCGGGCGCGGGACTGGCACCCATAGCCTGCCACACCGGAGGTCGCGCGCCGGAGGGCGATCGGGGGCCGGCTAGGGCGGCGGCGCCGGCGGTGGCGGACCCTCGTGCAGATGCATCGCCAGCCCACTCAGCTGGCGGATGGTTTCCAGCTCGGCGTCCCGGAACGGCCGGCCGTCCGGCCCCAATAGGTCGTGGAACCAGAGGTCGGGCATCCCAGTGAACGGGTGCTCCCAGGAATCCCATGGGAAGTAGGTTTGCGTCTTGCCGGCGACCAGCCCCCAATTGAACGCACCGACGTTGTAGCGCTTGGCAATTGGGAGGATGCCCTGGACGGTGCTGCCCAACGGCCGGGCCATGTACTCGGTGCACACGACGGGGCGGCCCTGCGGCGCGAGCTCGGCGATGCGGGCCTCGAACTCGGCGGGATGGCCATAGGAGTGGAACGTCAGGATGTCGGAGTTGTCGAGCTGGATGCCGGCGATCACGCTGCGGCGCGCCGGGTCGGCCCATTCCCCGTCCCACACGGCGCTCGTCAACGGTTGGCTCGGGCCCACCGCCCGCGCCCAGCCGAACACCTGGGGGAGCAGGTCGGCCACCCTGTCCAGCTTGTCCGGCCGCTCCGCCGCGCGGTAGTAGCGCGACGGGTTGTCGGGCTCGTTCCACAGATCCCAGCCCAAAACGCGGTCGTCACTGCGGAATTGGGTCAGCACGCCGGTGACGTAGCCGCGCAGCGTCTGCGCGTAGGCGGCGTCGTCGATGCGCTGGGCGCCCGGGCCCTGCACCCAGGCGGAGTTGTGCACCCCGGGCCGCGGCGGGCGCTGCGGGCCCGATTGGGGGAACGGGTCCCAGCAGGAGTCGAAGAGCACGAACAGCGGCTTGATGCCATGGCGGGCCGCGATGTCGACGAACTGCGACAGGCGGCTGAGGAAACCCCGGTGGTCCGCGGCCCACAACAGGTCGTGCAGGAACACCCGAACGGTGTTGAACCCGTTGGCGCGGGCCCAGTCCAGCTCCGTGTCGATGCGGCGCGGGTCGAAGGTTTCAGGCTGGAACATCTCCAGCTGGTTGACGGCGCTGGACGTGATGTAGTTGACCCCGACGAGCCAGCCCTGCGCCTGATACCACGTGTTGGCGCGCTCGGGAGACCACCGGCTCGATTGCGGCGAGTTGCGGGGCGGTTGCGCGGCGGCGCGTGGAGCTCGGGCCAGGACCGTGCCTCCTGCCAGCAGCAGCGGCGACTTCAATACCGTTCGGCGGTGCACCAACGCACCGCGATTCCCCCGGTCGATGTTTCACCTTGCTCTCGAAGAGATCGGTTACGGCATCGACTGTACACCACTGTCAGACAACAGGTTTGGGGAATGGCGGTGAGTTTTCAGAAGCTGTGCTCGTCGGCGGGGAAGACGCCTTCGGCAACCTCTTGCGCGTATTGGGAGGCCGCCCGGCGCAGCTCCGCGCCGACGTCGGCGAACCGCTTGACGAACCGGGCCGCCTTGCCGCCGCTCATGCCGGCCATGTCCTGCCAGACGAGCACCTGGGCGTCGCAGTTGGGGCCGGCCCCGATGCCGATCGTGGGGATGGTCAGCTTGCCGGTGATCTGGGTGGCCAGTTCCGCCGGCACCATCTCCATCACGACGGAGAACGCGCCGGCTTCGGCGACGGCGATCGCATCGGCGATGGTCTGCTCGGCGGCGTCGCCGCGGCCCTGCACCCGGAAGCCGCCGAGGCCGTTGACGCTCTGCGGTGTGAAGCCGATGTGCGCCATCACCGGGATGCCCGCGGCGGTGAGGCAGGCGATCTGCTCGGCGACGCGCTCGCCGCCCTCGAGCTTGACGGCGTGGGCGCCGCCCTCCTTGAGGAACCGGGTGGCGGTGGCCAGCGCGGCGGCAGGCCCCGCCTCGTAGCTGCCGAACGGCAGGTCGGCGACCACGAGGGCGTGGCCGGCCCCCCGGACCACGCCGCGCACCAGCGGGATCAACTCGTCGACCGACACCGGCACCGTGGTGTCGTAGCCGTAGACGACGTTGGCCGCCGAATCGCCCACCAGCAGCACCGGGATGCCGGCGTCGTCGAAGATCCGGGCGGTCGAGTAGTCGTAGGCCGTGAGCATGGCCCACTTGTGGCCCTCGGCCTTCATCTTCTGCAGGTGGTAGGTGCGGATCTTCGTGCGCGGCTGCGCGGGCGAGTCGGCACCATAGACGTTCTGCTCAGACATCATTGTCCTCGGATAAGTGGTCGGGTCGATCCTCGTGGCCCTTGCCGGGTCCCCGGGTTCGTCTGACCACGCCAGTCTAGCCGCCCCTGCCGCGCTGACGCACCGGCGCGGTGGTGTGAGACACACCATGCGGCTCGCGGGCGGCCGGATAGCCGCCGGTCGAACCGCTCATCAGAATCTCAGGATGGCTCTGGCAGCATAGGTGGGCATGGGCCCGACTCGCCGCGACAAGGTCGCGCGGACGCTGCTGATCTCGACCACCATCGCCGCCGTGGCGACGGTGGTCGCGGGCTGCCTGCACGTCGTCGCCGGGCGGGCGGTGATGTCGGAGCCGAAGCTCGGCCAGCCGGTCGAGTGGACGCCGTGCCGCTCCTCGAACCCGAAGGCCAAGATCCCCAGCGGCGCCATGTGCGGCAAGCTCGCCGTGCCGGTCGACTACGACCACGCCGACGACCCCGCCAATGTGGCCACGCTGGCTTTGATCCGCTTCCCGGCGACGGGGGACAAGCTGGGCTCGCTGGTGATCAACCCGGGCGGCCCTGGTGAGTCCGGCATCGACGCGGCCCTGGGCGTCGTGCAGACGCTGCCCAAGCGGGTGCGGGAACGCTTCGACCTGGTGGGCTTCGACCCCCGCGGCGTCGGCAACTCGCGACCGGCAATCTGGTGCAACTCCGACGCCGACAACGACCGGCTGCGCACCGAGCCCAATGTCGACTACAGCCCGGCCGGCGTGGCGCACATGGAGGACGAGACCAAGCAGTTCGTCGGCCGCTGCGTCGACAAGATGGGCAAGAGCTTCCTGGCCAACGTCGGAACCGTCAACGTCGCCCGCGACCTGGACGCGATCCGCGCCGCGCTGGGCGACGAGAAGCTGACCTACCTCGGCTACTCGTACGGCACCCGGATCGGCTCGGCCTACGCGGAGGCCTATCCGACGAAGGTGCGCGCGATGATCCTCGACGGCGCCGTCGACCCCAACGCCGACCCGATCGAGGCCGATCTGCGCCAGGCCAAGGGCTTTCAGGATGCGTTCAACAACTACGCCGCCGACTGCGCCAAGCAGCCGACCTGCCCGCTGGGCACCGACCCGACCAAGGCCGTCGACGTCTACCACAGCCTCGTCGACCCGTTGGTCGACCCGAACAACCCGATGGTCGGCCGGCCCGCCAAGACGAACGACCCCCGCGGGCTGAGCTACGCCGACGCCATCGTGGGCACGATCATGGCGCTGTACTCGCCGACGCTGTGGCACCACCTGACGGACGGCCTGTCCGAGCTGGTCGACCACCACGGCGACACCATGCTGGCGCTCGCCGACATGTACATGCGCCGCGACGCGCACGGCCACTACAGCAACGCGACCGACGCGCGGGTGGCCATCAACTGCGTCGACCAGCCGCCGATCACCGACCGCGACAAGGTGATTGACGAAGACCGCCGGTCCCGGGAGATCGCCCCGTTCATGAGCTACGGGCAGTTCACCGGCGACGCGCCGCTGGGCACCTGCGCGTTCTGGCCGGTGCCGCCCACCAGCAAGCCGCACACCATCTCCGCGCCCGGCCTGGCGCCCACGGTGGTGGTCTCCACCACCCACGACCCGGCCACCCCGTACAAGGCCGGCGTCGACCTGGCCAACGAGCTGCGCGGGTCGCTGCTCACCTTCGACGGGACCCAGCACACGGTGGTGTTCCAGGGTGATAGCTGCGTCGACGACTACGTGACGGCGTACCTGGTCGGCGGCGCCACCCCGCCCAACGGCGCCAAGTGCTGACCGCGGCTCGCCGAACGTGAACTGACGGCGAGTTTTCGGCCGAAATCCCGCCACGGCTTCACGCTCGGCGACACGCCCGGCATGCGCCAAGACGAGACCAAGGCGTTACCCTTTCGCGCTGCCCACGGTCACGCGGGGGTGCAAACATCTACAGCCATGTCGCGCCTGAAACCGCTGAGTTCGGCGCTGCTGTCCCTCGGCCTCGCCGTGGCCGGCCAACCACCGTTGGCGGGTGCCACCCCCGAGCCCGGCGCGGGCCAGACGCCCGGTCCGACGCCGGCCCAGGCCGCGGCGCCGACGCCGAGCTGGGGCAGCTGCGCGCAGATGCTGGCCGGCTCGGGCGACGTGCCCGCCAACGCGCGCTGCACCACCGTGTCCGTGCCGGTCGACTACGCCAATCCCGGTGGCGCGCAAGCCAAGCTGGCCGTCATCCGCGTGCCGGCGACCGGCAAGCGGATCGGATCGCTGTTGGTCAACCCCGGCGGCCCCGGCGGATCCGCGGTCGACATGGTCGCGGGGCTCGCGTCGGACCTGGCGAACACCGACATCGGGCGCAGCTTCGACCTCGTTGGCTTCGACCCCCGCGGGGTCGGTCATTCCACGCCGGCGTTGCGCTGCCGCACCGACGCCGAATTCGACGCCTACCGCCGCGAGCCCATGGTCGACTACAGCCCGGCCGGCGTGGCGCACATCGAACAGCTCTACCGCCAGCTGGCCCAGCAATGCGTCAACCGCATGGGCACCGGGTTCCTGGCCAACGCCGGCACCGCCTCCGTCGCGCGCGACATGGACCTGGTGCGCCAGGCGCTCGGCGACGACCAGATCAACTACCTCGGCTACAGCTACGGCACCGAACTGGGCAGCGCCTACCTGGAGAAGTTCAGCGATCACGTGCGGGCGATGGTGCTCGACGGCGCGATCGACCCCACCGTCGGGCCCGTGGACGAGAACGTCGAGCAAATGGCCGGATTCCAAACGGCTTTCAACGACTATGCCGCCGACTGCGCCCGCTCGCCGGGCTGCCCGCTGGGCACCGACCCCGCCCAGTTCGTCAACCGCTACCACGCGCTGGTGGACCCGCTCGTCGCCAAGCCCGGCCGGACGTCGGACCCGCGCGGGCTGAGCTACGCCGACGCCACCACCGGCACCATCAACGCGCTGTACACCCCCGAGCGCTGGAAGTACCTGACCAGCGGGCTGCTCGGCCTTGCGCGCGGGACCGACGCCGGCGACCTGCTCATGCTCGCCGACGACTACGAAGGCCGCGACAAGACCGGGCACTACAGCAACGACCAGGACGCGTTCAATGCGGTGCGGTGCGTGGACGCGCCGGCGCCGACCGACCAGGCGAGCTGGGTCTCCGCCGATCAGCGCATCCGCCAGGCGGCACCCTTTCTGAGCTACGGGCAGTTCACCGGCAACGCCCCCCGCGACCTGTGCGGGCTGTGGCCCGTGCCCGCCACCTCCGCGCCGCACCCCGCGCCGCACGTGGCGCCCGGCAAGGTCGTCGTCGTCTCCACCACCCACGACCCGGCCACGCCGTACCAGGCGGGTGTCGACCTCGCCCGCGAACTGGGCGCGCCGCTCATCACCTACGACGGCACCCAGCACACCGCCGTGTTCAACGGAAACCAGTGCGTCGACACGGCGGTCGCGCGCTATTTCATCAACCTGACCGTGCCGCCGGTCGGGCTGCAGTGCCGTGCCTGAAACGCCGGACAGTTCCCGCGGGTTTCGCTAACCTGGGTCGGCACAGGGGGCCG
This sequence comes from Mycobacterium sp. Marseille-P9652, assembly GCF_902652685.1. Classification (GTDB taxonomy): domain Bacteria; phylum Actinomycetota; class Actinomycetes; order Mycobacteriales; family Mycobacteriaceae; genus Mycobacterium. The sequence goes on from NZ_CACRUY010000006.1 coordinate 74,315, forward strand.
ATCGACGATAGCGGAGAGATTTGTGTCCTTTGTGAATGTTTCCCCCGAGGGGGTGGCGGCCGCGGCCCAGGGCGTAGCGGGTATCGGCTCGGCGCTCGACCAGGCCCACGCCGCGGCGGCGCCGGCCACCACGTCGGTGGTCGCCGCGGCCGCGGACGAGGTGTCCGCCGCGATCGCCAACGTGTTTTCCGGGCACGGCCAGCTTTTCGCGGCGCTCGGCGCGAAGGCGGCCGCGTTCCAGGACCAGTTCGCGCAGGCGCTGACGAACGCCGGCCAGCAGTACGCCGCCGCCGAGAACGCGATCGTCCGCCAGTTGCAGGCCGTCACCGCCGCGCTGCACCTCCCACCCTTCTTCGGCCCGCGGCCGGTGCCCTCGTCCGTGCCGATCGACCCGGCGCAGTTCGCCGGCACCTACTACGAACAGGGCAGCGTCAAGCAGTTCTTCTCGCTCGGCCTGGTGAACACCAAGGCGGTGTACTCGCTCAACCCCGACGGCACGATCCGCGTCCAGAATTCGGGGAACTACTTCTTCGACCACGGCCCCCTGTCGACGATCGTCGGAACGGCGGTGCCCCTCAACGACATCAACACCGCGCTGAACGTCAGCTTCCCGTTCTTCAGCCTGCCGTTCAGCTTCGGCCCCCCGACACCGAACTACGTGATCGTCGACCATGGCCCGCCAGTGTCGACCGGCGGTTACGAATGGCTTGTGGTCAGCGACCCCTCGGGGTTCAGCGGCTTCATCTTGACCAACAGTCAGTACATCCCGCCGGCGCTGTATCTCCAACTGGTGGGCGATGCGGTTGCCCATGGCGTGTGGGGGCCGATCTTCTCGACCCCCCAGTACCTCTCCTGAACGGCGGCGCAACGGTTCTGAGCGGGCATCAGTAACACGGAATTAACACCGGCCGCATACTGTCGGGTCATGGATCGCCAGAAGGAATTCGTCCTCCGCACGCTGGAGGAACGGGACATCCGTTTCGTCCGGCTGTGGTTCACGGATGTGCTCGGGACCCTCAAGTCCGTCGCCATCGCCCCGGCCGAGCTGGAGGGCGCCTTCGAGGAGGGCATCGGCTTCGACGGCTCCTCGATCGAGGGCTTCGCGCGGGTCTCGGAATCCGACACCGTGGCGAACCCGGACCCGTCCACGTTCCAGGTGCTGCCGTGGGCAACGTCCTCGGGCCACCACCACTCCGCGCGGATGTTCTGCGACATCACGATGCCCGACGGCTCGCCGTCGTGGGCGGACCCCCGCCACGTGCTGCGCCGTCAGCTGCAGAAGGCCAACGACCTCGGGTTCTCCTGCTACGTGCACCCCGAGATCGAGTTCTTTCTCCTCAAGCCCGGCCCCGACGACGGTTCACGGCCCGTCCCCGTCGACACCGCCGGCTACTTCGACCAGGCGGTGCACGACTCGGCGTCGAACTTCCGGCGGCATGCGATCGAGGCGCTCGAGTTCATGGGCATCTCGGTCGAATTCAGCCACCACGAGGGCGCGCCCGGCCAGCAGGAGATCGACCTGCGCTTCGCCGACGCGCTGTCGATGGCCGACAACGTGATGACGTTCCGCTACGTCATCAAGGAGGTCGCGATCGAGAACGGCGCGCGGGCGTCCTTCATGCCCAAGCCGTTCGCCGAGCACCCCGGTTCGGCCATGCACACGCACATGAGCCTGTTCGAAGGCGACGTCAACGCCTTCCACAGCGCCGACGACCCGCTGCAGCTGTCGGACGTGGGCAAGTCGTTCATCGCGGGGATCCTCGAGCACGCCTCCGAGATCAGCGCCGTGACCAACCAGTGGGTCAACTCCTACAAGCGGCTGGTGCAGGGGGGCGAGGCGCCCACCGCCGCGTCGTGGGGGGCTGCCAACCGGTCCGCGCTGGTGCGGGTCCCGATGTACACCCCGCACAAGACGTCGTCGCGGCGCATCGAGGTGCGCAGCCCCGACTCCGCCTGCAACCCGTACCTGACGTTCGCCGTCCTGCTCGCGGCGGGGCTGCGGGGCGTAGAGAAGGGCTACGTGCTCGGGCCGCAGGCCGAGGACAACGTGTGGGACCTCACCCCCGAGGAGCGCCTCACGATGGGCTACCGCGAGCTGCCGACGAGCCTCGACAGCGCGCTGAAGGCCATGGAGGCCTCGGAGCTGGTGGCGGAAACGTTGGGAGAGCACGTCTTTGACTTCTTCCTGCGCAACAAGCGCACGGAGTGGGCCAACTACCGCAGCCACGTCACACCGTACGAGCTGAGCACCTACCTGTCGCTGTAACGCGCCCCGGGCGACGGTCGGCCGGACGGCCGGAACGTTGCGCTACCGTCGTGGTCGTGACCAAACCCGAGACGCAGCGCCCCCGGCTGCCGAGCGTCGGGCGACTCGGGTTGGTCGACCCGGCGGCGAGCGACCGCCTGACGGCCCTGGGCTGGTACGACCGCGACGAACGCGCCTATGTCGACCGCCTGTGGTCGCTGTCGCGCGCCCCGGATCCCGACGCCGCGCTGCTGGCCCTGGTGCGGCTGTCGGAGAACCCCGACAGCGACTGGGACGAGCTGAACGCCGCCCTGCTCGTCGAACGCCCGCTGCGAGGCCGGCTGTTCGCCGTGCTCGGCTCGTCGTTGGCCCTGGGCGATCACCTGGTGGCCAACCCGCAGTCGTGGAAGTTGCTGCGCGGCAACGTCCGACTGCCGTCGCGCGACCAGCTGGTGGAGACGTTCACCCAGTGCGCCGACGAGGCGGCGGGTTCGGCCGCGACGCGCCTGCGGATCCTCTACCGCGACCAGCTGCTGGTGCTCGCCGCCCTGGACCTGGCCGCGACCGTCGAGGACGAACCGGTCCTGCCGTTCACCGTGGTGGCCGCCCAGCTCTCGGACCTGGCCGACGCCGCGTTGGCGGCCGCCCTGCGGGTGGCCGAGCTCAGCGTCTGCGGCGACCGCACGCCGCCGCGGCTGGCCGTCATCGCGATGGGCAAATGCGGTGCGCGCGAACTGAATTACGTCAGCGACGTCGACGTCATCTTCGTCTCCGAGCGCGCCGACACCCTCAGCACCCGCGTCGCCAGCGAGATGATGCGGGTCGCCTCGTCGGCGTTCTTCGAGGTCGACGCCGGGCTGCGGCCCGAAGGCCGCAGCGGCGAGCTGGTCCGCACGCTCGAGTCGCACATCGCCTACTACCAGCGCTGGGCCAAGACGTGGGAATTCCAGGCGCTGCTCAAGGCGCGGGCGGCGGTGGGCGACAAGGACCTCGGCGAGCGTTACCTGGCCGCGCTGCAGCCCATGGTGTGGGTCGCCTGCGAGCGGGACGACTTCGTCGTCGAGGTCCAGGCCATGCGCCGCCGCGTCGAGCAGCTGGTGCCGGCCGACGTCCGCGCCCGCGAGATCAAGCTCGGCAGCGGCGGCCTGCGCGACGTCGAATTCGCCGTGCAGCTACTGCAATTGGTGCACGGCCGCAGCGACGACTCGCTGCACGTGGCGTCGACGGTCGACGCGCTCGCGGCGCTGGGACAGGGCGGCTACATCGGCCGCGAGGACGCGGCCAACCTCACGGCCTCCTACGAGTTCCTGCGGCTGCTCGAGCACCGGCTGCAGCTGCAGCGGCTCAAGCGCACCCACCTGCTGCCGGAGGTGGACGACGACGAGGCCGTGCGCTGGCTGGCCCGGGCGGCGCACATCCGGCCCGACGGCCGGCACGACGCGGCCGGTGTGCTGCGCGAAGAGTTGCGCCACCAGAACGTGCGGGTGTCGCAGCTGCACACCAAGCTCTTCTATCAGCCGCTGCTGGAGTCGATCGGGCCCACCGGCCTGGAGATCGCGCACGGCATGACCGCCGAGGCCGCCGAGCGGCAGCTGGCCGCGCTCGGTTACGAGGGGCCGCAGACGGCGCTCAAACACATGTCGGCCCTGGTCAACCAGAGCGGCCGGCGCGGTCGCGTGCAGGCGGTGCTGCTACCCCGGCTGCTCAACTGGATGTCCTACGCGCCCGACCCCGACGCCGGGCTGCTGTCCTACCGGCGGCTGTCCGAGGCGCTGGGCGGCGAGCGGTGGTACCTGTCGACGCTGCGGGACAAGCCGGCGGTCGCGAGGCGGCTCATGCACGTGCTCGGGACGTCCGCGTACGTGCCGGACCTGCTGATGCGCGCCCCGACCGTCATCGGAGATTACGCGGACGGCGCGTCCGGCCCGAAACTGCTCGAAACCGATCCCGACGCCGTGGCCCGCGGGCTCGTGACGTCCGCGGCCCGGCACCCCGATCCCGTCCGGGCCATCGCCGCGGCGCGCGCGCTGCGCCGCCGGGAGCTGGCCCGCATCGGGTCGGCGGACCTGCTCGGGTTCCTCGAAGTCCGGGAGGTGTGCCGGGCGCTGACGTCGGTGTGGGTGGCGGTGCTGCAGGCGGCGCTCGACGCGATGATCCGCGCCAACCTGCCCGCCGACGGGACCGCGCCGGCGGCGATCGCCGTGATCGGCATGGGACGGCTGGGGGGCGCCGAGCTCGGCTACGGCTCCGACGCCGACGTGATGTTCGTCTGCGAGCCCGCGCACGGGGTGGAGGAGTCGCGGGCGATTCGGTGGTCGACATCGGTGGCCGAGCAGGTGCGAACACTGCTGGGCACGCCCAGCGTGGACCCACCGCTGGAGGTCGACGCCAACCTGCGGCCGGAGGGGCGCAGCGGTCCGCTGGTCCGCACGCTCGGCGCGTACGCCAACTACTACGCGCAGTGGGCGCAGCCGTGGGAGGTCCAGGCCCTGCTCCGGGCCCACGCGGTGGCGGGCGACGCGGACCTGGGACAGCGGTTCATGCTGATGGCCGACCAGACGCGCTACCCGCCCGACGGGGTGTCCGCCGAAGCGGTCCACGAGATCCGCCGCATGAAGGCCCGCGTCGAGTCCGAACGGCTGCCGCGCGGCGCCGACCCCAACACCCACACCAAGCTGGGTCGCGGGGGACTGGCCGACATCGAGTGGACCGTGCAGCTGCTCCAGCTGCGTCACGCGCACGAGATCCCGGCCCTGCACAACACCTCGACGCTGGAGTCGCTGGACGTGATCGCGGCGACCGGCCTAGTGCCGGAGGACGAGGTGGAGCTGCTCCGGCAGGCGTGGCTGACGGCGACCCGCGCGCGCAACGCGCTGGTGCTGGTCCGCGGCAAGCCGACCGACCAGCTGCCGGGACCCGGGCGGCAACTCAACGCGGTCGCGGTCGCGGCGGGGTGGCCGACCGACGACGGCGGGGAGTTCCTGGACAACTATCTGCGGGTCACGCGGCGCGCAAAAGCGGTCGTGCGGAAGGTGTTCGGAAGTTGAGTCAGGAGGCCGGCGCGTTGGATGCCATTTTCGAGGTGCTCAGCGCGGAGGAGGCGCAAAGGGTCACGGCCCGGTATACGCCTTTGGCCGACGCCGTCCGGGAACTCATCGACGCCACCATCCGCACGGAGGCCGACGACGACGTCGTCGCCAGCGCGCGATCCGCGATCGAGGCGGTCACCGAGTCGTTGCGGCAACGGACCCGCCCGATCGGGGTGAGCTACCGCGTCGATGGGGCGCGCCCGCTGACGCTGGGAAACGCCGCGATCGGACTGGGCAATCCGATCGCCCCGCCCGTCATCGTCCACCACGAGGGCGGCGGCCGGTGCTGGAGCGAGTTCATTCTCGGGGCGGCCTACGAGGGGCCGCCCAAGCTGGTACACGGCGGGGTGAGCGCGCTGGTGCTCGACCACATGCTGGGCGAGGCCGCGAGCGAGGGGCTGTCCAAGCCGCGGTTCACCGGAACCATCACCGTGAAGTACCTGCGCGGCACTCCGCTTGGCCCGCTTCGGTCCGAGGCCTGGATCGAAGGCAAAGAGGGCGTCAAAGTCTTTGCCCGCGGGACGATCTCGGACGCCGCAGGAGTGACTGTCGAGGCCGACGGCGTCTTCATCGAGCCGTCGTGGGTGCGGAACGCCCAATGAGGTTCTACGTCAGCAGCGCATTCCTCAACACTCGCGAGATCATCGAGATCGCCAGGGCCGCCGACGAACTCGGCTACGACGGGATCGGGATCCCGGATCACGTCGTCAACCTGGAGACCCTCGAGACCCCGTACCCGTATACCAAAGACGGGCAACGGCGTTGGCAGCCCTTCACCGACTGGCCGGACCCCTGGGTCCTGGTCGGGGCGCTGGCGCAGGTCACCACCCGGCTGCGCTTCGTCACCACTGTGTACATCCCCGCGATGCGCAATCCCTACTCGGCCGCGAAAGCCATTGGCACGGCAGCGGTCCTGGCGTCGGGACGCGTGGAGCTGGGCATCGGGGTCGGCTGGTGCCGCGAGGAATTCGCCTTGATGGGCGAGCGATTCGACGCCCGCGGCAAGCGCACCGACGAGATCATCGACCTGATGCGCGCGCTGTGGGAACCGGGCTGGACGCAGTTCGACGGCGACTTCTATCGCGCGCCGCGGCTGGAGATGCAACCGACACCGCCGCCGATCCCGGTTTACGCCGGCGGGCTCAGCGACGCCGCGCTGCGCCGCGCGGCGCGCAACGACGGCTGGATCGGCGACCTGATCAAGACCGACCGCGCCATCGAGGCGGTGGGACGGCTGCGCGAGCTGCGGGCCGAAAATGGGCTGGGCATGGACGGTTTCACGATCCTGACGCCGCTCACCGACGCGTTCACCACCGCCGACTACCGGCGCGCGGCGGACGCCGGCATCACGGGCATCATCACCATGCCCTGGATGTTCTACGCCGGGCCGGACGCCACCCTGGCCGACAAGATCGACGGGATGCGCCGCTTCCGTAAGGACCTCGCCCTCGACGTTTAGGGCGGCGGGTTGAGCACCGGTGGCGGGGTGGATTTATCGCGCGGCCTACGGGGTAAAAACGCGGAAAACGTCCTGACGTTGGAGGGTCGGTATGAGGGGCGGAAACGGGGAAAGCGCCGCCGTCGAGAGCGATTCGACGGCCGTCGCCGCCTTGCTTGGCGAGCTGGCCCTGCAGATGCAGGCCGAGGAGGACTCCGGCGCCCTCCTGCGCACCATCGTCCGCGCCGGGGTGCACATCATGCCGGGCATCAGCTGGGCCGGCATCTCGCTGGTCCGTGGGAAGACGGTGGCGTCGGAAGCGCCGTCGGACGAGGTCGCCCGCGCGCTCGACCGCCTGCAGAGCGAGCTCGGCGAAGGACCCGCGATCAGCGCCCTGGCCGACGGGCGCACGGTGGCCATCCCGGACCTGGCCGAGGAAACGCGGTGGCCGCGTTTCGTCGCCGCGGCCACCGAGAGTGGTGTGCGGTGCATCCTTGCGTTCCGGCTGTTCGTTCAGCGTGGCGCCCTGGGCACGCTGAATCTGTATGGGCCGCAACCGCACATGTTCACCGACGAGTCCGTTGCCGTCGGCGAGATCCTGGCCCAACACGCGGCGGTCGCGATGGTGGGGGCCGCCGCCGAGGAGGGCGCACGGGCCGCCATCGAGAGCCGTGACCTGATCGGTCAGGCCAAGGGCATCATCATGCACCGGGACAGCCTCGACGGGCTGCAAGCATTCGCCCTGCTCACCCGCGCGTCCCAGGACGCCAACGTCAAGCTCGCCGACGTCGCACGCCTCGTGGTCAACGAGTTCGAAAAGGGGCTGAGCGCGCGGCGAACGCGTCGGTGAGCCGGCCGGCCGAGGTCACCGTTGCGTCGGGCCCGCCGTGGGCACGTCGGGGTCGTCGTCGGCGGGCGGCTCCGGATCCCGCCATTCCTCGGCGCGGCTCGGCCGATTTCCCTGCAGGTAGCCGCTCATCTCGTGCTTGAGGGCCTCGTCGTCCCGTGGGCTGTGCTTGGCGTTACCGCGCTCCATTGGTCCCCCTTTGCCGATCGTCGCTCACTGGCTACCCGCTGGGGCACCGCCTCACGCCGGTGAACGCGCGCCGGGAGGCACAAACGGGCGCAGCTCACCGATGGCTATCGGGGGCGGTTCGCGCGCGCTGATGCTTGTCTTCGTACATCGCGGCGTCGGCCCGCTTCAGCAGGTGGTGCGGTTCTTCGGGCCCGACCGCGAGCGCCACACCGATCGCCGCGCTCATCGTCAGGCGCAGGTCTGGGGCGACGACGATCGGCTCGCGCATCGAGCGTCGGATCCGGTCGGCCACCAGGGCGGCGCCCTCGGCATCCGTCCCCGGCAGCAGGACGACGAATTCGTCGCCGCCGAACCTCGCCGCGGGCGGTGCCTCGGCATCTGCGCGCCCCACGAAGTCGTGTCCGACGCGGGTCACCTCGGCGATGCGCCGCGCAACCTCGCGCAGCACGCAGTCGCCCGCATCGTGGCCATACTCGTCGTTGACCCGCTTGAAGCGGTCGAGGTCGATGAACAGGGCGGCCACCGGATGTGCCGGTGTCGCAGCCGCAAGCATGGCGGCCATGACCTTGCTCAGCTGGCGCCGATTCGGCAGCCCGGTCAGCGGGTCGTGCAGGCCGAGGTACGCGAGTTTGGCCTGGGCGCGGCTCAGTTGGACTGACTCGACGTCGTGCGCCAGCAGCCGCGCGGTCTGCAGGTCGGCCTCCGTCCACGGCTCGCTCGAGCCGCTGACCAGTTCCAGCCAGGTGTCGAAGGACCTTCTCGGGTTGATCAATCCGGCGGCGTCGGCGCGCGGGTCGCCCAACCACCGAAGCTGCTGTGGTCGGTCGCGCCGGAACCAGGCGACGAAGTCGTCCGGCGCACCCAGCGCGACGAACAAGCAACCGGCCGCACCGACGGCGTCCGCCGTTGGCCGGTCCAGGCGCTCTGTGCACCACGTCGCGCCCGGGGGTTGCGAAGCCCGGATCTCGCCCGCGAGCCTGCGCACGGCATCCTCAGGCGGGGCCGCACCCAGGGACCGGTATTGCCCGTCCACGGATGCTGCGGCACCGTCGGCCCGGCAGAGCTCCAGCAGATCGCTCGGGGCGGCCGCGAGTCCCTCGGCGACGGCCGGCGCCGCCTGCATCGCCTCCCGGAGGCGGGTGCGGATGGACTCGCGGCGCGCCGCGTCGTGGAGCCGGGAGATCTGTTCGGCGGCCGATACCTGAAGTTTGGCCTGCAGGACCAGCAGTTCACACGACCTGCGTTTGGAGCGCGGGAGCCATTGCGGGCTCTCGGAGATGCACGAGACGAGCCTGGACAGCCGGCCCCCCTCGACCATGGAGAACGACACGCTCGCCACCGTCTTCATGTTGCGCATGTACTCCAGGTGGAACGGGGAGACGCTGCGCAGCGCGGCACGGCTCAGGTCGAGACTTCGCCCCGCCATTCGCGGCGAGGGGATCAGGGCGACGTCGCCTTCGTCGACGTCGGGGATGTAACGCGACGCCTTGCGGGTGTAGATCTGCCGGGCCTGGGGCGGAATGTCGGTGGCCGGGAAGTGGTGGCCGAGGTAGCGCACCAGTCCCGGACGGCGGTCGTCGGCGACGATCTCCCCGTGCTCGTCGTCGTGGAACCGGTAGACCATGGCGCGGTCGAACCCGGTCAGGGTGCGCAGCGCCCCGGCCACGGCGGCCTCGATGTCGGGCACGCTGGTCGCCTCGCCGATTGCCTGCGAGGCGTAGAGGACTGGGACGAGATTGGACTGGTCGTCGCCGTGTGACCGCTCGATCTCAATGACGACCTGTTCGTCCACCCGGTGCAGGATCACGTCGACCCGGACCTCGTGGGATGCGCCCCCGGCGGCCGGGCGCATCCCGTAGAGGTCGGGCGACGACGGCCGGTAGCCGGTCTGCTCGATCGCCTGGCCGAGTCGCTCGCGTTCGTCGGGGGAAAAGATGCCCGCGAGCGGCGCGTCGAGAAGCCGCTCGGGCGGCGCCCCGATCACCTCGGCGGTGTTGGCGCTGGCGTACGTGATCCGGTAATCCTCCAGATCGGCGGCCACCAGCGCGCCATGCGCCTGGATCCGGCCGGACAGGTGCAGCTGCTCGCTCGCGCAGTCCTCGGGCGACACCGGACGGCCGTGGGCGGTCATCGGGCCGCGCCCGGGGTGGTGGATGGCCCGTCCAGGAGGTCGCGTATCAACGCGAAGGCGGCGAGCGCGCCCGCGACCACCCGGTCCGGGTTCGCCCCGGATTCGCCGAACACATCGAGCGCCGTCCTGAAGCGACGCCAGAGCCGGCCAAGGTCGAGATTCTCCGAGGCGAAGAACGACCGGGGAAAGTCGGCGCCGCTGGAGGCGGCGAGGTTGGCGACGATCACCCGGCCGCCGAGGACCGACCCGGCCGCCACGTATGCCGCGCCCACCTTCTCGTCGCGGCCCCCGCGCAACCCGGTGGCCAGGACGGGCGCGTCCCGTCGGGGGCCTCCGGCCGCGCAAGGCACCCGCTCCCGCATCGACGCGATGTCCGCACGCAGCGCATGCGTCCGCGTCAGCAGGTCGACGCCCGTGCCGAGCGTGTTCGTGACCGTCTCCCGGCTGAACTCCGTGACCGCGGTGTGGAACGTCAGCAGCGCGTCGAGGACGGCCAGGTACTCAGATGCATCGGGGCGGGTGAAATCGAGACGCATGGCCGCCTCGGCGGTCCGGTGTGCGTGCGCCGTGCTCTGGCGGAGCACTCGTGAGAGGCGAGGCCCGCTCGGCCGGGCTGAAGCGGCAGCCCCGGCCCCGCGCGCGCTGGCGTGATCCACCCTCGGAGGATAGAGCGTCGCCGATGGCACTGGAACCGTAATCTCGCGACAACGACATAGGTGTGCCCCCCGCTTCGCGACGCCGTGGCGGCCGCCGCGAAGCAGGTGGACTCACCCGATGGTCGGGTTAGACGTCGTAGTAGAGGGCGAATTCGTACGGGTGCGGCCGCACCTGAACCGGCAGGATCTCGTTCTCGCGCTTGAAGCTGATCCACGTCTCGATGAGGTCGGGCGTGAAAACCCCGCCCTCGGTGAGGTATTCGTGGTCCTCTTCCAGGCGGTCGATCACCGCGGACAGCTGGGTGGGCGCCTGCGGGATGTTGGCGGCCTCCTCCGGCGGGAGCTCGTAGAGGTCCTTGTCGACCGGCGCCTGCGGCTCGATCTTCTTCTTGATCCCGTCCAGGCCCGCCATCAGCATGGCGGCGAACGCCAGGTAGGGGTTGCCCGACGAGTCGGGGCAACGGAACTCCAGCCGCTTCGCCTTCGGGTTGCTGCCGGTGATCGGGATACGCACGCAGGCCGAGCGGTTGCGCTGGCTGTACACCAGGTTGATCGGCGCCTCGAACCCGGGAACCAGCCGCTTGTAGGAGTTCACCGTCGGGTTGGTGAACGCCAGCAGCGACGGCGCGTGGTGCAGCAGGCCGCCGATGTAGTGGCGGGCGGTGTCCGACAGGCCGGCGTAACCGGTCTCGTCGTACATCAGCGGGTTGCCGTCCTTCCACAGCGACTGGTGGGTGTGCATGCCGGACCCGTTGTCACCGAACAGCGGCTTGGGCATGAAGGTGACCGTCTTGCCGTTCTGCCACGCGGTGTTCTTGACGATGTACTTATACAGCTGCATGTCGTCGGCGGCGTGCAGCAGCGTGTTGAACTTGTAGTTGATCTCGGCCTGGCCGCCGGTGCCCACCTCGTGGTGGCCCTTCTCCAGGCTGAAGCCGGCCTTGATCAGGTTCTGCAGCATCTTGGCGCGCAGGTCGACGTAGTGGTCGACGGGCGCGACGGGGAAGTAACCGCCCTTGGGGCGCACCTTGTAACCGCGGTTGGGGCTGCCGTCGAGCTCGGTCGGCGAGCCGGTGTTCCACCACCCGGAGATCGCGTCGATCTCGTAGAACGAGCCGTTGGTGCGCGAGTCGAAGCTGACCGAGTCGAAGATGTAGAACTCGGCCTCGGCGCCGAAGTACGCGGTGTCGGCCACGCCGGTGCTCACCAAGTAGTTCTCGGCCTTGCGGGCGATGTTGCGCGGGTCGCGCGAGTACGGCTCAAGGGTGAACGGGTCGTGCACGAAGAAGTTCAGGTTCAGCGTCGGGGCCTCGGTGAACAGGTCGATCTGTGCGGTGGCCGGGTCGGGGAGCAGCAACATGTCGGATTCGTGGATCGACTGGAACCCGCGGATCGACGAGCCGTCGAAGGCCAGGCCGTCCTCGAAGACGCTTTCGTCGAAAAACGAGACCGGAATTGTGAAGTGCTGCATGATGCCCGGCAAGTCACAGAACCGGACGTCGACAAACTCGATGCCTTGGTCCTTCACGAGTTTGAAGACGTCGTCGGGCGTCGTTTCCGTCACAGAAATGCTCCTTTACTTGGTGAGATCCGCGGCCGACGCTATGGAGCAGATGTTGCCCGCCAGTCAATTCGGTGTTGCACGGAGGTTACGTGACCACGCCGCCCGCAGCAGAGCCCGGTTTGCCGGCGGGATCTATTGTGGGGCCATGGACGGCAAGATCGTATCCGGTTCGGTGCCCGATCGCACCGCGGTGTGCCGGCGCGATCGGGGTTCCGGCCGATGACCCAGGAATCCCGGCCGGCGTACCCGGGCGAGCGCCTCGGATTGCCCGAGAGCGGGCCCGGATCGCTGGCGCCGATGGGCCGCCGGCTGGCCGCCCTGATGGTCGACTGGCTGATCGCCTACGGCCTGGCGGCGCTGGCCCTGCGCTTCGGCGCGTTTCCTCCGTCGCAGCTGTCGACCGCGGTCTTGGCCATCTGGTTCGTGCTCGGCCTGGTGGCCGTCCGCCTTTTCACCTTCACACCCGGCCAGCTGGTGTTGCGGCTGCAGGTGGTGCCGGTCGACGGGCGGGCCTCCCTCGGGATCGGCCGGCTCGCGGCGCGCGGGCTGATCCTCGCGTTGGTGATACCGGCGCTGTTCACCGACGCCGACGGCCGCGGCCTGCACGATCGGCTGAGTGGGACCGCGGTGGTGCGGCGCTAGCAGGCGGGCCTTGGGCGGGCGCCGAACGTGCGGCCAGCTTCACGCTCGGCGCCGAGCGTTCGGCCAGCTTCACACTCGGCGACCCGCGGCGGCCCGCTCCGCCGGCCTTGCGATCGCCTTATCGACGGCGGACGGTGCGTTGCACCCCGCGCATCTTGCCGGCGTTGGGCAGCGGCCCCTTCGGCATCACGGCGGCGCCGGCACGTGACCCGAGCGCGGCGAGGCGCGACTCCAGCGAGTCGATCTGCTTGGTGGTGATGTTCTTCGGCAGGCGGGTCAGGTGGCGCTCCAGCTTGGCCAGGGGTACCTCCCCGTCACCATGGCCCACGACGACGTCGTAGATCGGCACCTCGCCGACCAGCCGGGCGGTGCGCTTCTTCTCCTGCGCCAGAAGCGGTTTCACCCGCGCCGGCGCGCCCTCGCCGACCAGGATGACGCCGGGCCGGCCGAGCACCCGGTGCACGGCGTCGAAGTGGCCCGTCGCTGCCACACCCGGAGTCACCCGCCAACCGCCGCGCAGGTTGTCCAGCACCCAGGCCGCCGCGCCGGTTTGGCCCTCGGCCTTGGAGAAGACGGATCGCTGGGCCCGGCGGCTGAAGATGATGAACGCCACCAGGCCGCCCAGCACCACGCCGAACAGAATGAGGCTGATCATCGTGATCCCGCCGACCCACACCCCGACGCCCACGGACACGCCGACGATCAACACGAAGGCGCCGACCATGTAGGGCAGCAGGCGCTTGTCCTCCTGGCGCTGCATGGTGAACGCCTGCCACATTTGCGCCCGGCGCTCCTTTGCGGCCGCCTTGCGGGCGGCCGCCGCCTGCGCCCTCGCGGCCTTGTTCTCGGCGGCGGTGCGGGGTTTAGCCATAGTCAAAGAATACGTATGCGCCGCTACGGCGCCGAGGCGCGGCGGCGGGCGGCCTGCTCGTAGAGTCGACCCGCCCGGTACGAGGAGCGCACCAGCGGCCCGGCCAGCACCCCCGCGAAGCCGAGGGCCTCGGCGTGCTCGGCGAACTCGACGAACTCCTCGGGCCGCACCCAGCGCTCGACGGGGTGGTGGCGCGCCGACGGCCGCAGGTATTGGGTGATGGTGACGATGTCGCAACCGGCGGCGCGCAGGTCGGCCAGCGCGGCGCGCACTTCGTCGGGCGTCTCGCCCAGGCCCAGGATCAGGTTGCTCTTGGTGACCAGCCCGGCGTCGCGCGCCGCGGTCAGCACGTCCAAGCTGCGCCGGTAGGTGAACGCCGGGCGGATCCGCTTGAAGATGCGCGGCACCGTTTCGACGTTGTGCGCCAAAACTTCCGGCCGTGAGCCGAACACCTCGGCCAGCCGCGCGGGCTCGCCGTTGAAGTCGGGCACCAGGAGCTCGACGCCGGTCGACGGGTTGAGGTCCTTGATGGCGCGGACGGTCTCGGCATACAGCCAGGCCCCGCCGTCGGGCAGGTCGTCGCGGGCCACGCCCGTGATGGTGGCGTACCGCAGCCCCATGGTCCGGACGCTCTCGGCGACCCGGCGGGGCTCGTCGCGGTCCAGGGCGGCCGGCTTGCCGGTGTCGATCTGGCAGAAGTCGCACCGACGGGTGCACTGGTCGCCGCCGATCAGAAACGTGGCTTCCCGGTCTTCCCAACACTCGAAGATGTTGGGGCAGCCGGCCTCCTCGCACACCGTGTGCAGACCCTCGCGCTTGACCAGGCCCTTGAGCTGGGTGTACTCGGGGCCCATCCGCGCCCGGACCCTGATCCACGGCGGCTTGCGCTCGATCGGGGTCTCCGCGTTGCGCACCTCGAGGCGCAGCAGCTTGCGGCCTTCCGGTGCGACAGTCACGTCGCCGATGCTACGCGCGCGGCGGGCGAATGGTCCCGGACCGGCAGGGCGCCGTCCAGGGCATCGCACACGGCGACGGCGACGGCGGCGCGGACGTCGGCGACGGTGACGGTGCGGTCCAGCTCGGCCGACAGCGACGTCACACCCGCGTCGGTGATGCCGCACGGCACGATCGGGCCGTACGCGGACAGGTCGCAGTCACAGTTGAGCGCGAAACCGTGCAGGGTGGTCCCGCGCGACACCCGCACCCCGATGGCGGCCACCTTGCGCTCGGGCCGTCCGCCGCCGGCCGGCACCCAGACCCCGGACCGGCCCTGGACGCGGATCGTGTCCAGGCCCAGGTCGGCGCACACCTTGATCAGCGATTCCTCAACGCGCCGAACGTAGTTCACCACGTCGAGCGGCTCGGCCAGCCCGATGATCGGGTAGCCCACCAGCTGCCCCGGCCCGTGCCAGGTGATCTTGCCGCCGCGGTCGGTGTCGACGACCGGGGCCCCGTCGGTGGGCCTCTCGTCCGGCTGCGTGCGGCGGCCGGCGGTGTAGACGGGCAGGTGCTCGAGAAGCAGCAGCGTGTCGGCACCGCCGGCGACCCTGGCGTCGGCCAATTCGCGCTGCAGTTGCCAGGCGGTGCGGTAGTCGACCGTCCCCAGCTGGCGAACGTCCACCGGAGCCGAGGCCGAGCGAATGGAGCTCATGCTCCCGAGGTTACTCAGGTGTCACGCGGCTCAGCGAGGCCCAAGTGACCCTCACCACTGCACGGTGGTGCCGTCGACCTCGCGCGGGGGCGTCACCGTCGCCCAGCGCTCGACGATCTTGCCGTTCGCCAGCCGCCACAACACGAACCCGTGGAACTCCACTCGCTTGCCGGTGTGCGCGTCGGTGCCGGTCCAGATGTTGCGCACCATCACCTTGTCGCCCTCGGCGAGCGACTCGACGACCTCGACGTGTAGGTCGGGCATCGACTGGTGCATCGCCGCCATCATGGCCCGGTCACCCGCGCGATCGGTCGGCTTGCCGCCGGGGCCGTCGTGGTCGTAGAAGTCGTCCGACAGGTTGCGGTCGATCGCCGTCAGGTCCTTCTTGTTCACGAAGTCGTCGAAATGCTCGATCACCAACCGGCGGTTGCGTTCGGGTTCGGAATCCGGGAGCCCCGACGACACGTCAGGCTTCCTGCTCGGCCGACTTGCGGAGCAGGCCGAAGGCGAAGTTCGGCCCGAGTCCGCGGCGCAGCGCGAGGTGGATCCACAGCAGGCCGTAGGGCTCCAGCAGCCGGGCCACGGCCAGGTCCCCGGCGTCGACGGTCTCGAAGCCGAGTTCGGAGACCAAGCCCGCGCAGGCCGCCTTCGCGCCGTCGTCGCCGCACAGGAACATCACCGGGGCGCCCGGCAGCCGGGGACGGTCCATCAACGGTGCGCCAATCTGGTTCATCGCCTTGCACACTCGCGCGCCGGGCGCCCACCCGCCGATTTGCTCCGCCCCGGAGGTGGTGTGCCCGACCGTCAGCGCCGTCAGGTCGGGGGTGAGGGGATTGGTGCAGTCCATGAGGACGGTGCCGGACAGGTCGCCGCATTCCTCGAGGGCCGCGCGGGTGTTCTGCCACGGCGTGCAGAGCACCACGACGTCGCTGCCGTCGGCGGCGACGGCGTTGGTGGCGGCCGGGATCCCGAGGTCGCCGTACTTGGGATCGCCGGGGTTGCGCACGCCGAAGGTGACGTCGTGGCCGGCGCTCCACGCGGTGCCCAGGGTGCGGCCGACATTGCCGGCCCCGATAATCGCGATCTTGATCGTCGGCTCCCTTGCGATGGTTTCAGCCCGGCGGGATACTGCTGCTCGCAGACTTCGTGCGTCTGCCCAGAACCTACGGGGCGGGCGGGGACGTGGACAAGAACGCACCTTTGTGTGGGGTACTGACCGGGAGGTTAGTGTGAGCGACGACTTCAACTGTCCGGTGGAGGCCACGCTCGCGGTGATCGGCGGCAAATGGAAAGCCGTGCTGATTTACCACATGATGACCGGCGGCACGCATCGCTTCGCCGAATTGCGGCGCAAGACAACGGGAATCAGCGAACGGGTGCTGTCGCGTCAGCTGCGCGAGCTGGAGGCCGACGGCATCCTGCGCAGGGAGGTGTTCCCTGAAGTGCCACCGCGCGTTGAGTATTCGCTGACCGAATACGGCATGACGCTGCGGCCGGTGACCAAGGCGATGTGCGACTGGGGCAAGCGGCATATGGCGGCGGGCGCCGCCTGATCCGGGTTGCCCGTCCGCAGGACGTGGCGGCTCAGTCGGGCTCGGGGCGGGCGGTCGCATAGCCGAGCGCCTCGCCGATCGTGTTGTGGTGGAACCGGAATCCGGCGCGTTCCAGGGCCGACGGGATGGCGCGCTGACCGATCAGCAGGCCCTCGTCGGCGAACTCGCCGAGGACCGCCCGGATCGCGAAGGCGGGCACCATGAGTGGGGTGGGCCGGTTGAGCGCGCGGCCGAACGCGGCGGTGAACTCCGCGTTGGTGACCGGCGCGGGCCCGGTCATGTTGACCGGCCCGGACAGCGACGGATTGTTGATCGCGAAGAGGAGCGCCCGCACCTCGTCCTCGAGGCTGATCCACGACATGTACTGACGGCCGCTGCCCAGCCGGGCGCCCAGGCCGGTCGAGAACAGCGGCCGCATCATCCGCAGCGCACCACCCCCGGGCGACAGAACGATACCGGTGCGCGCCAGCACGACGCGGGCCCCGCCGTACTGGGCCGGCAGCGTGGCCGCCTCCCAGTCCTCGCATAGCTGGGCCAGGAAACCGCTTCCGGCGCGGTCGTTTTCGTCGACGACGCGGTCCTTGGTGTCGCCGTAGAAGCCCACCGCGCTCGCGTTGACCAACGTCTCGACGCCGGCGTCGGCGACGGCGTTGGCCAGCACCTCGGTGGGCGTGATGCGGCTGTCCCGCAGGTTCTGCTTGAACGCGCCCGACCAGCGTCGCTGGCCGATGTTGACTCCGCACAGGTTGACGACGGCGTCGACGTCGGCGAGCGCGTCGGCATCGAACTCACCGCTCTCCGGATTCCAGTGCAGCTCTTCGGAATTCGCCGGAGCGCGGCGCACGATGCGGAGCACCGGGTGGTCGGCGGCGCGCAGCGCGGCGGCCAGGGCCGAGCCGATGAGCCCGGACGAACCCGCTATCGCGATGACGGCCTTGTGACCATCTCGAGCCACAGTTCGAAAGCCTCCCTCACAGTCCGAGATCGGCCTCGAATGCTCCCTCTTCGAGCCGATGCTTGATCGTGGTCACGAAACGTCCGGCGTCGGCGCCGTCGATCAAACGGTGGTCATAGGTCAGCGGCAGGTAGCAGATCGAGCGCACCCCGATCGATTCGTTGCCGAACTCGTCGACGATCACTCGCGGCCGCTTGACGATGGCCCCGGTGCCCAGCATCGCGGCCTGCGGCGGGACCAGGATCGGGGTATCGAAGAGCGCGCCCTGGCTGCCGATGTTCGTGATCGTGAAGGTGCCGCCGGACAACTCGTCGGGCTTGAGGTTCCCGGACCGGGCCCGCGCGGCGATGTCGGCGATCGCCCGCGCCAGCCCCGCCAGCGAAAGGTCACCGGCGTTGTGGATGACGGGGGAGAGCAGACCCTGCTCGGTGTCGACCGCGAAGCCGAGGTGCTCGGCCTCGTGATAGGTGATCTCTTTGGTGTCCTCGTTGTAGCTGGCGTTGATGTTGGGGTGGGTCTTCAGGGCGTCGATGACGGCGCGCGCGATGAACGGCAGGTAGGTCAGGTTCACGCCCTCGCGCTCGGCGAACGCCTCCTTGGCCCGGGCCCGCAGGCCGACGATCCGGGTCATGTCGACCTCGTGGGTCTGGGTGAGCTGGGCGGTGGCCTGCAGGGACTCGCGCGTCTTGGCCGCCGTGAGCTGGCGGATGCGGCTGGCCTTCTGCGTGGTGCCGCGCAGGTGCGCCAGCGCCGGTGCCGGGGTCGGTGCGGCCGCCGGCGCCGCCTTGGCCGCGGGAGCAGGGGCTTGCGCCGGGGCGGGCGCGGGCGCTTGCCGCTGCGACTCCTGTTTCTTCTCTGCGGCGGCCAGGACGTCCTGCTTGCGGATGCGCCCGCCCACCCCGGTGCCGGTGACGGCGCTCAGGTCGATGTTGTGCTCGGACGCGAGCTTGCGCACCAGCGGCGTCACGTAGGGGCTGTCCGAGCTGCCCGTGTCGGACGGCTGCGCCTGCGCCGGTTGGGGTTTGGGCTCGGGCTTCGGCTGGGCCGCGGGTTGGGGCTGGGCCTGGGCCGCGGGTTGGGGCTGGGCCTCCGCCCTGGGCTCCGGTTTCGGCTCCGGCTTGGGCTCCGGCTTCGGTTCCGGTTTGGGTTCCGGCTTCGGCTGGGGTTGCGCGGGGCCGCGGCCGTCGGCGCCCTGGGCGCTCGAACCGATGCGCGCCAGCTCGCCGCCCACCGCGACGGTGTCGTCCTCCTCTGCGGTGATGCTGACCAGGACGCCGGCCACCGGGGAGGGGATCTCGGTGTCCACCTTGTCGGTGGAAACCTCGACGAGCGGCTCGTCGACCTGGATCGAGTCGCCCACCTTCTTCAGCCACCGCGTCACGGTGCCCTCGGTCACCGACTCGCCCAGTTCGGGCATCAGCACCGGAGTCGCGTCTCCGGAGCCCCCGCCGGATGGTTGCGGTGCCGGGGCGGCCGGTTGCGGCTCGGGCTCCGGCTGGGCGGCCTGCGGCTCGGGCTCCGGTTCGCTGGGGGCCGCCGGGGCTTCCGGAGCTGCTGGAGTTTCTGTGGGCGCCGGGGAGGACCCGCCGCCCTCGGACGCGTCGCCGATGAGGGCGAGGTCCCCGCCCACCTCCACGGTGTCGTCCTCCTGCGCGATGATCTTGGTCAGCACGCCGGCCGCCGGCGAGGGGATTTCGGTGTCGACCTTGTCGGTGGAGACCTCGACGAGCGGCTCGTCGACCTCGACCGTGTCGCCCTCCTGCTTGAGCCAGCGAGTGACCGTCCCCTCGGTGACGCTCTCACCGAGTGCGGGCATCTGGACGGAGAAGGCCATCTTTTCTGACTCCTCGATCGCTCGTGGGTCGGGGCTACATCTGGCGTACCACAGCGCGGTGTGGCGGGGGCGGAACCGAGAACCATCCTGTCACTGCGCGCCCACCGGCACACAGTCAGGGCGGCCCCGGCTTTGCCGGGTGCGGCGCTAACCGCTTGCTACGGTGTGCCCACGTAGCGAGACGTGGAGGTCTTATGCCGGCGACATCACAGGCGCCCCAGCAGTTCGTCGACAGCGCGGACGGCGCGCGCATCGCGGTCTACGAGGAGGGCAAGCCCGACGGTCCCACCGTCGTGCTGGTGCACGGCTGGCCCGACTCGCACGTGTTGTGGGACGGCGTGGTTCCGCTGCTGGCCGAACGGTTCCGCGTCATCCGCTACGACAACCGCGGGGTCGGGCTGTCGTCGGCGCCCAGACCCGTCGCCGCCTATCGCATGGAACGCTTCGCCGACGACTTCGCCGCCGTGATCGGCGAGCTGAGCCCCGGCGGGCCGGCGCACGTGCTGGCCCACGACTGGGGGTCGGTCGGGGTCTGGGAATACCTCACCCGGCCCGGCGCCGGTGACCGGGTCGCGTCCTTCACCTCGGTGTCGGGCCCCAGCCAGGATCAACTCGCGGAGTTCATCTTCGGCGGCCTGCGCCGGCCGTGGCGGCCGCGCACCTTTTTGCGGGCGCTCGTCCAGGGCCTGCGCCTGACGTACATGGTGCTGTTCTCCATTCCCGTGCTGGCACCGTTGGCGTTGCGGCTGGCGCTGTCGAGCGCCGCGATCAGGCGCAGCATCGTCGACAACCTCCCCGCCGAGCAGATCCACCATTCCGACAAGCTGGCCGCGGACGCGGCGCGCTCGGTAAAGGTGTATCCCGCCAACTACTTTCGGACGTATTCGCGCAAGCGGCCGGTGCCGGTGATCGACGTGCCGGTGCAGCTCGTCGTCAACACCGAGGACCCCTACGTGCGGCCGTACGGCTACGAACACACCGCGCGGTGGGTGCCGCGGCTGTGGCGCCGCGACATCAAGGCCGGGCACTTCTCGCCGATGTCGCATCCGCAGGTGATGGCGGCGGCGGTGCACGACCTCGCCGATGTGGCCGAAGGGGGGCAGCCGGGCCGCGCCCTCCTGCGCGCTCAGGTCGGGCGCGCGCGCGACGAGTTCGGCGACACGCTGGTGGCCATCACGGGCGCCGGGAGCGGCATCGGCCGTGAGACCGCGTTCGCCTTCGCCCGCAAGGGCGCCGAGGTGGTGGTCAGCGACATCGACGAGGCCGCCGTCAAGGAGACGGCCGCCGAGATCGCCGCGCGCGGCGGGATGGCCCACCCGTACGTGCTCGACGTGTCCGACGCCGACGCGGTCGAGGCGTTCGCCGAACGGATCAGCGCCGAGCACGGCGTCCCCGACGTCGTGATCAACAACGCCGGCATCGGGCAGGCGGGGGCCTTCCTCGACACCCCGGCCGAAACCTTCGAGCGGGTGCTCGAAATCAACTTCGGCGGCGTGGTCAACGGCTGCCGCTCGTTCGGTCGGCGCCTGGTAGACCGCGGCACCGGCGGGCACATCGTCAACGTGGCGTCCATGGCCGCCTACATGCCGCTGCAGTCGCTGAGCGCCTACTGCAGCTCGAAGGCGGCGACCTTCATGTTCTCCGACTGCCTGCGCGCCGAGCTCGACGCGGCCGGGGTCGGGCTGACGACGATCTGCCCCGGGGTCATCAACACCAACATCCTCGACGCCACCCACTTCCACGCCTCCGCTGGGAAGGGGGCGGAGCACGTCGAGGGTCGGCAGGGGCAGCTCAAGAAGTTGTTCGCGCTGCGCCGCTACGGGCCCGACAAGGTCGCCGAGGCGATCGTGTCGTCGGTCGCCAAGAACAAGCCGATCCGCCCGGTGGCGCCGGAAGCCTATGCCGGCTACGTGGCCTCGCGCGTGGCGCCGCAGGCGCTACGCAGCACGGCCCGCGTGCGGGTCATCTAGCGGCGTCCCCACTGCGCCGCGCTTGTGGTCGTCACACGCCGGCTCTCGGCGCGCCCTCGCGCCGCATCAGCAGCGCGCCGGCGATCGCGATGATCCCGATGACGGCGAGCGGGATCGTCCACGTGCGCCGGCTGCCCACGGCCGACTGGCACTGCGCGACGTAGTCGGTGTGCGGCACGACCTGGTTGAGGATCGGGATGTTCGCCACGCTGGTGTCGTTGGCGTTCCGGGCCGCGGACAGGTCGGTCGCGACCGCGTTGCCGCAGCCGATGTTGTGGCCGTTGCCGTCCGAGATCGAAACCGGCGCCAGCAGCCCGATGACGCCGGCCAGCAAGAGCACGGCGCCCACTGCGATGATCAAACGTCGCACCGTCACGATGCGCCTCCGTCCCTGGTTGGGTCTGGTATCGGCGGATAGCCGCTGGCCAGGGAGGCTAAACCGCCGCGCGCATGGTTTAGGCCGGCCGGGGTACCCCTAGCCACATGCCGGTGCGAAAGGATAGTCGATGACAGCGACCCGACAGATGGCCACGACGCGCGAGGTGCGGGCTTCCCGCAAGGAGATCTGGGACGCGTTGGCCGACGGATGGACCTACACGCAGTGGGTGGTGGGCAACAGCCGGACCCGTGCGGTCGACCACAACTGGCCGGAGCCGGGTTCGGCCATCAAGCACTCGGTCGGGGTGTGGCCGCTGGTGATCAGCGACCAGACGGTGGTCGAAAGCTGCACGCCCGAGGAGGAACTCGTCCTGCGCGCGGGCATCGGACCGCTCGGCGCCATGCTCATCACGCTGCGGCTGGAGGACCTGCCCGACGGCGGCTGCCGGATCTACATGGTCGAGACGCCGGCCGAGGGCCCGGTCAACCTGATCCCGGACCGGCTTGTGCTGGCCGCGGTCTACCCGCGCAACCGCGAGTGCCTGCTGCGGCTGACGGCGCTCGCCGAGCGCCTTCAGCCCAGTCAGGTCGAGTAAGCGTGCCCGAGACCGCGGACGCCGTCGTCATCGGAGCGGGACACCATGGCCTGGTCGCGGCGTCGATGCTGGCGGACGCGGGCTGGGACGTGCTGGTCCTCGAGGCCCAGCCGGAGCCCGGCGGCGCCGTCCGCAGCGCCGAGCTGACACCGGGGTACGTCACCGACCTGTTCAGCTCGTACTACCCCATGACCGCCGCCTCGCCGGCCATCGCGGCCCTGCACCTCGAGGACCATGGCCTGCGGTGGTCGCACGCGCCCGCGGTGGTCGGACACCCGCGCAGCGGCTCCGACGAGGATCCGCCCGTCATCTACCACGACGCCGCCCGCACGGCGGCGGAACTGGCGCGCCGCCACCCGTCCGACGGGGACAACTGGCTGCGGGCGGTCGAGCTGTGGGACACCGTGAAGGCCGCGCTGCTCGACACCCTGCTCGCGCCCTTCCCGCCCGTGCGCCCGCTGCTGCGGCTGCTCACCAAACTCGGCACGGCGGAGTCGATCCGGTTCGCCCGCCTGCTGATCGAGCCGGCCAACGACATGGCCAGGCACCTGTTCGACGGCGACGCGCCGCGAACGCTGTTGCTGGGCAACGCCATGCACGCCGACATCCCGCCGGACGCGCCGCTGAGCGGCGCCATGGGGTTCCTGATGACGATGCTCGCCCAAGACGTCGGCTGGCCGGTGCCGGTCGGCGGGTCCGGTCAACTCACGGCCGCCCTGGTGCGGCGGGCCGAGTCGGCGGGGGCTCGGATCGAGTGCAACGAGAAGGTCGCGCGCATCCAGGTGCGCGGCGGCCGGGCGGTCGGTGTGACGACCGCCGCCGGCCGCACGGTGCAGGCGCGGCGGGCGGTGGTGGCCGACGTCACCGCGCCCCAGCTGTTCGGCGACATGTTGCCGCCAGACTCGCTTCCGGCCGGCATGCTGCGCGAACTGAAGGACTTCGAGTGGGATCCCCCCGTGACGAAGGTGAACTACACCCTCGACGGGCTGATCCCGTGGAAGGCCGAAAGCCTGCAAGGCGTGGGCACCGTCCACCTGGGCGCCGACGGCGACGGGCTGGTGCGGTGGATGGCCGACCTGAACACCCGTGTCGTGCCCGAGCGCCCGTTCATGCTGCTGGGCCAGACCACCACGGCCGACCCGACGAGGTCACCCTCGGGCACCGAAAGTGTTTGGGCGTACACGCATTTGCCGCGCAACGTGGCCGACGACGCGTCCGCCGAGCGGATCGCCGACGCGATGGACCGCGTCATCGAGGACCACGCGCCCGGCTTCGGTTCGCGGGTCGTCGGCAGGTTCGTGCAGCGCCCGTCGGACCTGGAGGCCAGCGACGCCAACCTGCACATGGGTGCGGTCAACGGCGGCACGTCGCAACTGCAGCAGATGCTCGTGTTTCGCCCGCTGCCGGGGATGGGCCGCGCCGAAACACCCGTCGAGGGCCTCTATTTGGGCAGCGCGTCGGCCACGCCGGGCGGCTCGGTGCACGGCGCCTGCGGGCGCAACGCCTCCAAGGCCGCGCTGGCGGCCGGCCGCGTCACCGGGTGGCCGCGCCGGAAATTAAGCAGCGCGGTGCTGTCCCGAATGCTGAAATAGCCTGACCGTCAACCGTTTTCGGCGATGTCCTCGAGCACGGCGAACATCGTGCGGGTCGGGACGCCGGTCGCGCCCTTGGGCGTGTATCCCCACGGGCCGCCGGTGTTGTACGCCGGCCCGGCCACGTCGATGTGCGCCCAGCCCACCCCGTCGGCGACGAACTCGCGCAGGAACACCCCGGCCACCAGCATGCCCGCGAACCGCTGCCCGCTGATGTTGGACAGGTCGGCCACGGTCGACTTCAGGTCGTCCTTGAGTTCGTCGGGCAGCGGCATCGGCCAGGCGTTCTCGCCGACGCGCTGGGAAATGGCGGCGACGCGGTCGCGGACCTCGTCGCTGCCCATCACCCCCGGGATGCGCGCGCCCAGCGCGACGGTCTGGGCCCCGGTGAGCGTGGACGTCTCGATCAGGTAATCGGGGTTGTCCTCGCACGCGCGGACGATGGCGTCGGCGAGGATGAGCCGGCCTTCGGCGTCGGTGTTCTGCACCTCGACGGTGGTGCCGCCGTACTGGGTCAGCACGTCGCCGGGCCGCTGCGCCGTGCCCGACGGCATGTTCTCGGCCATCGGGACGGTGGCGATCACGTCGATCGGCAGTTGCAGCTGCGCGGCCAGGGCGACCGTCGCGATCACCGCCGCGGCGCCGCCCATGTCGGAGGTCATGTAGTGCATCGACGCGGCCGGCTTGATCGAGATGCCGCCGGTGTCGAACGTGATGCCCTTGCCCACCAGCGCCACCCGCTTCGCCTTGCCGCGGCGGCCCTTGGCGCCCCGGTGCGTGAGCCGCACCAGCCGCGGCGGTCGCGACGAGCCCTGGCCCACCCCGATCAGCCCGCCGTAACCGCCCCTCTGCAAGGCCTTTTCGTCGAGGACCTGCACCTCGAGGCCGACGGCCTCACCGAACGCCTTTGCGCGGGCGGCGAACTCGGCCGGATACAGGTGGCTCGGGGGAGTGTTGACGAAGTCGCGGGCCGTGGCGACGGCGGTGGCGACGGCCGCCGCGTGCGCCGCCTGCTTCTTGGCGTCCTTGGCAATGGCGAGCACGGTGATCTTGCGCAGCCCTTTGTCTTTCGGCGCGGTCTTCTCGCTGCGGAACGCGGTGAACCGGTAGCTGCCCAGCACCAGGCCCTCGACGGCGGCCTCGCACACGCCGTCGCCGGGCAGCTCGGCCAGCGTGGTGAGCACCGACTCGGCGCCGTTGAGCGAGCGCGCGGCCACCCCGGCGGCGCGGCGGACGGTGTCGGCCGGCCACTGCGCGCGCGGCTTGCCCAGGCCGACCGCCAGCACACTGGCCACCGGCAGCGACGGCACCACCAGGCGGTGCACCTGCTCGCTGCCGCCGGTCGCGTTCAGCGCCCGCAGCCCGGCCTCGATCTCCGCGACCGCCTCGGCGGGCAGGAACGGTTCCGCCGATGCGAGGGCCGCACCGGGGCGCTCCTCGTCGCCGGTCGAGACGACCGGCACGATCAGGACCGATTCAGTGCCGCGTTTGGGCAGCGAGGCGGCGACGGTGACGGAGGGGGCCTGGTAGCCGGGTGCGGTGCTCACGGGCATCCACCCTAGTCACCGGGGCGGCGGCGGTCCTCCGGCATCCCCGCGGCCCAACTCGTACGCGGTCACCGGGACGTCGAAGCCCTTGAGGGTCAACGGGCCAAGCGCGGTCGCGGGCCAGTCCGGGATTTCGTCGCGCAGCCCCGACGAGACCAGGACCTGGCCCGGCACCGCGACGCCCACGAGGCGCGCGGCCAGGTTGACCGGGCTGCCGAAGTAGTCGCCGTTGATGGCCAGCACCGGGCCGAAGGCGAGGCCGGCGCGCACCTGCAGGCCCACCTCGCGCGCCCGGGGGTGGTCGACGAGGTCGACGGCGGCCTTGGCGAGCCGCTCGGGCGACGCGCTGACCCACATCACCTCGTCGCCGATGAACTTCACCACCCGGCCCCCGTCGGCGTGCACCACGTCGGAGACGGCGCCGGCGAACTCGTTGAGCAGCGCCGACAACTGGGCGGGGGTGAGCGCGTGGGTGAGCGCCGTGAACCCCGACAGGTCCGCAAACCCGATGCCACACACCACGCTTGCCGACGTGTCGCGCAGCACGCCCTCGAAATGCGCCCGCGCGCTGGTCAGGTGGTGGCGGTGCACGATGTCGATCAGCGCCCCGATCCGCGGGACGAACTCGGCGATGGCGCGGTACGCCTGCGCCGTGGCGAGCTCGTCGTTGGTGTAGTTCATCTGGATGTCGGGCATCCCGGCGCGGATCGTGGTCGACTCGGCCTCCGCCAGCCGGGCCATGGTGGCGCCCATGACCCGCAGCAGCCCGAACGCCCCGTCCTCCCCGACCACCCTTTTCAGGGCGACCCAGGTGGCCAGGGCGTCGACGTCGGCCTGGCTGAGCACCGGCACGTCGGGACCGGCGACCGTCAGCCCCAGCAACGCCCAGGCACGACCCACGTCGTCGGCCGACAGGCCGAGTTCGTCGGCCGCGCCCTGCAGCGTGTACACCGGCCGTCCCGACCATTGCAGGACGTCACCCGCCAGACCGAACAGCCGTCCGCGGCGCTCGGCCTCGACCATGTCGTCGAGCGTGAAGCCGAGCCCGTCCAGGTACTTGATCAGGTCGGCCCGCTCGCGCGCGTTGGCGATTCCGGCTGCCTCGAGGACGTCGAAGTCCAGCGGATCGGACACCTCCCCAAGTGTGCCAGGGTTGGCGATTAGGGTGAATCGCCGTGACCGATGACGTGCAGCACGGACCGTTGGAAGAGCGCCACCGCGAGCTCGGCGCCACCTTCGCCGAATTCGGCGGATGGCTGATGCCGGTGGCCTACGCCGGCACCGTCAGCGAGCACAACGCCACCCGCAACGCCGTCGGGCTGTTCGACGTCAGCCACCTCGGCAAGGCGTCGGTCCGCGGCCCGGGCGCCGCCGGGTTCGTCAACTCCGCGCTCACCAACGATCTCGACCGCATCGGCCCCGGCAAGGCCCAATACACGTTGTGCTGCAACGACTCCGGCGGCGTCATCGACGACCTGATCGCCTACTACGTCGACGACGACGAGATCTTCCTGGTGCCCAACGCCGCCAACACCGCCGCGGTGGTCGAGGCGCTTGCGGCGGCCGCACCCGACGGCGTGACCGTCACCAACCAGCACCGTTCCTTCGCGGTGCTGGCCGTGCAGGGGCCGCGATCCGCTGCCGTGCTCACCGAACTCGGCCTGCCGGCCGACATGGACTACATGGCCTACGCCGACGCGTCGTACTCGGGGGTGCCGGTGCGGGTGTGCCGCACCGGCTACACCGGCGAGCACGGCTACGAACTGGTGCCGCCCTGGGAGTCGGCGGCCGTGGTGTTCGACGCGCTGGCCGCGGCGGTCCGCGCCGCCGGGGGCGAGCCCGCCGGCCTGGGTGCGCGCGACACGCTGCGCACCGAGATGGGCTATCCGCTGCACGGCCACGAGCTTTCGCCCGAGATCTCGCCGCTGCAGGCCCGGTGCGGCTGGGCGATCGGCTGGAAGAAGGACGCCTTCTTCGGCCGCGATGCGCTGCTGGCCGAGAAGGAGGCGGGCCCCCGGCGGCTGCTGCGCGGACTGCGGATGGTCGGGCGCGGCGTGCTGCGCCCCGGCCTGACGGTGCTCGACGGGGACGCGCCCGTCGGCGTCACCACCTCAGGGACCTTTTCCCCGACCCTGCAGGCAGGAATCGGGCTGGCGCTGATCGACACCGACGCCGGGGTCGACGACGGCCGCCGCGTGACCGTCGACGTCCGCGGCCGCGCGGTCGAGTGCGAAGTGGTGCGCCCGCCGTTCGTCGCCACCAAAACTCGCTAGCGGGGCGGATATACAATCGGGCCCATGACCAGCGGCTCACTCGAGTTCACGGTTTCGCGCTCGTCGCACCCCGCGACCGACGCCGAACGTGAATCAATCCTGGCGGAGCCGGGTTTCGGCAAGCACTTCACCGATCACATGGTGTCGATCGACTATGCCGACGGCCGGGGCTGGCACAACGCCCGGGTCATTCCGTACGGCCCGATCGAGCTGGACCCGTCGGCGATCGTGCTGCACTACGCGCAGGAGGTCTTCGAGGGGCTGAAGGCCTACCGCTGGTCGGACGGCTCGGTGGTGGCCTTTCGCGCCGAGGCGAACGCCGCCAGGATGCGGTCGTCGGCGCGGCGGCTCGCGATGCCGGAGCTGCCCGACGAGCTGTTCATGGGGTCGCTGTGCCAGCTGGTCGAGGTGGACAACGCCTGGGTGCCCGCCGCCGGAGGCGAGGAGTCGCTGTACCTGCGGCCGTTCATGATCGCCACCGAGCCGGGACTCGGGGTGCGGCCCTCCAAGCAGTACCGCTACCTGCTGATCGCCTCGCCGGCCGGGGCGTACTTCAAGGGCGGCATCAACCCCGTCACCGTGTGGGTGTCCACCGACTACGTGCGGGCCAGCCCGGGCGGCACCGGCGCGGCCAAGTTCGGCGGCAACTACGCCGCCTCGCTGCTGGCCCAGGCCGAGGCGGCGGACAACGACTGCGACCAGGTGGTGTGGCTCGACGCCGTCGAGCGCCGCTTCGTCGAGGAGATGGGCGGGATGAACATCTTCTTCGTGTTCGGCAGCGGCGGCTCGGCCCGGCTCGTCACCCCCGAGCTGTCGGGGGCACTGCTTCCCGGCATCACCCGAGATTCGTTGCTGCAGTTGGCGATTGACGCCGGGTTCAGCGTCGAGGAGCGCAAGATCGACATCGACGAGTGGCAGAAGAAGGCCGCCGCCGGCGAGATCACCGAGGTGTTCGCCTGCGGCACCGCCGCCGTGATCACCCCGGTCGCGCGGGTGAAGTACGGCGACAGCGACTTCACCATCGCCGACGGCGAGCCCGGCGAGGTGACGATGGCGCTGCGCGACACGCTCACCGGCATCCAGCGGGGCACCTTCGCCGACACGCATGGCTGGATGGCGCGACTCGGCTAGCCGACGGCCTAGAACCGCACCACCGCCGCCAGCGTCACCGCGCACACCGTGGTCGTGAGCTCGATCGCGGCGCCCAGCACGTCGCCGGTGATCCCGCCGAACCGGCGGGTGCAGTGCGCGACCAGGGCCGCCGAGCAGCCGAGCGCCAGCAGCGCCGCGCCGGGGCCCTGCCACACCCGCGGGCCCGCCGCCGCCGACCCGGCGAGCAGCACCGCCACCCAGGCCGCCACCACCGGCGCCGGCTGGCTGGCCGCCACCCGCGCCCCCAGCGCGCTGCCCTCGGCGGCGGGCACCGCCCGCCGGCACGCCAACACCGCGGCCACCCGGCCGGCGGCCACTGCGACGACGATCGCCGCCGGCCGCAGCGCGGGAAAAGCCAAGCCCTGCAACAAGACAACGAAGACGATCGCCGCCACGCCGAACGGTCCCGTCGAGCCGTCGCGCATCACCGCCAGCGCCCGCGGAGGCGGTCCGTAGCAGCCGAGCCCGTCGGCCGTGTCGGCCACGCCGTCGAGGTGCAGGCCGCGGGTCGCGAGCGCCAGCGCGGCGACCGCCAGCACCCCGGCCAGCGGGCTGGACCGGCCGAACGCCAACTCGCCGCCCCACGTCACACCGGCGACCAGCGCGCCCAGCGCACAACCCACGAGCGGCAGCGCAGTCATCGCGCCGCGGCCCAGCGGCGCGTGCCCGCCGCGCCCGACCGGAAGCACCGTCCCGAACGCGAAAGCGCTTGCCAGCGAACGGATCACGAGGGCGAACGGTCGGAGACGCCGGCCTCGCCGAACGTTGCCATCGACGCGAGCGTGGCGACGGCGGCCCGCAGCACCGGCACCGCGAGCGCGGCGCCGCTGCCCTCGCCCAGCCGCATGCGCAGGTCCAGGATCGGCTCGAGTTCCAGCGCCCCGAGGGCCAGCGCGTGCGCCGGCTCGGTCGACCGGTGACCGGCCTGCCACCACTGCCGCGCGCCCGGCGCCAGGCGCTCGGCCACCAGCGCGGCGGCCGTCACCGCCATGCCGTCGAGCAGCAACGGCGTGCGCCGCACCGCGGCCTGGGCGCAAAAGCCGGCCAGTGCGGCCAGATCCGCGCCGCCGGCGCAGCGCAGCAGCGCGACCGGATCGGGCAGCACCCGTCGGGCCCGGAACAGGGCGTCGCGGACCGCGGCCGTCTTGCGGGCCCAGCCGGCGTCGTCGATCCCGCTGCCGAGGCCCACCACCGCCACCGGTTCGGTGTTGGTCAGCGCCGCCACCAGCACCGACGCGGGTGTGGTGTTCCCGATGCCCATGTCGCCAGCGACGAGCAGGTCGGCGCCGCCGTCCACCTCCTCGTCGGCGATGGCGCGGCCCGCGGCGATCGCGGCGCTGGTCTCGTCGTCGGTCAACGCGTCCTGCGCGCTGATGTCCCCGCTGGAACGGCGCACCTTGTGGGTGCCCGTGCCCGGCTGCGGCGGGGCGTCGACCGCCAGGTCGGCCACCCGCACCGTCGCCCCGGCGATTCCGGCCAGCACGTTGACGGCCGCGCCGCCGGCCTCGATGTTCGCGACCATCTGCGCCGTCACCTCCGGCGGGTAGGCCGACACGCCGGACCGCGCGACGCCATGGTCGCCGGCGAACACCACGATCCGAGCGCGTTCCAATTGGCGTGGCGGACAACAACCTTGGCATGCGGCGACCCACGCCGACAGCTCCTCCAGGCGGCCCAGGGCGCCGCGCGGTTTGGTCAGCGTGTCCTGCCGTGCGCGGGCGGCCGCGGCCGCGTCCGCGTCGGGCGGCGACACCGGCGCGAAGTCCATCAGCCTTCCGACCGCTTGATCGGCAGCGCCTGCCCCGCCACCACCAGCACCACGCGGTCGCACAGCTCGGCGACCCGCTGGTTGAGGCCGCCCAACTCGTCGGCGAACCGCCGCCCCGCGGCGGTGGCCGGCACGACGGTCAGCCCGACCTCGGGGCTGACCAGCACCAGCGCGGCCCCGAAATCACCGATGGCGTCGAGCATCTCGTCGACGGGGCCGGCCACCGAGCCGCCCTCCCAGGCGCCGGCGCGGTCCATGGCGCAGGTCAGCCAGGTGCCGAGGTCGTCGACGAGCGTGGGGACATCCGGCGACCGCCGCAACTGCGTTGCCACGTCGCCGCTTTCGACCGTGGACCAGTGGGCCGGCCGGCGGTGGCGGTGCTCCGCGATCCGCCGCGCCCAGGCGGGGTCGGCCTCACCCACTGAAGACGAGGCCCCCGGCGCCACGTAGCGCACCGGGCCGTCGGGCGGCAGACCCTGGGTGATCGCGTCCTCGGCCCACCGTGACTTGCCCGAACGGATTCCGCCAAGCACCAGGGTGCGCACCGCGGTCAGACGGCCTTCGCGCGACGATCAGGCGACACGGCTGCCGCGCTCGACCTGGGGCCGCGGTGCCCGCATGCGGCGCATCTGGGAAGCCCGCCCCGCGGCGTAGAGGCCGAGCTTCCAACGGCTCTCGGTGTTGTTCGGGAACTTCGCGTCGACCAGCCGGCTGATCTTGCGCGCGAGGATGAGCCCGTCGACGGTCATCACGGCCATCAGCACCAGCATCGCCGGGGAGACATACAGCTGCAGCTGGGGCACGGCGAACATGACGAACATCAGGACCAGCGTCGACGGCATGAAGAGGCCCAGCGCATTGCGCCGCGAGTCGACGATGTCGCGCACGTAGCGGCGCACCGGTCCCTGGTCGCGGGGCAGGAGATAGGCCTCCTCGCCGGCCAGCATGCGTTCGCGGCGCTCGGTCATGCGGGCGCGGCTGGCCAGCTTGTCCGCCCTGCGCTCCTCGCGGGTGAGCTTGGTGGCCATGGCCTTACGGCGGGCCCGCGCCTCGGCGGCGGTCATCGGCGCCGGCGCGACCGGCTTGCGTCGGGTGTCGGTGCGCTTGGGTGTGGGCCGGCCCTTGGGGCCCGTCCGGCGCGCGCCGCCGGTGTCCGTCGTGGCGACTTCGACCACCGGCGCGGCGTCGGCGCTTTCGCCCTGGCCCTTTTTGCGGCCCATCAGCTTCACAGTCGCCAGGTTACTTCGCCGGGCGGCCCTCCCGAAATTGCCTCAACTGCGTGTGTATTAGTCATGCGCCAGCCGACCGTGAACCCCTACGCTTACGGGTAATGAACGGCAACGTGTGATGAGCGGCACCATGGCCCCGGATGACACCGCCACCGGTCTGGCGCCCGGCCGTCTCCAACTCCCGGCCATGCAGGTCCTGGTGGCCCCGGATTGCTACGGCGACACGCTGTCGGCGGTGGAGGCCGCCGCCGCGATCGCGACCGGCTGGACCAGGTCGCGCCCGGCCGACCGGTTCATCGTCGCGCCGCAGTCCGACGGCGGCCCCGGTTTCGTCGAGGTGCTCGCCGAGCGGCTGGGGGAGAAGCGGCGGCGCCTGCGGGTGACGGGCCCGCTCGACAACACGGTCACCGCCGAATGGCTGTTCGAACGACGCTCGAAGACCGCGTACCTGGAGTGCGCGCAGGCGTGCGGGCTGGCGAAGCTGGGCGGCCCGCCCACCCCGGAGACGGCGCTGGCGGCCCACAGCAGGGGGGTGGGGCAGCTCACCGCCGAGGCGCTGGGGGCCGGCGCGACGCGAATCGTGGTCGGGCTGGGCGGCAGCGCCTGCAGCGAGGGCGGGCAGGCGATGATCACCGAGCTCGGCGGCCTCGAGGCGGCCCGCGGGAAGCTGGCCGACGTGGAGCTGATCGCCGCCTCGGACACCGAATACCCCATGATCGGGCCCTGGGGGGCGGCCAGGGTGTTCGGGCCGCAGAAGGGCGCCGACAGCGCCACCGTCGCAAAGCTGGAGGTCCGTCTCGAGGCGTGGGCGCTGGAACTGGAGGCTTTCGCCGGCCGCGACGTCAGCTCCGAGCCGGGCGCGGCCGCCGCCGGGGGCATCGGCGCCGGACTGCTCGCGCTCGGCGGCCGGTGCGAGTCGGGCGCGGCGATCATCGCCGAGCACACGCTGCTGGCCGACGACCTCGAGACCGCGGAGATGATCGTCACCGGTGAGGGCCGCTTCGACGAGCAGTCGTTGCACGGGAAGGTGGTGGGCGCGCTGGTCGACCTCGCGCGTCCGCTCGGCATTCCGGTGATCGTGCTGGCCGGCCAGGTGGGCCTCGAGAACTCGGTGGTGCGCTCGTCGGGCATCATGTCGGCGTTGTCGATCGCCGACTACGCGGGCTCGGTGCGGTTGGCGCAGGCCGACGCCGCCAATCAGCTGATGGGATTGGCCTCACAGGTGGCGGCGAGGCTCGGGAATAGCGGTCCTGCAAGGTACCGTTGAGGGAGTGGGTGACACCCCGGCGCGGCTTGCGCGGGCATCCACTCAAACCATCAGGCATGTAGGAGAAGCAATGACGGTGCAAAACGAGTCGACCGCCAAGACCCACGGCGTGATCCTGACCGAGGCCGCCGCCGCCAAGGCGAAGTCCCTGCTCGACCAGGAGGGGCGCGACGACCTGGCGCTGCGCATCGCGGTCCAGCCGGGCGGCTGCGCCGGGCTGCGCTACAACCTCTTCTTCGACGACCGGACGCTGGACGGCGACCTGACCGCCGAGTTCTCCGGCGTGACGCTGACCGTCGACCGGATGAGCGCGCCCTACGTCGAGGGGGCGTCCATCGACTTCGTCGACACCATCGAGAAGCAAGGCTTCACGATCGACAACCCCAACGCCACCGGCTCCTGCGCCTGCGGCGACTCCTTCAACTGAGGTCAGCTGAGCGGCGCTAGTACGACGCGCCGGTGCGCAGCACGTACGAGCACACCGTGATCTGCCCGCGCTGGAACAGCAGCTGGGCGATGCCCTGCACTTGGTCGTGCGACGGCCCCGAGGAGAGCGGCGACACCCGCAGGGTGAACAGCGCCTGCGCCTGGTACTGCGACAGATAGACGATCTTGTCGATCGAGGTCACCTCGGCCTCGGAGAACTGCTTGCGGAACGCGTCGCTGCTCTGATGGGCCAGCGACAGGTCGAGCCGCTTGTCGCGGACCCCGTCGTACATGCCGCACAGGGCGTTGCGGACGATCTCGTCGACGTCCCGGCGCTCGAGGGCGTTGAAGTAGTTCTGGATCGCGCTCTTGGCCGCTCCCTCGGAGAAGGCGGCGCCGGTGTTGGCCCCGTTGGTCCGGACGCCGTACACGATCGCGACCGTGAGGGCGGCCACCACCGCCAGGGCCAGCGCAACGCCGATGACCAGCCGCCGCCTGGACCGTCGTGCCGGGTAGGGCACCGGCGCACCCTGACCGGCATAATTGGCCGGCGGGGGGCCGGGCTGATCGTGCGGGTATTCCAGCGGCGCGTTACCCGAGGGAGTCTGGGGTCCGTCGCTGCCGACACTGTCGTTCGGCGGGTGCGGACCGGCCATCGAGGTACTCCTACGGCGGTAGACGGGGCTGGACGGGGCCAGGAGCGGTTGCCGCCCAGATCGGGTCGGTGGCAACGCAAGTTCCCTAGGCAGGCTAGCGCACGACTTCGGGACGTCTGAGCGTGAGTAAGCTGGGCAGCCTTGCTAACGAAGGGTGGAGATTTCGTGACGATCGCGGTGACAGGTTCGATTGCGACCGACCATCTGATGCGGTTCCCGGGCAAGTTCTCGGAGCAGCTGCTGCCCGAGCACCTGCACAAGGTGTCGCTCAGCTTCCTGGTCGACGACCTGGTGATCCACCGCGGCGGCGTGGCCGGCAACATCGCGTTCGCGATCGGGGTGCTCGGCGGTGACGTCGCGCTCGTCGGCGCGGCCGGCAAGGACTTCGCGACCTACCGCGACTGGCTGCAGGCGCACGGCGTCAACTGCGACCACGTCCTGATCTCCGAGAGCGCGCACACCGCGCGGTTCACCTGCACCACCGACGTCGACATGGCCCAGATCGCGTCGTTCTACCCCGGCGCCATGTCCGAGGCCCGCAACATCAAGCTCGCCGACGTGGTCTCGGGCGTCGGGAAACCGGACCTGGTGATCATCGGCGCCAACGACCCCGACGCCATGCGCGTGCATACCGACGAGTGCCGCTCGCTCGGGCTGCCGTTCGCCGCCGACCCGTCCCAGCAGCTCGCCCGGCTGTCCGGGGACGAGATCCGCACGCTGGTCGACGGCGCCAAGTACCTGTTCACCAACGACTACGAGTGGGACCTGATGCTGTCCAAGACCGGCTGGACGGAGGCCGACGTGATGGCGCAGGTCGAGCTGCGGGTGACCACGCTGGGCCCCAAGGGCGTCGACATCGTCGAACCCGACGGCACCACCACCCACGTCGACGTCGTGCCCGAGACCAGCCAGGTCGACCCCACCGGCGTCGGCGACGCGTTCCGGGCCGGCTTCCTCACCGGCCGCAGCGCCGGCCTGAGCCTCGAGCGTTCGGCCCAACTCGGCTCCTTGGTGGCGGTGCTGGTGCTGGAGTCGACCGGCACGCAGGAATGGGCCTGGGACCACGAGGTGGCGGCGACGCGGCTGGCGGGCGCCTACGGCGACGACGCGGCCGCCGAGATCACCGCGGTCCTCGCCTGATTCGGCTGCTCGCACGGCCCTGGCCGGCTAACCGCCCGGCGGGCAGACCAAAAGCACAGCGACACGCCGGTTTTCGTGTGCTTGTGTGTCTGCTCGCCGTCAGAGCTGGACCGGGTAGACCGGCTCGCTGATCTGCGGCACCACGCTGTGCTCGACGAAGATCGCGTACCAGAGCAGGAAGATCAGGACCGTCCACAGCCGGCGGCTGTGGTCGGCGTCGCCGTTGCGGTGCTCGTCGAGCATGCGGCGCACGGCGTCGAGATCCACCAGTTGACCGGCCTGCCCGGCCCGCGACGCCGCGACCAGCGCATAGGCCCACTCCTGCAGCTCGCCCGCGCGCAGCCAGTGCCGGATCGGCACCGGAAACCCGAGCTTGGGCCGGTGCAGCACGTGCGCCGGAACGATCGGCTCGAGAGCCCGCCGTAGCGCGTACTTGGTGGTGGTGCGGGTGATCTTGGCGTCGACCGGCAGCCGGGAGGCGACGGCGAACACCTCGGGGTCCAGGAACGGCACCCGCAGCTCCAGCGAGTTGGCCATGGTCATCTTGTCCGCCTTGACCAGGATGTCGCCGCGCAGCCAGGTGAACAGGTCGATGTGCTGCATGCGGGCCACCGGGTCCCAGCCGGCCGACTCGGCGTACACCGACGCCGTCACGTCGGTGTGGGTCCACTCGTCGCGGAACCCCGGCAACACGTCGCGAAGCTGGGCGTCGGAGAAGCTGCGGGCGTTGCCGTAGTAGCGCTCCTCGAGGGTCAGCGAGCCGCGGTGCAGCAGGCTCTTGCCGCGCATCCCCTCGGGCAGCGGCCGCGACACCTTGCCCATCGACCGGCGCAGCGGCCGGGGGAGATAGTCGAACGGCTTGAGCGACAACGGTTCCCGGTAGATCGTGTAGCCGCCGAACAGCTCGTCGGCGCCCTCCCCGGACAGCACCACCTTGACGTGCTTGCGGGCCTCCCGGGCGACGAAGAACAGCGGCACCAGCGCGGGATCGGCGACGGGTTCGTCGAGGTACCAGACGATTTCGGGCAGGGCGGCGACGAATTCGTCCGGGTGCACCACCTTGGCGATGTGGCGGGCGCCGATCGCCTCGGCGGAGGCCACCGCGACGTCGATCTCGGAGAAGCCCTCCCGCTCGAAACCGGTGGTGAACGTGATCAGCCGGGGGTTGTGGCGGATGGCCAGCGCCGCGATGGCCGTGGAGTCGATGCCGCCGGACAGGAACGCCCCGACGGTGACGTCGGCCCGCATGTGCTTGGCCACCGAGTCCTCGAGAACGGCGGTGATCTCGTCGTAGCGGGCCTGCTCGGTGTCGCGGGAGATCGGCGTGGCGGCGAAGCGCGGCGCGAAGTAGCGGGTTATTTCGGGCGGCCGGCCCGGGCGGATGCGGGCGTAGCAGCCCGATTCCAGGCGGCGCACGCCGCGGGTCAGCGTCTCGGGCTCCGGCACGTACTGCAGAACCGTGTAGTGCTGCACCGCCCGTTCGTCGATGGCCGTGTCGAACCCGACCAGATCGGCGATGTCGAGCAGGCACTTCTTCTCGCTGGCCACCGCCGTGCCGCCGGTGCCGGTGGCCATGAACAGCGGCTTGATACCGAAAGGGTCGCGGGCGCAGAACAATTCGCGGTTGACGGTGTCCCACAGCGCGAACGCGAACATCCCGCGCAGCCGGGTCAGCACGTCGGTGCCCCAGTGGTGGTAGCCGGCGACGATCGCTTCCCCGTCACCGTCGGT
Source organism: Mycobacterium sp. Marseille-P9652 (assembly GCF_902652685.1). GTDB lineage: Bacteria > Actinomycetota > Actinomycetes > Mycobacteriales > Mycobacteriaceae > Mycobacterium. Next base: position 111,705 of record NZ_CACRUY010000006.1, read on the forward strand.
GGCGAACGCGGCGCCGTGGCGGGCGGCCAGTTCGTCGCGCAGTTCGAGGTAGTTGTAGATCTCGCCGTTGAACACCAGCACGTAGCGGCCGGGCGCCTCGGGTGGCCCCCACCGCAGCGGCTGGTGCGAATGCGCGATGTCGATGATGGAGAGCCGGTTGAAGCCGAACACGACGCTGCCGTCGTCGGGGTCCGTCCACGTGCCGGGCTCGTCGGGCCCCCGGTGACGCATCAGGTGCGACGAGCGGGCGATCGCACCGGCGGCGTCGTCGGTCGCGGCCGGTTCACCCCCGGCCGGTGCCGCGAGGAACGCCAACAGACCACACACGGCGCCCCAGTATGCCGCACTCCGGCGGCATGCGTGGACGCCGCACCGGACGCGCTGGGCGGCCGACCGGCCGGGGTTTCGTCGCCCTCCTCAGCGGCGTGGTCTACGCTGCGTAGTATTCGATGTCCGAGCAGGAGGCGCCAACGTGACACCCCGCGAGCAGGTCCGTTCGCACCGTTTGTCGCAGGGCCGGTTCCAGCGTCGTGCCCGAGGCGCTGACCGGGGCCTGGCCCGCCGTCTTCGCCCGTTGGCGCTGGCCGGAGTGCTCGGCGCGCTGGCGGTGAGCCTGAGCGGCTGCAGCTGGCAGCACGTGCTGGCCTTCGGCTGGCCGGACGGCATCACGCCGCAGGCGCACTACAACCGGGAGCTCTGGATCGGCTCGGTGATCGCCGCCCTGGTCGTCGGCGTCATCGTCTGGGGCCTGATGTTCTGGTCGTCGGCGTTCCACCGCAAGAAGGCGACCGACACCGACCTGCCGCGGCAGTTCGGCTACAACATGCCGCTGGAACTGGTGCTCACCGTCACGCCGTTCCTCATCATCTCGGTGCTGTTCTACTTCACGGTGGTGGTGCAGGAGAAGATGCTGCACGTCGACAAGGACCCCGAGGTGGTCGTCGACGTCACCGCCTTCCAGTGGAACTGGAAGTTCGGCTACCAGAGCGTCAAGTTCAAGGACGGCACCCTCAACTACGAAGGCGCCGACGAGGCGCGTAAGGCCGCCATGGTGTCCAAGCCCGAAGGCAAGGACGCCCACGGCGAGGAGCGCGTCGGCCCCATCCGCGGGCTCAACACCACCGACCGGACGTACCTGAACTTCGACAAGGTGGAGACCCTGGGGACGGCCACGGAAATCCCCGTTCTCGTGCTGCCGACCGGCAAGCGCATTCAATTCCGCCTGGCGTCGGCGGACGTGATCCACACATTCTGGGTGCCGGAATTCCTGTTCAAGCGCGACGTAATTCCCAACGCCGAGGCGAACAACTCCGTCAACGTTTTCCAGGTCGACGAAATCACCAAGCAGGGCGCATTCGTCGGACACTGCGCCGAGTTCTGCGGCACCTACCACTCGATGATGAACTTCGAAGTCCGGGCGGTGTCGCCCAACGACTTCAAGGCCTACCTGCAACAGCGGATCGACGGCAAGACCAACGCCGAGGCGTTGCAGGCGATCGCGCAGCCCCCACTTGCGGTGACGACCCACCCATTCGACACGCGCCGCGGCGAAATGACCCAAAGCCAGTAGGTGAGAGGACTTCCCCAATGCGTATCGAAGCGAGGCTGTTCGGCTTCATCTTCGGCTTTTTCATCTTCGCGACGGTGTTGTACATCGTCCTGACCGCGCTGTTCGCCACGGGCGGCACCGAATGGGCCGGCGCTACCGCGCTGGCGCTGACCGCCGGCCTGGCCTTCATCATCTTCACCTTCTTCCAGTTCGTCTCGCGCCGGATCGACACCCGCCCCGAGGACTACGAGGGTGCCGAAATCAGTGACGGCGCAGGCGAATTGGGCTTCTTCAGCCCGCACAGCTGGTGGCCGATCCTGATTGCGCTGTCCGCTTCGGTGGCGGCGGTCGGCATCGCGCTGTGGCCGCCGTGGCTCCTCGCCGCCGGTGCGGTATTCATCCTGGCCTCCGTCGGCGGACTGGTTTTCGAGTACTACATCGGGCCCGAGAAGCACTGACGAGCGGCCAAAGGTCACAATCAGGCCAACACTTGTTCGGTGCGGCTTCGCCCGTACTTCTTTGCTCCGCACCGTTCGGTAGGGTTGCCCAAGCACCATGAGTACGTCCCAAGCGCGCGCGCAACGAGGTAGCCGCGGAGCCCCGCGCGCTGGTGATGCAGTTGGACAGGGCAGGCAACAATGAGCGGGCCGAAAACGCCGGAATTCGAACCTGAGGAACACAATTCCGCCAGCGAGCTCAGCGCCGACCACGAGCCGGGCGGCGAATGGGAACCGCACGAGGAATTGGATCCCGCGGGGGAGTCCGAGCCATTCGGAGAACCGGCCGGCGACAGCGCCGAAATGGCGGAAGTCGAACAGACGGGACAGACCGACGCATATTCGCGGGCGTACTCGGCCCCGGAGTCCGAGCACTTCGTCACCGGCCCCTACGTGCCGGCCGACCTCCGGCTGTACGACTACGACGGCTACGACGACTCGGCGGACTTCGACGACGAACACCGCGCCCCGCGCTGGCCGTGGGTGGTGGGGTGGGCCGCCATCGTGGCCGCGATCGCGCTTGTGGTCTCGGTGTCGCTGCTGGTGACGCGGACGGACACCAGCAAGCTCGCCAACCCCGGCACCACCACCACGGCGTCGACGCCGCCGACGCAAGATGAGATCACGACCACCAAGGCGCCGCCTCCGCCCACCACTCCCGCGGGGCCGCGACAGGTGACCTACTCGGTGACGGGCACCAAGGCGCCCGGCGACATCATCTCGGTGACCTACGTCGACGCCTCCGGCCGGCGCCGCACCCAGCACAACGTCTATATCCCGTGGTCGATCACGGTCACACCGATCTCGCAGTCCGACGTCGGCTCGGTCGAGGCGTCCAGCCTGTTCCGGGTCAGCAAACTGAACTGCTCGATCACCACGAGCGACGGGACCGTGCTCTCGTCGAACTCCGGTGACGGACCGCAGACGAGCTGCTGATGGTGAGCAAATACTCCGCATACCGGCGCGGCGACGACACGATCGCGCCGGACGTCATCGACCGCATCCTGGTCGGCGCGTGCGCCGCCGTGTGGCTGATCTGGCTGGGCGTGAGCGTGGCTGCCGTGGTCGCGCTGGTCGACCTCGGTTCGGGCTTCCACAAGGTGGCCGGCAACTCGCACACGACGTGGGTGTTGTACGCCGTCATCATCGTTTCGGCCCTGATCATCGCCGGGGCGATTCCGGTGCTGGTGCGGGCCCGGCGGATGGCCCGGGCCGAGCCGTCGGCCGAGGCGATGACCGCCCCGGGCCGGCCGCAGGTGCGGCCCGGCCCGGCCGGGGTGCGCCCCGGCCTCGACCGTGCGCACCCGCCGCGGACCCGGTCCGCCGGCCCGGACAGCGAATGGTCCGGCGCCGCGGTCGACCGGGTGTGGCTGCGCGGCACCGTGTTGCTGGCCGGCTCGATCGGCATCGCGCTGATCGCCGTCGCCGCGGCGACGTACCTGATGGCCGTCGGTCACGATACGGCCGCCTGGATCGTCTACGGGCTGGCCGCGGCCGTCACCGTGACGATGCCGGTGGTGGAGTGGCTGCAGATTCGCCAGCTGCGCCGCGTGGTCGACGAGCGCTAGCGGGACGCCTCACCGGGCGGGCGCCGCGTCTTCGGGACGGTGGGGTTGAGTGTGCGTCCTGGGCGTCGAGTGTGCACCCTGGGTGTCGAGTCTGCATCCTTGGCGTTGAGTCTGCGCTAGGGGCGGCGTATCCGCCGATTTCCCGCCCTGGATGCAATCTCAACGCCGTGAATTCACTCTCGAAAGCCCGCCCCGTCAACACAGTGAGGGCCGCGTCGCCGCGGCCCTCACTGTCGTTGTAGGGACTGCTAGTGCCCGCCGTGCTCCCCGTTGGACCCGTTGGACCCGTTGGATCCGTTGGGCGAACCGACGATGCTCGCCTGCTCCTCGCGCAGCGCGGTCAGGAGGCGTTGCTCCGACGCGTGCGCCGCCTCGCGCAGCGCCGCGTCCTCGGACGCGGGGTCGGCGCGCAGGAAGCTGCCGCTACCCGGGGTGCCGCCGTAGCCGAGCTTGTTCATCCGCTTGGGCAACGCGGTGCCCTGGTACTCCAGGGCCAGCGGGTGACCGTGGTCGTCGACGGGCCCGAGCGGCTGGTGCAGCTCGATGTACGCGCCGTGCGGCAACCGCTTGATGATGCCGGTCTCGATGCCGTGCTCGAGCACCTCGCGGTCGCTGCGCTGCAGGCCGACGGCCCACCGGTAGGCGATGAAGTAGACGATCGGCGGCAGGACCACCATCCCGATGCGCCCGATCCAGGTCGTCGCGTTCAGCGAGATGTCGAACTTCAGCGCGATGATGTCGTTCATGGCGCTGAACGTGAGCACCATGTAGAACGCGATCGCCATCGCGCCGATCGACGTGCGCACCGGGGCGTCCCGCGGCCGCTGCAGCAGGTTGTGGTGGGCATGGTCACCGCTGAACCGCTTCTCCAGGAACGGGTAGACGATCAGCAGGATGAAGATCAGGCCCATCAGCAGCGCCACCCAGACGGGGGCCGGGATGGTGTGGTGCCAGAAGTAGAACTCCCAAGGCGGCCAGACACGGGCCAGGCCTTCGGTCCACATCATGTAGAAGTCGGGCTGCGATCCGGCCGAGACGTGGGATGGCTTGTAGGGCCCCAGGTTCCAGATCGGGTTGATCTGCAGCAGGCCGCCCATGAGGCCGAGCACGCCGACGATCGCGGCGAAGAACGCGCCGGACTTGACCGCGAAGATCGGCATGACCCGCACGCCGACCACGTTGTGCTCGGTGCGGCCCGGTCCGGGGAACTGGGTGTGCTTCTGGAACCACACCATGGCCAGGTGCAGCCCGATCAGCGCCAGGATGATCCCCGGCAGCAGCAGGATGTGCAGGGCGTACATGCGCGGGATGATGTAGCCGTTGGTGGCGCATTCGTATCCCACACCGCCGCAAGGGAAGTCGCCGCCGAACAGCGCCCAGTGCAGCCAGGTGCCGATCACCGGCATCCCCAGCGTGATCGACGACAGCGACGCCCGGATCCCGATGCCCGAGAGCAGGTCGTCGGGCAGCGAGTAGCCGAAGAAGCCCTCGAACATCGCCAGGATCAGCAGCAGCGAGCCGATGACCCAGTTCGCCTCACGCGGCCGCCGGAACGCGCCGGTGAAGAAGATGCGCGCGAGGTGCACCATGATCGAGGCGGCGAAAAGCAGTGCCGCCCAGTGGTGTACCTGGCGCACGAACAGGCCGCCGCGCACCTCGAACGAGATGTCGAGCGTGGACGCGAAGGCCTTGGACATGTCGACGCCGCGCAGCGGCTGGTACACGCCGTTGTAGGTGACCTCGGCCATCGACGGGTCGAAGAACAGCGACAGGTAAACGCCGGTGAGCAGCAGCACGATGAAGCTGTACATCGCGATCTCGCCCAGCAGGAACGACCAGTGGGTCGGAAAGACCTTGTTGAGCTGCCTGCGGACCGCAGCCGACGGGTGGTAGCGGGTGTCGATGTCCTCGCCCTGACGGGCCAGGACGTCACCGATCTTCGGGGGACTCAGCCGTGGACTCATGTTGTCGTCCTTTCCCAGAATGCCGGTCCGACGGGCTCGACGAAGTCACCGTTGGCGACCAGATACCCATTGGTGTCGATTGTGATGGGCAGTTGCGCCAGAGCGCGCGCCGCCGGGCCGAAGATCGGCTTGGCGAAGTGCAGCGCGTCGAACTGCGACTGGTGGCACGGGCAGAGAATCCGGTAGGTCTGCTCCTCGTACAGCGATGCGGGGCAGCCCAGGTGCGAGCACACCTTCGTGTAGGCGAACAACTCGCCGAAGTTGAAGCTCTCCTGGCCCTGCCGCTTGACGACCCGCTGCATGTCGCCCGGCCGGATGCGGATGAGCATCACGGGGTTGCGGACGCCCTGGTTGATCGCCCGGAGCTTCTCCTGCGACTCCGGCGTGGTGCCGTCGCCGTCGGACTCGCGCCACGGGAAGACGGTCTCCATGCCGCCGGCGTCGATGTCCTCGGGTCGCATCCTGATGAACGGCGCCCCGGTGTAGTCGCCGGTGGCCCGGGCCAGGTAGATGGTCTCGCCGGGGTAGCGCGGGGTCCAGCCCGACGTCCACAGCACGGCCTTCTTGCCGCTGGCGGTGGGCACCACCGGCTTCCACGGGTTCTTGATCAGGCCGCCGGCAAACGCGACGAGGGTACCCAGGCCGAACGCGCCCAGGCCCATGCCCAGCGACAGCCCGATGAGCTTGCGGCGCCGCACCGTGGAGCCCTCGAGGGCGTCGCCGAGGTTCGCCAGTACCGTCTTGCGGTCGATGTCGCGGGAGGCGCCGTCGTGCCGCTGCTGGATCGAAATCTCTTCCGGGATGAAGCGTTTCTGGTACAGCACCACGCCGATGGCGATCGACAGGATCGACATGCCGAACGTCAGGCCGTACAGCGGGGTGGCCAGGGTGTAGAACCAGCTGCCCGCCGCCTCCTTCGGCTTGTACTCCCACGGCCAGAACAGGAACACGAGCAGCAGCGCCAGGCCGAACCCGCCGCCCAGCAAAAGCCACCGGGCCACCGACTTCTCGGCGCGCTTCTCGGCCTTGGTGCCCTCGATCGGCCAGCGCGGCTCCTTGAAGACGGTTTCGACCCCGTCGAGCTTGCCGCCGAGCGCGACGAGTTCCTCGCGCGACATCGCGGCCAGCGCGGCCTGGTCCGGCTCGCCCGAACCCCCGCCCTTGTCGGTGTCGGAGCCGTGAACGGTGCCTGAGTCGCTCATGATGCTCGTGCCCCAATCCAGAGTGCCAACCCGATGGCCGCGACCATCCCGATGATCCAGGCGGCCATGCCCTCGGGCGCCGGACCGAACCCGCCGAGGCCGTAGCCGCCCGGCTGGCGCTCCTCGGTCACGGCCTTGACGTAGCCGATGATGTCCTTCTTGGCGTCCAGGGACAGCTGGCGGTCGGAGAACTTGGGCATGTTCTGCGGCCCGGTCCGCATGGCGGCCAGGATCTGCTGCTCGTTGGCGGGCTCCAGCGGCGGTGCGTACTTGCCGGACGACAGGGCGCCGCCCTTGCCGGTGAAGTTGTGGCACGACGAGCAGTTCAGCCGGAACAGGTCGCCGCCGCGGCCCAGGTCCTGCCCGCGCAGCGACCGCATCGCGAGACTGCCGTCCGGGTTGCGCTCGACGGTGGGGCCGCCGCCGTTGGCCTGGACGTAGGCGCCGATCGCGTCGACCTGGGCGTCGTCGAAGATGGGCTCCTTGCGGGGAGCCTGGGCCTCGCCGCGCATGGCGGGCATCCGGCCGGTCGACACCTGGAAGTAGACGGCCGCCTCGCCGACGCCGATCAGGCTGGGGCCGTGGTCGGGGACGCCCTGGAGGTTGGCGCCGTGGCAGGACACGCACGAGGTCTCGAACAGCTGCTTGCCGGTGCGCAGCGTGGCCGAGCCCGATTCGTCGGCCACGGCCACCTGTGGCCGCGGCGTGAGGACGGCGGCCAGTCCGCCGGCGATCGTCAGCGCGATCAGCAGCAGCAGTCCGCCCGACAACCGGCGGCGAAGGCGGCGCCGCGAGCGGTCACTGCGCGGGCTGGCCGACTTGCGGTTTCGCATGGACCCCAGCTTCTTCAACCGAGCTCTCCTGTTCATTCCAGTATTCGGAGCCGCGGGCTCAACGGATGAAATAGATCACGGCGAACAGCGCGATCCACACGATGTCGACGAAATGCCAGTAGTAGGAGACGACGATGCTGGCCGTCGCCTGTGCGGGGGTGAACTTGGTCATCGTGGTGCGGACCAGCAGGAAGATGAATGCGATCAACCCGCCGGTGACGTGGAGGCCGTGGAAGCCGGTGGCCAGGTAGAAGACGCTGCCGTACGCGCTGCCGGCGATGGTGGTCCCGTGGGTGGCCAGGTGGTAGTACTCGTAGCCCTGGCCGATGACGAAGAACAGGCCCATCAGGAAGGTGATCACGTACCACCGGCGCAGGCCGAAGACGTCGCCGCGCTCGGCGGCGAACACGCCCATCTGGCAGGTGAACGACGACGCGATCAGCACCAGCGTCACGGGGACGGCCTGATACAGGTTCAGCTCGGTGGGCGGCGGCGGCCACTTCCCACCGGACTGCGACCGCGCGGTGAAGTACATCGCGAACAGGCCGGCAAAGAACATGAGCTCGCTGGAAAGCCACACTATGGTGCCGACACTGACCATGTTGGGGCGATTCAGCGAATGCACTCTGGACGTGATCGCAGTACCCGAGGTCCCTACAGCGCTGGTCACATCCGCAAGTATGACGCTTTGTAGTTGTCGAACTCTACCCGGGTGGCCAATTGGCTCCCGTGGTGTCGTTTTCGGGCGGCCGGGCTGCGTGGGACCATCGGCGCGTGGCCCCTGGTTCGTCCGCGTCATCCGAGGCTTCCTCTGACGCCTCCCCGCCGCACCCGGCACCGTCGTGGCCGCAGGTGCTGGCCCGGCTGACGGCGGGTCGCGAACTGGCCCGCGGCCAGGCCGCGTGGGCGATGGACCAGGTCATGACCGGCGCGGCGCAGCCCGCGCAGATCGCCGCGTTCGCGGTGGCGATGCAGATGAAGGTGCCCACCGCGGCCGAGGTGGGCGAGCTGGCCGACGTGATGCTGAGCCACGCCCGCAAGCTGCCGGCCGGCGCGATCCCCGATGACGCCGTCGACATCGTCGGCACCGGCGGCGACGGTGTGAACACGGTCAACCTTTCCACGATGGCGGCGATCGTGGTCGCGGCGGCCGGCGTGCCGGTGGTCAAGCACGGCAACCGGGCCTCGTCGTCGCTGTCGGGCGGCGCCGACACGCTCGAGGCCCTTGGGGTGCGCATCGACCTCGGGCCCCAACAGGTCGCGCAGAGTCTGGCCGAGGTCGGGATCGGGTTCTGCTTCGCGCCGCTGTTTCACCCGTCGTACCGGCACGCGTCGGTGGTGCGCCGCGAGATCGGGGTGCCGACGGTCTTCAATCTTCTTGGGCCGCTTACCAATCCGGCCCAGCCGCGGGCCGGGTTGATCGGTTGCGCGTTCGCCGACCTGGCCGAGGTGATGGCCAGGGTGTTCGCGGCTCGCCGGTCCAGCGTGCTGTTGGTGCACGGCGATGACGGGCTCGACGAGCTGACCACCACCACGACGAGCACCATCTGGCGGGTGCAGGCCGGCACGGTGGACCGGCTGACCTTCGACCCGGCCGGCTTCGGCTTCGCCCGGGCCGACCTGGAGGACCTGATCGGGGGCGACGCGCAGGCCAACGCGGCCGAGGTGCGGGCGGTGCTGTCGGGTGCCCAGGGGCCGGTCCGGGACGCCGTCGTGCTCAACGCCGCGGGAGCGATCGTGGCGCACGCCGGCCTATCCAGTCGCGCCGAATGGTTGCCGGCGTGGGAGGACGGGCTCCAGCGCGCCCGCGCGGCCATCGACTCGGGCGCGGCCGAACAACTCCTCGCGCGATGGGTGCGGTTCGGCCAGCAGGTCTGAGGCCGCCTGTTCGGCGGCGACCCGCGCGGAGCGCGCCGCCGCCGCCCACGCCGCCCAGGCGCCCGCCGATCGCAGCGGCGAGGCCCACCCTTCCTCCGAGACGCCGGCGACGCGGACGATGCGCACGCCGGGGGCGGACAGCCACCGCGCGATGAGCGCGGTCTCCTCCACGAGCGCGCCGCCCAGCGGGCCCGGCGCCGGCAGAATCGTCTGTGCCCCAGCGCAAATCGCGTCGATCACCGGCATCGGCCGCACGCCCCGCCGGGCGGTGCCGGCCGCGGCGAGCTGTCCGTGGCGGACGACGGCGAGGTGGTATCCGCCCTCGCCGTCGGGCGCGGCGGCGATCAGCTCGGGCAGGGCCGCCAGGGCGCGCAGCCGCTGACCGCGCCACAGGGCGTCGACGGCGGCGGCGGTGCGGTGGGGCAGGCGCGCGGCGCTCTCGAAGTGGTGCCGGCCGCCCAGGGCGGTCACCTCGGCCACGGCGGCCCCCAGCGCGCCGTTGTCGGATCCGTCGATCAGGGACGCGGCGCGCGCCACGGCGGCCGCGTACTCGGTGGCCGTCGCGTTGCGGGCGGCCGGGCACGGCGAGACCTCGACCTCCGGACAGGCCGGTCCGTGCAGCGCCGAGCGTGCCAGCCGCGCGGTGCACGTGCGCAGGCCCGTGAACCGGGCGAGCAGGTCGGCGGTGTCGGCGGCGTCGGTGCGGGACCGGAACGGTCCGATCGCGCGGTCGTGCTTCGGGCCCCGCACCACCGCCAGCCGCGGAAACGCCTCGTCGGTGAGCGTGACCCACCACCACCGGTGCGGAAACCGCGACCGGCGGTTGTACGGCGGGGCGTGGGCCGCCAGCAGCCTCAGCTCCCGAACGCCGGCCTCCAAAGCGTGCGCGCATTCGACGTGGTCGACGGCGGAGGCGAGCCCGACCATCTCCTTCATGCGGCCGCGCGGGTCGGTGCCGTTGAAGTACTGGCTCACCCGGCGGCGCAGGTCGACGGCGGTCCCGATGTACAAGACTTCCCCGGCCGGCCCGCGAAAGAGGTAGACACCCGGGCGGCGCGGCAGGCCGTCGGCGAGCACCCGCTTGCTGCGCTGGGCCGGCGTCACGTCGGGCAGGTAGGACCGCAGGTCGGCGTACGTGTGCACCCCCTGGTTGCCGACCCGCTCGATGAGCGCGTGCAGGACGTCGACGGTGGCGCGGGCGTCGTCGAGGGCGCGGTGGGTGGGCTGCGTGGCGACGGCGAACAGTCGCGCGAGGGCACCCAGGCGCACGCTCGGCGCCTCCTCCCGGCTCAGGACGCGGCGCGCCAGCCGGACCGTGCACAGCACCCGCGGCCGCGGCCAGGCGATGTCGCACTGCTGCGCGGCGGCGCGCAGGAAGCCGATGTCGAACCCGGCATTGTGCGCGACGTACACGGCGTCACCGGCGAACTCGAGGAACATCGGAAGCACGGCGTCGATGGTCGGCGCGTCGCACACCATGGCCGTCGTGATCCCGGTCAGCCGCACCACCTGGGGAGGGATGCTGCGCTGGGGGTCGACCAGGGTGGCGAACTCGCCGAGGACGGCGCCGCCGCGCACCTTGACCGCGCCGATCTCGGTGATGGCGTCCGCAACCGCGCCGCCGGTGCCCTTGCTGCGGCCGCCGGTGGTTTCCAAATCGACCACCACGAAGGTGGTTTCGCGCAGCGACACCTCATCGGGGCCGAAGGGGCCGCCCACGTCGGCGAAACTCAGCTGAGCCGCGCCGCCTGCACTCATGGCCGAAACGTTAGGGAGGCCCACCGACACCCGCGGGTTCCCACGCCGGTCGCGCGGGCGGCGAAACGTGTCGGTGGTCGCGGTTAGCGTGCGGTCAGTGCGACGTCCCGTTCGCCCCGAGCCCGACCGAGAGGACCAACCCCGATGGCACAGATCCCGTTCGGAGAGGACAGTCCGGATGCCCGCGCTTGCGCCCGCACCGGGCCGGTGGTCATCGACTGCGACGAATGCGCGGTGCGTGGCCCCGGATGCCGCGACTGCGTGGTCAGCGTGTTACTCGGCGTGCCCGAGACGTTATTGCAGGACGAACGCGCCGCACTCGAGGTGCTCGCCGATGTCGGATTGGCGCCGCGACTGCGGCTGGTGCCGATTCGGCGCGACCGCGGTTCTGGTGTAGCGTAATCGCCTTGTGCGCCAACGAACCTGACTCACTCTCACGGAAATGACAGAAATCTTTCCAATTTCTTAATCGCCCGCTTTGGACAAACGCCGATATCGTTTCGTAACCTGTTTGAGACCTAAACCCAGCTCGACGCCACGTCCGTCGAACGGCCGTTTAAGGAAGACAAATCTTGAGGCTCGATTCTAAGTACCCGATCGCGCGTGTCACTACACGAATTCTCGTCGGGACGTTAGCGAGCTTGACCGTCTCCGCCGGAGTGCTGGCCGCCAACGCGGTGGCCGACCCGGCCGACGACGCGCTCGCCAAGCTGACCGCGCTGTCGCGCCAGGCCGAGCAGACCACCGAGGCGATGCACAGCGCGGAGCTGGACCTGGGCGCGAAGCTGGCCGCCCAGCACGCGGCCGAGAAGAAGCATGCGGACGACCAGGCCGCCGCCGACGCGGCGAAGGCGCGCCTCGCCGACTTCCAGGGCGCGGTCAACAAGCTCGCCGCCGCCACGTACATGGGCGGCAGCGTCGACGGCATGCAGGCCATCCTCACCGCGGGGTCGCCGCAGGGGCTCATCGACAAGCTCGCCGTCCAGCGGGTGATGGCGTCGCAGATGGTCAACCAGATGGCGAAGTTCCGCGCCGCCGGCGAGCAGGCCGCCAAGGCCGAGCGCGAGTCCGCCAAGTCCGCGGCGGACGCCAAGAGCGCCGCCGAGCAGGCGGCCGCCGTGGCGGCGAGCCTGCAGTCCAAGCAGAGCCAGTTGCAGGTCCAGATTGCCGTGGTCAAGTCCCAGTACGTGGCCCTGACGCCGCAGCAGCGGACCGCGCTCGCCGAGCCGGGCGCCGTGCCCGCGGCGGCTCCGGGACCCGGCGCGCCGGCGCCCGACGCCGCGCCGCCGGGCGCGCCCCTGCCCGGCCAGGCACCGGGTGAGCCCCCGCCGGCGGGTCTCATGCCAGGACTTCCGCCGGGCGTTCCGGGTGGTGGCACCGGCGACCGCGCGACCGTGGTGCAGGCCGCGCTGACCCAGGTCGGGTCGTCCTACGTCTGGGGCGGCGCCTCGCCCGGCGCGTTCGACTGCTCGGGGCTGGTGATGTGGGCGTTCCAGCAGGCCGGCATCTCGCTGCCGCACTCCAGCCAGGCGCAGGCCCAGGGCGGTCAACCGGTGGCGCTCAACGACCTGCAGCCGGGCGACGTAGTGACCTTCTATTCCGACGCGTCGCACAGCGGCATCTACGTCGGCGACGGCATGGTGATCCACTCCTCCACCTACGGGGTTCCCGTGCGGGTGGTTCCGATGAACGCCGCTGGCCCGATCCACGACGCGCGTCGCTACTGACCCTCGGGGGCGACGCCGGCGGCTCGCGGTTCTGCTGGGCCTGGTTTTCGTTGTCGAACTGATCGTGGCCGCGGCCGTGCCGTTCGACGTGGCACGCGACCGCCGCGCGCGACCCGCCCAGGTCGTCACGCCGGCACCCGAACCGGCCCGGGTCGTATCCAAGTCACTGGTCGCCGGCGATCGGACGGTCAGGATCCAGGCTCCCGCCGGCCCGGCCGGTGACCGGCTCGTCTCCCGCGTCGCCTCGGACGTCGGGGCGGCGGTCACCGCCGTCGAGGCCTTCTGGGGCTTTGATTGGTCCCGCGACATCGCCATCGTCGTTGCCCGGACCGACGAGGAGTTCCGCGCGGCCGCGGGCGGGGGACCGCCGGCGCAGTGGGCCGACATCGCGGCCGTGACGGTCGTCGACCGGGTCGACGTCGCGCACCGGCTGGCGGTAGGCCAGCGGATCGTCTTGGCGCCGGGCGCCGCCGGGATGAGCGAGTCGGGGCTGCGAATCGTGTTGGCGCACGAGCTGTTTCACTACGCCGCGCGAGTGGACACCGCCGCGGACGCGCCCCGGTGGCTCACCGAGGGCGTCGCCGACTTCGTCGCGCGGCCGCCGACGCCGGTGCCGCCGGGCGCCCTCCCGGTGCCGCTGACGTTGCCGTCGGACGCCGACCTCGACGCGCCCGGGCCGCAGCGCTCACTGGCCTACGACCGCGCGTGGTGGTTCGCCCGTTTCGTCGCCGACACGTACGGGCCGGCGAAGCTGCGCGAGCTGTACCTGGCCACCTGCGGCGTCCGGCACTCCGACGTGCCCACCGCCGTCCGCGACGTCCTCGGCACCGACACGGCCGGCCTCCTGGTGCGCTGGCACCAGTGGCCCACCGGCTGATTTTGATTGCCCGGCTCCGCCTCGGCGTGGTCGTCAGACCGGCGCCGAGACTGCACCCAGCGCGCGATTTCGCGCAATTTCTCGATCTCTGCGCAGGATCGGGTCGCTCACCGCAGGCTCGGCGCGCGACGGGCGAGCGCCTCGCGGACGCGACCGACAAAGTCGGAGGGCTGGCTCCTCCTCGGACCGGTACCCGGTCCGCATCGTCGCCAGGCTGACGCTCGATTGCCTGGCTCCTCCTCGGACCGGTACCCGGTCCGCATCGTCGCCAGGCTAGCCTGTGCCCCTGTGAGCCGAGTGCTGCTGGTCACCAACGACTTTCCGCCCCGGCCGGGCGGGATCCAGTCGTATCTCGGCGAGTTCGTCGGCCGGGTGGTGGCCGGCGGCGCACACTCGGTGACCGTGTACGCCCCGCAGTGGAAGGGCGCCGACGCCTACGACGACCAGGCCCGGGCGGCCGGTTACCGGGTGGTGCGGCATCCGGGCACGCTGATGCTGCCGGGTCCGGCGGTCGACGGGCGGATGCGCCGGCTGATCGCCGACCACGAGGTCGACACCGTCTGGTTCGGGGCCGCGGCCCCGTTGGCGCTGCTGGCGCAGCGGGCCCGGGGGGCCGGTGCGAAACGGGTGGTGGCCAGCACGCACGGGCATGAGGTCGGCTGGTCGATGCTGCCCGTCGCGCGCTCGGTGCTGCGCCGCATCGGCGAGGATACCGACGTCGTCACGTTCGTCAGCCGCTACACGCGGTCCCGGTTCGCCCCCGCCTTCGGGCCCGCGGCGAGGCTGGAGTACCTCCCCTCCGGGGTGGACACCGACCGGTTCAAGCCGGATCCGAAGGCCAGGGTCGCGCTGCGCGACCGTTACGGGCTGGGCGAGCGGCCGACCGTGGTCTGCCTGTCCCGGCTGGTGCCGCGCAAGGGCCAGGACACGCTGATTCGCGCGTGGCCGTCGGTGCGGCGGCAAGTCGACGGGGCGGCCCTCGTCATCGTCGGCGGCGGGCCCTACTCCGACGAGTTGCGCAAGCTCGCCCGCGAATCGGGGGTGGCGGCCGACGTCACGTTCACCGGCGGTGTGCCGGCGGCCGAACTGCCGGCGCACCACGCGCTGGCCGACGTGTTCGCGATGCCGTGCCGCACGCGCGGCGCCGGGATGGACGTCGAGGGGCTCGGCATCGTGTTCCTGGAGGCCTCGGCGACCGGCGTCCCGGTCATCGCCGGCGACTCGGGCGGCGCCCCGGAAACCGTGCGGCACAACGAGACCGGGCTGGTCGTCGACGGACGTTCGGTGAGCCGGGTCGCCGACGCCGTCTGCGAGTTGCTCGCCGACCCCGAACGGGCCGCCGCGATGGGGGCGGCGGGGCGGGCCTGGGTGACGTCGCAGTGGCGTTGGGACACGCTGGCCGCCCGCCTGGCCGAACTGCTCGAGGGGTAACCCGCGAGGGGGCGCACGCCCCAGATCAGTGCGCGTAGATCGCCTCGATGTCGGAGGCGAACTTCTCGGCCACCACCTTGCGCTTCACCTTCATCGTCGGCGTCAGCTCCCCGGTGTCCTCGGTGAAGTCGACCGGCAGGATGCGGAACTTGCGGATCGACTCGGCGTGCGACACCGCGAGATTCGCCTGCTTGACGGCCGCGTCGACCTCGGCGACCAGGTCCGGGTCGGTGGCCAGGTCGCCCACCGACGCGCCCGCCGCCTTCGAATTGCGCTGCTTCCAGCCCTCGAAGGCCTCCGGATCGATGGTGATCAGCGCGCCGATGAACGGCTTGTTGTCCCCGACCACCAGCGCCTGGCTGATCAGCGGGTGCGCCCGCAGCTGGTCCTCGAGGACCGCCGGCGCGACGTTCTTGCCGCCCGCGGTCACGATGATCTCCTTCTTGCGGCCGGTGATCGTCAGGAAGCCGTCGTCGTCGAGCTTGCCGAGGTCGCCGGTCTTGAACCAGCCGTCGGCGAACGCCTCCTCGGTGGCCTGCTCGTTGCGCCAGTACCCGCTGAACACGACGCCCCCACGTACCTGCAGCTCGCCGTCGTCGGCGATGCGAAGGCTGTTGCCGGGCACCAGCGTTCCGACCGTCCCGATCCTGACGTCGCCGACCCGGTTGACCGTGATCGCCGCGCTGGTCTCGGTCAGCCCGTAGCCCTCGTGGATGGTGACGCCCACCCCGCGGAAGAAGTGGCCCAGCCGCGCGCCCAGCGGCGCCCCACCCGAGACGGATGCGCGGCAGTTGCCGCCGAGCGCGGCCCGCAGCTTGCGGTAGACCAGCCGGTCGAACACCGCGTGCTTGGCGCGCAGGAGCGGCCCGGGCTTCCCGCGGTCGTAGGCGCGGCTCCAGTCGACCGCCGTCTGCGCGGCGAGCGCGAAGATCCGCCCGTTGCCGTCGTTGGCGGCGTTCTGCTCGGCGGTGTTGTACACCTTCTCGAAGACGCGCGGCACCGACACCACCACGGTCGGCTTGAACACCGCGAACATGGGGAGCAGGTTCTTGATGTCGCTGGTGAACCCGACGGTCACCTTGTTGGCGAACGCGCCGAGGGTCAGGGCGCGGGCCAGCACGTGCGCCAGTGGCAGAAAGATCAGCAGCCGCTGGCCCTCGTGCAGCAGCGTCGGGAGCGACTCCTTGGTGCCGCGGATCTCGTGCAGCAGGTTGGAGTGGGTGAGCTGGCAGCCCTTGGGCCGTCCGGTGGTGCCCGAGGTGTAGATCAGGGTCGCGGGGTGGTCGGCGCGCAGGCCGTCGAGCCGGGCGGTCAGCTCGGCCGGGTCGACGGACGCGCCCGCCTCGACGAGCTGGTCCACCGCCTTCGGGCCCGACCCGTTGATGTGCAGCACGCGGCGCAGGGCCGGCAGTTCGGCGGTGAGCTCGGTGACGATCGCGGCGTGCGCGTCGGTCTCGGCGAAGGCCAGCACCGCCTCGGAGTCCTGCAACACCCAGCGCACCTGCTCGGCCGACGACGTCTCGTAGATCGGCACGACGACCGCGCCGACGGACAGGATGGCCAGGTCGAGGATCGCCCACTCGTAGCAGGTGGCCGAGAAGATCGATACCCGGTCGCCGGCCTGCACGCCCAGCGCGATGAGACCCAGTGCCGCCGAACGGATTTGGGCGGCCGCCTCGGCGCAGGTGACGTCGGTCCACTGGCCCTCTACCTGGCGCTGGTAGATCGCGAAGTCGGGGTCCTCGCGCTCGTGGGTGTAGACCATGGCCGCGACGTTGTCGTGCTCGCCGACCGAGAAGTGGGCGGGGACGCTGTACTCACGCACGTGATGACCTCGTTTGACTAGTGACGTTCCCGGACGACGTTCGCGAGCCGGCTTGCTGATGCCCAGCCTAATGCGGCCGCCGGCGCGGTCAGCCCGGTGCGGGAGCGCCGGTCATCGATGTGTGAAGCTGTGGTGGTGAACTCCATCCAGATCGCCGACGAGACGTTCGTCGCCGCCCCGGGGGCCCGGGTGGGCGCGGCGGTCGCCGATCGGGCCAGCTGGCGCCGGTGGTGGCCCGACCTGCGGCTGGAGGTCGTCGAGGACCGCGCCGACAAGGGCATCCGGTGGGCGGTCACGGGGGCCTTGACCGGCACCATGGAGATCTGGCTCGAGCCGTCGCTGGACGGCGTGGTGCTGCACTATTTCCTGCACGCCGAGCCGACCGGTGTGGCGGCGTGGCAGCTGGCCAAGCTGAACTTGGCGAAAATGACGCACCGCCGTCGGGTGGCGGGCAAGAAAATGGCGTTCGAGGTCAAGACGAACCTGGAACGCCTCCGTCCGGTGGGGGTTTCTCCGGTAGGTTAGCCGGGTCCGGTGTGCTCACCGGAGTACCGTTTCGCACCGACGGCCCGGGGTAGTCCTGCACTCGCCGGGGGCAGCCGATCGCGGGAGAGAGGGCAGCAACCAGGTGGCCGAGAAGACGACGCAGACCATCTACATCGAAGCCGACCCCGCCACGGTGATGGGAGTCATCGCGGACATCGATTCCTACCCGGAGTGGATCTCGGAGTACAAGGAAGCCGATGTCCAGGAAAAGGACGCGGACGGCTACCCGAAGGTCGCCCGGTTCGTGCTGGATGCCGCCGTCCTCAAGGACACCATGGTGATGTCCTACCAATGGCCGAAGGACCGTCAATCGGTCAGCTGGACGCTGGTCTCGGGCTCGTTGCTGCGTTCGCTGGAAGGTTCATACCGCTTGGTGCCCAAGGGATCTGGCACCGAGGTGACCTATGAGCTGTCGGTGGACCTGGCCGTCCCGATGATCGGGCTGCTCAAGCGCAAGGCCGAGCGCCGGCTGACCGACACCGCGTTGAAGGATCTGAAGAAACGAGTCGAGGCTGAGTGAGTCCGCTACGCCTGCCCCGGCCCGGATCAGTCTCTTCCTGGGGAAGGGCGGGGTAGGAAAGTCCACCCTGGCGTGCGCCACCGCCGTCAGCGATGCCGGCGCGGGCCGGCGGGTGCTGGTGGTGTCCACCGACCAGGCGCACTCGCTCGGCGACGTGCTCGGGGTGGCCGTGCCGGCCACCGGCCGGGGCGAGCCCGTCCGCGTCCTCGCCGACTTCGACACCGCGGGGACGAGCGGCGGATCCCTCGACGCCCTGGCCCTGGACACCCTGGCCCTGCTCGAGGACCGGTGGCACGCCGTGGTGGACGCCGTCGACCGGCGGCTGCCCGATTCGGAGCTGGGAACCATTGCCCCCGAGGAACTTTCGGCGTTACCCGGGGTGCAGGAGGTGCTCGGGCTGCACGCGGTCGGGGAGCTGGCGGCCTCGGGGCGCTGGGACCGCATCGTCGTCGACTGCGCCTCGACCGCCGACGCCCTGCGGATGTTGACGCTGCCCGGCACCGTCGGGCTCTATGTCGAGCGCGCGTGGCCGCGCCATCGCCGGCTTTCCGGCGTCGTCGACGACGCCCGCTCGGCGGCGCTCGTGGAACTGCTCGAACGCATCAGCGCCGGCGTCGAGCGCCTCGGCGCGCTGCTCTCCGACGGCGGGTCGGTGGGTGCGCACCTGGTGCTGACGCCCGAGCGGGTGGTGGCCGCGGAGGCGGTCCGCACGCTCGGGTCGCTGGCTCTCATGGGCGTGCACGTCGAGGAGCTGATCGTCAACCAGGTGCTCGTCGAGGACGAGTCCTACGAGTACCGGAACCTGCCCGACCATCCGGCGTTCGCGTGGTACGCCGAACGCATCGGCGAACAGCGCGCGGTGCTCGGCGAACTCGAGGCCACCATCGGGGACGTCGCCCTGGTGCTGACGCCGCATCTGTCCGGCGAGCCGATCGGTCCCAAGGCGCTCAGCGCGCTGCTGGACGCCGCCCGCCGTCGCGGCGCGGCCGCACCCCCCGGACCGCTGCGGCCGATCGTGGACCTCGAATCCGGCGAGGGGCTTGGGTCGATCTACCGGTTGCGGCTAGCGTTGCCCCAACTCGACACCGGCGCGTTGTCCCTGGGCCGCGTCGACGACGACCTGATCATCAGTGTCGGCGCGTTGCGGCGCAGGGTCCGGCTGGCTTCCGTGCTGCGACGCTGCACGGTACTGAACGCCAGTTTGCGCGGTAGCGAGCTGACAGTCCGCTTTCAACCGGATCCGGAGGTGTGGCCTAAGTGACGGGGGCTCATGCCGACATCGGTCCCGAACTGCGCAGGCTCGCGCAGGCGATCCTGGACGGCATCGACCCGGCGGTGCGGGCGGCGGCCGCGCTGTCGGCCGGTGCCGGCCCGGGCACGGGCAAGTGCCAGCAGGTGTGGTGCCCGGTGTGCGCCCTGGCCGCGGTCGCGACCGGCGAGGAGCACCCGCTGCTCACCGTGATCGCGGACCACAGCGTCGCCCTGCTGGACGTCATCCGGCGCATCGTCGACGACATCGACCGCTCGGCGGGAGCCCAGCCGGACGGGGAGCCGCCGGACAGCGGACCACCCGAGGGCCCGGGGCCCGGGGGCGGCGCCGACGGGGACGCCGGCGCCAGAACCCGGTACCAGTCCATCCCGGTCGTCGTCGAGGAGTGACGCGGCGGGGAGAAGGTGGTCGCGCCTGCCTCCGGTCGGTACAGTTGGCGAAAAGCATTTTCCGCACGGGCGAGAGGGAGGGCCATGTGGTACTGGCTTTTCAAGTACATCCTGCTCGGCCCGCTGCTGTCGCTGCTCGGCCGGCCGAAAGTCGAAGGGCTGCAATACGTTCCGGGGCACGGCCCGGCGATCCTGGCCAGTAACCACCTGGCGGTGATGGACAGCTTCTACCTGCCGCTGGTGGTGCGGCGGCGGATCACGTTCCTGGCGAAGCTGGAGTACTTCACCGGCACGGGACTCAAGGGCTGGTTCAAGCGCTGGTTCTTCACCGCCGTCGGTCAGGTGCCCATCGACCGCTCCAACGCCGACGCCGCGCAGGACGCGCTGGACACCGCCGAGCGGGTGCTCTCGCAGGGCAAGCTGCTGGGCATGTATCCCGAGGGCACGCGCTCGCCGGACGGTCGCCTTTACAAGGGCAAGACCGGGCTGGCCCGGCTGGCCTTGCACACCGGCGTCCCGGTGATTCCCGTCGCGATGATCGGCACCAACGTCGTGAACCCGCCCGGCTCCAACATGTTGCGGTTCGGCCGGGTGACGGTCCGCTTCGGCAAGCCGATGGACTTCTCCCGATTCGAGGGCCTGGCCGGCAACCGCTTCATCGAGCGGGCCGTCACCGACGAGGTCATCTACGAGCTGATGCGGCTGTCGGGGCAGGAATACGTCGACATCTACGCCGCCAGCCTCAAGGAGCGCGCCGACGGCGACGGGTCGACCGACGAGGCCGCGCGGATTCCCGCGACCGCCGCCGGCTAGCCTCCCACGTCGCTCAACTGCCGCCGCGTGCCCGCGCCGACCGCCGGCTCGTCGGTGCCTCCCGACGCCCGCCGGGCGGTGACGGTGAGCCCGGCGACGACGATGACCGCCAGCGCCCACCACACATACGACATGCCGAGGAGCTGACGCCACCACGACGCGGTGGTCTCGTGATGCTTGGGCAGCAGGTCGATCGGCGTCCACCGCATCAGGGCCATCCCGGCCAGGGTGACCAGCGCCAGCGCCACGTTGCGCCGCCGCCAGGCCGCCACGCCGGTCACGAGCACGACCGGTAGCACCCACACCCAGTGGTGTGACCACGACACGGGCGACACCAGCAGGCCGAACAGGGCGACGCAGACGAGCGCGAGCATGGGTTCGCCGGCCGCCAGCACCCGCCGCATCGCCCAGACCGTGAGCGCCAGGATGGCCAGAGACACGGCCACCCACAGCAGGAACTGCGGCTGATGCCCCAGGCCCACCCGGGCCAGGGCCCCGGCGACGTTCTGGTCAGTGTTCAGCGCCGCCTCACCGATCCGGTCCGTGTGATGCAGGGTGTAGGTCCAGTACTCCCACGAGTCGTTCCACGCCAGCGCGAACCCGAGCAGCGTCGCGACCGCGAACGAGGCCAGCGCGGTCAGGGCGGCCCGGGTGTCGCGGCGCAGCAGGAAGTAGAGCAGGAACACGGCCGGCGTGAGCTTCAGCGCGATGCCCAGGCCCAGCAGCAGGCCCCGCGGCCACGGCGTGCGGCGCGGCACGCAGTCGGCGATCACCAGCGTCATCAGCACGACGTTGATCTGGCCGAACGCGAAGTTCGCGGCGATCGGCTCCAGCCACAGCGTCGCCGGCACCACGATGACGGCGGCCAGCCAGCACCGGCGCAGCCAGGCCGGACCGGCCAGCCACGACGACGTCGCCCACACGTCGAGGCGGGTCAGCAGGATCGCCGTCGACATGATGAGCAAACCCAGCGTCAGCGCCGTGATCGCCACGCTGGCCGCCGGCATCTGCAGCCAGGCGAACGGGCAGAACACGATGGCCGCCAGCGGGGGATAGGTGAACGGCAGGTCGATGCCGATCGGTGTGTGGAACAACACATCGCCGTGGTGAGCGCCGTGGTAGAGCGGGCGCCCGTCCATCCAGGCCCGGCCGCCCATCTGATAGACGTCGATGTCGATGCGGTAGGGCGTGTGGCCGAACAGCTGCCAGCCGATGTAGCCCAGGCCCGCCGCCGCCAGCAGCCACAGCACGGACCACAACAGCGCCCGCCCCGGTCGAGAGCCCACGCCGGGCGCCTGCGTTTCACTCATGTCGCAGAACAGCGTAACGGTGCGGGCGTCCGGCACGCTGGCGCAGCGCGGCATCCGCGGCGATCCGCCCGGCAGGCGTAGCTTTCTTTAAGTGCTCCATTGGTTCGTGTTCGGCGTTTCCCGGTGGTTCGCGCACGACATCGTCGGCCGCGGCCGGCTGCCCCTGCTGTGCTGCCTGGTCGCGTTCATCCTCACCTTCTTCGTCACACGCAGCTTCGTCCGGTTCATCCGCCACCGCGCCGAGAGCGGTCACCCGCCGCGCTGGTGGCATCCGCGCAACGTCCACGTCGGGGGAGTGCACATCCACCACGTGACGTTCGGGGTGGTGTTGGTGATGGTGTCGGGGCTGACGCTGGTGACGCTGTCGGTCAGCGGTCGGGAACCCGAATTCACCTTGTCCGCAACACTTTTCGGCATCGGCGCCGCACTGGTGCTGGACGAGTACGCCCTCATCCTGCACCTGTCCGACGTCTACTGGTCGGAGGACGGCCGCACGTCGGTGGACGCGGTGTTCGCCGCCGTGGCGGTGGGCGGGCTGCTGATCATGGGTCTGCACCCGCTGATGTTCTTCCTGCCGATCTGGCACAGCGCCGAATCCGTGCCGCTGCGCGCGGTGGTCGGGGGCGCGATGGCGCTCACGCTGCCGCTGGCGGTCGTGGTGGTGCTCAAGGGCAAGGTGTGGACGGGGCTGCTCGGCATGTTCATCGTCGTGCTGCTGGTGATCGGCGCGGTCCGGCTGTCCCGCCCGCACGCGCCCTGGGCCCGGTGGCGATACACCAGTCAGCCGGACAAGATGCGCCGCGCGCTGCAGCGGGAGCGGACGCTGCGCCGGCCGGTGGTGCGGGTCAAGCTCTACGTGCAGGGCGCGATCGCCGGCACCCCGCACCTGCCCGACGAGCGCACCGTCGACGCCCAGCTCGACCACGAGGTGCACCCCGCGCCGCCGCCCGGAGACACCGAGCCGATCCTCATCGGCAGGTAGCCTCGCCCGGTGCGGTATTTCTACGACACCGAGTTCATCGAGGACGGCCGCACCATCGAACTGATCTCGATCGGCGTGGTGGCCGAGGACGGCCGCGAGTATTACGCCGTGTCCACCGAGTTCGACCCCGGGCGGGCAGGCGGCTGGGTGCGCGCCAACGTGCTGCCCAAGCTGCCGCCCCCGTCGTCGCAGCTGTGGCGCTCGCGCCGGCAGATTCGCGCCGACCTCGAGGAGTTCTTCGGCGTCGACCGCGACGACGCGATCGAGCTGTGGGCCTGGATCGGGGCCTACGACCACGTGGCGCTGTGCCAGCTGTGGGGCACGATGCCGGAGCTGCCGCGCGCGCTGCCCCGCTTCACCCGCGAATTACGGCAGCTGTGGGAGGACCGGGGCTCGCCGCGGATGCCGCCGCGGTCGGCTGACGCCCACGACGCGCTGGTCGACGCCCGCGACCAGCTGCGCCGATTCCGCATCATCACGTCCGGTGAGTGAACGTTCGCCCTGATCAGCCGTCTCCGGATCCCGGTTACGATGGACCGATGAACTGGACCGTCGACATACCGATCGACCAGCTGCCGCCGCTGCCGCCGCTGCCGGGCGACCTGCGGGCCCGGCTCGACGCGGCGCTGGCCAAGCCGGCCGCCCAGCAACCCAGCTGGCCCGCCGACCAGGCGGCCGCCATGCGCACGGTCCTCGAGAGCGTCCCGCCGGTCACCGTCCCGTCGGAGATCGTGCGCCTGCAGGAGCACCTGGCGCAGGTCGCGCGGGGCGAGGCCTTCCTGCTGCAGGGCGGCGACTGCGCCGAGACCTTCGTCGACAACACCGAGCCCCACATCCGCGGCAACATCCGCACCCTGCTGCAGATGGCCGTCGTGCTGACCTACGGGTCCAGCATGCCGGTGGTCAAGGTGGCCCGCATCGCCGGCCAGTACGCCAAGCCGCGGTCGGCGGACGTCGACGCGCTGGGGCTGCGGTCCTACCGGGGCGACATGATCAACGGCTTCGCGCCCGACGCCGCCGTGCGCGAGCACGACCCGTCGCGGCTGGTCCGGGCCTACGCCAACGCGAGCGCGGCCATGAACCTGGTGCGGGCGCTGACCTCGTCCGGGCTGGCGTCGCTGCACCTTGTGCACGACTGGAACCGGGAATTCGTCCGCACCTCCCCGGCGGGCGCCCGCTACGAGGCGCTGGCCAGCGAGATCGACCGCGGCCTGAAGTTCATGAGCGCCTGCGGGGTGGCCGACCGCAACCTGCAGACCGCCGAGATCTACGCCAGCCACGAGGCCCTGGTGCTCGACTACGAGCGGGCCATGCTGCGGCTCTCGGACGTCGAGGACGGGGAGCCGCAGCTCTACGACCTGTCCGCGCACACCGTCTGGATCGGCGAGCGGACCCGCCAGCTCGACGGCGCGCACGTCGCGTTCGCCGAGGTGATCGCCAACCCGATCGGCGTCAAGATCGGCCCGACGATGACCCCCGAGCTGGCCGTCGAGTACGTCGAGCGGCTCGACCCGCACAACAAGCCGGGCCGGCTGACCCTGGTGAGCCGGCTGGGCAACAACAAGGTCCGTGACGTGCTGCCCCCGATCATCGAGAAGGTGCAGGCCACCGGCCATCAGGTGATCTGGCAGTGCGACCCGATGCACGGCAACACCCACGAGTCGTCCAACGGCTACAAGACCCGCCACTTCGACCGCATCGTCGACGAGGTGCAGGGCTTCTTCGAGGTGCACCGCGCGCTGGGCACGCACCCGGGCGGCATCCACGTCGAGATCACCGGCGAGAACGTCACCGAGTGTCTCGGTGGGGCGCAAGACATCTCGGACACCGACCTGGCGGGCCGCTACGAGACCGCGTGCGACCCGCGGCTGAACACCCAGCAGTCGCTCGAGCTGGCGTTCCTCGTCGCCGAAATGCTCCGCGACTAACTGCCGCCGAGCGTGCATGTTTGTACGCCGACACGCCGTTGCGGGCGTACAACTGCGCACGCTCGCGAGGTCTGGCTTCTAAAGCAGCCCGTTCAGGTTGCTGCCGATCGTCCAGGCCGCCGCCGCGGCCAGCCCGGTGAGTGCGAGGATCACGGCAACCCAGATCAGCACCATGCGCCGCGACCGCTGGCGGGCCCACGCGAACTCGCTCATCGCGATGCCGGCGAAATGCCCTGTGGCGGGCTGGTATTCGAACTCTTCGAGGTCGGGATCCGGCTCGGGCGGGGGGCGGGGCGGCTCCTGCCAGTCGCCGGGGCCGCGGGTCAGCTGGCGCGTCGGGTGGCGGACCGGCGCGGGGGCCGACGGCCCGGCGGGGGGCCGCGCGGGCTGCTGCGCGGCGGCCCGGCGCTCGGTGATCCGCGTCTGGTGCAGCGCCGCCGAGCGGTGCTGGGCGGAGTTGCGCGGCGCCGGCACCCGGAAGTCGGGCAGCCCGAGCTCGTCGGCGATCGCGTCGAGCTCGGCGCCCATCTCGATCGCGTCGGCGAATCGGCCCGCCGGGTCGCGGGCCGTCGCGCGCGCCACGAACTCGTCGAACTCCGCGGGCACGCCCTCGATCGCGGCGCTGGGCGGCGGCACGTCGGTGTCGAGCCGCTGGTAGGCGATCGACAGCGCCGAGTCGCCGGTGAAAGGCGTGCGCCCGGTGAGCATTTCGTAGGCGAGTATCCCGGTGGAATAGACGTCGCTGCGGGGACCGGCGTTCCCGTCGCGCACCTGCTCGGGCGACAGGTAGGCGGCGGTGCCCAGGATGACGCTGGTCGAGGTGATCCCGGCGGCCGCGACGGCGCGCACCAGCCCGAAGTCGGCGATCTTCACCTCGCCGTCGTCGGAGATCAGCACGTTCTCGGGCTTGACGTCGCGATGCACCAGGCCCGCCCGGTGCGCCGCGGCCAACCCGCCCAGCACCGGGCGCAGCACGGCCGCCACGGCGTGCGGCGGCATCGGACCGCGCTCGGCGAGCAGCTCGCGCAAGGTGCCGCCCTCGACGAGCTCCATCACCAGGAACGGGTGCCGGGCGTCCATGCCCTGGTCGTAGACCGCCACGAGGCCCGGGTTCTTCAGCCGGGCGACCGTGCGCGCCTCGAGCCGGAAGCGGGTGAGGAACTGCTCGTCGCCGGCATAGCGGGCGTCCATCACCTTTACCGCCACGGGCCGGTCGAGCCGAACGTCGACGCCGCGGTAGACGGTCGAGGTTCCGCCGCTGGCGATCTTGCACTCGACGAGGTAGCGGCCGTCGAGCAAGGTTCCCTCCAGCGGGTCGCCCATACCGGCTTCCGTCCCAGCCACAGCCACGGGCCAATCGTAGGTGCGGCGGCGGCCGCGCCCGTGTGGACGGGCCGCGAAAACATGCCTCGCCGGGCACCGGGCTGGGCCTACACTGGCGCCGTGGGCAGTATTCCGGCCGGCGACGATGTGCTTGACCCCGACGAACCCATCTACGACCTGCCCCGGGTCGCCGAGTTGCTCGGCGTGCCGGTCACCAAGGTCCAGCAGCAGCTGCGGGAGGGGCACCTGGTGGCGGTGCGCCGCGACGGCGGGGTGGTGGTGCCCCAGGTCTTCTTCACCCGCTCGGGCGAGGTGGTCAAGAGCCTGCCCGGGCTGCTGACGATCCTGCACGACGGCGGCTACCACGAGACCGAGATCGTGCGCTGGCTGTTCACCCCGGACCCGTCGCTCACGGTCACGCGCGACGGCAGCCGAGACGCGCTCAACAACGCCCGTCCCGTCGACGCGCTGCACGCCCACCAGGCGCGCGAGGTGCTGCGCCGGGCGCAGGCGATGGCGTACTAGGCGGACGCGGCGGCCCGGGTTTCGGCCCGGTGCAGCGAGTACCAGGCGGCCAACGCGCAGGCCGCGGCGATCGAGACGTGCAGCCACGAGTACATGCCGTGCGACCCGTCGGGCTTGAAGATCACCATGACCCACGTCGACAAACCCGCGATCAGGGCGACGGCCTTCCGCGACTGGGCCAGCGGGGCCACGACCGCCAGCGGCCAGGAGTAGTACCAGGGCAGCGCGGCCGGCACGAACAGCACGACGATCACCATCGACCAGGCGATGCCGGCCAGGGCTTCGCGGTCGTCGTGCCGGAACCGCCACCACAGCAGCGGCAGCGCCACCGCGATGACGGCGATCCCGATGAAGCGCGTGATCCGCAGCGTGGCATAGAAGTTCACCGCGAAGAACGGGCTCCCGAGGGCGTGGATCAGGTTGGCGGCCGCGGTGGGGACGGTGAGCCAGTTGATGATCTTCACCGATCCCGCCAGCGCGGTGAGCCACCCGAGGCCGACCCCGGCCACCGCGGACAGCACCCCGAAGACAACGGCGAAGATCGCCAGGGACACGGCCGAGGCCGTCACGAACGCGCGGGCGGACCCGTACCCCCGCTCCTGGCGCAGGTGGCGCATCCACACCCACACCAGGAACGGCAGCGCGATCCCGGCCGTGGCCTTCACCGCGATCCCGACGGTGATCAGGGTGACGCCCAGGACGTGCCGCCCCTCGAACGTCAGCGCGATGCCGGCGGCCATCAGGCCGACCATGAGCATCTCGTTGTGCACGCCGCCCATCAGATGGATCAGCACCAGCGGGTTGAGCACGCAGATCCACAGGGCGATCGCGCCGTCGGTGCCCAGGTGGCGGGCCATCCGGGGCGCGGCCCAGATCAGCAGCGCGAGCCCGGGCAGCATGCACAGGCGCAGCAGCATGGTCCCGGCGACCACGTTGTTGCCGACGATCATCGTGACGAGTTTCGCCACCAGGATGAAGGCCGGGCCGTAGGGGGCCGTGGTGATCGTCCAGATCGGACTGACGTTGTCCAGCAAGGGATTCGGGTTGGCGACGGGCCCGACGTTGTAGGGGTCGAGGCCGTCACGCAGCAGCGCCCCCTGCGCGAGGTAAGAGTAGGTGTCGCGGCTGAAGACGGGCACCGACAGCAGCAGCGGCGCCAGCCAGAAGCCGGTGGTGGCCTTCATCGTGAACTCGGTGGCCCGCCCGGCCAGCGCGCGCCGGCCCAGCTTCAGCCACGCGAACAACATGAGGCCGACGCCGGCCCACAACAGGATCGACGACAGCACCAGGCCGTGGCCGAACCGCAACCAGGACAGGTGCAGCGACTCCAGCAGCGGGTCGTGCTGGCGGGTGCTGCCCGCGCCCAGGCCGCCCACGGTGATGAGGACCGAGCCCAGTAGGCCCAGTTTCGCCGGTCCGGAGTCGGGGCCGGCCGCGAACGCGATGAGCCGCGAAAAGCGTTGCCGGGCAGGCGGGTTCGGCGCCGGTTCCTCGGCGGGTGGGGTGTGGGTGGGGATGGTCATGGCGGCGTCGTCGTCAGGCGGAGCGGTCGGTGGCCAGCCTGGCGAGGTCGGACAGCCCCGCCTTGGCCGTCGCGTCGACCGGCGCGGCCGCCACTGTCTCGAGCGCGCGGCGGGTGAGCTCGGCGATGCGTTGCTCGGCGGCGGCCAGCGCGCCGACCGACTCGATGACGCCGCGCAGTTCGTCCACCTCCGCATCGGTCAGCTCGGCGCCGATCGATCGGCGCAGCAGGGCGGCCGCCGCCGGGTCGGACCTGTCCGCCAGCTCCACCGCCTCCGCCAGCAGCACCGTGCGCTTGCCCGACCGTAGGTCGTCGCCGGACGGCTTGCCCGTCACCGCCGGGTCGCCGAAGACGCCGAGCACGTCGTCGCGCAGCTGGAACGCCACGCCCAGGTCGGTCCCGAACCGGGCGAACGCGGCCTGCACGTCGGGTCGGTCGGCCGCGGCGGCGACGCCCAGTTGCAGCGGCCGCGCCACGGTGTACAGGGCGGTCTTGAAGGTGTCGACCTTCATCGCCGATGCGATCGACTCGGCGGCGCTCGCCTCGCCGACGATGTCCAGGTACTGGCCGCCCAGCACCTCGGTGCGGATGTCGGTCCACACGCTCCGGACGCGGCGGTGCGCGTCGGGTGACAGCTCCGCGCAGGAGACGATGTCGTCGGCCCAGGCGAGCGCGAGGTCGCCGAGCAGGATGGCCGCCGACATCCCGAACCGCTCCGCCGAGCCCCGCCATCCCCGCTCGCGGTGCAGCGTCGCGAAGCGGACGTGCGTCGTGGGATTGCCGCGGCGCGTGGAGGAGTCGTCGATCACGTCGTCGTGCACCAGCGCGCATGCGTGCAGCAGCTCCAGGGCCGAGAACAGCAGCAGCACCGCGGAATCCGGCTCATCCTCGGCCACGGCGCGCCAGCCCCAGTAGGCGAACGCGGGCCGCAGCCGCTTGCCGCCGTTCAGCACGAAGTCTTCGAGGGCGGCGATCAACAGACCGTAGTCGTCACCGATGGGGGCGCTTTGGGCGCGCCGCTCGCGCAAGTACCCCCGGAGCCGGTCGGTGATGGCGCCCGTCAACTCGACGGTGGCGGCTGCTTCTGCGGTTTCGGAGCTCAGGCCGGCGCCCCCTTCTGCTCGGCACGGCGTGGTTCGTTCCTGGCCCGACAGTGTATGTCGCCTGGCGGCGCCCAGTTGCTTCGACTGCCTCACTATCGCGCCCCTATGCTGGCGAAGACCCCAGACGTCTAAAAGGAACAGGAGCCGCGTGACCCTCAACACCATCGCGCTCGAGCTGGTGCCGCCGAATTGCGACGACGGTCGCGAGCGGGCCCTCGAGGACGCGCGGAAAGTGGTGCAGTACTCGGGGGAGTCCGGCCTGGACCGCCGGCTGCGGCACGTGATGATCCCGGGCATGATCGCCGAGGACGACGATCGTCCGGTTCCCATGAAGGCCAAGCTGGACGTGCTCGACTTCTGGTCGATCATCAAGCCGGAACTCCCGGGCATCGACGGCCTGTGCACGCAGGTGACGGCGTTCATGGACGAGGCGACGCTGCGGCAGCGGCTCTCGGCGCTCCTGGCCGCGGGCATGGAGGGCGTCGTCTTCGTCGGGGTGCCCCGGACCATGAACGACGGCGAGGGCTCCGGCGTGGCACCGACGGACGCCCTGTCGCTCTACCGGGAGCTGGTGGCCAACCGCGGGGTCATCCTCATCCCGACGCGCGAGGGGGAGCAGGGCCGGTTCACCTTCAAGTGCGACCAGGGCGCGACCTACGGCATGACCCAGCTGCTGTACTCCGACGCCATCGTGGGTTTCCTGACCGAGTTCGCCAAGACCACCGACCACCGGCCGGAGATCCTGCTGTCGTTCGGCTTCGTGCCGAAGGTCGAGGGCCGCGTCGGGCTGATCAACTGGCTGATCCAGGACCCGGGCAACGCCGCGGTGGCCGGGGAGCAGGAGTTCGTCAGGAAGCTGGCCGCCAGTGAGCCGCCGGAGAAGCGCCGGATGATGGTCGACCTCTACAAGCGGGTGATCGACGGCGTCGCCGACCTCGGTTTTCCGCTGAGCATCCACCTGGAGGCCACCTACGGGGTCTCGGGGCCGGCATTCCAGACCTTCGCGGAGATGCTCGACTACTGGTCACCCGCCCAGCGGGTTCAGTAGCTCACCCCGGCGGCTGGTCGCGCGGCGCGGTCATCCGCGGTGACCGGTCCCGGCTGTTCCAGGCCAGCAGCGCCACCACGCCGGCGGCGGCGAACGACGCGATGCCCAGCCAGACGCCCGCGCCGGTGAACGAGCGGGTGTTGGGGTCGGTCGAGCGGGCCTGCGCGGTCATCGTGGTGACGACGCCGGGCTTGAGCTTCCACGACACCACCTCGGGCTCGACGTGGTCGCCGTTGGTCGACGTCACGACGCCGGGGAAGGCGACCGTCAGCTCGACGTCGGCCTCCGGATCGGTCACCGACGTCAGGTCCGCCCGCCCCTCCAGGATCACCAGGTTGCCGTTGCGGCGCAGCGACAGGTTCACCCCGGAGGCGTCGGAATTCATGTTGGCCAGCTGCGGCAGCTCGGAGAACGTCAGGTCGGAGAACACCGCCTGCGATCCCACGTAGCCGTCGCTGTCGTAGTTCGACACCGCCACCTTCTGGCCGAACGGCAGGTTGTTGGTGTCGAGCTGCGGGCCGGTGTCCTTGGAGGTCTTGGGCTTGGCCGCGGCGACGACTTCGCCGGACACCAGGTCGTCGGGGGAGATGGTGAGCGACGCCCGCACGCGCAGGCAGCCGGTGGCCAGGGGGACCACGAGCATCAGCATCGCCAGCGCCAGCACGCGGCGGCGGGTGGCGGATCGTGGTGCCCGGGGTCGCGGGGAGCTGGCTCGCACCAGGTCATCGTGCCAGATGCGCGTGCGGCGCCCGGCCGGAGGCGCGCCGGGGCCGCTGCCTCTTCGGGGGCACGGGTCTAGAGGGGGAGGGCGCGCCCGAGGATGGCGAACGCACGTGGGTCGCCGGCGAAGTGGTAGCCCCGGATGATGTCGGCGAAGCCCAGGCGGCGGTACAGGCGCCACGCGCGGTTGGGTTCGCCGTTGGTCTCGGGGGTGGAGAGCAGGACGTTGTGCTCGGTCCGGCGGTCGAGCAGCCGGCGGGCCAGCGCCTCTCCGAGGCCGTGGCCCTGGGCGCGCGGGTGGATGTGCAACTCGGTGAGCTCGAAGTAGCTGCTCATGAGCCGGGCGATCTCCTCGGGCGGCATCCCCGCCCGCTGCAGGCCCAGCACCACCTGCTGCTGCCACCACTGACCCGGCGCCCCCGGATACCCGTAGGCCACCCCCCGCAGCGGCGCGTCGCTCAACTGGGCGGCCGTCGGGGCTTCCGCGCCCTCGGGCAGGTCGGCCTCGACGACGGCAGCCCCCTGCCACCCGGGTCGCCGGATGTGCTCCAGCCACATGGCGGCGCGCTGATTCTCGGTGCCCCGGGGGTAGCGCATCGCGTCGACGTACACGCCCAGCGCCTCGCCAAGGCGCCGCTCCATGTCGTGCGGCGGCAGGTCGATGAGGAAGATCGCCAACGTGCGGTGCCCTCCTCATCCACTGCGCGGGTCCGGTGCCTGTCGTGACCCCGGCCGCGGCCGAGTTGCGCTTCGGCAATTATCTCCACCCGGCCCCGGCCGCCCGACGCGCGGGCACGGCACCGACGGGCCCGCCCGGCAACCGGTTGGGGCGCAGCGCCGTTGCGGGTGTCGAGGGTGTCGGCCGGCGACCGGGATAGAATCGCCGCAGAACCAGTGGTACGGCGCAGATTGACCTCGTATCATCTGATTTAGGTGCCTTCACAACGGGCATCCGCGTGCTATCGAATTAGTGACGCGCCAACGTGTCGGCAAGGAGGGACGAATGCCACTCTCCGATCATGAGCAGCGGATGCTCGATCAGATCGAGAGCGCTCTCTATGCCGAGGATCCCAAGTTCGTCTCGAGCGTTCGCGGCGGCGGCTTCCGGGCACCGACCGCGCGCCGTCGGCTGCAGGGCGTGGCGCTGTTCGTCATCGGTCTGGCGATGCTGGTCTCCGGCGTGGCATTCAAGGCCACCATGATCGGAAACTTCCCGATCCTGTCCGTCATCGGTTTCATGGTGATGTTCGGGGGCGTGGTCTTCGCGGTCACCGGTCCGCGCCTGTCGGGCAGGCCGGGGCACCCCAGTGCCGGCCCGTCACCGCGTCAGCGCCGCAACAAGGGCGCCGGCGGTTCCTTCACCAGCCGCATGGAGGACCGCTTCCGCCGCCGTTTCGACGACTAGCGACGTCGTCACGACACTCACCGGGGTAGCCACTGGCTACCCCGTTTCCTTTCTCGCTTCGCCGCATTGGCTTCCCCCGCACCGAGACTGCGACGAACGCGTGCCGTCGCGGCTCGATGAGGCCGTGGCCGCAGGCTCGGCGCCATAGTTTCAGGCTCGACCCCGTTACGCGGCGATTGATCGGCTCAAGTGTCGCGCTCGATGCGCAACTGAGGCCGAATCGAGTCCCGGTCCTTCTTCCATGCCCCACTGCGCCCCACTCCGCGCCATCGCCGGGCGGAGTCGCGATTTCGGGGCTCTGAAGAGCCGTTTTACGACGCCCCGCCAGCGGCGGCGACGGCCGGTGCGGAACTCGTCGGGGCGCTTCGACCGCCCTGCGTGGCGGATAGCCCCGAAAACACGGCCGCGACACCGCGCTAATGGGGCAAAGTGGGGGATTGTGGGGTATGGTGGCTCAAGTGTTCGGGTGACCGCAGAGCCGCTTTCGGCGGGAGGTGAAGCGAGTGTTTCTCGGCACCTACACGCCCAAACTCGACGACAAGGGGCGGCTGACGTTGCCCGCCAAGTTCCGCGACGCGCTGGCAGGGGGGTTGATGGTCACCAAGAGCCAAGACCACAGCCTGGCCGTCTACCCGCGGACGGAATTCGAGCAGCTCGCCCGCCGGGCCAGCAAGACGTCGCGCAGCAACCCGGAGGCCAGGGCGTTCCTGCGCAACCTCGCCGCCGGGACCGACGAGCAGCACCCCGACGCGCAGGGGCGGATCACGTTGTCGGCCGACCACCGCCGCTACGCCGGCCTGTCCAAGGACTGCGTGGTGATCGGGGCGGTCGACTTCCTCGAGATCTGGGACGCGCAGGCCTGGCAGGACTACCAACAGACCCACGAAGAGAACTTCTCCGCGGCCAGCGATGAAGCACTCGGCGACATCATCTAATGCGTGGCGACCCGCAGCGCGCGGCGCCGCCGCGCTCGCGATCACCACGCGATCCAATGCGTGGCGACCCGCAGCGCGCGGCGCCGCCGCGCTCGCGATCACCACGCGATCCAATGCGTGGCGACCCGCAGCGCGCGGCGCCGCCGCGCTCGCGATCACCACGAGATCGGAGGCGCATGCCCGTGCATCGTGGCCTCTGCCCGAACCGACCCTGGCGTACTTCCCCAACGCCAGGTTCGTGCCTTCGGACAGGGACCCGGATGCAGGGGCACCCCGCCGGATCCCCGGAGGCGTTGCAGTGGTTGACGATTCAGGCGACTTCGGGCACGTGCCCGTCCTGCTGGACCGCTGCGTCGAGTTGCTCGCCCCGGCCCTGACCCGCCGCCACGCCGACGGCTCGGGGGCCGTCCTGGTCGACGCCACCCTCGGCGCCGGGGGTCATGCGGAGCGGTTCCTCGCCGAGCTGCCCGGGCTGCGCCTGATCGGTCTCGACCGCGATCCCGGCGCGCTGTACATCGCCGGGGAACGGTTGGCGCGGTTCGGCGACCGAGTCACGCTGGTGCGCACCCGCTACGACGGCATCGCCGACGCGATCGTCGAATCCGGTTGCGACACCGAGGAATCCGTCGACGGGATCCTGTTCGACCTCGGGGTCTCGTCCATGCAGCTCGACCGCCCGGAGCGGGGGTTCGCCTACGCCCAGGACGCGCCGCTGGACATGCGCATGGACCCCGACTCGCCGCTGACCGCCGCCGACATCCTCAACACGTACGACGAGGCGGCGCTGGCCGGCATCCTGCACCGCTACGGCGAGGAGCGGTTCGCGCGGCGCATCGCCGCGCGGATCGTCCGCGAGCGCACGGACGTCCCGTTCACCTCGACGGCACAACTGGTGGCCCTGCTCTACGAAGCGATCCCGGCTCCGGCCCGGCGCACCGGCGGGCACCCGGCCAAGCGCACGTTTCAGGCGCTGCGGGTCGCGGTCAACGACGAACTCGACACCCTGCGGCGCGCGCTGCCCGCCGCCCTGGACGCGCTCGCCCAGGGCGGGCGCATCGTCGTGCTGGCCTACCAGTCCCTCGAGGACCGGATCGTCAAGCGCGTGTTCGCGGACGCGGTCGCGTCCCGCACGCCGGTGGACCTGCCGGTCGAGCTGCCCGGCCACGGGCCGCGATTCCGCTCACTGACGCACGGCACCGAACGGGCCGACGCCGACGAGATCGAACGCAATCCCCGCAGCGCCGCCGTGCGGTTGCGGGCCCTGCAACGCATCGAGAAGGGCGACTCATGAAGGTAAAGGACGAGGCGCCGAAGCGCCGTCGCGACACCAGCCGTCGCGACGGTGCCGCCCGCAAGGGCAGGCGCGCCGCGGCCGAATCGGTGCCTTCGCGCGACGCCCGGCGCCGCACCCGGCCCGGCCAGGGCGCGGCGCGCGAGGCCCGCGCGCCCCGATCCGGTCCGGAGACCAGCCCGATCACCCGGCCGGTCGAACGGCCGGGCCGCCCCAAGAGCACCAGCCAGGCCAAGGCGCGTGCCAAGGCGCGCAAGGCCAAGGCGCCCAAGGCGATCCGGCCCCGCCTCACCGAACGGCTGGCCACCCGGCTGGCGTCCATCGACCTGCGGCCGCGGACCCTGCTGAGCCGGGTTCCGTTCGTGGTGCTGGTGATCGGGGCGCTGGGGCTGGGTCTGGGGCTCACGCTGTGGTTGTCCACCGACTCCGCCGAGCGGTCCTATCAGCTCAGCCACGCCCGCGAGAAGAACCGCATGCTCCAACAGCAGAAGGAGGCGCTGGAACGCGATGTGCGCGAGGCGGAGTCGGCGCCGGCGCTCGCGGAGGCGGCCCGCAAGCAGGGCATGATCCCGTCGCGGGACACCGCGCACCTGGTCCAGGACCCCTCCGGGAACTGGGTGGTCGTGGGCACCCCGAAGCCGGCCGACGGTGTCCCGCCGCCGCCGCTGAACAGCAAGATCTCCGACGCGCCGCCGCCGGCGCCGCCGCCGCCAGCCCTTCCGCCGGAGGTTCCGGTCGTGGTGCAGCCGGCGCCCGGCGCGCCGCCCGCCCCGGCCCGTTCGGGCCCGGAGGCGCTGCTGCGCGCGCCGGACGGCTCGTCCACCGTCGGTGGCCAGCACCTGCCGCAGACCGTGCCGCAGTTGCCCGGGCTGCCCAACGGCCCGCTCGCCGGGCTGACCCCCGGTTCGGTGCCGATCCCCGGGGCGCCGCGGTCGGCCGCCCCGGCG
>NZ_CACRUY010000007.1 GCF_902652685.1 Mycobacterium sp. Marseille-P9652
CCGCCCCCCCGGCCCCCCCCACCAGCCCCCCGCCGGCCCCCCCCACCCCCCCCGCCCCCCCGGCCGCGGGCCCCCACCCCCCCCCGGGGGGGGCCGCCGACACCGCCGCCCCCCCCGCCCCCGCCATTACCGCCCACAAAGCCGCCGGCACCCCCGGCGCCGCCGCTGCCGCCGGTGCCACCCGACGCGACAGCGGCGCCCCCGTCACCACCCGGGCCGCCGTCGCCGAAGAGGCCCGCGGGCCCGCCGGGGCCACCGGGCTGGCCCGGCGCGCCGGACCCGCCGCGACCGCCGTTGCCGAACAACAATCCCCCAGGGCCGCCGGCCTGCCCGCTCCCCGGCGCGCCATCCATGCCATTTCCGATCAGCGGCCGCCCCAAGAGAGATTCAGCGGGCGCATTGATTGCTGCCAATATGTTCTGTTGCAGGGCTTGCAGTGGCGGGGCGCTCTCGGCTTCGGTGGCCGCATAGGCCAAACCTCCCCCGCTCAACGCCCGCACGAACTGGTCGTGGAACCGAATTCCCTGTGCGCTCAGACCGTAATATTCCTGCGCGAAATTTCCGAAGAGCGCCGACACGGCGGCTGACACCTCATCGCCGGCCGCCGGGACAATCTGCGTGGTCGCATTCACCGCGGCCCTGTGCGCCTGGCGAACCGCCAACCCCAGACCGGTGAGCTCAGAAGAAGCTGGAGCGAACTCCTCCGGCATCGCGACAATAAAGGACATGGATACCTCCGAACAATCGGCTCGCGATGGCACGCACGACCTTATTAGACATGCGCCAAACATGCGCGGCGACTAGCGCCGGATCGTCGATCGTTTTCCGGGGTCCGCGTCGGTTCACGGGCAAGCCGGTCGCCAACTCCGGCTATTTTCACCGCATCGGAGGCCACAGGTTGAGATTGCCAATATGTCTGTCGCGCAGCCGGTTGCGGGTTACGCCGCGGGGGAAGCCCAGCCCTGCCGGCCAAGTGGCACCGCGCGTCCGTGGTCAGCAAGTGCACCTTGGCGAGCCCGGGGCACGCGCGGTCAATGAACCGGACGTACGCGCTCGGTCGCCGTCGATGAAGACGTGCCCACGCACGAGTGGTCGGCCGGCGCTGCGGGCTGAGGCACCAACCCACCAGGATGCCCCCTGGGGCGTCAACCACCAGCAAACGCCTCGGATACCCAGAATCGCGGCCGGGTCAGCAGGTCGCGGTCGCCGATCAACGCGTCCGGCGCCGACGATGGACCCCCTGTCGTTCCCGACCGCAACCTCTATGCTGGGCCGGGTGCCGGCCAACGATGGCCACTCGGGACCGGTTCGACCCGCAGGGGGCTCGTCGTGGCCGGGGGGGTTCGGTCCATGACGTATGTGAATGCGCAGCCGCAGGGGATGGCGACGGCCGCGGCGGATCTCGCGGCGATCGGCACAACGATCGACGAGGCCAGCGCCGCCGCGGCGCGCACCACGACCGGCGTCGCCGCCGCGGCCGCCGACGAGGTGTCGACCGCCGTCGCCTCCGTGTTCGATGCCTACGCCCAGGATTGGCGGGGACTGCTCGGACAGGCGGCGCTATGGCAGGCAGACTTCGCCCGGGCGCTCGCCGCCGCCGGCAACGCCTACACCGGCGCCGAGGCCGCCAACCTGGCCGCCCTCGCGGGCAGTCCCGCGACCGGTGGCCCCGCCCTTTCCGCACTGACGGCGCCGGCCTTTCCGAACCCGTACGTCACGTTGGTGATGGGCGGCAGCGGAATGCCGATCCCTCCCCCGGATTTCGTGGCCAACATCGTCGCCAAATACGTCACGCCGAACTTTCCCGCCGGCCTCGTCCAGGCACTCGCCCTGCCGGCCGGGGAGTATCCGGACAGCGGCATCAAGGATCTGCAGCAGAACATCTCGATCGCCCGCGGCTTGACGATCCTGGACAACGCGATCCACCAGCAACTCGCCGCGGGTTACGCCGTGAACGTCGTCGGCTATTCGCAGAGCGCCAACATCGCGTCGCTGGAAATGGGATTTCTGGATCCGACCGGCACACCGAGCAAATTGCCCATCGATTTTGTGCTGCTGGGGAATTCGATGAATCCCAACGGCGGATGGGACGCGCGGTTCCCCGGCCTGAGCCTTCCGACGCTCGGGCTTTCCACGCTCGGCGCCGCTCCCGCCAATGATTTCCTGACCAAGGCCTACACCATCGAATACGACGGGTGGGCCGACTTCCCGCAGTACCCGATCGATGTCTTCTCCGACCTGAACGCCATCGCGGGCATGGTCACCGTGCACACGGGCTACGACAGCCTCACGCCGACACAGATCGGCTCGGCGACCGTGTTGCCGACGCAGGGCCCCACCATGACGACGTACTACATGATCCCCACGCAGAACCTGCCGCTGCTGGAACCGGTCCGGTACATCCCCTACCTCGGCAACCCGATCGCCGACCTGGTGCAGCCGGTGTTGACGCCGCTCGTGAACTGGGGATATGGCAGCCCGGACGTCGGCTGGTCGACCGGGCCGGCCAACGTGCCCACGCCGTTCGGATTCCTGCCACCTCTCAGCGACACCCTCGCCCTCGGGCCGGCCCTCGCGAACGGGGTACCGCAGGGATTCGCCGCCGCGGCCCACGACCTCCTCGTCCAGGGGCCGCCGCAATTGCCGGACCTGTCGCAGGTGGTCGGATTGCTTTCGTCGGGGACGGGCGCGCCCGGGCTTCCCGCAAGCCCACCGTCCATCACGGGCGTCCTGGCGGCCCTGCAGACGGCGAACTCTCAGATCGTCGGCGCCGGGACGACCGCGTTCTCGACGGCCTACTCGACACTGCTTCCGACAGCGGACATTTCGACCGCGGCCCTCGTTTCCCTGCCGTCCTACGACGTCAACCTGTTCCTGGACGGGATAGGTCAGATGGTCGATGGCCAGCCCGTGACGGGGCTCATCAACGCATTCGGCAATCCCATAGCCGCCGACGTGGGACTGCTTCCGTTTCTCGGCGGTCTGGAACTCGCCGTCCTCGGTGAGGCGGGTTATTCAATCCTGACGGGGATGCCGTACGGGAGTTTCTGAGCGCAGAAAAGGCTAAACGGTCGTCGGTTCCAAAAGGATCGACAACCGTTGCGCGAGAAAGTCTGGACGCGATCAATTTTGCGCGGCGCACGGTGTAGATAAAGCATGTTTCGGCCGGTTGAGAGCCTTTTCGGATTCCGTTGTTATTCACGTGTCGAACGGTGCTAGGCTTCGCCGCGTCGACCTTGCTCGGTGTTCGGTTTCGGGAGCTGTTCAACCAAGGGAGGGTGCCATGTCGTTTCTGAATGTCGCGCCGGACGTAGTGAATGCGGCCAGCGGCGACCTCGCGAACCTCGGCTCTTCTCTGCGCGCCGCGCACGCTGCGGCGGCGGCCCAGACGACGGCCATCGCCGCCCCGGCCGCCGACGAGGTCTCGGCGGTGGTGAGTTCCTTCTTCGGCAGCGCCGGCCAGCAGTTTCAGACGGTCGCGGCGCAGGCGGCAGCGTTCCACGACGAATTCGTCGGCGCCCTGAGCGCCGGGGCCGGCCAGTACGTCGCCGCCGAAGCCGCCAACGTCCAGCAAGCGCTGACGAATGCGGTCGAGGCGCCGCTTCAGGCCGTGTCGGGGGCGTCCGGCGCCCTCACCTCGGCCGCCAACACCGTCACCATCCCGCCGCTATCCATCAACCTCCCACTGCTTGGGAATGTTGCGGTGTCACTCAGCGGAACTTTCCCCACTTTGGGCACAACCGGCCCCTTCTCGGGTATCGCGAACGCGACCAACCAATTGATCGGCACAGCAAGCCTGAGCGTGAACGGGACGGTCGCCGTCCTCGGCCCGGCGACGGAGGAAGTCCTAGTCACCGGGGCCAATCTCAACGCCCCCACGCTGATCAACTTCCTGGTCGCCGGCGCCGGCCCCACGGTCACGGGCAACCTCTCGCTCCTCAACAGCACCGAGACATTCTTTTCCCAGATACGCCGCGGCGACCTGCTCGGTGCCGCCATCACGGGCGTCACCGCTCCGGCCAACTACTTGCAGGCGGTGACGGTCGGAAGTACGACGGTCAGCGTGCCGATCGACACCAGCGCGTATGGCGGACCGGTTGGCACGCTCAACATTCCGTTCGAGGGGGTGTTCGCGCCGCCTCAGCCGATAACCGCATCGTGGCCGACGTTCCACGTGACGAACGGGCCGGTCACTATCCAGGTCGACGGCGTCACCAATCTGCCGATCGGGAGCACCAGCGGCTTCTTTCCCTTCCTGGGGCAGACGCTCCTTAGCCTGATCTGAGTCGGCTGACTGCTGTGTCCGGGCATCATCGAATAGCGGGCGGCGCCAACCGTTTCGCCAAATAGGGCGCCGTGCGGCTGTGCTCCGCGCGTGCCACCTGCGCCGGCGCGCCCGCCGCGACAACCCGACCGCCGTTGCTGCCCGCCCCCGGGCCGAGGTCGATCACCCAGTCCGCGCCCGCGACCATCCGCATGTCGTGCTCGGCCACGACGACGGTGTTGCCCGCGTCGACGAGGCGGTGCAACTGACGATCGAGGAGATCGACATCGGCGGGGTGAAGCCCGGTGGTCGGCTCGTCGAGGACGTAAAGGGTATGGCCACGGCGGGGTCTCTGCAGTTCGGACGCGAGCTTGATCCGTTGCGCCTCGCCACCTGACAGCTCGGTCGCGGGCTGTCCGAGACGCAGATATCCCAGCCCGACCTCCCGCAGTGTGGTGAGGCTCCGCGCCGCCCTTGTCACGTCGGCAAGAAAGTCCGAGGCCTCGTCGACGGTCATCGCGAGCACGTCGGCGATCGTACGATCGCGGTAACGCACCTCGAGCGTTTCGTCGGAGTAGCGCGCTCCTTGGCATGCCGGGCAGGTGGCGTATGTGCCTGGCAGGAACAACAATTCGACCGACACGAACCCCTCGCCCTGACAGGTGGGGCAGCGGCCTTCGGCCACGTTGAACGAAAACCTACCCGCCGTCCAACCGCGGCGACGGGCCTTCGGGGTCGCGGCGAATTCGTGGCGCACGGCGTCGAACAAGCCGGTGTAGGTCGCCAGCGTCGAGCGCGGGGTGCGTCCGATCGGGCGCTGGTCGACGGACACCAGCCGATTGATCTCCTCGACACCCTCCGCCGTGACGCCGACGCTGGCATCGTGATCGAGATCGACGACCTCAGTGTCGGTTTCGTCGTCATCGGTTGCGGCCGGCTCGGCTGCGCGTCCGGTGCCGAGATGGCTGTTCACGACGTCGCCGAGGACCTTGACGACGAGCGTCGACTTGCCCGACCCGGACACTCCGGTGACGGCGGTGTACACGCCAAGTGGCAGGTCTACGTCGAGATCCCGCAGGTTGTGGAAGCAGATCCCGCGCAGCCGCAGCTGCGCGGAGCGCGCTCGCGGTCTGCGAGGCGGCGGAGTGACCTCGTCGAAAAGGTATCTGCGCGTGATCGATTCCCCGACGTCGGCGAGGCCCGGCACCGGCCCGCTGTAGAGGACATTCCCGCCAAGCTCTCCCGCCCCGGGTCCGACGTCGACGATCCAGTCGGCACGGCGCACCACGTCCATGTCGTGCTCGACCACGAACAACGAATTGCCCGCGCGCCGCAGGCGATCGAGCACGTCGAGCAGCGGTTCGGCGTCCGCTGGGTGCAGGCCGGCCGACGGCTCGTCGAGCACGTAAAGCACGCCGAACAAGCCGGCGCGCAGTTGGGTGGCCAGCCGCAATCGCTGCAACTCGCCGGGTGACACCGTCGGGGTGCGTCGACTCAGCGTGAGATAGCCGAGGCCGAGATCGATGAGTACCTGCAGCCGTGCGACGAGGTCGGCGGCGATCATCGTCGCCACCTCCGTCAACTCACCGGATTCCGTTGACTCGTAGGCGGCCACGGCATCCGTTCGAGAAGCCGTCGGGCGCAACGCGTCCGCGAGGTCGGCCAACGGCATCCCCGTGTAGTCGGCGATGGTGCGGCCGGCGAATGTCACCCTCAGCGCCTCCGGTCGCAGCCCGGAGCCGTCGCATACCGGGCACTCCACGGCGTCGACGAACTGCAGCACGCGCCGGCGCATCATCGCGCTGTGTGAGTTGGCCAGCGTGTGGCGGACGTGGCGTTCGGCACTGGAGAACGTGCCGTTGTAGTAGTAGTCGGCCTGGACGGGGTGCCGGCTCGGGTTGATCTCGACCGTCGGCTGCTCATCGGTGAACAGGATCCAATTGCGTTGCCGCTTGGGCAGTTTCCGCCATGGCTTGTCGATGTCGTACCCCAGCGTGACCAGGATGTCGCGCAGGTTCTGACCCTGCCACGCGCCGGGCCAGGCGGCGACGGCGCCTTCGCGGATGGTCAGCGAAGGGTCCGGTACCAGTGTCTCTTCGGTCACCCGATGGATCCGGCCCAACCCGTGGCATTCGGGGCACGCCCCAACCGCGGTGTTCGGGGAGAACGCGTCGGAGTCCAGTCGTTCCGTGGTCCCCGGTGGGTAAGTTCCGGCGCGGGAGAACAGCATCCGCAGCAGGTTCGACAGGGTAGTGACGGTGCCGACCGTCGACCGCGACGTCGCCGAACCGCGGCGCTGCTGCAAAGCGACGGCGGGCGGTAGACCGGTGATGTCATCGACCTTCGGCGCGCCGGCCGGCAGCAGCAGCCGACGGGCGTACGGGGCGACCGATTCGAAATAGCGGCGCTGGGCCTCGGCATAGATGGTCCCGAAGGCAAACGACGATTTGCCGGATCCGGAGATCCCGGTGAACGCCACCAGCGCGTCGCGGGGCGCCGCGACGTCGACACCCCGCAGGTTGTGAACCTGCGTCCCGTAAACGCGCACGCAGGAGTCGAGTTCGTCCGTGCGCCGGTCAGACATTGCTGGCATCGTGCTCTGACGGATACCCGTGCTGCAGCCGCGCAAGCATGCTCGTCTAGCTGTTGATGGAAACCCGTCTCCGCAGCGGGGACGCCAGTGCCGCCGCGGCCACGCTGGTCAGCGCCGCCGCCGAGGGCTTCGGTGACCAGCGCAGTGCCGACACCGCCCAGCCGAGCGGCTTTTCGAGTTGCGGATCCGAGCCGTTATGGTTCGTGACCGTCTGCGATTGATCCGCCGACTCGGCGAAGATATCGAGCGTCGCCGGCAAGAACGCCCTCATGTCCTGAGGCCCCCGGCTCGTGACGAGGTTGCGGTCACGCACAACCTCGCGGTCAAGCCAGGTGCCGCCGGCGTTCACCAAGTCGTCGCGGATGCCCGGCCACGATGTCAACGTGCGCCTAGTGAGCAACCCTGCCGACGCAAGCACCCACGGCCCGTGGCACAGCGTGGCGATCGGTTTCCCGGCGTCGTCGAACGCGCGGACGAAATCCCGGGCAGGCGCCGACTGGCGCAACAGGTCGGGGTTGATGAAGCCGCCTGGAAGCAGCAGTCCGTCGTATTCACCAGGGTCGGCGTCGGTGACGAGCTTGTCCACACCGACCCTGGTCGCCGGCATATGCAGATTGACCCCACGGATGCGGCCACGTCGCAGCGACACGACATCCACCTTGGCGCCGGCCAATTGCAATGCGCGCATTGGAACCACCAGTTCCACTTTTTCGAAGCCGTCGGCTGCCAGTGCCGCGATTCTTCGGCCCGAAAGTCGTCGTGCCTGTGACATCTTGCTCTCCCTCACGTGATGGCGCTCGAAGCGCCGGTTTACCTTCTTCCGCGTCGGCTGGCTGCTCAACCGACCGCGACGTGTTCATCTGCGCGAGTGCGGGGTTCGCTCAACGCGCCTGTCCCGCCAAAGCCGGACCGACCCGCGGACGCCGCCAAAGTTCCCAGACCAACCGGCAAACCCCGATGCCGGCGAGCAAGCCGAGCGCCGCGAGGGCGGGCATGTGCAACAAGGCAGGCAGGCTCGCCGCGGCGGCCATTCCGGTAATGGTGCGATCGGGCGGGGCCTGCCGGTGATCACGCCATCGGTAAGCGACATCCGCGAAGTAGAACAACGCCATGCCGCCGGCCAGTGCGACCGCGGGCAGCAAGGGCAGCGGGACGGTGGCGTGCTCGATGGTGGCATGCGCTCCGACGGCGAACAGCATGATGCCGGCGACCAGCGGTAGATGCAGGTAGCTGTACGCATCACGGGCAAGATGGGCCCGTTCTGTACCGGTGGCCTGCTCCAGCCGCTGCCGCGCTCCGGACGCCAGACCGAAGTAGGTCCACCAGAAGGTAGCCATGACGGCCACGCCCAGCACCAGAGCAGCAACGACCTGCCATCGGCCGAGATCCTTTGCCGCTCCGCCCAACTCCACAACCGCCTCACCGAGCGCGATGATGATGATCGAGCCGTGACGCGAGACGAAGTAGGACGGCGAGACGCGGAATCCGCCCAGGCCGAGAATGCCCGGTGCGCCGTAGTCGATCAGCGCCGCGGGCGACCCACAGCAGTTCGCGGCCGGGCGAGTCGACGAAGGCGGCGGCCACGATGCATGCGGGGGCGGCGACGAATGCCGGCGCTATTCGACGGGTGCCCCGCCGCGGCGCGGCGTCCGCGCGCGAAGAAAGCGAGACGAACTTCGCCCCGTGGATCAACCGAACCACCAGCAGGGCGATCGCGAAGACCAGCGCGCCCGCCCCGAACGCTGTCGGAAGCGCTGCTGAGGCGACCAACATCGCAGCCATCGCGGCGATGACTACCGCTTCGTGCCACACGTTGGCGGTGTCGAACGTGTTGATCAGCCACGTGTAACCCACCCAGGGCCACCACACCGCAAGCAGCGCCAGCGCGGCCCGGCCGAATCCCGTCGGCGAGAGATCGTGCAGCGCAAGTAGCGTGACCTGAGACATGGCGAAGGTGAACACCAGGTCGAAGAACAACTCGAGGTTGCCCTCGGAGCGTCGGCCCTGGGACTGATCGGAATCGTCATCGCCGTCGCCCATGGCGTGAACTCCCCCTTCATGCATCAACGCGCCGCGAGCAATCGTCGAGGGGCGCACCGATCGACCGCGAGCCGCGCTCAACACGCGGTCAACCACCACCCGGGGTAACCCGAAAGACTGCTGTCAACCGAAAAATTCGCCAGCCGTGACAGATTGGTCCCACCGCCACATGTTCGGCGCGTGTTTTCGGGTGCCTCATGAC
The DNA here is from genome assembly GCF_902652685.1 of Mycobacterium sp. Marseille-P9652. Lineage (GTDB taxonomy): Bacteria > Actinomycetota > Actinomycetes > Mycobacteriales > Mycobacteriaceae > Mycobacterium. The sequence continues at coordinate 9,100 of NZ_CACRUY010000007.1, forward strand.
CTGTCAGGCCGAACCGGCAAGGCGAAGTTGCGCCTGCGGGTCCGGTTGGGTGCCGCCGACGACACCGCCAATGTTGGGCTTAAGCCTGCCTGGCCGGTTCTGATTTGGGAGGGCATCGAGTGGTTCTTTCGCTCGGCCGCGAGCATCAATCGACCGGAACGACCTAGGTCGTTCCCAAGACGTGAATGATCAGATCGACGACATTGCCATCGCGGGTCACATCTCGGCACAGGCGAACGCACGCGAATGTCCGCATCTCATTGTGGCGCAATACCTTCAGATAACCGAGGGCGTCCAGGAGCGAATGCGCGATTCGACAAGTCAGATCGATGTCGTGCCAAACTCAATGAATTCACCACGGACGTTTGGCCGCGTGGGGTACGGGTATGCCGGGGACCAATGCCAAGCGCTCCGTCATCGATCTTGCTCATCGCCGACCCCGGTGCTCCGGCGGCGATCGCCGAACGCCTTTCGGATTCGCTCCCGAGTGCGCTGTTGAACGGCGATGCCGCAGATGGCAAGTGGGACGTGTCGGTGCGACGCGACTCCTATCCGGTCGACGAGCATGCCGAAGTCTCAGACGTGCTACGCATCATTGACCCGGCTGGCAAGCCCGAGGACATCGTTATCTACCTGACTGATCTACCGAGACGTGTCGGGACGACGCCGGTGATCGTTGACATCAGCGTGAATAACCGGTTCGGACTGATTTCCATCCCTGGAGCCGGCGGTGTGTTCATCGATCGCCGCGTGCGGAACCTGGCGCAGACAGTCGTGACCGAGCTGACATGCCAGTCGCGGAGGCAACACGGATCCATGAAGCGGCTGAGGCGGACACAGGACGACGACGATGTTGTCCGCTACGTCGCGCCGACCGCCCTGTCACGTCTGCGCCTTCTGATGGGGATGGTTTACGCCAACCGCCCCTGGCGATTGGCTGCTGGTTTGTCCAAGGTGCTGATGGCGGCGTTCGCCGCCGGGGCCGTGAGCCTGGCATATCCGACAATGTGGCAGTTGTCCGACACGATGGGCCCGTGGCGTTTGAGCGTGGCGACGATCTTGGCGAGCGCAGCGATGATCGGGTGGCTCATCCTCCACCACAACTTATGGGAACGGCCGCCGTCGGCCGGCGAACGTGAACGCGCAGTGTTGTACAACACAGCGACCGTCGTCACCCTGACCATCGGCGTCGCCATTCTCCACATCGGCCTATTTATCCTGCTGCTGGTGACCGCCTGGTGGACGCTTCCGCCTCAACTGGTCGCCCACAACATCGGGCACCCCGCCGGCCTGTCAACCTTGTTGCTGATGGCCTGGCTGGTGTCTGCGGTCGCGACATTGGGCGGTGCCCTGGGATCCGGGATGGAGGACGACGAGGCCGTCAAGGCCGCGGCATATGGGATTCGGCAACGCCAGCGATTCGACAACTCGGACTGACGCACTTGCCCACGTGGTGCGTCGGTTCCATCGCAAGCCGACTCACTCGACGGCACCGGTCGCCGGTATCGCCAAACCATTCGTCTGCAATGGATTTGCGATTCCGAGAATTCCTTCCGCCGCTGACGACAGCGCCCCACCCTCACACCGGCGTCCTCAGGCGTCCTCAGGACCCCTTCCCCCCGAGGCCGATTGACGACGGCAATTGGCAGCTGCGAGCCGAAGGCGCGCCTACCGTTTCCCGAGATCGGTTGTCCCGCCCGGGCGTTGGCGCCGTTAGCCCCTACTGGTTGAATCGATGCTCCCCGGCGGCTGCGGCAGGCTCCGACAACTATCGGCTAGTGTCTGCCGCCGCGGCCGCCTTTCCTACCCGCGGCCTTCAACGCTTTTCTCGCCAGGGAGGCGATGCCCTGGCCGCCCAGGATCCATGGGCCGGCCACGATAAATGGATCCATCCAGATGTGGGCCAGGTCGCTCCGCTTGCGACCCAACCGCGACGTGATGCCGTGATGTGTCAGTTCGCTCTTGATTCCCGTCTCCGTCACAGGATTGTCGGGACGCGTGGTCAAGAACGAACGCAGGTGATGCTCGGCCGCGTCCACCCGATCCGCATAGAGCAGAATCAGCCAGTGTGCCGCACGGCCCTCGCTGAATGTGTAGGCGTATTTGCGCAGCATGCCGGAGATTCCGCTGGGCGGCTGTGCCGTGCCGAACACGGGTGTGAGGAACCGGTGTTCTGTAGACCGCTCCCGCGGCCACTTCTCGGGTTGCCGCTCGGGGAAGTCCCAGTGCGTTTCGGTGGGTAGGTCCTGCCGCAGCTTGGGATTTGACGGCCGGTCCTTCGGGTCGAGGTCAGCACCCCAACCGGGGATCTGTGCCCGCAACTCGTCGCTGCTCGGCGTCGGCGGATGTGCTTCGGTGTAGGCCGGTAGCCCTTCTGTCTGAGTCATTTCCCTGCTCCTGTCTGTTCAGCTTGCCTGCGGAAGTACGACCGGCTTGATGATGTCGTCGAGCTTGGATGAGAAAATGTGATACCCCTCTGCGATGTGCTCGAGCGGGATCCGGTGTGTCACAATATCACTCGGCTTCAGATAGCCGTTCTTGATGTGGGAGAACAGCCGGGGCCACTGCCGTTTGACCGGGCACTGATTCGTGTGAATGGTCAGACCCTTGTTCATGGCATCGCCGAACTTGATCGCGCTGAACATTGGGCCGTAGGCGCCCATGACAGAGATGGTTCCCCCCTTCCGGACCGAATCGATGGCCCAGTTCAGGGCGACCGGGGAGCCGCCCTGCAACTTCAACTTCGCCGCCGTGACGTGTTGCAACAGGTTTCCGTCGGCCTCCGCCCCCACAGCGTCGATGGCCACATCCGCACCGAGGAAGTCGGTGGCCTTCTTCATCTCGAGCACGATGTCGTCGTAGTCGGTGAAGTTGTATGTCTCGGCGTGAGCGAAGCTGCGAGCCTTGTTCAGTCGGTACTCCAGGTGGTCGATCACGATCACGCGGGCGGCCCCCATCAACCACGACGATTTCGCGGCGAACAGGCCCACCGGGCCGGCGCCGAAGACGACGACGGTATCGCCCTCGACAATGTCCCCGAGCTGAGCCCCGAAGTATCCGGTGGCCAGCGCGTCGGTGCACAGCAGCGCGTCCGTATCGTCCATCCAGTCGGGAATCGGGGATGGGCCAACGTCGGCGAAGGGCACCCGCACGTACTCGGCCTGCCCGCCGTCGTATCCCCCGCAGGTGTGTGAGTAACCGTAGATTCCGCCCACCGCGGTGGCGTTCGGATTGACATTGTGACAGTTCGAATACAGCCCTCGGGCACAGAAGTAGCACGACCCGCAGAAGATGTTGAACGGCACCATCACCCGGTCGCCGCGCTGCAAGTTCTCGACGGAGGAGCCCACTTCCTCGACCACGCCAATGAACTCGTGTCCGAAGGTGTGGCCGACTCGGGTGTCCGGCATCAGGCCGTGGTAAAGGTGCAGGTCCGAACCGCATATAGCGGCCAACTGCACCCTGACGATCGCATCATTGGGATGCTCGATCGCCGGCATCGGCTTGTCTTCGACCCGGACCTTGTAGGGACCGCGGTAGGTCATCGCGCGCATGAAGCTCCTCCTGGACGTGGGTGACGATGGGGCCGGGTTACCCGCGCCAGGCGACCGGAACACTGACCCAGGAGGACCAAAAGTGGGCACCGAAGTTGTCCTCGCGGAACATGAGCGGAGTCACCGAGGAATGCGCGTGAAAGCTGAAGCACGTTGCGGCGCCGGATAGTTTGGCCGCGATGCACACTTACGATTTCGGGGGGTTGAGGAAGAGCCAAGCGCGCGTCGCGGCATGCAGGTTGAAGCGCGTGTCAACGTCCTTCAGGTCAAGACCCGTCAGGGCCGCGATGCGGCCGAGCCGATATCGCAACGTGCTGCGGTGGACATGCAATGCAGCGGCTGATTCGTCGTAATTACCACCGCACTCGAGATAGCTGCTCAAGGTTTGGGCCAGGTCGGAGTTCTTCCTGGCGTCGTAATCGATCAGCGGTCCCAGCCATTGGCGCAGGTAGTCGTCGACGACGCCGGCGGAGTGCGCAGCATCGACCAGGTGGTAGAAACCGAGTTCGTCATAGTCAGACGCCCCGTGTGAGTGGGCGGAGTGCCGCCGGACATTTAGCGCGCGACGGGCTCTGAGGAAGGACTGGGGAATATCTTTCGGATTGTCACAGCGCGATCCGATGCCAATCGCACATGAGATGTTTCCGAGTTGCTTGCTGAGTTCCCGGTGGAGTGCATCGGGAGCCGGATGACTGTCGACGAGCAGTACAACCAGCCCTCCCTTGCGGCCCGCCAGGTAGTTCATGTGCAGGTTCTCCGCGGCGCGGCCCGCGGCGACAATGCCGGCATTGTCGGCACCGCGCCCGCTGTGGATCACCACGGCGTAGTGCGGACGGCGCAAGTCATGAGTCAGCGCCTGGGCACGTGCGTAGGCCTCATCCTCGTCGACACCGGTCAGCAGATCCTCGACCAGGTCACGGCACAGACTCAACTGCAGCTCGGCGAGGTTGCGCTGATGGGCCAACTCGAGTCCGAGCACATTGCTGCAATACCTGAGCGCGAAGAGCCGGTCCTCGTCAACCTCATTTCGGGGGTCGATGAGGGCGACAGCACCGAGCATCTCCGCGTGCGGCTTAATCGAGACCCACAGGCGATCTCCTGAGCGCACCGGCCCGGACTCCGTCGACAGAGATCGCAGAAACCGTTCGCGCTGGCGAGGATTCGGCTTCGGATACCGAACCGGCCGTTCGGGCCCGGCCCACGCGTCAAGGTTCCCGAACCGGTCTTCGACGCAGACCGCAAGCCCCGTCAATCGATGAAGTGCGTCGGCAATCCCTTGCTGGCCCTCGCCGGCGGTCAGCGCCGCCTCCAGGCGCTCGTGGGCATGCGCCCGGGACTCCAGCCGGTGCACCGCTTCGGCGAGAACCTCATTCGCCGCGGCGAGTTGGGCAGCTCGTCGAACTTCCCGCTGATTCAAATCAGCGCATGCCAGCGCGGCACCGGCCTTTTGCGCGAGCAGCTGCAGCAGCAACATGTGCTCCGGGGTGGGCTCGGCGCTGGCGCAGACCACGACGCACCCTCGTACGTCGTCCCGGTGGCATAGGAGGAACGCCCACGCCCAGCCTCCCCGCGGCAGGTCAATCCTGCCCTCCCAGCTCGACCGCTGGAGTATGTCAGTCAGTTCCGGGCGCTCGGGTTGAGAGGGCGGGCACAGCTTCATTCCCTCGTCGATCGCGCAGTAACTTGCCTCGACTCGGCAGGTACACAGGGCCGCAGCCCCCTCGGTCACCACCGCGAAGATGTCCGTGTGGTCCAACGAATGAAAGTTGATTCGGGTCAGCTCCGCCAGACCTCCCGGGCCGCCGGCGGGCCCGTCATCGTCAGCGATCGTCGGGTTGGCATTCATGACGGATTTGCGACTGCCGTAGACGCCTTGCGTCTCAACCAGATTCCGCACCAGTCAGTACAGGGAAGGCGTTCCAATCGCGCGTCGCACACCTCCCCGAGCCGGTAGGCCACCGGACGATTCGCGGCTCCGAACGACTCGGAGCCAGCCCGGCGAGGCCGTAAGTCGCGTGTCTACCCGTGATTTAGCTGCCTAAACCCGTGGGGCGGCGGTTCGGACCGGGTCGGAGCAGCGACGGTACCGCTGCAAACCTGCAACCCTAGCCGGGGGTCTCGCCGCGGCACGCGGCTAAGATTCGGTGTACCGAAGTCGGTCTGCAGCGTTTCGCGCGCTCAGCCTCGAGGGTCGCCGATCGGCACCCGCGCATCGCGCTGCAGCGGGCGCTACCATCAGGTCCGGACCGGAGGTCATTCGGAGAAAACCAATGGCGAGGTCCGCCGGAATCAGACGCGGTGGTGCTATGTCGAGCCAGGGCCGGGGGGGACGCCTGCACGGTCGCACTGCCGAATGCGAGAGGCTGGGCGGTCTGGTCGCGACGGTCCGATCAGGTAGCCACGAGGTTTTGGTTCTGCGCGGTGAAGCCGGCGTCGGAAAAACCGCCCTGCTGGGCTACGCGGTAGAGCTCGCCCCTGAGTTCCGCCACGTCCAGGTGTCAGGCGTCGAGTCGGACATGGAACTCGCGTTCGCCGGCCTGCAACAGCTGTGCGCGCCCCTGATGGATCGATTCGACGACCTGCCGCCACCGCAGCGCGAGGCGCTCAACGTGGCTTTCGGCCGCGGTGTCGGACCCGCACCCGACCGATTCCTGGTCGGGTTGGCGGTGCTGAGCTTGATCGCTGCCACCACCAACGATCAAGCCTTGATCTGCACAATCGATGATGCGCAATGGCTCGATCAGGTATCCGTGCAGACATTGGCCTTCGTCGCGCGGCGCCTGCTGGCCGAGCCGGTTGCATTGATCTTCGCGGCCCGCGACGACGGCGCCCAGGCTTTGGCCGGCCTGCCGGAACTCACAGTCGAAGGGCTGTCCGATGGCGAGGCCCGGGAGCTGTTGAGTTCCGTGGTGCCGGGCCGGATCGACGAGCGGGTACGAGACCGCATCGTCGCCGAGACGCGGGGGATTCCCCTCGCGCTGCTCGAGGTGCCACGGAATCTGTCCGCTGCGGAGCTCTCCGGCGGCTTCGGGGATCTGGCCGTACGCCGCTCGGCAGGACAGCTGGAGGACGGCTTCGTGGCGCGCATCAAGTCACTTCCCGCTGAGACTCAACGGTTGTTGCTCGTCGCCGCAGCCGAGCCGGTCGGCGATGCGGCGCTATTTCTGCGAGCGGCAGCCGTTTTGGGCATCCCGGTCGATGCGCTCGCGCCGGCAGAGGCCGCCGGCGTGATCGAGTTCGGTCCGCGCATGCGCTTTCATCACCCGTTGGTGCGCTCAGCCGCATACCGCGCCGCTGATCTGACTGATCGCAGAGCCATACACCAGGCTTTGGCCGACGCGACGGATTTTCAGTCGGACCCAGATCGGCGGGCATGGCACGCCGCCAATGCCGCGGCAGGACCCGACGACGAGGTGGCCGCCGAATTGGAAGCCTCCGCCGGCCGCGCCCAGAGCAGGGGCGGAATCGCCGCGGCGGCAGCATTTTTGGAGCGCGCAACCGCGTTGACCTTCGACCCGGCCCGGCGCGCTGACAGGGCAATCGCTGCCGCACAGGCCAAGGGCGACGCGGCCGCGCCTGAGGGCGCCTATGACCTCCTCGCCATAGCCGAACTGGGCCCGCTGTCCGACTTTCAACGCGCCCAAGTGGCTCGGTTGCGCGCTCAGATGGATTTTGCCCGTAATCGTGGGAGTGCTGCCGGCGCTCCCGCGCTCGCCCACTCCGCGGCGCAACTGCTCATGGCCGCCATGTGCCTGGATGAGCTCGACTCGGAACTGGCCCGGGAGACCTACCTCGAGGCGCTCGCCGCGAGCATGTACGCCGGGCGACTTTCAGACCCCGACGCACTGGCGAAAGCGGCGAGGGCCGCCCGTGCCGCGGCCGGTCCCGAATCCGCCGCGCGTGAACCGATGGACCTGCTGTTGGTCGGGGCGGCCAACCGAATCATTGGCGATGTCAACAGCGGTGACCACGTGCGCGCAGCACTGGAGCTCATCTGCGCCCAGACGAATCGAACCGATGGCCAGGTGCTGCGCTGGATGTCGCTGGCCTTCCCAGTCGTGCAGGAGTCGTTCGCAGCCGAACTGTGGGATGACGCGATCTACCACCAATTGGCGAAGGACATCGTCCGGCAGACTCGCGACGCCGGTGCACTGGCAATCATCCCGCGAGCTCTCGCGTACCAGGCCAGAGCCCACATACTGGCAGGCGAATTCGCCACGGCAGCAGCACTTATCGAAGAGGCCGCCTCGATCACCGCGGCGACAGGTTACGCGCCGATGAAGTACGACGCATTGCTTCTGGCTGCCTGGCGGGGTATCACGGCCGACGCTGTTCCCTTGATCGAGGCAGCCACCTCCGAGGGCACCGCCAGAGGCGAGGGCCGGCTGCTCGGACTGGCGGGGTATGCGGCCGCTGTGCTCTACAACGGACTCGGCCGATACGAGGACGCGTTCGTCGCCGCCCGCCAGGCATGTGAACACGAGGACCTCGGCTTCCACGGATGGTGCTTGATCGAACTGATCGAAGCTGCGGCACGCTCCGGCGAGCAGGAGACGGCTGCCGACGCGATCCGCCGGCTCGAACAACGCGCGGGCGCCAGCGAAACCGATTGGGGCCTTGGTGTATTGGCGAGTGCGCGAGCCTTGCTAGCCGACGATCAAACCGCCGACAGTCTGTTCACCGAAGCCATCGAACGCTTGGAGCGCACCAAAATCGTCGTGCATTTGGCTCGAACGCACCTGCGTTACGGGGAGTGTCTGCGCCGCGCCAACCGGCGACTCGATGCGCGTCGACACCTCACCGAGGCCCATTCGATGTTCACGCGAATGGGCGCAAAGGCTTTCGCGGAGCGGGTTCGACGGGAACTGGTGGCCCTTGGCGAGAAGGTGCGCAAGCAATCGGTCGGATCAGGGGATCGGCTGACCGCCCAGGAGGCGCAGATCGCACGGCTGGCGGCGGACGGGCTGACGAACCAAGAGATCGGGGCGCAGTTGTTCATCAGCACGCACACCGTCGAATGGCACCTCAGGAAGGTGTTCGTCAAGCTCGGCATCACTTCGCGTCGGCAGCTTCGCACCGTGTCATGGGCCAGCTAGGCCGTCGTCGGCGCCGGATTGACAGCTACGACCTTCGCCAGCTCCCGGCCCCGAGTCGACCACCCCGCCGCCAACCCGGTGAAGGCTGACTCAACTGGGGCTGAGAATGCCCGTAGTCGCACCGATATTTAGTGGCCAGGGGCGGGATCGAACCGCCGACCTTCCGCTTTTCAGGCGGACGCTCGTACCGACTGAGCTACCTGGCCGGAAGGCAGCTAGTGCCTCGCCGTGCTGGCGACCCTGACGGGACTCGAACCCGCGACCTCCGCCGTGACAGGGCGGCGCGCTAACCAACTGCGCCACAGGGCCTTGCTGCTGCTCCGCGTCACCGCGTCGCACGTACCCCCTACGGGATTCGAACCCGCGCTACCGCCTTGAAAGGGCGGCGTCCTAGGCCGCTAGACGAAGGGGGCCAGAACCGAATCTCTCCGGGGTACTCGCCACATGGTGACCGATGGGAGCCAAGTCAGCTTAGGTCACCGCGGGCCGAATCCTCAAACGAGCGTCCTCAGCCACCCAGTATCCTGAATCTTCGCGCGCCCCTATAGCTCAGTTGGTAGAGCTACGGACTTTTAATCCGCAGGTCCCAGGTTCGAGCCCTGGTGGGGGCACCGAGAGCTTCCTCATCCCCGTCGACACCGCACGAATCACCGGTGGGCTGGACCCGCCGACCCGGGAGCGTCCCCGGCGCGAAGTTGTGCCGCCGCGCAGTGTGCCCCCTTTGCCCGCCGAACGGCTTGGCTATGGCTATGCTTCGCAGCGTGAGTGTCGATGCGGCCTACCCGAAGGCGCCAGTAGCCCTGGTCACGATGGAAATTCGCCATCCGGCAACGGATTCCCTGACCGAGTCGTCGAGCGGCGAACTCAGACGCCTGCTCGCCGACCATCTGCCGATCGAACGCCAGGCCCAGGACGTGGCCTGGGGCATGGGCGCCGGCGGGAGCCCGCAACCGCAGGCCGAGCGGTTCGTCCGCTACGTCAACCGCGACAACACGCTCGCCGCGTCGATGAAGAGCCAGGCGATCACCATCGAGACCACCGCCTACACCACCTTCGAGCAACTGCTCGAGGTCGTGATGCGGGTCATCGATGCCCGCTCCTCGGTCTCCGACATCGTCGGGGTGGAGCGCCTCGGGCTGCGCTACGTCCTCGAGGTCCACGTTCCGGTCGGCGTCGCCGGCCGCGTCGAGTGGGCCAACTGGATCGCCGAACCGCTGCTCGGCCCGCAGCAGATCGCACCCGCCGGACTCACCCTCACCGAATGGCAGGGGGCCGCGGTCTACCGCGAGACGCAGCCGGGACGGTCGATGATCGTGCGCTACGGCCCCGGAATGGGCCAGGCGCTCGACGCAAGCTACCACCTGCGCCGCACCATGCCCGTCGAGCAGGGCCCGTTCTTCCTGCTGGACATCGACAGCTTCTGGACGCCCACGGGCTCGATCCCCGAGTTCGACCGCAACTCTGTGCTCGTGACCTTCCAGGACCTCTACGAGCCGGCCCGCGCCGTGTTCCAGGACATGCTCACCAGCCGGCTCAAGGACGACCTGCTCAGCCGCTGAGCCCCCGCGTCACACCGCGTTGTCGCGCTTGTCGCGCAGCACCGCGCTGCTGTAGGTGACGTCGGAGAAGGCGGCCGCGAGGTCGTCGTCGGGATAGTCGAACCCGTTCGCGGCGTGCAGCTCAGCGACGGTCTGCGACGACGTGTCCCAGCCACGCTCGGCCAGGTAGTCCAGGATGTGGCTGCGCTGGCCGTGGTACACCAGGTCGTTGAAGTCGATCTCGAAGCCCAGCTCGCTCATCCGGTCGTGGTGCGAACGCCAGCGCTCGTCCTCGAAAATCGCCGTGTCCGGCACGAACTCGAAGGCCAGCCGGCTACCCGGGGCGCTCAGCGCGGTGACGTTGTCGAACAGCGCGTCCTGCGCGTCGTCCGGCAGGTAGACCAGCAGGCCCTCCGCGCTCCACGCCGACGGGGCCTGCGGGTCGAATCCCGCCGCCCGCAGCGCCGTGGCCCAGTCGTCGCGCAGGTCGACGGCCACGGTGCGCCGCTCGGCCGTCGGCTCGGCCCCGAGGTCGCTCAGGGTCAGAGTCTTGAACTCGATGACCTCGGGCATGTCAACCTCGTAGACGACGGTGCCCGCCGGCCACGGCAGGCGGTAGGCACGGGCGTCGAGCCCCGACGCCAAGATCACGGCCTGGCGCACGCCGGCCTGCGCCGCGTCGAGGAAGAACCGGTCGTAGAACCGGGTTCGGCAGCCCATCCCCCTGGCCATCCGATGCGGATCGAACTCGATGTCCCCACCGGTGGGAATCTCGCCGTTGACCAGCCGCACGTAGACGTCGATGCCCACGGCGCGCACCAGCGGCGCGGCGTAGGGGTCGTCGATGATCTTCTCGTCGGTCGACAGCGCCCGCTGCGCCGCGACCATCGTGGCCGTCGCGCCGACGCTCGTCGCCAGATCCCAACGATCGCGATCGGTGCGAGCCATGGTCGTGTCCTTCCGGCCGAAAAATATAGACAGGCTTAGTACTACCACAGCGCGGTGAGGCCACACGCCGCAACTACGCTGCGGGGTACCTGTTTCGCCAGCGCCCCGGAGGCCTCATGACCGACTTCGCCGAGCGCACCATCGAACTCGCCCGCGCGAACGTCGCCGAGGGCGGCCGGCCATTTGCGACGGTGATCGTGCGAAACGACGAGGTGATCGCCGAAAGCGCCAACAAGGTGGCCCAGACCAACGATCCGACCGCCCACGCCGAAATCCTGGCGATCCGCGACGCCTGCACCAAGCTCGGCGCCGAGCACCTGGTGGATTGCACCATCTACGTGCTGGCCCACCCGTGCCCCATGTGCCTGGGTTCCCTGTACTACTGCTCGCCCCGGGAAGTCGTTTTCCTCACCACCCGCGAGTCCTATGAGCAGTACTACCTCGACGACCGGAAGTATTTCGAGGTGTCGACCTTCTACGAGGAATTCGCGAAGACCTGGGATCAGCGTCGCCTGCCGATGCGCTACGAACCGCGTTCCGCAGCGGTCGACGTCTACCGAAGCTGGAACGAGCGCAACGGCGGTCAGCCACGCTCGACCGTGGTGCCACCGGGCTGAATTGGTCTACTATCTGCGCATGCATGCAGATAGCCGCGAACGCCGCCTGCCCGACGACCAGGCCGGCCTGGTGGTCGAGGTCTTCCGGATGCTGGCCGACGCGACCCGCGTGCAGGTGCTGTGGTCGCTGACGGACCGCGAGATGTCGGTCAACGAGCTCGCCGAGCACGTCGGAAAGCCCGCGCCCTCGGTCTCGCAGCACCTCGCCAAGCTCCGCATGGCCCGATTGGTGCGCACGCGGCGGGAGGGCACGACGATCTTCTACAGCCTCGAGAACGACCACGTGCGCCAGCTCGTCATCGACGCGGTGTTCAACGCCGAGCATGCCGGTCCGGGGGTTCCGCATCACCACCGCGGCCGCGGCGAGCTGAAGACCGCCCCGGAACCGTCGTCCGGTGCCTCCCGCGTGCAGGGCGGCGCCGGCTGACCGGTGTGTGACCCCTAGGAAACGTTGGGGCAGTAGTGCTTTGGATCTCCGCGCTCGTCGATCGGCGGCAGGTTGCGCGCCGGCGTCTGCGGCAGCGGCGCGTCGGGCGCGATGCGCCCGGCGGCGCGATCCAGGCCGGCGCGGGCCCGCGGATGCTTGCGGTACCTGGGCGGCACGAAGGCGAAGACCACCCGAACCAGATTGCCGAAGCGCCGGTGCAGCCACTCGTCGCGGGGCGACCACTCATAGCCCAACCGTTCGCGCACCGCGGGGTGATACAGACCGACCGTCAGCCAGACGAAGAACGGCGCGAACGACTTCGTCAGCCTCGCCCACAGCCAATCCGGAAGCCACGGGGCGATCGGCGGCTTGTCGTACCTCGTCAGATCGAGCACGGCTCGCGTGGCGAAGTTGTCCTCTAACACGTTGCGGCACATGTGGTCCCAGTAGGCCTGGAACTCTTCCCAGGTCTTCGGCACGGGCCGCATGCTCATGCCGTACAGGCGATACCACTGGATGTGTTCCTCGAAGAGCTGGCGCTTGTCCGCCTCGGTCAGACCACTGCCGAACCGTTCGGCAACGTGGATGGTGCCGACGAAGAAGGTGGTGTGCGCCCAGTAGAAGACGTCGGGGTTCAGGGCGTGGTAGCGACGTCCTTGATCGTCGACGCCCTTGATGTCGACGTGGTAGTCGCGCACCTCGGCGGCCGTCACCGGGGCGCGGTCACCGTCGAAGACCACGCCCCCGATCGGGTACAGCGACCGCATTACCCGGGGCAAGGGCTCCCGCAGAAAGGTCGAATGTTGCTCGACGGCCGCGCCCAGCTGGGGGTGCATGTTCTGCATGGAGCCGGCGAACGGGCCCTGCAGTATGCCGCGCCAGTCGCCGAAGTACTTCCACGTCAGCGAGTCGGGTCCGAGCGGCGTCGGCGGTGCCTCGTAGCCGAGGGTCGACACCGGGCAGCCCGAAGCGACGCCGACGGCGGCGTCGGGCGCGTCGTCGCAGCTGGTCTGCGGGCGGTCGGCGGACGTATGTTGAGTCACTATTGGATCCCTGCGTATCGGTAAAATTGACTACATGCGTTGTCAGAATCCAGCTTAGGAGCGATGTGCCGACCGGTCAACGACGAAGCCGTTGGACCGGCGTCCCGCTGGAGAGCCGCCTGGCCCTCCGGCGCGACAATCTGATCGCGGCCGGCGTTCAACTGCTCGGCGGCGAGCGCGGACCGGCGCTGACGGTCCGGGCGGTGTGCCGCAAGGCGGCGCTGACCGAGCGGTACTTCTACGAGAGCTTCGCCGACCGGGACGAGTTCGTGCGCGCGGTGTACGACGACGTCTGCACACGGGCGATGAATACCCTCACCTCCGCGAAAACCCCCCGCGAGGCCGTCGAACGATTCGTCGAGCTGATGGTCGACGACCCGGTGCGCGGCCGCGTGCTGCTCCTGGCGCCCGCGGTGGAGCCCGTGCTCACCCGCTCGGGCGCCGAGTGGATGCCCGACTTCATCGACCTGCTGCAGCGCAAGCTGTCGCGCATCGGCGATCCGGTGGTGCAGACGATGATCGCCACCAGCCTGGTGGGCGGTCTGTCGAGCCTTTTCACCGCCTACCTCAACGGCCGACTCGGCGCCACGCGCGAGCAGTTCATCGACTACTGCGTCAACATGCTGTTCACCACGGCCGCCCCGTACGTGCCGACTCCCGAACTCGGGAAATCCGAGTAGTCCGTATCTTTTTCGCCTCGTTCGGCGCGTCGCGCGGCCCCGCGGCGCGCTCACGAGGGAACTTGATGCTACCGATGGACACAGATATATTGACTGCAACCCGCAGACACAGATAACTGGAGGCCCAATGTCAGCCGAGCTGACCGACCTACAGCTGTTGCACGAACTTGAACCGGTGGTCGAGAAGAACCTCAACCGGCACATCAGCATGCACAAGCCCTGGAACCCGCACGACTACATCCCCTGGTCGGACGGCAAGAATTACTACGCCCTGGGCGGCCAGGACTGGCACCCCGAGGAGAGCAAGCTCTCCGACGTCGCGCAGGTGGCCATGGTGCAGAACCTGGTGACCGAGGACAACCTGCCGTCGTACCACCGCGAGATCGCCATGAACATGGGGATGGACGGCGCCTGGGGGCAGTGGGTCAACCGCTGGACCGCCGAGGAGAACCGGCACGGCATCGCGCTGCGCGACTACCTGGTGGTGACCCGCGCCGTCGACCCGGTGGAGCTGGAGTTGCTGCGGCTCGAGGTGGTCAACCGTGGCTTCAGCCCGGGCCAGAACCACCAAGGTGACTTGTTCGCCGAGAGCCTCGCCCACTCCGTCCTCTACGTCAGTTTCCAGGAACTGGCGACCCGGATCTCGCATCGCAACACCGGCAAGGCCTGCAACGACCCCATCGCCGAGCAGCTGATGGCCAAGATCTCGGCCGACGAGAACCTGCACATGATCTTCTACCGCGACGTGAGCGAGGCCGTGTTCGAGCTGGCCCCGAACACGGCGATGAAGGCGCTGCACCTCATCCTGCGGAACTTCCAGATGCCCGGCTTCCAGGTCCCGGAGTTTCGGCGCAAGGCCGTGGTCATCGCCGTCGGCGGCGTCTACGACCCGCGAATCCACCTCGACGACGTCGTCATGCCGGTCCTGAAGAAGTGGCGCATCTTCGAGCGCGATGACTTCACCGGCGAGGCGGCCAAGCTGCGGGACGACCTCGCGGTGCTGGTCAAGGAGCTCGAGGCGTCCTGTGACAAGTTCGAGGAGTCCAAGCGGCGCCAACTCGACCGCGAGGCCCGCACCGGCAAGCGAACCACCGCGTTCGAGTTGCACAAGACCGCGGGCAAGCTGGCGATGAGCCGCCGGTAGCAGCGCCTTGCGTATCGGCCCGATCGAGCTCGCCAGCCCGGTGGTGCTGGCCCCGATGGCCGGTGTGACGAACGTCGCCTTCCGGACGCTGTGCCGCGAGCTCGAACGCTCGAAGGTCGGCACCGTCAGCGGCCTGTACGTGTGCGAGATGGTCACCGCGCGGGCGCTCGTCGAGCGCCACCCGGTCACCATGCACATGACGACGTTCGCGCCGGACGAATCGCCGCGCTCGCTGCAGCTCTACACCGTCGACCCGGCGACCACGTACGCCGCCGCGCGGATGATCGTCGACGACAACCTCGCCGACCACATCGACATGAACTTCGGCTGCCCGGTGCCCAAGGTCACCAAGCGCGGCGGCGGCGCGGCGCTGCCGTTCAAGCGCAGGCTCTTCGGCCAGATCGTGGCGGCCGCCGTCCGCGCCACCGAGGGCACCGAGATCCCCGTGACGGTCAAGTTCCGCATCGGCATCGACGACGAACACCACACGCACCTGGACGCCGGCCGCATCGCCGAGGCCGAGGGCGCGGCCGCCGTCGCCCTGCACGCCCGCACGGCCGCGCAGCGCTACTCCGGCACGGCCGACTGGAACCAGATCGCCCGGCTCAAGCAGCACGTGCGGACGATCCCGGTGCTCGGCAATGGCGACATCTACGACGCCAGCGACGCGTTGGCGATGATGGCCAGCACCGGGTGCGACGGCGTCGTGATCGGGCGCGGCTGCCTCGGCCGGCCGTGGCTGTTCGCCGAACTGTCGGCCGCGTTCACCGGTAGCACCCCGCCCACGCCGCCCACCCTGGGTGAGGTCGCCGACATCGTCCGCCGGCACGGGCGGCTGCTGGCCGAGCACTTCGGCGAGGATAAGGGCATGCGGGACATCCGCAAGCACGTCGCCTGGTACCTGCACGGATTCCCCGCGGGATCCGAGCTGCGCCGCGCACTCGCGATGGTCCGGACGCTCGACGAGCTCGACTCGCTGCTCGACCGGCTGGACGGCTCGGTGCCGTTCCCGGACGCCGCGACCGGGCCGCGGGGCCGGCAGGGATCGCCCGCCCGCGTGGCGCTGCCCGACGGGTGGCTGACCGACCCCGACGACTGCACCGTCCCCGCCGGAGCCGACGTCATGCACTCCGGCGGCTGAACCGCAACCTGCGCGAAATCGCGTCGAAGCCGATTACTCAGTACGATGTGGACCTTGCTGCAGTGCGCTTTGTGGGGGAGCGATTCGGGCCGCCACACGAGCATGACGACCGCCACGTGAACCCCGCTGGGTGACGTGGTCGCGGCACTGACGACGCCAGTGCCGCCCCGACAGGTGTGCCGGACACCGCGAGTGTCCGCACCAGAGCTTGCGTGAGTGTTTTGGAGGCCGGTGGACATGGGTGACGGCGGGCACGACGCCACTCCCCACCGTCGGCGCGGATCGGGCCGCCCTGAGGCGCCGGGGGCGCAGCCGCTCAGCGCCGCGCCGTGGGAGCGGTTCGCCGAGGCGCCGAGCGACGACAGCGTTCACCGGTGGCAGCCCGAGCCGCCTGCCGAGGACCCGGATTCCCTGGATGCCCACGCCGACCAGGCCGGCTCCCACGCCGCCGGGGCGCTGACCGTCGCGGACCTGATCGCCAAAGTCGGTGCGCCCGCCCCGACACGGCCCGCTCATCACCACGTCGCCCCCGATGACGAGGCCGCCGAGGTGCCCGTCGAACTCCAGGACACCCAGGTGATCGACACGGTGGCCTACTCGTCGGAGGTCGTCTCCGAGCTTCCCGATCTCGGGGCCGCGAACTACCCGTGCGACGACGAGCCCGACCCCGGCTCGGCGGCCCCGAGGTTGCGCCGCGGTGGGCGCGGTCGCCCGCACCGGGCACCGGAGGAGGCCGCCGGCACCGAGGAACCGGGAGCGCGCCACCGGCGCCGCCCGGTGCTCGTGGCCGCGCGGTCGCTGATGGCCCTGGCCGCGGTGCTCGCCCTCGCCATGACGGGCGGGGCGTGGCAGTGGAGCACCTCGAAGAACGCGCGGCTGAACACGATCAGTGCGCTCGACCCGAACTCGGGCGACATCCGCGACCGGGCCGGCCAGTACGGCGACGAGGACTTCCTCATCGTCGGGATCGACTCCCGCATGGGCGAGAACGCCGAGATGGGCGCCGGCGACACCGAGGACGCCGGGGGTGCCCGCTCGGACACCATCATGCTGGTCAACATCCCGGCTAACCGCAAACGCGTTGTCGCGGTGTCGTTCCCGCGCGACCTGGCGATCACTCCCATCCAATGCGAGGCCTGGAATCCCGACACGGGCAAGTACGGGCCCGTGTACGACCAGAAGAAGGGCACGTTCGGGCCCAAGATGGTCTACACCGAGACCAAGCTGAACTCGACGTTCTCGTTCGGCGGCCCGAAGTGCCTGGTGAAGGAGATCCAGAAGCTGTCCGGCCTGAGCATCAACCGCTTCATCGCCGTCGACTTCGCCGGATTCGCGAAAATGGTTGACGCGCTCGGCGGCGTCGAGGTCTGCAGCAAGACCCCGTTGCACGACTACGAACTCGGCACGGTGCTCGAGCACGCCGGACGCCAGGTCGTCGACGGGCCCACGGCGTTGAACTACGTGCGCGCCCGCCAGGTCACCACCGAAACCAACGGCGACTACGGACGAATCAAGCGCCAACAGCGGTTCCTGTCGTCGCTGCTGCGATCCCTCATCTCCGAAGACACGATGTTCGACCTGAACAAGCTCAACAACGTCGTCAACCTGGTCATCAACGACACCTACGTCGACAACGTCCAGACCAAGGACCTGGTCCAGCTCGGGCAGTCGTTGCAGGGCATGGCCGCCGGGCACATGACGTTTGTGACCGTCCCGACGGGCGTCACCGACCAGAACGGCGACGAACCGCCGCGCATGGCCGACATGCGGGCGCTGTTCGACGCCATCATCAACGACGACCCGCTGCCGGAGGAGAACGACCAGAACGCGCAGAGCCTCGATTCGTCGTCGACCACGGGCCCGACCAAAGCACCGACCACGAAGAAGACGCCGCCGCCCACTCCGGAGGCCCAGCACGAGCAGGTCACGGCAACCTCGCCGGGCGACGTGACGGTGCGGGTGTCCAACGCGACCACCCAAAGCGGGCTGGCGTCGAGCGCGACGAGCCAGCTCAAGCGCAACGGGTTCAACGTGATGACGCCTGATGACTACCCCAGTTCGGTGAGCACGACGACGGTGCTGTTCTCGGCCGGCAACGAGCAGGCCGCCGCGACGGTTGCGGCATCGTTCACCAACCCCAAGGTTCAGCGGGTCTCGGGCTACGGGCAGGTCGTGCAGGTGGTGCTTGGACCCGATTTCAACTCGGTGGGCGCTCCCCCGCCCAGCGGCTCGTCGATCAGCATGCAGATCGAGCGCAGTTCCGGCAGCGCGCCCGCGAAGCTGCCCGAGGACCTGACGGTGACCAACGCCGCCGACACCACCTGCGAATAGCCGCCTTTCAGCGCGCGCCGCCACGTTTTCGCCGCGAAGAACGTAGGCTGGGTCACATGCGGACCGCCTACCACGAGCAGCTCGAGGAGTTGTCCGAGCGGCTCGGCGACATGTGCGGGCTGGCCGGAATCGCCATGGAGCGAGCGACGCAAGCCCTGCTCCAGGCCGACCTGGTGCTGGCCGAGCAAGTCATCTCCGATCACGAGAAGATCGCCACGCTGAGCGCCCGCGCGGAGGAGAGCGCGTTCGTGCTGCTGGCCCTACAGGCCCCGGTCGCCGGCGATCTCAGGTCGATCGTGAGCGCGATCCAGATGGTCGCCGACATCGACCGGATGGGCGCGCTGGCCCTGCACGTCGCCAAGATCGCGCGCCGCCGGCACCCCCAACACGCGTTGCCCGAGGAAGTCAACGGCTATTTCGCCGAAATGGGCCGCGTCGCAGTCGAATTGGGTAACAGCGCACAGGAAGTCGTGTTGTCGCACGACCCCGAGAAGGCCGCCCGGATCCGCGAAGAAGACGACGCCATGGACGATCTGCACCGGCACCTGTTCTCGGTGCTGATGGACCGTGAGTGGAAACACGGCGTCGCGGCCGCCGTCGACGTGACGCTGTTGGGCCGCTTCTACGAGCGCTTCGCCGATCACGCCGTCGAGGTGGCCCGGCGGGTCATCTTTTTGGCGACGGGCAGTCTCCCCGAGGACGACGCGAAACCCGCCCCGCGTCAGACCGACGAATCATCCGCCTGACACAGGCTGTTTCAGCGCCGGATTGCCGCGCCCCTCGGGAGTGAACTCACGGCGTCGAGTGTGCGCACAGGGCGCCGAAACGCCGAAATCACCTCCACCAGTACACACTCGACGCCCTGACGCCCGGCCGCGCCGTGGCCGCCGCCCCTAGCCGAAGCGCCCGGAAATGTAGTCCTCGGTGGCTTTCTGGCTCGGGTTCGAATAGATCTTCTCGGTGCTGTCGATCTCGATCAATCGGCCGGGCTTCCCCGTCGCTTCCAGGTTGAAGAACGCGGTGTAGTCGCTCACCCGGGCGGCCTGTTGCATGTTGTGGGTGACGATCACGATCGTGTAGTCCTGCTTCAGCTCGCTGATCAGGTCTTCGACGGCCATCGTCGAGATCGGGTCGAGCGCCGAGCAGGGCTCGTCCATCAGCAACACGTCGGGCTGCACCGCGATCGCCCGCGCGATGCACAGGCGCTGCTGCTGGCCACCGGACAATCCGCCGCCGGGCCTGTCCAACCGGTCCTTGACCTCGTCCCACAGGTTCGCGCCGCGCAATGAGCGTTCGGCCACCTCGTCGAGCACCTGGCGGTTGCGCACACCCTGCAGCTTCAGCCCCGCCACCACGTTGTCTTTGATCGACATGGCGGGGAAGGGATTCGGCCGCTGGAAGACCATCCCGATCGCGCGACGCACACCCACCGGGTCGACACCGGGCGCGTAGATGTCTTCGCCGTCGAGCAGCACGCTGCCCTCGACGCGGCCACCCGGCACCACCTCGTGCATCCGGTTGAGCGTGCGCAGCACCGTCGTCTTGCCGCACCCCGACGAACCGATGAACGCCGTCACGCTGCGCGGCAGAACCGACATCGTCACATCCGCGACCGCGTGGAACGCCCCGTAATAGATGTTGACGCCCTTGAGGTCCAGCCGCTTGGCCACCTAATGCTCCTGCCTCTGTTCCTGCCAACGATGTCCGCAACCAGCGTTCTCCCCAGCGCGGTGGGGCGTCACCAGCATGAGGCCTGACGCGGCACCCCACAACCGATCGGGGCGAAACCGGTGCGCGCACCCTCCGGCCGCCATCCGGTCAGACATCGACCCGCCGAAAACGCTGCCACTCCTTCGTGCTTGGTCACTGGATCGCATCGATCGCGGTAACCAACCGGTCCCTGACATTATCGGGCAACGGGACATAGCCGGCCGAGGTCAGGGCCGCCTGCCCGTGGCCGGCGACGACCGCCAAAAACGACTTGATCGCGCCCGTGCTGTCCCCGTCGTAGCCTTTCGAGCACACGATGTCGTAGCCGGCCAGCACCAACGGGTAGGCGCCCGGCGCCTCGGTGGTGTACGTCGGGTTGAGGTCGAGCAGCAGATCGTTGCCGTCGGCCACGAAGTTCGCGGCTTTGACCGCCCTGCCGGCCGTGTCGTCGGTGAGCGGAATCACACCGCCGGCCGTCCCGATCCGGGCGTAGGGAACGCCCGCGCGGTCCGCGATGCCCTTCTCGACGTATCCGATCGAGCCGGGCGCCCCGCGCACGGCGGCGACGACCCCCTCCGACGTGGCGGCACCCTCGCCCACGCCGCCCCTGAAGTCGGTGCCGATGCCGTTGGCCCAGCTCTGCGGCGCCGCGGCCGTCAGGTATCTCTGCAGGTTGTCCGTCGTCCCCGACGCGTCGGACCGGTAGACGGGCACGATTCTCGTGGCGGGCAGGGCGGCACCCGGGTTGAGGGCCGCGAGGATCGGGTCGTTCCACGCGGTGATCCTGCCGCTGAAGATCTTGGCCAGGGCGTCACTGCTGACGACCAGAGCCGGCACGCCCGGCAGGTTGTAGACCAGCGCGATGGGACCGAACACGACGGGGAGGTCCCACGCGGGGTTGCCGCCGCAGCGCTTGGCGGCGGGCCCGATCTGGTCGGCGACCAGCGGGGAGTCGGTCGCGGCGAAGTCGACGTGGCCGGCGATGAATTGCTCACGGCCCGCGCCCGACCCGGTGGCGGTGTACGACACGCTCTTGCCCGGGCAGGCTTGGCCCCACGCCTGGTTGAACAACGCCACCGCCCGTTCCTGGGCGGTCGACCCTTCGGCCGTGAGGTTGTTCTTGCCGTCACACGCCGGGCCGGCCGTCAGCGCCGCAACGCGACCGCGCCCTCCGTCACCGCAGGCGGCGGTCCCGGCACACAGCCCGACGATCAGGGCTGCAGCGGCCAGCGCCCTCCCCTCCCCGACGAGCCTCACCGATCTCGCTTCCTGACGCGTTCCCAACAGATGCGGGCGGCGCTGGCCACCCCCCGAAGGGAGGTTGCCTGATCACGGCAAAAGTATGCTCCGCCGCCGGCCGCACGGCATCCTCAGCGGTCGGTCCCCGCCGGCGCGTACGCCGTGTCGACGCTGTAGGTGCTGAAACCCAGGCCACGGTAGGTGCGCACCGCGGCCGTGTTGTCGGCCTCCACGTACAGCAGCACGGTCGGTTCCGGGAAGGCCACCAGCCGGCGCGCCAGCGAGGCGACCCCGACCGCCGTCAACGCCTGCCCCAGGCCCCGGCCCTGGGCCGAGGGGTCGACGCCCACCACGTAGACCTCGCCCAGGCCCGGCCGGTCGAGGTGCACCTTGGTCCAGTGAAAGCCGAGGAGTTCGCCGGTGGCTTCGTCGAAGGCCAGAAACAAGCCGGACGGGTCGAACCAGGGTTCCTCGCGCCGCTCGGACAGCTCGTCCTCCGTCCACCCGCCCTGTTCCGGGTGGGTGGCGAAGGCGGCGTTGTTCACCCGCAGCAGTTCGGCGTCGTCCGACGGGCCGGCATAGGTCCGGATCCGCACCCCGGGCGGCGGGGACACCGGCTCGGCCGCGTCGCGCAGCGACCGTCGCATCTGGAGCAGTTCGCGCACCGCGACCAGTCCCAGCGCGTCGGCCGTCGCCCGCGCCGGCTCGAGCGTCCCGTGGGCCCAGAAGCGGTTGCGCCCGGCGGTCCTCTCCACCGCGGCGCGGACCATCGCCGCGCCGATCCCGCGCCGGCGGGCGCCAGGATGCACCACCAGTTCGGCCATTCCCGCCGCCCCGTCGCGCGGCGGGGTCAGGTTGAGGTAGCCGACGATGCCGTCGCCTGGGCCGCGGGTGGCCAGAAGATGCGCGGTGCGGTCGTGGCCGAGCTCTCGCAGCACCTGCTCGCCCACCGGTGCCACGCCGTCGGATTCACTTGCGGCGGTAACGATTTCGCGGACTTGCCGTTGGTCGTCGGCGGTGAGTGCGGTGCGCCACTCGGGCGAGGTCACTGACTGCGCAGGGGGTCGACCAGGGGATCGTGCAGGGCGTCGGCTCCGGAGCCGTCGGTGGGCATGTCGTCGGCATCCCCGGGCTCGGCGAGGGGCGTCCGGCCGCGCGCGGGGCGGACCGCCTTGTACCCGACGTTGCGCACCGTGCCGATCAGCGCCTCGTATTCGGGGCCGAGCTTGGCCCGCAGCCGACGCACGTGGACGTCGACCGTGCGCGTGCCGCCGAAGAAGTCATACCCCCAGACCTCGTGCAGAAGCTGGGCGCGGGTGAAGACGCGTCCGGCGTGCTGCGCGAGGTACTTCAGGAGCTCGAACTCCTTGTAGGTCAGGTCGAGCGGGCGACCGCGCAGCCGCGCGGTGTAGGTGCCCTCGTCGATCACCAGCTCACCGAGGCTCACCTTGCCGGCGCTCTCCTGGTCGGCCAGGCCGCCGCGCCGGCCGACCACCAGCCGCAGCCGGGCGTCGATCTCCGCCGGCCCGGTGGTGGGCAGCAGGATCTCGTCCAGCCCCCAGTCGGCACTGACCGCCACCAGACCACCCTCGCTGACCACCGCCAGCACCGGCACGGAACGCCCGGCGGTGCTCAACAGACGGCACAGTCCCCGGGCGGACGACAGATCGGTGCGCGCGTCGACAAGCACCGCGTCCGCGGTTCCGGCCTCAAGCAACGACGATGGCTCGGGAGGCGCGGTCCGGACGGTGTGGGGCAGAAGCGACAACGACGGCAGGACCGGGTCGGGATGCAACTCCGACGTCAGCAGTAACAGCTCCAAATAAGGCCCCTCCAGCTCGTGGGAAAGGCATCTCCCAATTCATAACGCAATCGCACGTTAGTGGCCAGGTCATCTAACGATAACGTGCTACCAGCACTTTGGGCCGATGTAACAGCAGTGTGACGCTGACCACCGCGGGTCCCGGGCCGAGCCGCGCCGCGAACCTGCGCGAGAATGTTCCGCGTGCGCAAGGTGCTGATCGCGGCGACGGCGACGGCGATCGTCGTGGCCGTCCTCGTCCTCGGCGCCGTCGGGGTGGACTACGGAACCAGCATCTACGCCGAGTACCGACTCTCGACGACCGTCCGCAAGGCGGCCGACCTTGGCACCGACCCGTTCGTCGCCATCCTGGCGTTCCCCTTCATCCCCCAGGCCCTTCGCCGGGACTACAACCAGGTGGAGATCAAGGCCAACGCGGTCGACCACGCCAGGGTCGGGCAGGCGACCCTCGAGGCCACCATGTACTCGGTCGACCTGACTTACGCGTCGTGGCTGATCCGGCCCGACGCCAAACTGCCGGTGGGCAAGATGGAGAGCCGGATCATCATCGACTCGATCCACCTGGGCCGGTACATGGGCATGAACGACCTGATGGTCGAAGCGCCCCAGCGGGAAACCAACACCGCCACCGGGGGCGTCACCGCCTCGGGCATCTCCGACAGCCACGGGCTGGTGTTCAGCGGCACCCCCAAGTCGGCCGGTTTCGACCACCGCGTCAGCGTCTCGGTGGACCTGTCGATCGCCCCCGAGGACCAGGCGACGCTCGTGGTCACGCCCACCGGCGTCCTCACCGGCCCGGACACCGCGAACCAGCCGGTTCCCGACGACAAGCGCGACGCGGTGTTGCACGCGTTCAGCCTCAGGCTGCCCGACCAGAGGCTGCCCTTCGGGTTGGCGCCGACGACCGAGGGCGTGCGCGGCTCCGACGTCATCATCGAAGGCGTCGCCCGGGGAGTAACGGTGACCCTGGATCGGTTCAAACAGTCATGATCCGCGCCGGCGACGATGCAGAACGTAGTGATGGGGTGGGGGCACCTCCCGCTTGCGGGGGAGAGGGGCGCAGATGTTCACCGTGCTAGTAGCGATCGCGGCGGCCATCGCCGTCGCGACGCTTGCGGGCTGGTTGCTGACGCGCCGCTCGGGGCGGGTGAGGGCCGTCGGATCCGCTTCGGATCCCGGCGCCGCCGATCTCGGCCTGTCGCCCGGCGAACCGACCGTCGTCCACTTCAGCGCACCGTGGTGCGGACCCTGCGACCGCGTTCGCCGGGTTGTCGAGCAGGTCTGCCGGGACCTCGGCGAGGTGGCCCATGTCGAGGTCGACCTCGACGCCGACCGCGCGGCGGGCAGGCGGTTCTCGGTGCTATCGCTGCCGACCACGCTGATCTTCGACCGCGACGGACGGCAGCGTTACCGCACCTCCGGGGTGCCAACCGCTGCCGACCTTCGGTCGGCCCTGGCACCGCTGTTGGCTTGATCACCGTGTCATTGGTTAAACTGGCCGGCGTGTCACCCCGCCTCGAGCCCACGCTCACCAAGCGCCGCGCAGTCGATCTGTGCCGCCTCGCGGGTTGTCGCTGTTGCTGTAGCTGCTGAGCTGCCGCGCCCTTCTGCGTAGCGCTCGGAGCAGCCCGGATTCCACCGTGGCATGCCTCCCAACCTTTTTCGTGCATATAGGCGTATCGAGGAGCAATCACGTGCCGACCGGCAATACCACCCCTGACCCCGACGTCGTCGACGTGCGCGGACCGCGGTTCGCCGCCTGGGTCACCACCGCAGTCCTGGTCATCGCGCTGCTCGTCGCGGCGGTCAGCCCGCCCGCGGCCGCCGCCGTGCTCGCCGCGCAGGCGGTGATCTTCGCTATCGGCGCCGTCGGAGGCCCGCGCCGTCACCCTTACGGGCGGGTGTTCGCCCGGCTGGTGGCGCCCCGGCTGGGGCCCGTCAAGGAGCGCGAACCGATCCCACCGCTGAAGTTCGCCCAGCTCGTCGGCCTGATCTTCGCGGTCGTCGGCGCGGCCGGGTTCGCGGCCGGCGCCTTCCTGGTTGGAGTCGTCGCCGCCGCGGCCGCGCTGGTGGCCGCCTTCCTCAACGCGGCCTTCGGCATCTGCCTCGGCTGCCAGCTCTACCCGCTGGTGGCGCGGCTGCGCCGCACGCCCCATCCCGCATGACCACCGGCCCCCGGGCCATCTGTAGGTAATCGAAAGGAATCACCCCATGGCACGCTCCGACGTCCTGGTCTCCCCCGACTGGGCTGAGAGCAACCTCGACGCCCCGAAGGTCGTCTTCGTCGAGGTCGACGAGGACACCGACGCGTACGACGTCGCCCACATCCCCGGCGCGATCAAGCTCGACTGGCGCGACGACCTGCAGGACGCGGTCAGGCGCGACTTCGTCGACGCCCAGCAGTTCTCCAAGCTGCTCAGCGAGCGCGGCATCTCCAACGACGACACCGTGATCCTCTACGGCGGCAACAACAACTGGTTCGCCGCGTACGCGTACTGGTACTTCAAGGTCTACGGCCACGAAAACGTCAAGCTGCTCGACGGCGGGCGCAAGAAGTGGGAACTCGACGGGCGGCCCCTGTCCAGCGACCCCGTCAGCAGGCCCGCAACGTCGTACACGGCGGCGGCGCCGGACAACAGCATCCGTGCCTTCCGTGACGAGGTGATCAACGCGATCAATGTGAAGAACCTGGTCGACGTGCGCTCCCCCGACGAGTTCTCCGGCAAGATCCTGGCGCCCGCGCACCTGCCGCAGGAACAAAGCCAGCGGCCCGGACACATCCCCGGCGCGATCAACGTGCCCTGGAGCAGGGCCGCGAACGAGGACGGCACCTTCAAGTCCGATGAGGAGCTGGCCAAGCTGTACGCCGACGCCGGCCTGGACGACTCCAAGGAAACCATCGCGTACTGCCGGATCGGGGAGCGTTCCTCGCACACCTGGTTCGTGCTGCGGGAATTACTCGGGCACAAAAACGTCAAGAACTACGACGGCAGTTGGACGGAATACGGCTCCCTGGTGGGCGCCCCGATCGAGTTGGGAAGCTGATATGTGCTCTGGACCGAAACAAGGACTGACGTTGCCGGCCAGCGTTGACCTCGAGAAGGAAACGGTCATCACCGGACGCGTCGTGGACCGCGACGGCCAGACGGTGGGCGGTGCCTTCGTCCGCCTGCTGGACTCGTCGGACGAGTTCACCGCCGAGGTGGTCGCCTCGGCCACCGGCGAGTTCCGCTTCTTCGCCGCGCCGGGGTCGTGGACCCTTCGCGCGCTGTCCCGGGTCGGGAACGGCGACGCCGTGGTGACCCCGTCGGGCGCCGGCATCCACGAGGTCGACGTCAAGGTCGCCTAGACCGGATTGCCCTGAGCGACTTGATCGACCGCGGGGGCGAATAGACTCGACGGTGTGGTGCTCTTCTTCGAGATCATGCTGGTCGTAGCGGTGGTCGTCATTTCCTGGTTCGCCCTGTACACGCTCTACCGCCTCATCACCGACGAATCGTGACTTCCGGCGAGACCCCTGAAGGACCGGTGGGCTCCGGCGACCGTGCGGTCGCCGCCGCCGCCGAGCGCGCCAAAGTGACCGCGTCGCGCAACATTCCCGCCTTCGACGATCTGCCGGTTCCGGCCGACACCGCGAACCTGCGCGAGGGCGCCAACCTGCACGATGCGCTGCTGGCCCTGCTGCCGCTGGTCGGCGTGTGGCGCGGAGAGGGCGAGGGCCGCGCACACGACGGCGACTACCGGTTCGGCCAGCAGATCGTGGTGTCCCACGACGGCGGCGACTATCTCAACTGGGAAGCGCGGTCCTGGCGGCTGGACGACAACGGCGACTATCACCAGCCCGGCCTGCGGGAGACGGGCTTCTGGCGGTTCGTCAACGACCCCGACGACCCGACCGAATCCCAGGCGATCGAACTGTTGCTCGCGCACTCCGCCGGATACGTCGAACTGTTCTACGGCCGCCCTCGCAACCAGTCGTCGTGGGAACTGGTGACCGACGCGCTGGCACGCAGCCGCTCGGGTGTTCTGGTGGGCGGGGCGAAACGCCTCTACGGCATCGTCGAGGGTGGCGACCTGGCCTACGTCGAGGAGCGGGTCGACGCCGACGGCGGCCTGGTGCCGCACCTGTCGGCGCGGCTGTCACGGTTCGTGGGCTGACCGCCCGCGGGTCTCGCCCGCCGTTTCCGGACAATCTCGCCCTATCCTTCTGTACTGTTCGACGTCGCAGCGGCCCATCGCATGCCAGAAGGGAGGGCGGCGCCCCATGCGTTCCGCGCGGAGAACTTCGCCCCTGCTGCGGTGGACGGTGACCGGCGTCGGCGTCCTGCTCGTCGGCTACCTGGCCGTACTGGCGTTGTGGCCGTGGATCATTGATGCGCTGCCGCCCTGGCTCGCGTGGTTCGGCCGGCCCGGCTCGATGGCCACGCTCGCCGTCATGGTGGCGGTGCTGGTCGCGGCGTGTGTGTTGACGTTCCGCTCGGGCGGCAACCACCGGCTCGTCGGGGTGTCCTTCACCGTCATCGCGGTCCTGGTGACCATGGACGCGGTGCTGGGCCTGGCCTCGTACTGGTACTGCCACGACGCCAACCACCCCGCCTTCTTCACGCCACTCATGGCGACGGCGCAGTTGGTAAAGGGCAGCATCGGCGACTACTCACTGAGCGGACGCACCTGTCCGAATCCCACGCCCGTCGGGCTGGAGCTGGCGCGGATCGCCGCGCTGGCGGCCATCTTCACCGGTCTGGGCGGGGTTGTGGTGGGCGTCTTCCGGTCGCAGGTCGACCGGCTGCGCGCCAACCTCGCCGACTCGGTCGCCGTCATCGTGGGCGTCGACGACGACACGCAATCCATGATCAGTGCGGTCGCCCGGACGCTCGACCGCCGCACCACGCTGGTGGTCCTCACCGGCGCGGGCGACGACCGCGTCCAGCGCGTCCGCCGCCAGGGCGCCAAGGTGGTGCTGGTCGACTTCAACGCGCCGTCCACCCTCGTGTCGCTTCGGCTGTGGCGCAACCTTTCCCGGCTCTACCTGATGGCGCCCGACCCGGCGATCAACCTGATGTGGCTCGATCTGATCAGCCGCCGGCTCGCCGAGGTCGCCCACAAGCAGCGGCTGCCGCTCATCGTGCGCATGGACGACCCCTGGCTGGCCGAGGCGTGGCGCGCCCAGCAGTTCGGCGGCTCCGACACCCGCTGGGCGGCCGATGTGGTCGGCAAGTTCGAGGTGACCGCCGGCCGGCTGCTCGACGACATCATCGCCACGGGCCAAACCAGGCACGTATTCGTCTGCGGCACTTCCCAATTGACCCTGGCGCTGTGCGCCAACCTGACCCAGCGCGCGCTCGAGCGGGAGTTCTACACCCCGCCCGGCGCCACGCCGTTGCCCGCCCTCACCCTGGTCGAGCGGGACGCGGACGAATACCTGCGCGATCACGAGTTCTATCGGCAGCAGGCCGGTTTCGTATCGGACGGGCCGACCATCGACGCCATCGCGGAGTCGCCCACGATACCCACGCTGCTCAAGCTCATCGGCGACGCCGATCCCGCCACCAGCGCGGTGATCCTCGTCGATGCGCGCGCCGCGACGACCTCCACCCGGCTGGCCGCCCGCTACCCCGAGATGCCCGTCTACGCATCGGATCTCAACACCAGCATCGCCGACGACTCGATTCAGGTCGTCGGCATGCTGCAGTCCTACTCCCTCGTGCTGGACACCCGCGAGGGGCAGGTCCAGGACGCCTGGGAGCGTGCCGCCAGGCTGATCCACGAGCGTTACGTGTCGACGATCGACCCGGGCGCCCCGCGATCCGCGGCGGCGATGCCGTGGTCCGAACTCAACGAGTTCTACCGCGGCTCCAACCGCCGTCAGGTGCGAAACGCCCTGTGGATGGTCGAGCAGATCGCCGGGCACACCTGGAACACCTGGGGCAGCCCGCCCACCCAGCTGTCGGCCCGCGACATGGCCGGGCTGCCGGCGCTGGAACAGCTTGCGCTGATGGGCTTCGACCGCGGTTCGGCTCTCAGCATGGCCAAGGCGGAACACGAGGACTGGTGCCGCTACTACCGGCACAACGGATGGAAATACGGCACGCCCCGCGACGACTCCCGGAAGATCCACGACAAGCTGGTCGACTGGTCCGTCGTGGAGAGCACGCCCGACCTACTCAACGCCGCGGTGCGGAGCCTGGCGGGCACCCTGTGGAGCCTGCGGCAACTGGGTTTCCGGTCGCGGCCGCTGTGGCAGTCCTTCACTCGTTCCGGGACGGTCTCCGCCGAGCAGCACAGCAGCCCCTGGACGTGGACATCGGATTCCGGGCACACCATGCGCGCCGACGCCGGGGACTGGGCGGTGCACGAGGACGGCAAGACGTGGTCGGTGCGCGACGACATCTTCCGGGAGACCTACGAACCGGCCGGCGACGGGCGCTGGCAGCGCAAGGGCCGGGTTCAGGCGCGGCCGGCACACCCCGGAGAGGTCGTCAACACGTTGGAGGGCCCCAACACCGCCGCCGAGGGCGACTGGATCGTCCGGGGTGAGGGCGGCGAGCAATGGCCGGTTCCCGGTGCCGAATTCGCCCGTCGCTACGCCGAACTCCCGCCGCCCGCGGACGCTCGCGTTCCCGACGACGGCGACGGACCCCTATGACGGCCGAGTTTGCGCCATGCCGAAGGCCCAGACACTGATACGGTATCGGCGCGTGTGCAACAGCCGCACGCAGGCTTTCGCCCGTTTCGTTCGATGCGGCTCACTCTAGGAGACTGCGATGGCGCTGTTCATCAGCTATTCGAGCCAGGACAGGTTGACCGTCGATGCGCTGACGAACGCGCTTCGCAAAGCGCAGCAACAGGTGTGGTTCGACCAGGAACTCGGGGGCGGCGACTCCTGGTGGAACAAGATCCTCGAGCAGATCCGCCAATGCGACGTGTTCGTGGTCGCGCTGTCCAACAACTGGCTGCAGTCCAAGCCCAGCCAGGCCGAACTGCGCTACGCGCAGGCGCTGCACCGGCCGATCCTGCCCGTGCGGATCGGTGACATCGACAGCATGCGGGTGAATCCCCTTGCGACGCTGCAGATCATCGATTACCGGGAGCCCACCGTCGACGCCGGCATCCAATTGGTGACCGCGGTGCACGCGCTGCAGCGAAACCCGGCGCCACTGCCGGATCCGCTCCCCGACGAGCCGCCGGTGCCGTTCGGCTACATCACCCGGCTCGGCAACACCCTCGCCGAGAAGGAGCTCAGCCCCCAGCAGCAGATGCAACTCCTGGTCGAGTTGCGATCGGGGCTTGACGAGGACGGGGACGACCCGAGCGCCCGCGGCGACATCGCCCAGCTCCTGCGCATGCTGCGCCTGCGCCACGACGTGACGTATCGAACCCGCACCGAGATCGACAACGTGCTGGCCGAGATCGAGGCCAAGGACGGCCCACCGGGGGCCCACCCGGCCCCGGCCGCCGAGGCCGCGACGACCGCCGCGAAGCCGAGCGCCCCGGCCGCCCCCTCGGCGGCTCCCGCTACCGCGCCGTCCAGCGGCGGGTCGAACAAGCGACTGCTTCTGATCGGCGGGGCGGTCGTTGCCGTGATCGTCGCCGTCGCAATCGTGGTCGTCTTGGCCACCCAGGGCGGCAAGTCGAAGCCGGCGTCCAAGGCCGGTCCAGCCTCGACGACCTCGGCGCCGGCGGGCGCGGCGAACACCAACGTCACGGACGCCGGGAGGCTCGACTCCTACCTGGTCGGCGCCGAGGACGTCGGCGCGATCGTGGGCGAGCCGAATCTCGTCGTGTCGGAGAAGGCGAGCGCGATGCGTTCACCCAGGTGGGCCCTGTCCAACCCCGATTGCCTGGGCGCCTATGAGCCCATGGCGGACGCCGCGTACAAGGGCAGCGGCTACACCGCCGTCGCCGGCCAGGCCGTCCACAGTCCCGGTGAGGAACCGGCGCACCGGATCTTCGAATCCGTGGTCGCGTTTCCGTCGGCCGACAAGGCCGGTGCGTTCGTCCAGGGCTCGGCGGACAGGTGGAAAGCCTGTGCGGGGCAGATGGTGACAACCACCTACGGCGGCAAGACCTACGGGTGGAAATTCGACGCCCTCGACGGCACCCCGCCGCGGATCGCCCAGCAGCGGACGCAGGCGGACGGCACCCGGATCTGCCACCACGTGTTGCGGGCGGCGTCGGCGGTGGTCATCGACGTGCTGCTGTGCGGACCCGATTCGGAGGCGGGTCAGGCGGGCCGGATCGCGGAGCAGATCTCGGCGAAGGTGGCGCAATAAGGGTCCTGACATGGTGCGGCCCCCGAGCAAAGCTCCCGATTGGACGGACCGGGAAGCTCGGGGGCCGGGTGGCTGCGGGGAATTCGCCAGCGCAATCTGCCGGTTATTCCAAGCCACTGCTGCTAGCGCGCAGCCACCTCACATGTCCATGAAGCTATCAAATTCTTGGACTAACGATCCGGTGGCCTTAGCGCCCTGAGCTGCTGTTATGGGGCGTAAATCCACTTCCGTTTCACGGACAGCGCTCCATGTCACAATAACTGCATGAACGCATCTTTGCTCACAGCGCTACTCCCCTCCTGGCGGCTCGCCATGGAGGGCAACAAGTCACCCGGCACAATCACCACCTACACCTATGCCGTGACGGTGTACCTGGAGTGGTGCGAACGGCTCGAACGACCAGCCCTCGACCGCGACTCGCTGCGGGCCTGGATTGCCGACATGCTCGGCAGCCTGTCTGCCTCGACCGCCCGTATCCGGCAGCAGGCCGTCAAGAGCTATGCGGCCTGGCTTCATGAGGAAGGTGAGATCGACGCAAACCCGTTCACGGGCGTGGCACCCCCGAAGCTCTCCGCGAAGGTCACCGAGGCCCTACGCGACGACCAAGTGGCGGCCATGATCAAAGCCTGCAAAGGAACGTCTCTAGCAGATCGCCGCGACGAAGCGTTAGTGCGGTTCATGGCAGAGACCGGCACCCGCGCACAAGAGACGGTCGGAATCCTGCTGGCCGAGACGGACCTCGCCGCACGCCGCACCATCGTCCGTAAAGGCAAGGGGCGGAAGGAACGAGTGGTTCCATTCAGCAGGGAGTGTGCAGAGGCTATTGACCGATACCTGCGAATGCGGCGGCGACTGAATATGGCCATGGAAGGCCCGCTCTGGGTAGGGGTTGGCGGAAAGTCGTTCGGGTACTACGGATTACGCAAGACACTGCAACAACGGGCTGAGAGCGCCTCTGTGCCCAATTTCCATCTGCACCTGATGCGGCACACTGCCGCAACACGTTGGTTGCGCCAGGGGGGCAGCGAGGGTGGTCTGATGGCCATCGCTGGATGGGACCAGCGCAGCATGTTGGACCGCTACACTCGGGCCAGCGCCACCGACAGGGCGCTCAGCGAGGCACAGACCCTTAGCCTCGGCGCTTTCTAGCGCGGGCCGATTTCAGGGCCAGCCGTTTAAAGTAGGCCGTCTTCAGGTTCTCGGCGCGCTTCATGCGTTCTTCTGGCGGTAGCACACTGTCGGGGTCTACCTCACGCTCAAACTTGGCCATCATGGCGGCGCGGGCCGGTGCGGTGCGGGCTGCGCGATCTTCTGTGCGCGCCCATGATTCGTGGGAAGCGATGGATGCGAGTAGCTTTCGTTCAGTCTGGTTCATCACATACGCGCCGAACAATGTAGGCGCGAGGGACTCGTCCAACGACTGAGGTCATGCTGCCATCCTCCCATGCCAGTTTTGGCGTGAAACGGAAACAGGTGGCCGAATTATCTTCCGTTTCACGCCGAGGCCGAACGCCTACACTGGTCCTGTCAGTCGCGGCAGCAACCGCTGATTAATATCGAAATCGGAAGGCATGCAGTACAATTACAAGTAGAAGAGATGAAAGATGTTGGACATCCAGGTGATCGAGAGTCTTCTCTCCACCGTCCTAAACCTTGAACTCTAAATCTTCTTCCCATGGACCCGCGTAACGCTATCTCCGCACGAGGGGTACGGTGCAGCTACGCCGCGCGGCGCGGTCTCCACAACTGGTGATCACCAACATGTTTGGTGTGACAATCGAATAGAAAATGCTCCCCCGAACTACCTGGGTAAGCCAAGGCAAGCGGGGAGAGTTAGCTGGCGGATGGAGCAACCCCGGTCAACGTTGGCCCGAGTCACGGGCTGGGGTTCGTCGTGTCTCCGAGAGGACTGTTTCGTATCAAGCCTGCTATCTCGGACACGGCTAGGCAGCACGAAGCGCGCTGCCAGGATTGGCTTGTCCATCTCCGCAATGGAATTGACAAGACCCAGAGGACTGCCCCACATCGGTGCCCAGGCAGCCGCAAGAGTTCTGGACCAAGCGCGTGCCCCGACCCCTGGGGCGCAGAAATAGCGAGACTCGCCACCGATAACGACGCAAATGATTTCGGACTGGCGAGTCACAACTACAGCGAGCCAGTTCCGCTCGCCACAACGGCAGGGAGAGAGTCGAAGCCATGAGGGGCAACGTCCGTACCGCCGCGAAGCGGCATATGAAAGAGGACCGTCGTCAGGCAGCTAAAGAGAAGGCCGATCTAAGCAGGGCCAAGAACAACAACTGGGGTCCACTAGAACAATCGGCGCGGCAGGCACTCGCCGCTGAGCGTCGCCGCCAGGGGATACCAGACACCCCACTCCCAAGCCAGTGTTGGCGCCGAACAAAAGATTTGGAGAAAGCGACATGACACAGACAGATCGACTACTCGGCGTTCGGGAAGTCGCCGGGCTGCTCGGCGTATCACCTGGCACCGTCTACAGCATGCGGTACAGGGGCACCGGCCCGGCCGGGTGGCGGCGTGGCAAGCGGCTCGTGTTCCGCCGCAGCGACGTAGAGAATTTCCTTATCCGCGAGTGTGAACGGACGCTGAAGGGTGAGGGTGGTTGAGCGCCAAAGGCTTTGGCAGACCCTCCGACGGAGGGTGTCGCGACCAGGGCTTTTAGCGAAAAGCGGTCTCGCGCATCAATATCGTCAAAGTTGGCGGCGGACCCGACCTGCGGTTTTGCAGAAAACCTCCCGACCGGATATGCCCGGGGAGAGAGAGGCAGATATGCTCGAGGTGTCAGGATTTCCGGCGCCTTGGGGTACCCCCCAGGCAACCCAAATGCACTGTGCCGCAGTCGCATAGAGAAGGGGTGAGCTAGAGGCGGGGCGTGGCGCTACAGCGGGCGCACTCGCGTAGGTGATGCGCGACGCACAACCGCTGCCGGTCCGTCCAGGCTCATGGATGCGCCGATGAGGCGCTACGTGCGGATACAAGAGCCGGTGGGCAGTCCCAATGAGCCAGCAGACGGGTAGCCGGTTCGACGAAAGCGAAAGAGCCGTTCGAGGCTCAGTGGGTGTTGTTGAAGGAACTTGGCTTGGCCTGAGAGTCGGAACATGCCCGCCAGGCTGCTGCATCGAGGCGGCGGTCGGGGTTGCGAGGGGATCGCTTCCTGTCTGCCCGCTAGCGTTGCGCATTACAGATCAAGGAGTGCATGTGAGCCTCTTCGAGACGATGGAGCCATACGCCTGGCATGGAAGTTGGGCAGTCTGGGGATCGTGGGATGCCATACCTCCGTTTGACCGGCACGGCAACCTCCGATTCCCAACGCACGAAACCCAGCACCTCAACAGACTGCACGGCCAGGCCGTGATCCTCGGACTCAACCCAGCGGGCGATGGGCAACCCCCGGTGCGCATACCCGGGCGCGAATGGGCCAACTTTCACACGCCGGGCGTACACAACGACCACTTTCTTGCCACAGCGTTTTACGGAACGTGGCTTTGGGGTTGCTACATGACAGACCTCATACCAGAGACACATCAAAGCAAGTCGGCAAAGGTGAATCCCGGCGATAGGGATGTCGAAGCCTTCATGCAGGAAGTGTCCTTGCTTGGGGAACCAGACCAGTTGTTCGTGTGCCTGGGTGACAAGAGCTACAAGGCGCTGTCCAGGTCATTACCTGCGGATTCGCGGGTTGTGAAAGTTCCGCACTACAGCGCCTCCAATGCGCGTGTGCATAAGGGACGGCCAGAGGTGTATCGAGAGTTCTGCCAGCAAGCGTTGGCTGAATACCTCTGATCTGCCGCTCCGGGCCTAATTCCCGCTGCCTCACGCGAGGGACGCCATGATGGCCGTTGCTAGGTGGGAGAGGGTCTGTTGTGGGAGTCTGCTGGGGTGTCCGCTGATCCGGCGGCCACTGCTCCCTCGGGGGTGGTGACGTTTCTGTTCACCGACGTGGAGGGTTCGACCCGTCGGTGGGAAGCCGATGCGGACGGCATGCGGGTGGCACTGGCCGCGCACGACGAAGTGTTGCGCTCAGTGATCGACGCTCACACCGGCTTCCTGTTCAAACACACCGGCGACGGGGTGTGCGCGGCATTTAGTTCGCCGAAGGCAGCGGTCGATGCGGCGGTGGCCGCCCAGAGAGCACTGAAATTGCCGGTACGGATGGGCATCGCGACCGGGGAAGCCGAACTGCGCGACGGGGATTACTTCGGTGCGGTGCTCAACCGAGCGGCGCGGGTTATGGCCGCCGGGCATGGTGGGCAGATTCTTGTGGGCGAGTCAACAGCGGGTCTGCTCAGTGGTGTGGAGCTGGTGGATTTGGGGCCGCGACGGTTGCGAGACCTACCCATCCCGGTCGGAGTGTTTCAGGTCCGAGCGCCGGGCCTGCAGGCAGACTTTCCCCCGTTGCGGGCGCTTGATGCTAGCCCGGGGAATTTGCGGCCTGTGAGCACGAGCTTTATCGGGCGTGAGTCGGAGGTCGCCGAGCTGCAATCGGCGGTGAAGGCTCATCGATTGGTGACGTTGACTGGGGCGGGCGGGGTCGGCAAGACCCGGCTGGCCACCGAGGTCGCGGCACGGGTAGCCGACGACTTTCCCGACGGGGTGTGGTTTTTCGACTTGGCTGCGGTGGCTGATCCGGCGGCGGTGCCCGACGCGGTGGCTGCGGTGTTGGGCATCATCCAGCAGCCGGGCAAGACGGTGACCGAGTCGGTGGCGTCGGCGTTGGAGGGCCGGGTGCGGCTGCTGGTGTTGGATAACTGCGAGCACGTGGTCGACGCGGCGGCCGATCTGGTTGAGGCGATCCTGGCCACTTCGGTGACGGTCAGCATCCTGGCTACCAGCCGCGAAGGTTTGGGGGTCAACGACGAACAGCTCTGGCGGGTCCCGTCCCTCGACGTCAATTCTGGCAGCCAATCGGCTGCGGTGAACCTTTTCCTCGACCGTGCTCGCAGCGTCGTGTCGGACTTCTCGCTGGGCCAGCACGGCGAGGCCGACGCGGTCGTGGAAATCTGCCGCAGACTCGACGGCATCCCGTTAGCGATCGAGTTGGCGGCCTCGCGAATGGCGTCGATGACCGCACGCGAGGTCCGTGATCGTCTCGACCAGCGGTTCCGGCTGCTGGTCGGCTCCCGGCGTGGCCTGTCGCGCCACCACACCCTGCGGCACGCGGTGGCGTGGTCCTATGACCTGCTCGACGACGCGGAAAAGAAGCTGCTGGAGCGGTGTTCGGTGTTCGCGGGTGGATTCGATTTGCACAGCGCCTGCGCCGTTGCTGGATTTGATGGCCACGACGACTTCGCCGTGCTGGATCGGCTGGACGCCTTGGTGCGCAAGTCGTTACTGGTGGCTGACCGGTCTTCGGGGCGGACCCGGTTTTCGATGTTGGAGACGATTCGCGAGTTCGCTGAGGAGCAGCTCGTCTGCTCAGGCGCAGTAAATGAGGTGCGAACCGCGCATGCTCGCTATTTCGCCGGGCGCGAAGCCGACATCCTGGCCCTGTGGGACAGCGCCCGCCAGCGCGAGGCGTATGACTGGTTCTCTGCTGAGTTAGCCAATTTGCGCACCGCGTTTCGATGGGCCACCGATGAAAGTGACCTCGACAGGGCCGTCACCATCGCAACGTTCGCATCGTTTCTGGGTTATCTGGTGGAAAGTTATGAACCGATCACTTGGTCAGAAGAGCTGATCGAACCCGCTCGCGCCGTTGACCATCCCCGGCTGGCAGCTCTGTACACCATGGCGTCGAATTGCTATACGGCAGGACGGGTCGAGGCGGCGATTCGATACAGCGACGACGGAAGCAAAATCGTTCTCGGCAGGAGTTGCGATGTGCTGCCGTACGGCTTCGAAGGCAACATCGGAGGTGCTTACATGTACGTCGGGCATCCCGAACGGTGGGTCGAAATATGTCGTGCCGAGCTGCGTCGCCGCCGCGACGCAGCGGTCGGCATCCGGGCATCTCTGGTTATGGGGCTGGTGTTCGCCGGTTCGGGTGAAGAAGCGAGGGTTGTCGCGGCTGGCCTGATTGAGGCAGCGGAATCAACGGAGAACCCGTGCGTGGTGTCCTTCGCGCTCTCCGCTGACGGCCTCGCGTTCAGCGACACAGACCCTGCCCGCGCACTCGATGCCTTACGACGGAGCCTGGCAATCGCCCAAGACAGCGGCAATCGCTTCATCGAGTCCATGATTGCGTATAACCTGTCTCGCCTAGAGGCCACGCACGGCGACATGGCGTCCGCGTTCGACTGTCTCAGTTTGGCAATCCGGAACATGCACGACTCGGGCGACACCACCACGATGCGCACGCCTCTGGCTCTCCTCGCCACGGTCTTGGACCAGCTCGGACGCTACGAGTCGGCGGCCACAATTGCCGGGTTCGCTCTAAGTCCCCTCACCGAAATGCTGTACCGGGAGGTAAGCGCCGGAGTTGCACACCTCCGCGAAGTCTTCGGCGATCAGACCTACGAATCACTCGCACGCAAAGGCGGGGCGATGACCACCGCAGCGATGGTGACCTACGCCTACGACCAAATCGACCAGGCCCGAACAGAACTCGAACACCCTGGTTGAGTTGCGCTAGCCGCGTGTCCAACGCAAAAGCGCCGCAGCCTCTCAATCAGCAGTTTGTTCGGCCAAGACGCGGTATACCGTCGCCCGACTCACGCCGAGGGCATTGGCAATCGTGCTCGCCGACTCACCATTAGCGTGCATCCGCTGCGCCAGACCGGCCTTCTTCGCGTCAAGCGCCTTGGGTCGTCCGATGTGCTGGCCGCGTGCCCGACGCGCTTCCCGTGCCGCTGTACGGCGCTCACGGCCGAGTTCCAGTTCAAGTTCCGCCAGACTGGCAAGCACCCCGGCCACCATGCGGCCTGTGGCGTTGGACGTATCGATTCCCTCGCGCAACGAGCGGAGAACGATGTTTCGCTCGCCAAGCTCGCGAATAGTCATCATGACCTCGGCGGCATTACGGCCCAACCGATCTATTCCGACCACGACGATTGCGTCACCGGGTCGTGCGTAGTCCATTAAGGCGGCGAGGCCGGGCCGCTGCTCGCGGGTTGACGTTCCAGAAAGCTTGTCTCTGTAAATCCGATCCGGATTCACGCCCGCTGCTGTGAGGGCGTCGAGCTGCTGGTCCAAAGATTGGTGGCCGGTTGAGACGCGGGCGTATCCGATTTGGACGCCCGTGGTCGTGGCAGTCGTTGCGTTCACGATCACCAGTCTGTCTCAGAAGTATCTCAGGCACAAGGTTGTGCGACTCTTAATTTGAGGCAAGTTTTGCGACACACCCATCTGGGCGTTTCTCTCCGGCTGTAGCACTCGCTGCGTACCGTCGGAATCTAAGGTTCTGAGACATACCGACTCGGGGAACCAAGTAGGTTCGTCGTTTGTCTTGTCAACGTTGCCCTTCCTCTGCGAACGAGAGTCGGCTCGCTTCACGTTTAGTCTTCCGGCATGGATCGCATCTGGCAGTGGGCGTGGGATCGGTACGGACCGAGGTACTCGTGGGCGATGTGGGCGATGGCGTCTTCCAGTGCCCTGGCGATCTACCTGTTCGAGTCGTTTGTCGTCGTGGCTTTAGAGCAGTCTCATCGTTACGTCGAGGCAGCCGCCATCACGGTGGTCGTCGTCGCGGTCTTCGGTTACGTGAGTATTCTTCCGGGCCAAGGTGTCGCGCGCCGTGTGGAGCGGTGGGCAGCCGGTTACGAGGTCGATCGGGAAGCGGCACTGGCTGCCACCTACACGTTTGCTCGCAGGTTCTTTGCGCGAACGTTCGCCGCTATGGTCGCGTCTGCCGCTCTGCTAGCGGTTGCAATTGGTGGGATTACCGGAGCGGCGGGGTCGCGGCTGGCTCAGTATGGGGTCTGGGGTGCTTTCGTCGGATTCTCCGCGATGCTGGTTGCTGGGCACAGCTTGGTGGAAGCGATGCTGCGGCCAGCCAGAATCACGATTGCGGGGGGCGCGGGGATCGGCGATGTCTTGCCCCGCTCGCGTCCGACTGTCGCTGCGTGGTCCATGATGGCCCTGCTCTCGACGGCGTTCTCCTACGTCGTCGTAGGTGTGATGCTGGGAGCCATATTCCACCGAGTCGCTCAGGTTCCTGTGCTTGCTGTTGTGATTGGGTGTGCGGTGACACTCGGCTTTGCGGTGCCGATTACCGTCTGCGTCGGATACTCACCGTTGTTGAGGCCCCTACGAGACCTTGCCGAAGGCACTGAGCGTGTCGCGGCGGGCGACTACAGCCAACGCCTGCCGGTGGTTCAGGACGATGACCTCGGCGCGCTGGCCGCGTCTTTCAACCGCATGCAGGCGGGTTTGGCTGAGCGACAACGACTTCACGCCGCGTTCGGCACGTACGTCGACCCCGCCCTCGCCATAAGGCTCCTTGAGCAAGGGGACGATGTATTCACCGGTGAGCGCAGAGAAGTGACGGTGATGT
This sequence comes from Mycobacterium sp. Marseille-P9652, assembly GCF_902652685.1. Taxonomy (GTDB): domain Bacteria; phylum Actinomycetota; class Actinomycetes; order Mycobacteriales; family Mycobacteriaceae; genus Mycobacterium. The sequence continues at coordinate 49,112 of NZ_CACRUY010000007.1, forward strand.
TTGTCGACATCCGCGACTTCACCCCATTCGCGGAGGCCAACACCGCCGAAGACACCGTCGCCCGACTCAACGCGTTGTTCGAGATCGTGGTGCCTGCGGTGGTTGATGCGGGTGGGCATGTCAACAAGTTCCTCGGAGACGGCGCATTAGCCGTGTTCGGCGCACCCAACGACCTAGCAGACCATGCCGAGTCGGCTTTGACTGCCGCCGTGAGGATTCACCGCCTGGTTGCCGAACGCTTCGGTGGAGAGCTTCGGATTGGCATCGGGATCAACACAGGCACCGTGATCGTCGGAACCATCGGCGGCGGCGGCAAGCTGGAGTTCACCCTCATCGGGGATGCCGTCAACGTCGCGGCCCGCGTCGAGCAACTCACCAAGACCACGGGCGACACGGTTCTGCTCACCCAACAGTGTGTTGATGCTCTGCCGTCGCGACCGCCCGGACTTATCGACCGGGGATTGCATGTCCTGAAGGGAAAGTCAGCTTCCGTGCAAGTCTTCGGCCTCGACTAAGACACCAACGTGCGGGTCAACGTCACCCGCTAAGGGGCGGTGAAACAGGCGTCTGCCGCTTCACCATAGCGGTCCCTACTTCCGCTGCAGCTTTCGAGAAATTCACACAACGAAAGTATTGAGACAGACGGGACCCGACGCGGCCAACGGGGTCCGTCGTTCTCTCGCAATCAGCGTGACACTGCGTAGAGCCGGAAGTATCCGCCCGTCGAGGCGCTAAACGTTTAATGTCGCGGGATGGATCGCATTTGGCAGTGGGCGTGGGATCGGTACGGGACGCGCTATTCCTGGGTGTGTTGGCTCGTCGCATTTGCGTCACTGTTGCCGACCTTCCTGCTTTGGTCGTTTGTTGTTGTCGCTTACGAGAAGTCAAGTCACTACGTCGAGGCGGCAGTGGTCACCGGCGTCGCCGTAGTGGTGTTGGCGTTCGTGGTGAATCTTCCCGGTGTGGGACCGATCCGTCTGGTTGAGCGGTGGGCGGCTGGCTGCGCGGTCGATCGTGCGACGGCACTCGGAGCGACATACGCCTGGGCACGCGCAGCGGGGGTTCGAGGGTTGTTGATCACGCCGGTTTGGGCCGTGGTGCTGTTGATGGTTGTCGGCGTGATCGCCGGGGCGAGCGGGTCGCGGCTCGTCCAGTACGGGACTTTGGCCGTGATTGTGGGCATCGCTACATATCTCATCGGTATGCACACCGGTTTGGAGGGAGGAATGCGACCGGCGCGGGCCGCTCTCGCGGGGGACACGGGGATTGGTGACTCTCTGCCGCGCTCCCGTCCGACTTTTGCTGCGTGGCTGAACCTCTCAATCGCTGCTTGTGTGTTTGCGTTCACGACTGGGGGCGCCATGCTGGGGGTCGTGTTGGACCGGGGCGGGGAGCTACCCGTCGTTGCCGTTGTGATCGGGGGCGCGGTGACGCTCGGCTTCGGAGTACCGGTCACCGTGGGTGCGGCTGTCTCGCCGTCGCTTCGGCCCATTCGCGACCTTGCCGAAGCGACTGTGCGGGTGGGGGCCGGTGATTACAGCCAACGCCTTCCGGTGGTTCAGGACGATGATTTGGGTGCGCTGTCGGCGTCGTTCAATCGGATGCAGGCGGGGTTGGCTGAGCGGCAACGACTTCAGGCCGCGTTCGGCACCTACGTTGACCCGGCGTTGGCGGCGCGGCTGCTGGAGCAGGGCGACGATGTGTTCACCGGTGAGCGCCGCGAAGTGACAGTGATGTTCATCGACATCCGCGACTTCACCCCGTTCGCGGAGGCCAACACCGCCGAGGACACCGTCTCCCGCCTCAATGCCTTGTTCGAGATCGTGGTGCCTGCCGTTGTCGACGCCGGTGGGCATGTCAACAAGTTCTTGGGTGACGGGGCGCTGGCCGTTTTCGGCGCACCCAACGACCTAGCCGACCATGCCGACTCGGCTTTGTCTGCTGCCGTGATGATTCACCGCCTTGTTGCCGAGCGGTTCGGTGGGGAGCTTCGGATTGGTATCGGCATCAACACCGGGGTGGTGATCGCCGGAACCATCGGTGGTGGCGGCAAGCTTGAGTTCACCCTCATCGGTGACGCCGTGAACGTGGCAGCTCGCGTCGAGCAACTGACCAAGACCACCGGCGACGCTATCCTGCTCACCCAGCAGTGCGTTGGTGCTCTGGCTTCGCGACCCTCTGGACTGATCGACCGAGGACTCCATGTGTTGAAGGGGAAGGCCGCCGCCGTCCAGGTGTTCGGCATAAATCAAGAGTGAGAGGCGCGGGTCGAACTGACCCGTTGAGGGCATCACTTTGGCTGCGGCTTTCGAGAACCTCACAACGAAACTTTCGGACATCTCCGTACGACCAACGTCACGTCTAATCGGATCGCACCGGGGCGGAGCTGGACCAGCGTTTCGTTTACAGACCAGACGGACCGCGCGAAGGTAAAGTTTCATTTCGTGAAGGCGCGGGACGCCCGGTATGACCTTTAACGCGTCGGAAACGGGATGGTTGCTCGGCGGTCGCAGCGGCCTTCGAGCGTATGGGCCGATGAATTGGCAAGATGTCAACGCTAGCTTCGTCGCGAAGCTTCCCCTTGAGGCGACCGGCTTTCAGTCAGGCGAGGCCGAGTTTGTCTACCGTATCGGCAAGAAACGTGCCTCTGAGCCGACGTTGCTTGTCACTCTGCGCCAGATTTGCATTTATCGACTAGATGTCAATGGCACGCATCGCGATGGAAGCAAACTGCACCAATTTGTAACGCACATTCAGCGGCGGCCCGCCTTCAGCGCTCCGGAGTCCTTCTACCCAAACCCAACCGGCGTTCCCACCGTCCAGGTGGGACAACGTGTCACACCTCAGGTCTATCGTGCGATCCTGGCAGCGTTCGCCGCACCGATCGGGATGGATATTCTTGATGTGCAGTGGAGTGATCCGCCAGCAGGGAGGCAGCCATGAAAGTCATCGACGCGATTGTCAAGGGCTACCGCGAGACTCTGAAGGCAGTGCCGTATGGCGACGGGCACTTGGTCAGCCTCCCAACTACCTTTGCGTCCGGAAATCTAGTGACGGTGCTGGTCACGATTGATGACGGGGTAGTGACAGTTACCGACCGGGGTTTGGCCGCTGACGAACTCTCGGATGCGGGCCTCGACTTCTCGTCTGGCCGTCTCGCGCGGTCGTTCGCGGCTGTACGTGACTCAACAGGGCTTCCGCCGATGTTCGGGGCCGAAGAATGGGAACTCACGGCGGCGGCGGATGCCGCTGACGTAGCGGTCGCCATCCAGGCCGTCGCGGACGCTGCGATCCGTGCGGAGGGTTTGCGGGCCTTGGCCGGGTCAAGGAGGTCCGCCACTTTCGCCGACCGCGCGATAGATCGCGTAGCCGCTAGGACACCCGTGGTCCCCCGCGCCAGGATGCCCGGGAAGTATGGGCCGGGCCGCCTCGTCACGCTCTCTTACGCGGGTCGCGATAGTGAGAACTACTACCTCCAGGCTTTGGCAGGACGGGACAGCGACACCAGGATTCGTTCGTACGACCACGCCTCCGGCTTGTTCCTAGGAGCAACGCCGAGTCTTAATCACCGCGTGGCGCTCTTACAAAAGGGCGACTGGGAACCGTGGCAGGTGCATAACCTCACAGAGGTCTGCAAAGTAATCGATGAAACCGAAGCTGATCAGTTCATCGCAGAAACAGCGGCATAGCCCCTTCAGATCATTCTCTGCGTCTACCCAGACACATCCGAAGGGGACCGCTTCTCCGTTGGCCCGGACATCAGCCGCCGAGTTGAGGACAGTAGGCGCTGACGGCAGCGTCGATCATCGCGGTGGCCGCGCCAAGCGTCCCGTTAGGGGTGTTTCGTAGCGTCGCCGAGATCGCGTCGTCCCTGGTTTCGTCGCCGTTTTGAAGGTGCATGCATACCTCGCGACCGCTAGAAGTCATAGCCCCTGGGTCGCGGATGATGAGGTTGGGAATCTGAGACAGCAGGCCGAGAAAGTATTCGTCGGCAGCTTGCGGTGCGGCCGCGCTTGCGACTGCTGAGGACGCATCGCCGCACGGACACCACTTTTCGACACCGCCGTGATGCGAACATGTGCCGTTTCGGGTGACGCTGTGTGAGTACAGGCCGTCTCTACACTCGGCGGAGGCACCAACTGGGTTGTCGTCGACACCTTCGACACATTCCCCAGTCCGCTTGCTTCTGTAGTCGCATGGCGACTCGGGGAACGGCATCCGCACCGTTGGGACGCGGTCAAGCGACCCCGGGTAGGCACCTGAATAAGCCGATGGCACAGAAGCGAACGTGGCCATGACGACAGCTACGCACAGCAAGCCACGACAAATGAACATGCCGACCCCTACGTGATACGCCTGCTTTTGATGACGTTGCCCGAGCGTATGCGTCCAAAGAGTTGATCACATCAGTTCTGTAAAAATTCCATCGCATGCGCTTCTATATCCCCTAAATTGACCTCAGGGGAGCGCTTTAACGGCTACGCAGGGCGGTGCTTTCCCTTCAGATGGCCGTTACTAATAACCGTTGAGCATTGATAGAAGCGCACTGCTTAGCAGCTAGTACGCCTGGATTGTCCATCAGCAACTCACGCCAGCCATATCGCCTAGTCGTCGTCGTTCGGGACAAGGAGGACATAGGCGTTTGACCTTGCGGCCTGGGCACGGTCTGCCCCCAACGAATACAGTTGAGCGCCTACTCAACTCGTGAATGATTGGCTACCGTTCGGCGCATGACCCCTCAGCAGAACGTCACCGCCACACAACTCGCCCAGGAGCCGGAATGGTTACCCATCAAGGCGTCCAAGCTCAGCGCTGAGACGCTGGCCCATATCGACAGACTCGTGGACGAGTCGCCGCTCCTCGCCGCCGAGGACGTAGCCGCGCTCTCGACCATTCTCGGTCGCCAACCCCTGCTTCCGTAACCACACAAAACACCCGCGCCCAACACGACGAGGCACGGGGGTTTTGGCTGGTTCACACCTACGATGTGGGTGTGGATACGCCGAAAACCCCAGGTCAAATCGCCGTTGGCTGGGCCTTCTCGAAAGTCCCAGTGGTCGGCGATCTGGCGAAGGACCTTTACCACAATCTCAATGAGTGGCGGAGGTACCGGGCTGAGCAAACTGGGCAACAGATAGCCGAAATCGTTGGCGTCGAGGAGCTGTATCGACTCGCCCGCGAAAACGAGGACTTGGCTGCGCTGCTGGTTCAGGTTCTAGACGCAGTGGAGCGCTCGGGCTTCGAGGCCAAACGGCGGCTGTTGGTGTTGGCTGCTGCAAATGCCTTCAAGAACAGCGAAGAGGTAGATGTTGCGATACTCATCGCCACTGCACTGAGCCAGTTGGACACAGTGCACATCCGGGCACTGGCTCGTCTGGTAGCGCTTTCGGATTCGCGAGGCCCTCGGCCGGAGAAATATGACAGCAATGGGGACGCAGCGCGCGACTACGACGGCCCAATGAAGCAGGCGGGAGCCGACCTGCCGGTTCCCGTTCTAGTTACGTTGGTCAACACTGGTGTTGTCTTACAGTATGGAATGACCTTCGGCCCGGGGAGCTTCCTTCACGACGTGAGCGACTTTGGTCGCCAAATTCTGCGAGAGCTTCAGAGGGCGGACCCGGACGACGAAACCATCCGCTGGGTTCCGCCGGATTAGGAAGCCTGGCCACAATGGCAGACCCCCCGGCACAATTGGGCACCGGGGGGTCTGGGTTGTAGTGCACGGGCTGGGGGGTTAGCCCAGTCCAAGATAACTAGGACGACAGCGCGTCCACCTGACCTTGTAGTCCCTTATAAGCGGACAGCGCATGTCCATCGGTATCTATCAATTTCGCGGACCACCTCCTTCCCTGTGTACGGCCGACCGTACCGATAATTCGGGCCGCCGACAACAGGATTCAGCGCTCAGCGATCACCGGCTATCGCGGAGTCGACCAGTTTCGCGAACTCGGCGCCCATGGGCGGCGGCGGCAGTCGCCGGCCGTCGAGCGTGTGCACCCGAGCGGCCAGGGTCATGCTCGACACCAGCCAAACCCCTTGCGCGGCAAACAGGTCCGGCACCCGCAGCGCGCGGTAGTCGCAGTCGTAGCCTTTGGCCCGGGCGACCTCGAACAGCGCCTGCTGGGTGGTTCCGCGCAGGATCGGATACCACGGCGGCGGTGTCAGCAGGCAGGGCGCGCCGGTCTCGGATTCCACCGCGATGACGACCGTGGACCGCGGGCCTTCCAGGACGTAGCCGTCGGAGCTGACGAAGACGACGTCGCCGGCCCCCTGCCGCGCGGCGTGCCGCAGCGCGGCCATGTTGACCGCGTAGGAGAGCGTCTTTGCGCCGGCGAGGAGCCACGGCATCGCGTCGGCGCCGGTCGCGGGCAGGCCGCGGTCCAGCGTGATCGCCGCGAGCCCGTCACGCCGCACCGCCGTCACCCGCTCGGGGACGGCGGTGACCATCACGTACGCCGTCGGCGCCGAACCGCCCTCGCGGCCGCGGCTGTAGATCAGCCGCATCGCGCCCTCGTCGGCGGTTTGCGCGGCCCACTGCCGGGTGGCGATGCCGATCGCCCCCCGCCAGCTCGCCAGGTCGGGCGCGGGCAGGTCCATCAGCCGGGCCGACTGGGTCAACCGCTGCAGGTGCGACTCCAGAAGGCAGGCCGCGCCGTCGCGCACGAGCAGGGTCTCGAAAATGCCGTCGCCCCGCACGGCGGCGAGGTCGTCGGCGTGCAGCAGCGGCGCGTCCGGCGCGTGCAGCTCGCCGTCGAGCGTGACGATCACCCCCGTGGCCATGGAGCAGAAGCCTAGTACCCGCGTGTCTCGGCTCGCCGCCACGAGCGTGACGCTGGCGGCACACTCGGCGGCGAGCGTCACGCTGGCGTCACAGTCGGCGGACTCGAGCTGCTGATCCGTAGAGTTGACGTGTGAACCCCGCAGTACCCGCACCCGATCCCGGCCCCGACGCCGGGGCGGTCTGGCATTACGGTGATCCGCTCGGTGAGCAGCGCGCCGCCCAGAATGACGCTGTCGTGGTCGATCGCTCGCACCGCGCGGTGCTCACCCTGACCGGCGGCGACCGGCAGACGTGGCTGCACAGCCTCACGACCCAGCACGTCAGCGATCTGCCCGAGGGCGCCAGCACACAGAACCTCAGCCTCGACGGCCAGGGCCGCGTCGAAGACCACTGGATTCAGACCGAGCTCGGGGGCACCACCTACCTCGACACCGAGCCCTGGCGGGGCTCGCCGCTGCTCGAGTACCTGCGCAAGATGGTCTTCTGGTCCGACGTGGCGCCGGCCGCCGCCGACATGGCGGTGCTCTCGCTGCTGGGGCCACGGCTCGCCGACCGCGCGGTGCTCGACGCGCTCGGCCTCGACAGCCTGCCCGCTGAACAGGTCGCGGTGCCCCTGGCGGGCGGCGGCTTCGCCCGCCGAATGCCGAGCACGCCCGGCGGGCCGGTCGAAGTGGACCTGGTCGTCCCGCGCGCCGAGTCGCCCGGCTGGCAACGCCGCTTGGAGCAGGCGGGCCTGCGGCCGGCCGGGGTGTGGGCTTACGAAGCGCACCGGGTGGCGGCCCTGCGCCCGCGGTTGGGCGTCGACACCGACGAACGCACCATCCCGCACGAGGTGGGCTGGATCGGCGGGCCGGGCGAGGGCGCGGTGCATCTCGACAAGGGCTGCTATCGGGGGCAGGAGACCGTCGCGCGGGTGCACAATCTCGGCAGGCCGCCCCGGATGCTGGTGCTGTTGCACCTCGACGGGTCGGTGGACCGGCCGTCGACGGGCGATGCGGTGCTCGCCGGGGGCCGGGCCGTCGGCCGCCTCGGCACGGTGGTCGAGCACGTCGATCTCGGGCCGGTCTCGCTGGCGTTGGTCAAGCGGGGACTGCCCGCCGACACCGAATTGGTGACCGGTCCGGAGGGGTCGGTGGCCGCCGTCATCGACCCGGATTCGCTGCCGTCGACCGAACACGTCGGCGCCGGACGGCTGGCCGTTGAACGCTTGCGGGGCGGTGCGTGATAATCGTCGATGACGTCCGCCACAGCGGGCAGGGGGCTCCGACAGTCCTCCGTGAGGCACGGTAAACTGTCGGCAGGACAATAACGAAACCAGGAGATCGGAGCCGCCTACTCGTTAGGCCGCTCCGTTATTGCGCGAGGGGGTTCCCCCATGGGCCGCGGCCGGGCTAAGGCAAAGCAGACCAAGGTTGCAAGAGAACTCAAATACAGTTCTCCGCAGACCGACTTTCAGCGGCTTCAGCAGGAGCTGTCCGGAACGAGCGCCGACGAACCCGGCGCGGTGGACAGCGACCTCTTGGACGACTCCCTTGAAGAAGACGACTGGCGCCGTTAGCGCTTTCCCAGCGGGGGCGTCAGTGGTGACGTTCCCGGCCCCCTAGAACCTCGGGTGCTGCCCGACCAGGTTTACTCTCGGACTTCCTTTTCCGCCTTTGCCGACTGTGCCGAGCACCCAGCAATCCAGGTGCCGGGCGGTCAGTATGGCCAGGGCCCGGTCGGTGTCCTCGGGCGCCACGACGGCCACCATGCCGACGCCCATGTTGAACGTCTTCTCCATCTCCTCGCGGGACACCCGGCCGCGCTGGGCGATCATGGCGAACACGGGTGCGGGCGTCCAGGTTCCGCGGTCGATTTCGGCGACCAGCCCGTGCGGGACGACCCGCTGCAGGTTGCCAGCAAGACCGCCTCCGGTGACGTGGCAGAACGTGCGCACGTGGGTTTCGGCGGCCAGCGCCAGGCAGTCCTTGGCGTAGATCCGCGTCGGTTCCAGAAGTTCCTCGCCGAGGGTGCGGCCGAATTCTTCGACGTAGCCCGCCAGGTTCATCCGGTCGATCTCGAGCAGCACCGCGCGGGCCAGCGAGTAGCCGTTGGAATGCAGGCCCGACGAGCCCATCGCAATGATCACGTCGCCGGGTTTGACGCGGTCGGGTCCCAGCACGTCGTCGGCCTCGACCACGCCGACGCCGGTGGCCGAGATGTCGTAGTGGTCCGGTTCCATCAGGCCGGGGTGCTCGGCGGTCTCGCCGCCCAGCAGCGCGCAGCCGGCGCGCACGCATCCCTCGGCGATGCCCGCGACGATGGCGCTCAGCCGTTCCGGCACGGTGCGGCCGACGGCGATGTAGTCCTGCAGGAACAGCGGCTCGGCGCCGCACACCACGAGGTCGTCGACCACCATGGCGACCAGGTCCAGGCCGACGGTGTCGTGTTTGTCCATCGCCTGCGCCACCGCCAGCTTGGTGCCGACGCCGTCGGTGGACGCCGCCAGCACCGGCTCCCGGTAACCGCCCCGCAGGGCGAACAGACCGGCGAACCCGCCCAGCCCGCCGCGAACCTCGGGTCTGGTGGCCTTCGTGGCCAACGGCCGGAACAGTTCGACGGCGCGGTCACCGGCTTCGATGTCCACCCCGGCCGACGCGTAGGTGATGCCCTGGCTGCCCGGTTCGCGTCCGGGGCTTTTTCCGGGATCCGTCATCGCGATAAAGGCTACCGGGCGCCGCTTGAGGCCGGTATCACCCGTCTGTGAAGTAATTTCACTTCAACACGGTCAGTGAACGACCGGCACCTCGTCCGGCGCCAGGTCGTCGAGCCCTGCCCCGCGCGCGGCGTTGGCGAGCATGTGCTCGATGACGTTCTTGCCCAGCGCACTCTCGCTTGGCAGTTCGATCGGGTACTTGCCGTCGAAGCAGGCGGTGCACAGCCGAGACGCCGGCTGCTCGGAGGCCGCCACCAGTCCCCGCAGCGAGATGTACCCGAGCGTGTCGGCGCCGATGGCGTGCCGGACCGCCTCGAGCATTTCCTCTTTGTCCTGCACGGCGTTGGCGATCAACTCGGCCGGGGACGGGAAGTCGATGCCGTAAAAGCAGGGCCACTTCACGGGCGGAGAGGCGATGCGCACGTGCACCTCGACCGCGCCGGCCTCGCGCAGCATCCGCAACAGGGCGCGCTGGGTGTTGCCCCGCACGATCGAGTCGTCGACGACGATCAGCCGCTTCCCGCGGATCACCTCTTTGAGCGGATTCAGCTTGAGCCGGATGCCCAGCTGCCGGATGGTCTGCGACGGCTGGATGAACGTGCGCCCGACGTAGGCGTTCTTCATCAGGCCCTGCCCGTACGGGATTCCGGACTCCTGCGCGTAGCCGACCGCGGCGGGGGTGCCCGATTCCGGGACGCCGATCACCAGGTCGGCCTCGACGGGGCATTCGCGGGCCAGCCGGCGACCGATCTCGACCCGGGTGCCGTGCACCGACCGGCCGGCGATCGTGCTGTCGGGCCGCGCGAGGTAGACGTACTCGAAGACGCAGCCCTTCGGGGTGGGGTTGGCGAAGCGGGTGGAGCGCACGCCGTCGGCGTCGATCGCCAACAGTTCGCCGGGCTCGATGTCGCGGACGAACGAGGCGCCGACGATGTCGAGGGCGGCGGTCTCGGAGGCGACGACCCAGCCACGGTCCAGCCGGCCCAGCGACAGCGGCCGCACGCCGTGCGGGTCGCGGCACGCATACAGGGTGTTCTCGTCCATGAAGGTGAGGCAGAACGCGCCGCGCACGGTCGGCAACAGTTCCAGCGCCGCCTGCTCGAGCGTGGAATCGGCGGCCCCGTGGGCCAGCAGCGCACCGAGGATGTCGGAGTCCGTCGTAGCGGGGGCGGGCGCGCGCTTGGCGATCAATCCCTCGTCCCGGGCGCGGGCGGCAAGCTCCGCGGTGTTGACCAGATTGCCGTTGTGCCCCAGGGCCACTCCGGTGCCCGCCGCGGTGTTGCGGAACACCGGCTGGGCGTTCTCCCACGTGGTGTCGCCCGTCGTGGAGTAGCGGCAGTGCCCGATCGCGACGTGGCCCTGCATCGCCGCGAGGGTCTGCTCGTCGAACACCTGACTGACCAGGCCGAGATCTTTGAACACGAGCACCTGCGAGCCGTCGGCGACGGCGATGCCGGCCGCCTCCTGCCCCCGGTGCTGCAGCGCGTACAAGCCGTAATAGGTGAGCTTCGCGACGTCCTCGCCCGGGGCCCAGACCCCGAAGACGCCGCACTCTTCACGGGGTGAGTTCAGGTCCTGCTCGGGTGCTTCTGGTCCTGAGACGGTCACGGTTCGGCGGCTCCCTGGCGAACGATTGGTGACGTACCGGAGTCTACGGGCACGGCGACCGCAGTACCCAATTCACAGCGCGTGTTGCGGGCCGAAAATTCCGGGTCGATACCCTAAACCTGCAGTTCACGGTTATGTTCAGCTGATATCGAACAAGGGCAGCCAGTGTTCAATCTCACCGGCGCGCGACCCGGACAGGCTCAGCGCACCGTCGCTCTTCGCCTCCGCAATCGACGACAGCCCGGTGACCAGTCGCAGCCACGTCCGGGGGTCGGCCTCGACGACGTTGGGCGGCGTGCCGCGGGTGTGCCTGGGCCCGGCGATGCACTGCACCGCGGCGAACGGCGGAATGCGGACCTCGACGCTGGAACCGGGCGCCATCGCGGCCAGCGTGCGCGCCGTGAGCCGGACGGCGGCCGCCAGGGTCCCGCGGTCGGGCGCCGGCCGGGATCCGTCGCGCAGCCATTCGGCCACGGCCAGGACGGCCTGCCGGGTCTTCGCCGGATCGGCTCTGTCGCGGGCGGCCATACCTTAGGGTCTCAGAACCATGGATCCGCGCGGCGGGCCACCATACAAGGCCGTGGGCCTCGTGACGATCGCGGTCACGGGGTTGGTCAGCCTGGTGTTGTATCTGCAATTCCGCGGCGATCTGACGCCGAAGGTGAAGTTGACGATGCTGGCGCCCCGGGCCGGCCTGGTCATGGATCCCGGGTCCAAGGTGACCTTCAACGGCGTCGAGATCGGCCGGGTGTCAGCCATTTCCGCCGTCGACCGGGACGGCGAACCGGCGGCCAGGGTCGTCCTCGACGTCCAGCCGGCGTACGTCGCGCGGATTCCGGCCAACGTCATCGGGGCCATCAAGGCGACCACCGTCTTCGGCAACAAGTACGTGGCGTTGACATCGCCCAGAGCCCCGGCGGCAGAGCCGATCTCGCCGGCGAGCCTGATCGACGCGACGTCGGTGACGACGGAATTCAACACGCTGTTCGAGACGCTGACCTCGATCACGGAGCGGGTCGACCCGGTCAAGCTGAACCTGACCCTCGGCGCCACGGCGCAGGCCCTGGCCGGGCTCGGCGAGAAGTTCGGTGCGGCACTGACCAACGGCGAAGCAATCCTCGATGACGTAAACCCTCGAATGAGACTTGCCCGCAACGACATCCGCCAACTGGCCAACCTGGGCGACACCTACGCCGACGCGTCCCCCGACCTGTGGGACGCGCTGGAGCACGCGGTGGTCACCGCACGCACCGTCGACCGTCAGGAGCGCGACTTGGATGCCGCGCTGCTGGCCGCCGCCGGGGTCGGCGAGGACGGCGCGGAGGTCATCGGCCGGGGCGGGCCGTACCTGCGGCGCGGGGCGGCCGATCTGGTGGGCACCAGCGAGCTGCTCGACGAGTACAGCCCCGCAATCTTCTGCACCATCCGCAATTTCCACGACGTCGCGCCGAAGATCCGAAACGCCCTCGGCGACAATCGCTATTCGCTGGGGGCGCACGCGAGCGGCGCGATCGCCGGCGCGCCCAATCCCTACATCTATCCGGAGAACTTGCCGAGGACCAACGCGCGGGGCGGTCCGGGCGGGCGGCCGGGCTGTTGGCAGACGATCACCCGGCAACTGTGGCCGGCCCCGCTGCTCGTGATGGACACCGGCGTGAGCATCGCCCCCTATAACCATTTCGAGCTCGGTTCGCCGTTGATCGTCGACTACGTGTGGGGCCGCCAGCTCGGCGACTACACCATCAACCCCTAGCTATTTCGCACCGCCAGCGCGGCGATCGCACCGGCCTCGTTGATCGCCAGGTGCGCCAGCATCGGCGCGGCGAGGCTGCCGGACCGGTCGGCCAGCCAACCGAACACCCAGCCGGCGGCGCCGGTGACCAGCACCGTGGGCAGGACCGGCGCGCCCGCCTCGCGCGCGTCGACGATGTGGGAGAGCCCAAAGGCGAAGGCCTGCAACATCCTTCCGCCGCGTCGGCCGAACGCGTCCGAGGCGGCGCGCGCCAGCGCCGCGCGAAAGGCGGCCTCCTCGGCCCACACGGTGCCCAGGGGTATGCGCACCAGCAGCCAGACCCGCACCGACGGCGGCAGCTCGCGGGTGGCCATCGATGCGCGCACGGGCGGCAGCCACGCGGAGGCGGCGATCGCGCCGCCGGCCGCCGCCGCGGCCGCCGACCCGATCCGCAGGCCCGAACCCAGGCTCGGTGGCCGCAGGCCGAGCCCAGGGCGGGTGCCCAGCACCAGCAACCCGCCGACGCCCGCCTGCGCCGCCACCCGCGTGGCGGTCGGCAGCCGCGGCGTCACAAAGCTCCAGCCGACCAGGGCGGCGGCCAGCGCCAGCGCCCGAAGGCCGCCTACCCGAAGAATCGCGGCAGCACCGCCTCGGAGGTCTCGCGGAGTTCTGTCAGCGAGACGGTGAACAAGCCCTGAACCTCGACAACTTCTGAATCCGGGTCCGCCACACCGATGCGGGTCGCGGGCAGTCCGCGCGCCTCGCACATCGAGCGGAACCGGCTCTCCTCGGTGCGCGGCACGGCGACCAGCACGCGTCCGGAGGACTCGGAGAACAACGTCACGAAGGGATCGACGTCGTCGGGAAGCACAATGCGGCAACCGGTTTCGCCCGCCAGGGCGGACTCCACGATGGCCTGGGCCAGCCCGCCCTCGGACAGGTCGTGGGCCGCGGACACCAACCCGTCGCGGGAGGCCGCCGTGAGCACGTCGGCCAACAGCTTCTCGCGCGCCAGGTTGACCCTGGGCGGCAGCCCGCCCAGGTGGTCGGCGGTCACCTGTGCCCACACCGAGCCATCGAACTCGTCGTGGGTGTCGCCGAGCAGGATGAGGGTTTCGCCCGGCTCGGCGCCCAGGCCGGTGGGGATGCGCCGTGCTACGTCGTCGATGACGCCGAGCACGCCGACCACCGGCGTGGGCAGGATGGCAACGGACCCGGTCTGGTTGTAGAAGCTCACATTGCCGCCGGTCACCGGAATGCCAAGGGCCGCACAGCCGTCGGCGAGCCCGCGGACCGCTTGCGAGAACTGCCACATCACACCGGGGTCCTCCGGAGAACCGAAGTTGAGGCAGTTCGTCACCGCGACGGGGGTGGCGCCGGTGACGGCGACGTTGCGGTAGGCCTCGGCCAGCGCGAGCTGGGCGCCGGTGTAGGGGTCGAGCGCGGTGTAACGCCCCGACGCGTCGGTCGAGATCGCGATGCCGCGGCCGGTGGTTTCGTCCACGCGCAGCACGCCGCCGTCCGCGTGCTCGGCCAGCACGGTGTTGCCGCGCACGTACCGGTCGTACTGCTCGGTGATCAGCGCACGGCTGCACAGGTGCGGGCTGCCCAGCAGCGCAAGCAAAGTCGCGCGCAGCTCCGCCCCGGTCGCGGGCCGCGGCAGCGCGCCCGACCCGTCGGCGTTCAGGGCGTCCTGCGACTCCGGCCGGGCGACGGGCCGCTGGTACACCGGCCCCTCGTGGGCCACGGTGCGGGGCGGCACGTCGACCACCGTCTCCCCGTGCCAGGTGATGCGCAGCCGGTCGCCGTCGGTGACCTCGCCGATCACGGTGGCGAGCACCTCCCACTTGCGGCAGACCGCGAGGAAGGCGTCGACGTTCTCCGGCGCGACCACGGCGCACATGCGCTCCTGCGACTCGCTGCAGAGCACCTCGGCGGGGGTCATCTCCTTGGCGCGCAGCGGGACGGTGTCGAGCCGGACGGACATGCCGCCGTCCCCGGCGGACGCGAGTTCCGAAGTGGCGCAGGCTAATCCGGCGCCACCCAGGTCCTGGATGCCGATCACCAAACCGCCGGAGTAGAGCTCGAGGCAGCACTCGATGAGCACCTTCTCCATGAACGGGTCGCCCACCTGGACCGACGGCAGCTTCTTGCGCGATCCGGTGCTGTCGAACGTGTCGGACGCCAGCACCGACACCCCGCCGATCCCGTCGAGCCCGGTGCGCGCCCCGAACAGGATGATCTTATTGCCCGCGCCGGAGGCGAAAGCCAGATGCAGGTCTTCCTGCCGTAACACGCCCACGCACAACGCATTCACCAACGGGTTGCCGGCGTAGGACGGGTCGAAGACGGTCTCGCCCCCGATGTTCGGCAGCCCCAGCGAGTTGCCATAGCCGCCGATTCCGCGCACCACGCCGTCGACCACGCGGCGGGTGTCGGGTGCGTCGGCCGCACCGAAGCGAAGCTGGTCCATCACGGCGACCGGTCGCGCGCCCATCGCCATGATGTCGCGGACGATGCCGCCGACCCCGGTGGCCGCGCCCTGGTAGGGCTCGACGTAGGACGGGTGGTTGTGCGACTCGACCTTGAACGTCACGGCCCAGCCGTCGCCGATGTCGACGACCCCGGCGTTCTCCCCGATGCCGGCCAGCATTCCGGCGCGCATCTCCTCGGTGGTGGTCTCGCCGAAGTAGCGCAGGTGCACTTTCGAGGACTTGTAGGAGCAGTGCTCGCTCCACATCACCGAGTACATCGCCAGCTCGGTGTCGGTGGGCCGACGGCCCAAGATCTCGCGGATGCGCTCGTACTCATCCTCTTTGAGGCCCAGCTCGGCGAACGGCTGCGGTTCGCCGGGGGTGGCCGCCGCGCGCTCGACGGTGTCGATCGCCTGCGTGGGTGCGCTCGTCCCGGAGACAGTCACGCCTGACAGTCTAGGGTGGCGCCGCCGCGGGTGTCCCGACGCCGCGGAGCAGGCGGTCGCTCACTTCATCGGCCGGGTAGAACAGCTCGACCGCGAGTTCGTCGAGGGTGACGTCGAGCGGGGTTCCGAAGGTTGTCAGCGTGGTGAACATCGACAGCGGTTGCCCGCCGCCCACGTCGAGCACGAAGGGGACGAGCAGCGCGCCCGCGTTGTCCGCCGGCCAGGCGTGCGTCTTGGCGGCTCTCGCGACCCCCGGGTAGGCGCGCACCTCCTCCTCGAGCGCCCGCAGTCCGGGGTCGCCGGTGAGCGTGATCGTGCGACGGAGCTGGTGCAGCAGGTAGGCCGACCATTCGGGAAAGTTCAGCGTCCGCCGGGCGAGGCCGTCGGGGTGAAGCGACAACCGGTAGACGTTGGCCGGGGGCCCGAGCAGCTCCGGCGGCAGGCCGTCGGTCAACGCGGATGCGGCGGCATTGGCGCCCATGATGTTCCAGAAGCGATCGATCACGACGCCGGGGTACGGGTCGTGGGCGTCGAGGAGCCGCTGCACCGCGTCACGGGCCGGGGACAGCGCGGCGTCGTCGAGCGGACGCGCTTGGTACCGGGGCGCGAAACCGGCGGCGAGCAGCAGCGTATTGCGCTCGCGGAGGGGAATGTCGAGGCCCTCGGCGAGGGTGAGCACCATCTCCGGACTGGGGCGCGCACGCCCGGTCTCGATGAAGCTCAGGTGCCGCGCCGATACGCCCACGGTCAGCGACAGGTCGAGCTGGCTCACCCGTCGCCGCTCCCGCCATTCGCGCAACAGAGTGCCTACCGCCGCGTGACCCACGCAGCAACGGTAACCGCGGCGGCGGACCCGTGGCGATGACCTCGGAGGTAATTGTGCCGCCGCACCGCGCGGGACACGCTTGCCACGACGCGCTCGATCGAAGCGCCCGACCCGGGAGGAATCATGACCGACATCCAATCCGCTCCGAAGTTCAGCGCCGAGGTGTTCGCGGCGTATTGGGCCGAGCCCACCATGTCCCGAGGCTTCGAGATCCTGGCCGACGACATCGTCGGCTATTGGCCCGGCGATCCCGAGCCGGTCCGCGGCATCGAGCCGTACACGGCCAAGATTGCCGAAATACTCGACACGGCACCGGATCTAACCCTTGAGGTCATCGACAGCGCCACGGTGCCCGGCGCCGACCCGGGCGAGGAGCTGGTGTTCCTGCACTACGTCGGCCGCGGAACCGGCCCCGACGGGCCGTTCGAGATACGCGGAATCGACCGGGTCCGCACCCGCGACGGGATCGTCGTGGAGAACGTGATCCGTTACGAGCCGATGTTCGTCGGCCGGTCCTGAGTGGGATCGAGTGTGCGCTCGCGCACTCAAGTGCGCGGGCGCACACTCACTGCCCCACCACGCAGAACACGTTGCCCTCGGGATCGGCCAGCACCACCCATCGGAAGTTCTCGCCGAACGAGTGCCGGCCCAGCTCGCGCGCCCCGGCCGCCGTCAGCCGGGACGCCTCGGCGTCGACGTCAGCAGCACTGAAGTCGAGGTGCACGCGGTTCTTCCCCGGCGTCGGATCGGGCACCTTCTGGAAGCCGAGCTTGGGTCCGTCCGGCAACGTGACGGCGGTGAACTCGTCGGCGAGCAGTTCCTGCGTCGTGCCGCCGAACTGCTCGGCCCACCAGCCGGCCAGCTGCGCCGGGTCGCTGCAGTCGAAGGTCACCATCTCCACTGTGAGCGCCATACGCTCAGACCTTAGGCGCCGACGGTCTCCGGGGAAAGAAACGCTTGCAGCGCAGCCGAATAGGCGGCCACGTCGCGGGCGCCCATCAACTCGCGCGCGGAGTGCATCGCGAGCTGGGGCGCGCCGACGTCGACGGTGGGGATGCCCGTGCGCGCCGAGGCGAGCGGACCGATCGTCGACCCGCACGGCAGGTCGGCGCGGTGCTCGTAGCGCTGGAGGGCGACCCCCGCCTGCTCGCACGCCAGGGCGAACGCCGCCGCCGTGCGCCCGTCGGTGGCGTACCGGAGGTTCGGGTGCACCTTGAGCACCGGCCCGCCGTTGACCTCGATGAGGTGGGCGGGCTCGTGGCGCTCCGGGTAGTTGGGGTGGGTGGCGTGCGCCATGTCCGCCGAGGCCAGCAGCGACGCCGGCAGCCGGCGCAGATAGTCCTGACGGTCGCCGCCGGCGGCCAGCACGATCCGTTCCAGCACGGTGCCCAGTAGGTCGGACTGCGCCCCGTGGTCGGACGCGGACCCGACCTCCTCGTGGTCGAAAAGCACCAGCACGGGGTGGTATTCGCCGGGCTCGGCCGCGAGCAACGCCTCCAGACCCGCATAGCAACTTGCCTGATTGTCCAGGCGCGGAGCGCTGAGCATGCTCGCGTCGGCACCGACCACCCTTGACGGCGTCAGGTCGTGCGTCATGAGGTCGGCGGACAACACGTCGCCGGGTGCCACCCCGGCACGCTCGGCGACGTAGTCGACGAACGACGCCGGTTCGGCGCCGGCGGCCCACACCGCGTTCAGGTGGCGCTGCGGGTCGAGCGTCAGCGACTTACGGTCCTCGGCCAGGTGGATGGCGAGCTGCGGAACCCGCAGGATCGGGTCGTCGATCCGCACGAGCCGGTGAGCGACGCCCGCGCCGTCGCGGATTGACAGCCGCCCGCTGATACCCAGATCGCGGTCGAGCCAAGAGTTGAGCCACGCTCCCCCGTACGGCTCGAGCGCCACGACCCGCCAGCCGACCACCAGCCGGTCGGGGTGTTGCTTGACCCGAAGGTTGGGGCTGTCGGTGTGCGCGCCGACGATTCGGAACGGCCGCGCGTTTGCGTCGGAGTTCCAGGCGATCAGGGATCCCGCGCGGACCGTGAAGTAACGGCCAGGTGTGTCCGGCCAGCGGTCGGCTTCGGCGAGTTCGGCGTATCCGGCCGCGGTCAGCCGCGCCGCGACCGTCGCGCAGGCGTGAAACGGCGACGGGGACGCGTCGATGAATTCGCAGAGGCCTGCGGCGCTGGCCGACATGCTCACCATCATCGCTGTCCGCACGAGTGGTGTGCGCGCCAGGTCGGACGTCGCGCCCGGCGCGGCTCCACACTTGCGCCGCATCGCGGCGCTCGTCGTCGCCACGCTCGGCGTATGGCGCGGCTCCATACTCGCGCCGCATCGCGGCGCTCGTCGTCGCCACGCTAGGGTCATGGGAGTGCCTCCGGTCCAGCCGCAACCCATCCTCGAGCCGTTGACGCCTGCCGCGATCTTCCTCGTGGTCACGATCGACGACGGCGGCGAGCAGGCTGTGCGCGACGCGCTCCCGGACATCTCCGGACTGGTGCGCGCGATCGGGTTCCGCGAACCGCCGAAACGGCTGTCGGCAATCGCCTCGATCGGCTCCGACGCGTGGGACCGGTTGTTCTCCGGGCCACGCCCCGCCGAACTGCATCCGTTCATCGAGCTGCGCGGCCCGCGGCACACCGCGCCGGCCACACCCGGTGACCTGTTGTTCCACATCCGCGCCGAGAGCCTCGACGTCTGTTTCGAGCTGGCCGACCGCATCCTGCGGGCGATGGAGGGCGCGGTCACCGTCGTCGACGAGGTGCACGGGTTCCGCTACTTCGACAACCGCGACCTGCTCGGCTTCGTCGACGGCACCGAGAACCCCGACGGCGCGCTGGCGGTCAGCGCCACCCGGATCGGCGCCGAGGACCCGGACTTCGCCGGATCGTGTTACGTACACGTGCAGAAGTACCTGCACACGATGTCGTCGTGGAACTCGTTGCCGGTCAACGAGCAGGAGCTGGTGATCGGCCGGACCAAACTCGAGAACCTCGAGATGGACGACGACGAGAAGCCGGCGAACTCCCACATCGCGCTGAACGTCATCACCGACGAGGACGGCACCGAGCTGAAGATCGTGCGGCACAACATGCCGTTCGGCGACCTCGGCAAGGGCGAGTACGGGACCTATTTCATCGGCTATTCCCGCACCCCCCGCGTCACCGAGCAGATGCTCGAGAACATGTTCCTCGGCGACCCGCCCGGAAACACCGATCGCATCCTGGAGTTCTCCACGGCGGTCACCGGATCGCTGTTCTTCTCCCCGACGGTCGACTTCCTCGACGACCCACCGCCGCTTCCCACCTCCGCGGAACCCGCGGCGCCGCTCCACGACGACGGCTCACTGTCGATCGGCAGCCTGAAAGGAACCACCCAATGAAGAACAACCTGTATCGCGAACTGGCACCGATCACCGACGCCGCTTGGGACGAAATCGAGATGGAGGCGACGCGCACGTTCAAACGTCACATCGCCGGACGGCGCGTGGTGGACGTCAGCGGCCCGGGCGGGCCGACGACCGCCGCGGTCAGCACCGGCCGCCTGACGGACGTCGCGGCCCCCACCGACGGCGTGGTGGCCCACCTACGGGCCAGCAAACCCCTTGTCCGCCTGCGTGTTCCGTTCAACCTGTCGCGCACCGAGATCGACAATGTCGAGCGGGGCGCCAACGACTCCGACTGGGACCCGGTCAAGGCGGCGGCCAAGAAGCTGGCCTTCGTCGAGGACCGCACGATCTTCGAGGGCTACGCGGAGGCATCGATTGACGGCATCCGCAGCTGCAGCTCGAACCCGGCGCTGACGCTGCCGGAGGACCCCCGTCAAATTCCGGACGTGATCACACAGGCGATCTCCGAACTCAGGCTGGCCGGTGTCGACGGCCCGTATTCGGTGCTGCTGTCGGCCGACGTCTATACAAGGGTCAGCGAAACCACCGAACACGGATACCCGATCCTCGAACACATCGACCGCCTGGTTCCGGGCGACATCATCTGGGCGCCGGCCATTGACGGCGCCTTCGTACTGACCACCCGCGGCGGCGACTTCGACCTGCAGCTGGGCACCGACGTGGCCATCGGCTACCTCAATCACGACGCCGACAACGTGCAGCTCTACCTGCAGGAGACGCTGACGTTCCTGTGCTACACCGCCGAGGCGGCCGTCTCCCTGGCCCCCTAGAAGCCCGGAAATTGGCCTGACATAAGCACTTTCGCACCACGGCCGAACGCTGTACGGCCGGCTCACCAGTTGCACATCAGGATGGCGACCGCCGGCCCACACTGACCACATGGCAGACCCGGCTGTTGCGCACCGTCGACTTGATGCATACTGGGTCACGCAACCCAAACTGGGGTTCCCGCCGTCACGCCGCGAGGAGGCAACTCGTGCCGCCAGTCCACCATCGCCACGCCAGCGTCGACGCCCATCGCCTGTTCTATCGGGAGGCAGGCGATGCGAACGCGCCCACACTGGTGCTGCTGCACGGCTTTCCGACCAGCTCGTACATGTTCCGTAATCTGATTCCCGCGATTGCCGATCGATACCACGTGATCGCGCCGGACCATCTGGGCTTCGGGCTCTCCGATGCGCCGCCCGTCACGGATTTCGACTACACCTTCGACGCCTTGACGGACCTGACAGAGCGCCTGCTGGAGACCCTGGGGTGTAATCGTTACGCCATCTACGTCCAGGACTATGGCGCCCCCATCGGTTGGCGGCTCGCTCTGCGCCGCCCACTCGCCATCGAGGCGATCATCACGCAGAACGGCAACGGATACGACGCCGGATTCGTGGAGAGCTTCTGGAAAATCGTCCAGGCTTACCAGCGCGAACCAACCGTGGACACCGAGACCGCGGTGCGGCAGTTCTTCACGTTGGAGGCCACCCGATGGCAGTACCTCACCGGGGTCCCCGACGAAACGGTGGTCGACCCGGAATGCTGGCACCATGACCACGCCTTGATTTCGCGGCCGGGCAACGACCTCATCCAACTGAAGCTGTTGCGTGACTACGCAACCAACGCACCGCTGTACCAGCGACTGCACGAGTATTTTCGGGCCAGCCAAGTGCCACTGCTAGCCGTGTGGGGCCGCGGTGACGAAATCTTCGGGCCGGCCGGGGCCGAAGCGTTTGGTGAGGACCTTCCCGACGCCGAGATCCATCTGCTCGACGGTGGACACTTTCTGCTCGAATCCGCTCTGGACGATGTCACGCTGCGGATTCGCGACTTCCTCGCCCGGCGCCTTTCGACGGCGCCGGGATAGGAGGGCCGACGCGCCCCACCAGTGGGCTGGATATCCCATTACCGCGGTAGTGTGCGGGCTAGCCTGAGGCGATGGCGGGTCCCGACGTTCGCGAGGAACAACGGTTGACCGCCAAAGGGCGCCTCACCCGCGACCGAATCGTGCAAGCGGCCGCCGAACTGATCGTCAACGAGGGGCTGTCGGCGGCGAGCATGGACAACGTGCGGAAGGCGGCGTCGGTCAGCGGCTCTCAACTCGCGCACTACTTCACGGACAAAAGCGCCTTGATACGGGCGGTCATCAGGCGCCAAATCGGTGTCGTTCTCGATTTTCACCGGCAGCCTCGCCTTGGCGGCCTGGAGTCATTCGACGACTTCGAGCGATGGATCGATCTGAACATGCGCTACCTGCGTCGGATCGGGTACACCGGCACGCCCACGTACCATGCCCTCGCCGCGCAGCTCGTGAAGTCCGACGACATGACGCGTGCCACCCTGGCCGAGGGGTACCGGGGCTGGATCGAAATGCTCCAAGGGGCCATCACGCGGATGAAAGACAGCGGTGTGCTGGTCAAACACGCCGACCCCCGGAACGTGGCGCTGGTCATCGTTGCCGCTCATCAGGGTGGCGGGACACTGGCATTCACGTATCGGGCCGAATGGCCGCATGCGGATGCCGTTCGGTTTGCGGTGAACTTTTTGCGACTGTTCGCAGACGACCCCGTCGAGCGAACCGCGCGTCCCGTGCGGCGACCCCGAGGTGGGCCTGGGCGGTCCAGCCGAGTGCGCAACGGGGGCAATATGCCTGAGAGTGCGCGGCTCACGCAGAAGGGACTGGCGACGCGGGCCCGCATCGTCGGCGCCGCCGCCCGCCTCATGTTTGCCCGGGGGGTCGCCGACACGAGCATCGATCAGGTCCGCCGGGCGGCAGGGGTGAGCGGGTCGCAGATCTCCCATTACTT
Organism: Mycobacterium sp. Marseille-P9652; assembly: GCF_902652685.1. GTDB lineage: Bacteria > Actinomycetota > Actinomycetes > Mycobacteriales > Mycobacteriaceae > Mycobacterium. The sequence continues at coordinate 71,878 of NZ_CACRUY010000007.1, forward strand.
TCACGACAAGGACGAGTTGACCCGTCGCGTCGTGGCCGCCCGCCGCGACGAGGTCCGGGATTTTCACACCCAACCGGCGTTGGGCAGCCTCGACGGCTTCGATGCGCTGCAGGCGTGGGCCGACGCCTGCATTGCCGCAACGGACGCCGTCTATCGAGTGGGTGGCTGCGTTTACGGATCGCTGGCCGGCGAGTTGATCGAGGCCGGAGATCAAGTACGACAGGAACTTTCGGCTGGGTACGACGAGTGGATCGCACTTTTCAAGAACGGCCTGACGGCGATGCGTGACCGTGGCGAGTTGCGTCCCGACGCCGATCCGCGCCACCTGGCCGTATCGCTCGTGGTGGCCCATCAGGGTGGCGCCATGCTCACCCACGCCACCAACGAGCCCGAGCCAATGCGGGTGGCCGTCAATGCCGCCGTCGACTACGTGCGCTCGTTCGCCGCGCGAAGGTCGACCCAACGCCGAGCGAAGATTTGACACCGACCTCACACCAGGACTGGACAGGAATGGGTCACACGGCCCATAATTAGTGGGTCACACGGCCCATAATGAGGGCCAGGGTGGGGAACGACGTCCGACGCTGCATCGATGAACCGGTGTTCGCCGACGTGTCAACGAGTCAGGAAGAGGCACAACACATGTCGATCACCGATGCACGCACAACGCCTCTCACGCAGCCGACCGTGGTCCGTGAGGAGCCCGGCGGGGAGATGATGCGGGCGATCGTGTTAGACGGCTTCGGTGGGCTCGAGAAGCTTGTCTACACCGACATTCCCAAGCCGCTGCCGAAAGACGGCGAGGTCGTCATCGCGGTCAAGGGCTTCGGAATCAACCACGCCGAGATGCACATGCGGCGGGGCGAGTGGGCCGAAGCCGCCGAGGTGAGCGGGATCGAATGCGTCGGGATCGTCGACGCATGTCCAGGGGGCGAATTCCGGGTTGGCGCGAAGGTGGCGGCGCTGATGGGGGGCCTCGGTCGAACCGTCAACGGCAGCTACGCCGAGTTCACGCGGGTGCGCGCGGACAACGTCGCACTCATCGAATCCGACCTGCCCTGGTCAACGCTGGCCGCGCTGCCCGAGACCTATGCCGTGGCCTGGACGTGCCTGTTTCGCAACCTCAACCTGAGCGCCGGACACACGCTCCTGCTGCGCGGCGCGACCTCCTCTTTCGGACAGGCCGCACTCAAGCTGGCGGTCGCCGCCGGCGCCGCCGTCATCGCGACCACCCGCAACCCCGAACGCGCTGGGCTCCTCATGAGCCTCGGCGCATCGCGGGTCGAGCTGGAGAGGCCGGACCTTGCCTCCCACCTCAACGAGTCCCGGCAACTCGACGCTGTTCTCGACCTGGTCGGAAACAGCACCATCCACGATTCCCTGGACATGCTGCGCCGCGGCGGCACCGCATGTCTGGCGGGATGGCTTGGTGGACTGGAACCGATCTCCGACTTCAATCCGTTGTTGCGCATGCCAAGTGGGGTAAACCTCAACTTCTTCGGCAGCTTCGTGTTCGGAACTCCGAGTTTCCCTCTTTCCGACGTGCCCCTGCAAGACATCGCCCGGCAGGTCGCCGAGGGCAAGCTCGACGCCAAGCCGGCACGTGTCTTCCCTTTCGACCAGATCCGCGAGGCGCACCGAGTCATGGAGGCGGGACAGGCCGGCGGCAAGATGGTCGTCGTCATGCAGTGAGGCAGCCGGGAATGCGGAGGCCACACGCCGCCGAACGAAGGAATCTTGAGCGCCGACTATGACCAATCCCTCTGAACCAGCCACCGCACCGTCCGTACTCGTCTTCGATGTCAACGAGACCCTCCTCGACATCGAATCGCTGGCCCCGCTTTTCGGCGAATTGTTCGGCGACGAGCGGGTATTGCGCGAGTGGTTTGCACAACTCGTCATGTATTCGATGACCATCACGCTGGCGGGCCGGTACGTGACCTTCTCGGTCCTCGCGCAGGGGGTGCTGCGCATGCTGGGCGACGTCCACCGGGTTGACGTCACCGACGATGACCTACAGCGCTTGAAGACGGGCTTGCTCACCATGCCGGCGCATCCCGACGCGGCCGACGGGCTCGCTGCATTGCGCAGCAATGGGTTTCGGCTCGTATCGTTGACCAACTCACCACCCAATCCCGACGGCCCGACGGCCTTGCAGCACTCCGGGCTGGGCGAGTTCTTCGAACATCAACTGACGGTCGACGCGTGCCGGGCCTTCAAGCCGTCGCCGGCGGTCTACCGGTACGCGTGTGAGCAGGTCGGCGCCCAGCCGCGGGAATGCATGATGGTGGCCGCCCACGCGTGGGACACACTCGGTGCGCAGAGCGTCGGCTTCAGCGCGGCCCTCATCACCCGACCGGGTAATCCGCCGTTGCCCGTACCTGGCCTGCCTCAGCCTGACCTCGTCGCGCAGGACGTGCGGCAACTGGCCGAACGACTCACCAGCAAGCCGGGTTGACGTCTCATTCATCCCGGGAAAGGACCGAAACATGCCCACTGACAACGCCTTCGACGTGATCGTCCTCGGCGCCGGGCCCATTGGGCAGAACGCCGCCGAACGCGCGACGGCGGCCGGCCTCGCCGTCGCCGTGGTCGAGCGTGAGCTCGTGGGTGGTGAATGCTCCTACTGGGCATGCGTGCCCAGCAAGGCAATGTTGCGTCCGGTCATCGCGCTCGCGGATACCCGTCACATCGACGGCGCGCGTGAGGCGGTGACCGGTTCAATCAACCCCGCGGGGGTCTTCGCCCGCCGCGACCGCTACGTCACCAACTGGGACGACGCCGGGCAGGCCGACTGGGTGCACGGAATAGGCGCGACATTGGTGCGCGGCCACGCGCGCTTCGACGGCCCGCGGCGAGTCACCGTGACGAGCCCGGGCGGCCAACACGTCGCGCTGATCGCACGCCATGCCGTCGTCATCTGCACCGGAAGCCGGCCGTCGCTGCCCGACTTACCCGGAATCGCCACGGCGAACCCGTGGACCAACCGTCGGGCGACCGACAGCAGCTCTGTCCCGGAGCGGCTCGCGATCGTCGGCGCGGGCGGTGTCGGCGTCGAAATGGCTTTTGCCTGGCAGGGTTTGGGCTCTCGAGTGACGTTGCTCGCCCGGACATCCGGCCTATTGCCCCGCATGGAGCCGTTCGTGGGCGAGCTGATCGGTCGCGGCCTCGTCGAGGCGGGCGTCGACGTGCGTATCGGGGTGGCCGTCCGCGCGCTGCGCCGGCCGGCGGGGGGTCCAGTGACGCTGGAATTGGACGACGGTTCCGCGCTGCAGGCCGACGACGTGCTGTTCGCCACGGGCCGAGTTCCGCTCACGGATGACATCGGCCTGGAGACGGTCGGCCTGACCCCGGGCAGCTGGCTCGACGTCGACGACACGTGCCGCGTGCGGGCGGTAACCGAGGGCTGGCTGTACGCGGCGGGCGACGTCAATCACCGGGCCCTGCTCACCCATCAGGGCAAGTACCAGGGCCGGATCGCCGGCGCGGCCATCGGCGCCCGTGCGGCCGGCATCCCGTTGGACACCGCCCCGTGGGGGGCGCACGCGACGACGGCAGATCATCACGCGGTGCCCCAGGCGTTCTTCACGGATCCGGAAGCCGCCGCGGTGGGGATGACGGCGGAGCAGGCCGACCGGGCCGGTCGTCGTACGCGTGCGGTGGATGTGGCAATCGGCGACGCTGTGATGGGGGCCAAACTCTACGCCGACGGATACCAGGGCCGGGCCCGGATGGTGGTCGACCTGGATCGCGGCTGCCTGGTTGGCATGACCATGGTGGGTCCCGGTGTCACCGAATTGCTGCACTCGGCGACGATCGCTGTGGCGGGCGAGATCCCCGTCGACCGGCTGTGGCACGCCGTGCCCTGCTTCCCCACGATCAGCGAACTGTGGCTGCGGTTGCTCGAAGCGTATCGGGACGCGCCCGGCGATAATTGACCCATGCCAACCGCAGACGGATTCCACCCCGATTTCGGCGACGATGCAACGGAAGTCGCGGGGACCCGCGTCCACCACGTCAGGTCGTCGGACCTGAACGCCGACACCGCGCAATCGGAAGGGCTGCGGCGCTTCGCCGCGCTCAGCGGCCGGTCGGTCGGCGCCGCGAAGCTATGGATGGGCGAGACGCACGCGTCGCCGCAAGCCGTCTCCTCGAACCATCATCACGGCGAATCGGAGACCGCGATCTACGTGCGAAGCGGCAATCCGGAGTTCGTGTTTCACGACGGCGTCAACGAGGTTCGAATTGCAACGGCGCCAGGCGATTACGTTTTCATCCCGCCGTACCTGCCGCATCGCGAGGAGAACCCCGATCCCAGCACGCCGGCGGAAGTGGTGATCGCCCGCAGCACCCAGGAGGCCATCGTGGTCAACCTGCCGGAACTCTATCCGCTGCGGGCCGAGTGATAGACGGCGATCTCGACGAGATTCCCGTCGACGTCGCGGCAGTAGTGGGAGGTCATGGGTCCCAGCGCGCCCGCCTTGGTCACGGGGCCGGCGATGATCTCCACTCCGCATGCGGCAAGGTGGCCGCGGACGTCGTGCGGACTGGACCGCGTGACGAAGCACAGGTCCGCCGAACCGGCCGCCTCGCCCGCGCCGGTCATCCAGGCGGGATCATCGGCGAGGGCCCCGACGGGCCGCAGGTTGATCTTCTGCTCGCCGAAGCGCAGCGCTATGCGGTTCGACGGCCCGAACACCTCCCGCCGCATCCCGAGCACCCGCTCGTACCAGGCCGCCGTCGCCTCCACGTCACGGCAGTTCAGCACGATGTGGTCGAACCGTTCCACCGTCAACGCCACGCTCGGTCCTCGTTTTCACTCCGTCGGGATCGACCCGGGCCCGCAGCCGCCACCATAATCGGTCGATGACCGCCGCAGCGCCGACGGTGTATCCGGCCCGCCGGCTCATCACCATGGAGCCGGACGGCGTCGACGCCGACGCCGTCGCGGTGTCGGGTGACCGGATCGTCGCGGTGGGATCGTTCGCGGACCTGCGGCACGACGGTGTTGTCGACGACCGGTTCGCCGACGCCGTGGTGTGCCCCGGCTTCATCGACCAGCATCTGCATCCGGCCCTCGGCGCGACCACGTTGATGACCGACGTGATCGCCCCGGAAGAGTGGGCGCTTCCAGGCCGCACCTTCCCGGCGGTGCAATCCGAGGAGGATTATCGGCGCGCGCTGCGCACCGTTGAGCGCGCCCAAGATAGTCCACGGGAGTGGCTGTTCTCCTGGGGCTATCACCCGTTGTGGCACGGTGCCCTCGACCGGGCCGTCCTCGACGGGATCAGCCGCACCCGCCCCATCGCGGTCTGGCACCGATCCTGCCACGAATGGTTCCTCAACTCGCCGGCGATCGAGGCGTTGGAGCTCACCGAGGCGCAGATGGCGGCCGGCGGCCCGGCCAGCCACATGGTGGACCTCGACCGCGGGCACTGGTGGGAGTCGGGGATGAACCTACTGCTGCCGAGGCTCGCTCCGGTCTTCATGAGTACCGAACGCGTCACCGCGGGCCTTCGCCAGCTGGTCCGCTACCTGCACCGCAACGGGGTCACCGCAATCAACGAACCCGGCATCATGTGGGACCTCGAGCCCTGGCCGCTGTACCAAAAGATTCTGGGGGCCGACGACACGCCGCTGCTGTCGACCTTCTTCGTCGACGCCCGCAGCCAGGCCGACGCCGGCATGGATCCCGCCGACGCGGTGGCCGACGCCGCGGCACAGGTGGCGCGGGCCCGCGTTGGCAAGGTTCGGCTGCTGCCCAAACACGTGAAACTGTTCGCCGACGGCGCCATCATCAGCCAGCGCATGCAGCTGAGGGAGCCCTACCTCGACGCGGCGGGGCACCCCGATCTTTGCCACCACGGTGAATGGATGATGCAGCCCAACGTGTTTCGCGCATTCGCCAAGGTGTATTGGGACGCAGGGTGGCAGCTGCACATCCACGTCAACGGCGATGAGGCCCTGGACATGGTGCTCGACACGATCGAGGCTTGCGCGGCCGAGCGTCCGCGCCGCGATCACCGCACGGTGATCGTCCACTTCGCCAATTCGAGCGAGGACCAGATCGACAGGATCGCCCGGATCGGCGCGATCGTCTCGGCTAACCCCTACTACCCGGTCGGCTTCGCGGACAAGTACGCCGAGTACGGCCTAGGACCCGCGCGTGCGGACGCGATGGTGCGGTCGGCCTCGGTGCTGCGGCGCCGAATACCGCTGTCGTTTCATTCGGACCTGCCGATGGGCCCCGCCGCCCCGCTGACCCTGGCCTGGTGCGCGGTCAACCGCCGCACCCCCAGCGGACGGACCGTCTGCCCCGAGCAGCGGGTTGCGGTGCACGACGCCCTGCGCGCGATCACGATCGAGGCGGCGTACTCGTGGCGGATGGACCACGACTTGGGCAGCATTGCCGCGGGCAAGCTCGCCAACTTCACCGTTCTCGGCGACGACCCGTATGCCGTCGAACCCGATGTCCTGGACCGCATTCCGGTGCTCGGCACCGTCTACGCGGGGCGGTGGTTTCCGGCCGGCGGGTGAGCGCGCAGGCCCGCTCAGCAAATTCTCAACCTTTTCTTCGACACCACATTGCCTGCCTCCAAGGGTGCCCAAAGTCACAAACACCACCATGGATCCATGACGAGCGAGCCCTTGGGCGCCAAGCTGATCGAAAGCTATCTCCAGACCCGCGGCAGCCGGTATTTCCGCGGCCGCCACGACGGGGAATTCTTCTACGTCGCAAATACCCGACCCCGGCGGCTGCACGTCCACCTCGAGATGTCCGCAGACAACGACGTGCTGGTCATCCGTGTGTCTCCGGCGTCCTTTTTCCCCGCAGCGCAGCGTTCGTCGCTGACACGGTTCGTCGACGCGTGGAACGCCCAGAACCGCGAGGTGACCGCCATCCTGCACGATTCGTCGGATCCGGAACGCATCGGCGTCGTCGCTCACAGGTCTCAGTGGATCCCGGCCGCGGCGTCATTCGACGACTTCGCAACCTTCGTCGACGGCACGCTCGCCGACGCCATCGAGCTGTTCGGTGAGTTGGCGCTCGTGGCCGACTTGTCGGCGCCGGCGCTGCGCGACGCGAGCTGAGGCGCGTGCTCAGGCCGCGAGCACCGCATCCAGCGCCGAGTAGAACAGGCCGAGCCCGTCGTCCGACGGACCCGTCAGCGCCTCGATGGCGTGCTCGGGGTGCGGCATCAGCCCGACGACGCGACCGTTGGCGGAGCTGACGCCGGCGATGTCGTTCAGGGAGCCGTTGATGTTCTCGTGGTAGCGGAACACCACCCGGCCCTCGCCCTCGAGCTCGTCGAGCACCTCGGCCGGGGCCACGTAGCGACCCTCGCCGGATTTGAGGGGGATGAGCAGGTCCGCCTCGGGCTCGAAGCGCGAGGTCCAGGCCGTCGACGTCGACGCCACCCGCAACCAGACGTCACGGCACACGAAGTGCAGCCCGATGTTGCGGGTGAGCGCGCCGGGCAACAGGCCCGCCTCGCACAGCACCTGGAATCCGTTGCAGATGCCCAACACCGGCATGCCGTCGCGGGCGGCGTCGATCACCTCGGCCATCACCGGCGCGAACTTGGCGATCGCGCCGGCCCGCAGGTAATCACCGTAGGAGAAGCCGCCCGGCACCACCACGGCGTCGACGCCACGCAAATCGGCATCGGCGTGCCACAAGCTGACCGCCTCGGCGCCGACGCGACGCGCGGCGCGGGCGGCGTCCACGTCGTCGAGCGTGCCGGGGAAGGTGATGACACCGATCCGGGCGGTCACGGGGTCTCCCGGCTGATCGTCCAGTCCTCGATCACGGTGTTCGCCAACAGCGATTCGGCGATCTCGGCGAGCGCGGCGTCGTCCACCGAGTCGTCGACTTCCAGCTCAAATCTCTTGCCCTGACGGACATCCGAGATGCCGGGATGACCCAGCCGGCCCAGCGCCCCGACGATCGCCTGACCTTGCGGGTCGAGGATCTCCGCTTTGGGCATCACATTGACGACCACCCGGGCCACTGGCGTTCCTCCTAGCTCCGTCTTCCGGCCAACCTTACCGGCGACCTCGCCCGACGGGCACGAGAGCACAATCGTAAGCATGCAGCTGACGCATTTCGGCCATTCCTGCCTGCTTGCCGAGTTCGGCGACACCCGCCTGCTTTTTGACCCGGGCACATTCGCGCACGGGTTCGAGGGAATCACCGGGCTGACCGCCATCGTGATCACCCACCAGCATCCCGACCACGTGGACGTCGGGCGGCTACCGGCCCTGCTCGAAGGCAACCCGGACGCCGCGCTGTACGCCGACCCGCAGACCACCGCGCAGCTGGGCGACCCGTGCCGCCAGGTGCGCGTCGGCGACGAGCTGGCGATCGGCCAGGTGACCGTTCGCGCCCTCGGTGGGCGGCACGCCGTCATCCACCCGGACATTCCGGTGATCGAGAACATCTCGTATCTGGTGGGCGACGGCGAGCATGCCGCGCGCTTCATGCATCCCGGCGACGCGCTGTTCGTGCCCGACGAGCCGGTGGACGTGCTGGCCACTCCGGCGGCCGCCCCGTGGATGAAGATCGCCGAGGCCGTCGACTACCTGCGCGCCGTCGCCCCGCGGCGCGCGGTGCCCATCCACCAGGGCATCATCGCCCCCGATGCGCGCGGAATCTATTACGGCCGGCTCAGCGAAATGACGAGCACCGACTTTCAGGTGCTGCCCGAGGAGGACGCGGTCACCTTCTGACCGCGAGCTGGGGGCACCCCAGCTCGGCGAACGAACCTAGGCGATGTCGTCGGCGGCGGCCCGGCCGGCCGCGCGTCCGGAGAAGATGCAGCCGCCCAGGAACGTGCCCTCCAGCGCCCGGTAGCCGTGCACGCCGCCGCCGCCGAACCCGGCCGCCTCGCCCGCCGCGTACAGCCCGTTGAGCGGAGTGCCGTCGCCGGTGAGCACCCGCCCGTTGAGGTCGGTTTCGATGCCGCCCAACGTCTTTCGGGTGAGGATGTGCAACTTGACCGCGATCAGCGGGCCCGCCTTGGGGTCGGTCAACCGGTGTGGTGCGACCACCCGCCCCAGCCGGTCGCCGAGGTACCCGCGTGCGGCCCGGATCGCGGTGATCTGGCCGTCCTTGCTGAACCTGTTGGCGACTTCGCGGTCGCGGGCGGTGACCTCGGCCTCCACCGTCGCGTAGTCCAGCCGCTCCACCCCGGGCAGCCTGTTCATCGCGGTCACCAACTCCCGCAACGAATTCGCGCTCACAAAGTCGGCGCCGCGGTCGACGAACGCCTGCACCGGCGCCGGCGGCCCCGAACGCGCACGGTTACGCACCAGCTCGCGCACGCTCTGGCCCGTCAGGTCGGGGTTCTGCTCCTGACCCGACAGCGCGAACTCCTTCTCGATGATCTTGGCGTTCAAGATGAACCAGGTGTAGTCGTGCCCGGAATTGGTGATGTACTCCAGCGTGCCGAGGGTGTCGAACCCGGGATACAACGGCACCGGCAGGCGTTTGCCCGTAGCGTCCAGCCACAGCGACGACGGCCCCGGGATGATGCGGATGCCGTGCAACGGCCAGATCGGGTCGTAGTTCGTGATGCCCTCGGTGTAGTGCCACATCCGGTCCGGGTTTATCACCCGGGCACCGGCCTTCTGGGAGATGGCGATCATCCTGCCGTCGACGTGGGCGGGTACCCCGCTCAGCAGCTGCTCGGGCACCCGGCCCATCCGCTTCGGCCAGTTTTTGCGCACCAGGTCGTGATTGCCGCCGATGCCGCCGCTGGTCACCAGCACCGCCGGTGCGCGAAACTCGAACTGCCCCAATGGCTCCCGCGAGGAGGGCGCCCCGCGTGGCGCCGCCGACGGCTCCAGCACCGTGCCCCGGACGCCAATCACCGCGTCGCCCTCCGTGATCAGCTCGTCAACCTGATGACGGTGCGCGAAGCGCACCGTCGAGCGGTCGCGGAGCTGACGAACGAAGATGTCGACCAGCGCGGGCCCGGTGCCCCAGGTGATGTGAAAACGCGGCACCGAGTTGCCGTGGCCCTGCGCGCCGTAGCCGCCGCGCTCCGCCCAACCCACCAGCGGGAAGAGCTTCAGCCCGCGGGCGCGGAGCCAGCTGCGTTTCTCCCCCGCCGCGAAATCGACGTAGGCGTGCGCCCACTGGCGCGGCCAGTAGTCCTCGGGACGATCGAACGCCGCCGTACCCAGCCAGTCCTGCAGGGCGAGTTCGTGGCTGTCGCGGATACCGAGGCGGCGCTGCTCGGGACTGTCCACGAAGAACAGGCCGCCGAACGACCAAAACGCCTGTCCGCCCAGGTTCGCGCTGTTCTCCTGGTCGACGATCAGCACCCTGAGCCCGCGGTCGACCAGTTCACAGGCCGCGACCAGGCCCGACAGCCCCGCGCCCACGACAATCGCGTCAGCGGCGAAGGCCGCCGCCGGGGAGTTGCCCATGTCGGACCAGGGTAATGGCCGATAGGCCGGACCCCGGGATCAGGCGGCGTCGAGTATCGCCTTGTCCGATCGCCAGTGGTACACCGACGGGGTGCAGCCGTGCATCAGGGCCAGGTCGACCGCGTCGACCATGGCCTGCAACGGTCCGGGTTTGCGCAGCTGGCGGGCGGCCACGGCCACCCGCACGATGCCCTCGCGGCGGGCGATGCGCTCGGCCGACAGCACCACCATGCGACACCACCACGGCTCGGTCAAAAATCCCTCCCCGATGCCGAGCACCCGGGTGCGGACGGTCTGGTGACGAACCAGATCGGTGATGCCGTGCAGATCGGCGAGCAGACGAAAACCGTTCTGCGGCAGCGCCTTCACCACGCCCGGTGACACGACCCAGCCGGGCGCCGCGAACAGCCTGGTCCGCAGGCCCAGGTGCTCGAGCACCCGGTCGGCCGCCATCAACTTCAGGTTGGCCTCGTGCGCCCGCAGCACGGCGAACTCGCCGCGGCGTTTCTTGGTGGCCGGGTCGTCGTAACCGTGCAGCACGATGGCGTCGCCGCCGGCGCGGCGTGCGGTCAGCCACTCAACGGTGTGCGGATCGTGGTCGAGCCGGTAGTCATTCTTGAGCCGGGGGGCCACCAGCAACGAGAGGGGGACGCCGCGGGCGTCCATTTGCGCGCAGAACGCCTCGACGTCGCCGAGGGTGCGTTCGCCGATCCCCGAGACCGAGACGATCAATTTTCCAGACACACCCGCAGTTTGCCGATCCCAGGTTTCAGGACGGTGAAGGACACGCTGACAGCAGGCGTATATACCGCGCCGCCGACGCCCAGCAAAGCCCCGGCGACGTGCGGAAAGGAGCGCAAGAACGCGGTCGTCCAGCAAACACCCGTCCCGGCCCGGCCGGGCGATCGGTTCGATATGCTAAGCAACGCCATGGAGAAGGCCCATTCCGCAGCGGCCGATGCCCCGCCGTCCGCCGCACCCGCCGAGCAGCAGGGCGAATTCGCCTACCCCGACCGGCTCGACGCCGGGCTGCTGAAGGTCGCCGGTGTCTGCATCCTGGCCACCGTGATGGCGATCCTCGACGTCACCATCGTCAGCGTCGCGCAACGCACCTTCATTCAGGAATTTGGCTCGTCGCAGGCCGTCGTCGGATGGACGATGACGGGCTACTCACTCGCCCTGGCCACCGTGATCCCGATCACCGGGTGGGCGGCCGACCGCTTCGGCACCAAACGACTGTTCATGGGCTCCGTCGCCGCGTTCACAATGGGCTCGATACTGTGCGCGCTGGCGTGGAACATCCTGTCACTCATCGCCTTCCGGATGGTCCAGGGCGTCGGCGGCGGGATGCTGCTGCCGCTGGGCTTCATGATCTTGACGCGCGAAGCGGGGCCGAGGCGGCTGGGTCGGCTGATGTCCATATTGAGCATTCCCATGCTGCTCGCGCCAATCTGCGGGCCGATTTTGGGCGGCTGGCTCATCGGTGTCGCCAGCTGGCGGTGGATCTTTTTGATCAATCTGCCCTTCGGGATCATCACCCTGATCCTCGCGGCCGTCGTGTTCCCGAGGGATCACGCGGCCCGGTCGGAGACCTTCGACGTCGTCGGCGTGCTGCTGCTCTCCCCCGGCCTGGCGACCTTCTTGTTCGCCGTGTCGTCCATCCCGGGCCGTGGGACCGTGGCCGACCGCCACGTGGTGATACCGGCGATCATCGGGCTGGCCCTGGTGGCCGCCTTCGTGGTGCACGCCTGGCGCCGCACGGATCACCCGCTCATCGACCTGCGACTGTTCCGCAATCCCGTGCTCACGCAGGCCAACGTGACGATGCTGATCTTCGCCGTGGCGTTCTTCGGCGCCGCCCTGCTGCTGCCCAGCTACTTCCAGCAGGTCCTGCACAACACGCCGATGCAGGCGGGCGTCCACATGATCCCGCAGGGGTTGGGTGCCATGATCACCATGCGGCTCACGGGGCCATGGGTGGACCGGCAGGGTCCGGGCAAGATTGTGTTGGTCGGCATCGTGCTGATCACCGTCGGCCTCGGCACCTTCGCGTTCGGCATCGCCCGGCAGGCGCACTACCTGCCGACCCTGCTGATCGCACTGACGATCACGGGCCTGGGCATGGGGTGCACCATGATGCCGCTCTCGGTCGCCTCGGTGCAGGCCCTGGCGCCGCACCAGATCGCGCGCGGCACAACGCTGATCAGCGTCAGCCAGCAGGTCGGCGGCTCGGTGGGCACCGCGCTGATGTCGATGGTTCTGACCAACCAGTTCAACCGCAGCGAGAACATCGCCGCGGCGAACAAGATCGCGGCGCTGCAGCAGCAGGCCCCGGTCACCGGTGTTCCCGTCGACCAGTCCGCCCTGCCGCGGGAATCCCTGATGCCCGGGTTCTCCGCCGACGTGCTGCACGACCTTTCCCACGCGTACACAGTGGTGTTCATGATCGCCGTCGCGCTGGTCATCTCCACCATCGTCCCGGCGTTTTTCCTGCCGAAGGCGCCGGCAGATCCCGTGCCCTACGAGGAGTTCGCTGCGCGACCTGAATGGTCGTAACGGTCCGGATCGGCGACGGCCAGCAGCCAGGCGTACTGGAAAGCAGTTTCCTGCCAGGCTTTGTAGCGGCCGCTGACGCCGCCGTGGCCGGCGTTCATCTGGGTCTTCAACAGGACGGGCTTGCCGTCGGGGTTGGCGTGCCGTAACGCCGCCACCCATTTGGCCGGCTCCACATAGTAGACCCGGGTGTCGTTGAGCGACGTCATCGCCAGGATCTGGGGATATGGCCTGGCCGCGACGTTCTCGTAGGGCGAGTAGGACTTCATGTAGAAGTAGACGTCCTTGTCGCTCAATGGGTTTCCCCACTCGTCCCACTCGGTGACCGTCAGCGGCAACGAGGGATCCAGGATGGTGGTGAGCGGGTCGACGAAGGGAACCTGGGCGAGGATGCCGGCGAACAGTTCGGGCGCCAAATTAGCCACCGCGCCCACCAGCAGACCACCGGCACTGCCGCCCAAAGCCACCAGTTTACCCGCGCCCGTGATCCCCGAATCGATCAAATGCTTTGCCGCCGCGACGAAGTCGGTGAAGGTGTTCTTCTTCTCGAGCAACTTCCCGTGCTCGTACCACAGCCGTCCCATTTCACCGCCGCCCCGCACGTGGGCGATGACGAAGACCATGCCCCGGTCCAGCAGGGACAACCTCGCGATGGAAAAGCTTGGGTCCGTGCAAATCTCGTAGGCGCCGTACCCGTACAGCAGCGTCGGCGCGGGTAACTCGATGCCGGCGCGATGGATGATCGAGAGCGGGATGCGGGTGCCGTCGTGGGCGACAGCCCACTCGCGTCGTTCGACGTAGTCCTCGGGCCGGTATCCGCCGAGCACCGGTTGCTCGCGCAGCAGCGTGCGCTGCCCGGTGGTGAGGTCGACGTCGTAGATGCGGGCGGGCGTAGCGAGAGAGCCCGCGCCGATCCGCAGCTTGGGCGCATCCCACATCGGGTTCCAGCCGAGGCCGACCGACATCAGCTCCGAGTCGAACGCGAGTTCCTGCGGTTCACCGTATCCACCGTCGGAATCCAACGGCCACAGCTGGATTCGCGGCAGGGCCGCCCGCCGGTAGCTCACCACCAGGTGGCCGGCGAAGGCGTCCACGCCGTCGATCCGGACGTCGTCGCGGTGCGGGATCAACGTGCGTTGCCGGGTCGGCTCGCTCACCGGCGCCTCGGCGAGCGTGAAGTTGACCGCGCCGTCGTTGTGCAGGATCAGGAAACGATCCTCGCCGCCGACCACCGCGTGTTCCACCGAATATTCCACGCCGTCGCGGCGGGGCAGCACGACGGTGAACCGCGCATGCGGATCGGCCGCGTCCGCGTAGCGCATCTCGGTCGTGATCGACGATCCGGCGGCGATCAGGACGTAGGCGTCGCTGCGGGTAAGTCCCACACCGAGCCAAAAACGTTCGTCGGCTTCGTGATACACCAACTCGGGATCCGCCCCGGAGCCGAGTCGGTAGCGCCACACCTTGTCCGGGCGGTGGGCCGCATCCAGGGTCAGGTAGTACACCGTGTTGTTGTCGGCCGCCCACGTCGCGCCCGCCGCGATGTCGGCGATTTCGTCCGGGTACAACTCGCCGGTGCGAAGATCCTTGAACCGCAACGTGTAACGTTCGTCGCCGACGGTGTCGACGGAGTACGCGAGCAGGTTGCCATCCAGGCTCACCCGCGCCGCGCCGAGCGCGAAGAACTCGTGACCCTCCGCCTCGGCGTTGGAGTCGAGCATCACCTGCTCGCCGGGGATCTCGGTCGTCTCGTCGAGCACCGGCGGATCCCAGTCGTCCGGATCGGCGACGGGACAACGGCACTGGACTCGGTACTGCTTGCCCTCGAAGGTGCGGGCGTAATACCACCACTGGCCCAGACGGGTCGGGACCGAGAGATCGGTCTCCTTGGTGCGCGATTTGATTTCGTCGAAGATCTTCTGCCGCAACGGTTCCAGGTCGGCCAACATTTCGTCGACATAGGAGTTCTCCGCCTCGAGGTGGGCGATGACCTCCGGGTTGTCCTTGTCGCGCAGCCATTCGTACGGGTCGAGGAACACGTCTCCGTGGAACTCGCGCGGGGTCTCCACCCGCTTGGCCGGCGGGGGCAGAGGGGCGCCGCTCATGCGCGCGGGCCGATCCATTCGCCGAAACTCATACCCGAAATCCGTTCGTAGGCCTCTATGTACCGCTCCCGGGTCGCAGCGACGATGTCGTCGGGCAGGGGGGGCGGCGGTTGCGAACCGTGGCGGTCCCAGCCGGACTCCGGGCTGGTGAGCCAGTTGCGGACGAACTGTTTGTCGAAGCTGGCCTGCACGACGCCGGGCCGGTAGTCGTCCGCCGGCCAGTACCGCGACGAGTCGGGCGTGAAGATCTCATCGGCCAGCACCAGGTTTCCGTCGGGGTCGGTGCCGAATTCGAACTTGGTGTCGGCGATGATGATTCCCTTCGTCAGAGCGTGTTCGGCGGCCTGTTCGTAGATGCGCAGCGTCCGGTTGCGCAATTCGTCGGCGCGCGCCGCGCCCACCAGCTCGACGACCCGGTCGAACGAGATGTTCTCGTCGTGATCCCCCAGCGCCGCCTTCGTCGCCGGGGTGAACAGCGGCTCGGCGAAGCGGCTCGCCTCCACCAGACCGGCCGGCAGGGCGATTCCGCAGACATTCCCGGTGGCCTGGTAGTCGAGCAGCCCCGAGCCGGTCAGGTAACCGCGGGCCACACATTCGACCGGGAGCATCTCCAGGCGCCGCACCACCAGCGCACGGCCCAGCGCCTCGTCGGGAATCCGCGGGTCGTCCGGCGGGCCGGCCAGGTGGTTCGGCGCGTCGACGAGGTCGAAGAAGAAGACGCTCATCGCGGTCAGGATGCGGCCCTTGTCCGGAATCGTGCTGTCGAGCACGTAGTCGTAGGCGGAGATCCGGTCGGTGGCGACCAGCAGCAGGTGCTCGTCGTCGACGCGGTAGATCTCCCGGACCTTGCCGCTCGCCAGGTGCTCGTAATCGGACAACGCGGGACGCATCCGGCCAGCCTATCCGGCAGCTAACCGTCGATCCTGTGCTGGTATGGGGCTATGACTTCGCGGTACTTGCCCTACTCGACCCGACCCGGCCGGCTGATCGCCCAGTTTCTCAGCGACGTCGCCATCTTCTTCTGGACCGCGATATGGCTCCTCGTGGGGACCGCCGTGCACGACGCGATCGCGACCATCGCGGAGGCCGGCCAGCAGGTGGAGAGCGGCGCGAACGGCATCGCCGGCAATCTCGCGTCGGCGGGCCACGGGGCGCAGCACATTCCGCTCGTCGGCGATCCGGTCAGCAAGTCGCTCGACTCGGCGAGCAAGGCCGCCCTCGACCTCGCCGGGGCCGGGCACAGCCTGAATTCGACGGCGAGTTGGCTGGCGATCCTGCTCGCGATGGCGGTGGCCGCGCCGCCCATCCTCGCCGTCGCCGGGCCGTGGCTTTTCCTTCGGCTGAGGTTCTTTCGGCGCAAGCTGACCGTCACCTCGCTGGCCGCGACCGCGGCCGGTCAGCAACTGCTGGCGCTGCGGGCGCTCACCAACCGGCCGCCACGCAAGCTGACGGCCGTCAGCGCGGACCCGGTCGGCGGGTGGCGCCACGAGGACCCCGCGACCATGCGGGCGCTCGCCGCGCTCGAACTCCGCGCGGCCGGGGTCCGGCTTCGCGCGGAATGACGAGCACGCGCCAGAGCCGCAGCAGGCCCGCGATCGCGACGATCAGCCACACCGCCAGCGCGTCCCAGAAGAACACCAGCGACACCGTTTTCAGGGCGGGGCGGTTGAGCTCGCCCGCCATCGCGTAGGTGGCGGCCGAATACATGCCCAGCGGGAACACCAGCGACCACCAGACGCCGGCGAAGTGGAGCACCTCGGGCCGCCGGCCGATTCGGTGCAGCGCGAAGTAGATCAGCGGCGGGATCCACAGGGTGGCCGCGACCCACGTCACCACCGTGATCCCGCGCAAGCCTCCGAACAACCACTGCGGCGCCTCGTGGTGGATGTAGTAGCCGCAAAGGGTTGCGATCGCGAGACCGCCCATCAGGATCCACGCGTCGGGCTCGAACCCATCGCGGTGTTGTCGCTCGCTGACCGCCCGCCACAGGATCAGCCACGTCATCAGCGCGTAGATGCCCAGGGCCACAAGCCACACCGGGACCGCGATCGCGAGCCACCACCGATGACCGGTGTGGTGGGCGACCTGAGCCATCAGGATCGCCAGGCCCGACGTTCCGACGCTGCCCAGCTCCCACGCCCCGTGCGCGTGGTCGCGCAGTTCCGTCCACCGGCGCGCCCGCATGTTGCGCGCGGTCAGCGCGATCAGCACCAGCCAGGAGGACAGGGCCACCGCTCCAAGCACCCGCAGCACGGCCAGGTGAGCCGACAGGCGGGCGTCGACGACGGCGCACGCGGCGACGAACGTGAACAGGCGCAAGGTGACGTCTGGTTTGGTCAGGTCCCAACGGGCCGCGCGGCGCCTACCGATCACCGCCGCGACCACCACGGTCAGGACGACGAGAGCGGCCGTGGCCAGGACACCGAGAACGTCGCTGATCCAGCGGTACCCGTGGTCGCGGGCGGCGATCGACAGTATCCCCGTCGCCATCACGGCGGCGAACACGTCCGGTGTCGGCTCGACGCGCGCGAGCCGGGCCATCACCGCTCCCCGAGCAGTTCCACGACGAGGTGGCGGATGCCGGTGTGCCGGTTGCTCCGCGTCCATTCGACCGGCCGCACCACCCGCACACCCGAGAAGCGCGTCAGCAGCTCCTCGAACAGCACCCGCAACTCCAGGCGCGCGAGGTTGGCGCCCAGGCAGTAGTGCACGCCCTGGCCAAACCCCAAGTGCGGATTGGGTTTTCTGGTGATGTCGAACTCGTCGGCGCGGGGGAAGACGCCGGCGTCCCGGTTGGCCGAGCCCTCCCAGACCTGAACCTTTTGTCCCGCGCCGATCCGGTGACCGCCGAGGGTGACATCGCGGGTGGCGGTGCGCCGCTTGGACGGCGACGGCGACGTCCACCGCACCATCTCCTCGACGGCGGTGGGCAGCCCAACCGGATCCGCACGAAGGGAACGCCATTGCTGCGGGTGTTCGGCGAGCGCCAGCAGGCCGCCCGCGACGGCGTTGCGCGTCGTCTCGGCGCCGGCGCTGAACAGCAGGCTGAAGAACAGGTACAGCTCGAGGTCGGACAGCGCGGGCGCATCCGCATCTTCGACGGTCGCGTTGGCGACCACCGACAACATGTCGTCGGTAGGGTTCGCGCGCTTGGCCGCGATCAATTCCTGGCCGTACGCGTACATCCGCGACCCGGCCTCTTCGACCGACAGCTGCGAGAGGTTGGCCTTGCGGGAGCCACCGAAATCGAATTGGGGCTCGATCGCCTCGAACAGCCAATGCCGTTCGGAATCAGGCACTCCCAGCAGGATGCAGATCATCTGCATCGGCAGTTCCGCCGCGATGTCGACCAGGAAGTCGAAGGGCTCGCCGGGCGCCACCGCGTCCAGCAACCGGCGCGCCCGGGCCCTCAGGTCGTCCTCGACGCGGCGGATCATCCGCGGTGTCAGCCCGGAGCTCACCAGCCGCCGGATCTGCGAGTGTCGCGGGTCGTCCATCATGTTGAGCACCTGGCCCGCGATCGCCAGGTCCTGCAGGAGGGTGCCGCCGTACGGCCGCTGCCCGCCGGTGACCGACGAATATGTCACCGGATCCTTCAGCACCTCAAGGGTTTCCGCGTACGTGGCGACCGACCAGAAGCCCTCGCCATCGGGAGTGTTGTCCGTGGGCTCGTGCCAGTAGACCGGCGCCTCGCGCCGGTGCACCGCGAACAGGTCGTGCGGGAACCCGTTGGCGAAGTTGTCCAGGTCGGTGAAGTCGATGTCGGCGAGCGCGCCGGCGAGCGTCACAGGATCTGCCCCGGTGTGTACTTGGCCGCGTCCGGATGCCGGCTCACCAGCTGCTCGACGGCCGCGACCACCTCGTCCACCTGATCACCGGCGGCGCCCGTGAACGCCTGCCTGTCGGCCAGCGCGGCGTCCAGTCCCGCCCGGTCCAGCGGCAGCCGCTCGTCGGCGGCCAACCGGTCGAGCAGGTCGGGTTCGGCGCCGCGCTCGCGCATGGCCAGTGCGGTGGCGACGGCGTGTTCGCGGATGACGTGATGGGCTGCCTCGCGGCCCATTCCGGCGCGCACCGCCGCGATCAGCACCTTGGTGGTGGCCAGGAAGGGCAGGTAGCGGTCGAGCTCGCGCTGGATGACGGCCGGGTACGCGCCGAACTCGTCGAGCACCGTCAGGAACGTCTCGATCTGCCCGTCGATCGCAAAGAAGCTGTCCGGCAACGCAACCCGTCGCACCACCGAGCAGAACACGTCGCCCTCGTTCCACTGCGCGCCCGCCAGTTCGGCCGCCATGGAGGCGTACCCCCGGAGCACGACCTGCAGTCCGTTGACGCGCTCGCAGCTGCGGGTGTTCATCTTGTGCGGCATCGCCGACGAGCCGACCTGTCCCTCGGCGAAACCCTCGGTGACGAGTTCGTG
Organism: Mycobacterium sp. Marseille-P9652; assembly: GCF_902652685.1. GTDB lineage: Bacteria > Actinomycetota > Actinomycetes > Mycobacteriales > Mycobacteriaceae > Mycobacterium. The sequence goes on from NZ_CACRUY010000007.1 coordinate 91,387, forward strand.
CCCGGCCATGAGCCGGATGGTGTGGGCCAGCGACGACGGTCCGGCGCCGAGCTGGACGAGCGCCGAGACCACGTCGTGGTCCAGCGAGCGCGGATACACCTGCCCGACGCTCGTCAAAACCTCTGAGAAGCCGAGGAATTCGGCGACCCGCCGCTCGAGCTCGGCGAGCTTGGCGGCGTCACCGCCCAGCAAGTCGAGCATGTCCTGCGCGGTGCCCATCGGGCCCTTGATGCCGCGCAGCGGGTAGCGGTCGATCAACTCCCGCAGCCGGGTCAGCGCGATCAGCGTCTCCTGGGCCGCGGACGCGAACCGCTTGCCCAGCGTGGTGGCCTGCGCGGCGACGTTGTGGCTGCGCCCCGCCATCACCAGGTCACGGTAGGTCACCGCCCGCTCGGCGAGCCGCGCCGCCACGGCCACCCCGTGCGAGAAGACCAACTCCAGCGACCGCCGGACCTGCAACTGTTCGACGTTCTCCGTGAGGTCGCGGCTCGTCATGCCCTTGTGCACCTGCTCGTGACCGGCCAGCGCGTTGAACTCCTCGATGCGCGCCTTGACGTCGTGGCGCAACGTGCGCTCGCGGGCCGCGATCGAGGCCAGGTCGACGTCCTCGAGCACCCGCTCGTAGTCGGCGACCGCCTCCGGGGGCACGTCCACGCCCAGTTCCGCCTGCGCCCGAAGCACCGCCAGCCACAACCGCCGCTCGGCGACGACCTTGGCTTCCGGCGACCAGATCGCGACCATCTCGGCGCTGGCGTAACGGCCGGCCAGCACGTTCGGAATGCTCACAAACACACAGCTTACGATCGCGGCCGTTCGTCGCTGGCCGAGCGCCCCGCCAGCCGGGCGCGGCGCGTCGAGCGCCCGGCCAGCCGGGCTCTCGGCCTCCCCGCCAAGCGAGCCGGAGCCGACCTACCCTGAGCGGGTGTACTTCGCGGGCGTCGACCTCGCCTGGGCCGGACGCAACCCCACCGGGGTGGCCGTGCTCGACGCGGACGGCAGGCTGGTCCACCTCGGCGCGGTGCGCGAGGACGCGTCGATCGTCGCCGCCCTGTCGCCGTACGTCCGGGGCGAGTGCCTGGTCGCCTTCGACGCGCCGCTGGTGGTGAACAACCCCACGGGCCAGCGGCCCGCGGAGGCCGCGCTCAACCGCGACTTCCGCCGGTTCGAGGCGGGCGCGCACCCCTGCAACACCGCCAAGCCCGAATTCGCCGACGGGCCCCGGGCGGCCCGGCTCGCCGACGCGCTCGGCCTCGACATCGACCCGCGGTCGGCGGCCGCGCGCCGCGCCATCGAGGTCTATCCGCATGCGGCGACCGTCGTCCTGTTCCGGCTGGCGCGGACGCTCAAGTACAAGGCCAAGCCTGGCCGCACCCTCGACGGGCTCCGGTCGGAGCTCGTGCTGCTGATGGACGGCATCGAACGCCTCGCGGACACCGCGGTGCCCCTGGGCGTCGAACACCATGCCGGGTGGGGCGAGCTGCGCCGGCAGGTGGTCGCGGCTCAACGCAAGAGCGAGCTGCGCCGCGTCGAGGATCCCGTCGACGCCGTCGTCTGCGCCTACGTCGCGCTGTACGCGGAGCGCCGCCCGGAGCGCATCACGCTGTACGGCGACCATGCGACCGGCTACATCGTGACGCCGTCGCTGTCGTCGATTTAGTGGCGATCGCAAGCGCGGCGGAGCCGGGCGATGCGGGTCGCCACCATCGAGGTCAGATCTGTACGGGTCGCGGGTCGATGGGCGCCAGCACCTCGACGAGGTCGACCACCGTCCCTAGCGCCGCCGTCCGCGGGTCCCTGCCCTCGACCAGGGCGGACACCACGGAACCGTCTACCGCGCAGATCAGGGTGCACACCAGTTCGATGTGCACGGACCGGCCGGACCGCTCGATCGCCTCGGCTACGGCCTCGGCCCGTTGCCGCAGGCTGCGGCGCATCGTCTCGCGCAGCGCGGGCAGGCGGGTGCAGGCGATGTGCCGCTCGTAGCGCGAGATCAGCTGATCGGCCAGACCCGGGCCCGACACGTCACCGACGAGCAGGTCCACCAGCACCTCGGCGGTGGTCTCCGGCCCGCGCCGCCGCCGGGACAGGGCCGTGACGCGCGCGCGCAGCTGCGCCACTTCGATCATCGCGATGTGTTCGACGGCTCGCGCGATCAGATCGTCCAGCGATGAGAAGTAATACGTGGTGGAGGCCAACGGCAGGCCGGCCCGACGCGCGACCGCCCGGTGCCGCACCGCCTCGAAGCCGCCCTCGGCAAGCAGCTCGGCGGCAGCGCTGACCAGCGCATACCGTCGACGTTCTCCTTTTGGAGTAACTGCTGCGGTCACGAGAAGCCATCGTGCCAGAAAAGTGGTACTGCATTGCCATTTCCGCCAAACGGCCCGTTAATCCGACATGGCATGATGGCCCGCATGCCCGACTTGAACCGACGCGCGATGCTCCGTCTCGGCGCCGGCGCGGCCGTCGGTGCACTCGGCGCCTACGGGCTCGACTCGGTGCTACAGGCTCGCCCGACTCGTGCCATTCCGGTCACGACCACCGGCACGCAGCTGCCGCTGGCGCCGGCGCCACCCCAGGAGCCGGCGCCGCCGGCTCAACCGGCGCCGACCATGGTGACCGGCTCCTTCGTGTCGGCGGCCCGCGGGGGCGTCAACACCAACTGGGCGATCGCCCGGCCGCCGGGCCAGACCAAGGCGCTGCGACCGGTGATCGCGCTGCACGGCAAGGGCAGTGACGCGTCGACGGTGATGGCCGGCGGCGTCGAGCAGGGCCTCGCGCAGGCCGTCAACGCGGGGCTGCCACCGTTTGCCGTGGTCGCCGTCGACGGCGGCGGCAGCTACTGGCACAAGAGGGCCTCCGGCGAGGACAGCGGGGCGATGGTGCTGGGCGAGCTCATTCCCATGCTGAGCACCCAGAACCTGGATACATCGCGCGTGGCGTTCCTGGGCTGGTCCATGGGCGGCTACGGCGCGCTGCTGCTCGGCGGGCGGCTCGGGGCCGGGCGCACCGCGGCGATCTGCGCCGTGAGCCCGGCGCTGTGGATGGCGTCCGGCGCCGCGGCCCCCGGCGCGTTCGACGGACCCGACGACTTCGCGGCCAATTCCGTGTTCGGGATGCCCGCGCTGGCGTCGATTCCCATCCGGGTGGATTGCGGCGACAGCGACCCCTTCTATTCGGCGACCAAGCAATTCATCGCTCAACTGCCGAACCCGCCCGCGGGCGGCTTCTCGCCCGGTGGCCACAACGGCGAGTTCTGGAGTTCCCAGTTGCCGGCCGAGCTGACCTGGATGGCTCCCCTGCTGACGGCCTGAGGTTACGCTCGCGGAGGTGACGACACCCTTCGGTTGGGACTTTCCCTACGCCTGGCCGCGAAAGCCCGTCCTCGCGTCGAACGCGGTGTGCACGTCGCAACCCCTGGCCGCCCAGGCGGGTCTGCGCGTGCTGGCCGAGGGCGGCAACGCCGTCGACGCGGCCATCGCCACGGCGGTCACGCTCACCGTCGTGGAGCCGGTGAGTAACGGCATCGGCTCGGACGCCTTCGCCATCGTGTGGGACGGCGAGCGATTGCACGGGTTGAACGCATCGGGCCGTTCGCCCGCGGCGTGGACGCCGGAGTACTTCAGGGGCGGGGCCGTTCCGGCGCTCGGTTGGAACTCGGTGACGGTGCCCGGGGCGGTGTCGGCGTGGACGGAACTGCACGCGAAATTCGGCAGGCTCCCGTTCGGGCGGCTCTTGGAGCCGGCGATCTCCTACGCGCGCAACGGGTTTCTGCTGTCACCGACGGTGGCCGAGCAATGGGCGGCGCAGGTGCCGCTGTTCAAGGACCAGCCCGGCTTCGCCGAGGCGTTCATGCCCGGCGGGCGAGCGCCGAATCCCGGTGAGCTGGTGCGGTTTCCGGACCACGCGGCGACGCTGGAACGCATCGCCACAACCACCGGAGAGGACTTCTATCGTGGCGGCCTCGCCGCGAGGCTCGAGGCGCACGCGCTGGCCAACGGCGGGGCCATGCGTGTCACGGATTTGGCCGCGCACCGCGCCGACTGGGTGGGCACCATCGACGCGACCTACCGCGGCTACACAATCCACGAGATCCCACCTAACGGCCAGGGCATCGTCGCGCTCATCGCCCTGGGGATCCTCGAGCACTTCGACATGCCTTCGCTGCCAGCCGATTCCGCCGACAGCGTGCACCTGCAGATCGAGGCCGTGAAGCTGGCCTTCGCCGACGCCGCGGCCCACGTCGCCGACATCGACCACATGGCGGTGCCTCCCGAACGACTGCTCGACGCCGACTACCTCGAGCACCGCGCCGCGCTGATCGATCGGCATCGGGCCAAGCCCGCATTCGCCGGCACCCCGAAAGGCGGCACGGTCTACCTCACGGCCGCCGACGCCGCGGGAACGATGGTTTCGATGATCCAGTCGAACTACATGGGATTCGGCTCGGGCGTGGTGGTGCCCGGCACGGGAATCGCGCTGCAGAACAGGGGAACTCACTTCGGTTTCGAGGAAGGGCATCCGAACCGGGTCGGGCCGAACAAGCGTCCGTACCACACGATCATCCCGGCCTTCGTCACCAAGGACGGCGCCCCGGTGATGAGTTTCGGGGTGATGGGCGGCATGATGCAGCCCCAGGGTCATGTGCAGGTGATGGTCCGCATCGCCGACCACGGCCAGAATCCCCAGGCGGCGTGCGACGGCCCACGATTCCGGTGGGTGCAGGGCACGCAGGTGAGTTGCGAAAGGGGCTTTCCCGAGCGCACTTTGGCGGAGCTCGCGCGGCGCGGGCACGACCTGGTCACCGTCGACGACTACAACGAATTCGGCAGCTGTCAAGCCATTTGGCGGCTCGACGACGGCTATCTCGCGGTGAGCGATCCACGTCGCGACGGTCAGGCCGTGGGTTTCTAGACGGTGAGCTTGCCCTCGGCCGCGGCCAGGGCGATGTCGGTACGAAAGTGGCTGCCCGGCAGCCGGATCGAACGCAGGGCGGCATAAGCGGCGGTGCGCGCGGCGGGCAGGTCGGCGCCGGTGCCGACCACCGACAGCACCCGGCCGCCCGCCGAGACCACCTCGCCGTCCTCGCGCCGGGCCGTCCCCGCATGCAGCACACCGTCGGCCTCCGCGCCGACGATGACGTCGCCCACGCGCGGGCGGCCGGGATAGTTCTCGGCGGCCAGCACCACCGTGACGGCGGCACCCTCATGCCAGCGCAACTCGTCGAAGTCGGCCAGCGTGCCGGTGGCCGCGGCGTGCAGCAGCTGTGCGAGCGGCGACTCCAGCAGGGCCAGCACGGCCTGCGTCTCGGGATCGCCGAAGCGACAATTGAATTCGACCACGGCCGGGCCCTTCCCGGTGATCGCGAGCCCGACGTAGAGCAGCCCGGAGAACGGGCAGCCGCGCGCCACGAGCTCGGCCGCGACGGGTTCGACGATATCGGTGACGATGTGCCGGTATACCTCGTCGGGAAGCCACGGCAGCGGCGCGTACGCGCCCATGCCGCCGGTGTTGGGACCGGTGTCGCCGTCACCCACCCGCTTGAAGTCCTGGGCCGGCAGCAGCGGCACCACGGTCTGGCCGTCGACCACGCAGAACAGCGACACCTCGGGCCCGTCGAGAAAGGACTCCAGGAGCACCGGGTGACCCGCTTCGAGCAGACCCGCCGCATGGGCTCGGGCGGCGTGGCGATCGCCGGTCACCACCACACCCTTGCCGGCGGCGAGGCGGTCGTCCTTCACCACCCAGGCGGGGTCGCCGGCCGGCGGGCCGAAGCGGTCCAGGGCCGCGTCCAGGAGCGCCGGGTTGTCGACGATTTCGCTTTGGGCCGTGCGCACACCGGCCGCGGCCATGACCTCTTTGGCGAACGCTTTGGAACCCTCGATGCGGGCGGCGTCCTTGCCAGGCCCGAAGCAGGCGATGCCGGCGGCGCGCACGGCGTCGGCAACGCCGAGGACCAGGGGCACCTCGGGGCCGATGACGACGAGGTCGGCGCGGACGTCGCGCGCCAGGGTGACCACGTCTTCGCCCGACGTGACGTCGACGTCGCGCTGCTCGGCCAACCGCGCGGTGCCGGCGTTGCCCGGGGCGATGGCCAGGCCGGTGACCTGCGGGTCTCGCCGAAGCGCCAGCAGCAGCGCATGCTCACGGGCTCCGGAGCCGATCACCAGGACGCGCACGACACGTCAGAGTAGCTCAGGCGTTCAAACGATTCGCTCGAGCAGGCTTTTCAGTTCCTTCTGCTGTGCGGCGGTGAGACGGCTGAGCCGCTTGTTGAACTCCTCCGCCAGCAGCGCCAGGCCGTCGGCCTTGACTTCCCGTCCCGCCGGGGTGAGCAGCAGCCGGTGCCGCCGCAGATCCGCGGGGTCGATTTCACGGCGCACGAAACCGGCCGCTTCAAGCCGTTTCACGTACGCCGTCACCGTCGGCTTGGGCATGCTCAACGCCACCGCGAGTTCGGCCGGGTAGGCGTGCTCGTCGATCTCGGCAAGCAGCAACAGTTCCTTCGTCTCGACCCCGAGCGCGCAGATTCGGCTTTCGGCGCAGGAAATGACCGAGAGCAGCACCCGATAGTTCAGCGACCAGACCTTGGCCGCGTCGACCGCGGACATCAACTTGCAGGTCGTTCAGATACGAACTAGTTTAGATTGGAACATACGCATAACCGAACAATTTACCAGAAAGCGCCTCCTATGCCCCTCGATCGATACGTGACACTCGGACGCTCCGGACTGCGCGTCAGCCCCCTGTGCCTGGGCGCAATGACCTTCGGCGAAGACCTCGGCTGGGGCACCAGCGTCGAGGAGTCGCAACGGATCATCGATCGGTTCCTCGCACTCGGCGGCAACTTCATCGACACCGCCAACTTCTACACCCGCAGCCACTCCGAGAAGATCGTCGGCGACCACATCGGGCGCCACCCCGCGCGTCGCGACCGCACGGTGATCGCGACGAAGTTCAGCGGGAACCTGTATCCCGGCGACCCCAACGGCGGCGGATCCGGCCGCAAATCACTGATCAGTGCGTGCGAGAACTCGCTGCGCCGCCTGCAAACCGACTACATCGACCTCTACTGGCTGCACATCTGGGACGCGAACACCCCCATCGAGGAAACAATGGCCGCGCTCGACGAACTCGTCCGGGCCGGCAAGGTGCGATATGTCGGCGTTTCCGACACCCCGGCGTGGAAGATCGCCCAGGCCAACCTCATCGCGCAATTCCGCGGCTGGTCGGCGTTCGTCGGGCTGCAGGTCGAGTACTCGCTTCTCGAACGCGACATCGAACAGGAACTCGTGCCGATGGCCTCCGAGTTCGGACTCGGCATCACACCATGGTCGCCGCTCAAGAGCGGTGTGCTCAGCGGCAAGTACACCCGGCGGAATGCCGGACAGCACAACGCCGATCGCGGCGCGATGGTTGACGCGTTCCTGAACGAGAAGACGTATGCGGTGATCGACGAACTCGAGGCTATCGCCAAGGCGCACGACACGACGGTGGCCAGCGTCGCGCTCGCGTGGGTCCTGGCGCAGCCCGCCGTGTCATCCGTCATCATCGGGGCGCGCAGGCTCTCGCAGCTCGAGGACAACGTCCGGGCCGTCGAGATCACACTCACCGGGGACGAATTGGCGCGGCTCGGCGCGCTCACAAAGCCGGCTTTAGGGTTTCCGCACAACATGCTGGAGATGGCTCCGGGCATCATCAACGGCGGGACGACCGTCAACGGAGTCTCCGCGCCGATCTCGGAGTATGTGATGCCGGAAGGCGTTCAGCCGTACTGACATTCCCTGAGCCGCCGGCGGCGCCCTACTCGCCCGAGTGCATCTTCAGCGCCGCGTCGACGTTGGCCTTCTTGTCCTCGCCCGCACCCTTTGCCGCGGCCTTCTTCCGCTTCGCCACCACGGCGCTCACCGCGCCGTTGAACGTCGAGCCCAGGGGGAACCCGAGGTAATGCGTCAGGAAGACGGCCATCTCCTTCAGTTCGTCCTCGGTGAGCTCGCCGTTGAGCAGCGCGGCGTTGATCTGGATCTCGGCCAGGTCGCGATTCCCCAGGGCGGTCACGGCGGTCAGCGTCATGATCCGCTTGTCGCGCATCGACAACCCGGGTCGCGTCCAGATGGTGCCGAAGAGGTGGTCGACGGTGAGGTCGAAGAACGCGTCGCCCTCGACGTTGGGCATCTCCCAGCCGTAGACCTCGTTCATCTTCTCGAGGCCCTTGCGGCGCAGTTCGTCCATCACTCTTCTCCTCCGGAATGCGGCACTCCCAGGCCGGCGGCCAATCGCTCGAGGGCCAGCTGCGCGAGGGGCAGGTCGACCGACACCGCCTCGCCCAACGCCAGCGCCAGGCTCAGATCCTTCTCGCCCAACCCGCGCGTGTGCAGGAACGGCTGGTAGAGAAAGCTTTCCGGATTCAGGTCGTTCATGTCGTCGCGCACCATGATCGCGCCCGGGCCGCCGGTGAGCGCATCGGTATGCCGCACGACTCTGCCGAGGGCCTGCACGTCCAGCCCGGCCGCCTCGGCCAGATTCATCGCCTCGCACGCCGCGGCGTACGAGGTGAAGGTCAACATGTTGCGCGCCAGCTTCATTCGCGTCCCGGCACCCGCGCCGCCGGCGTGGATCACCACCGCCGCCCAGAGTTTGAAGGCCGGCTTGATCCGTTCGTACACCTCGCGCTCGGCGCCCACCATGGTGGCGAGCTCGCCCTTCGCCGCGGCGGCGGCCCCACCGCTGACGGGAGCGTCGACGACGTGGATGCCCTGGGGCTTGTGTTCGGCGGCCAGTTCGACGGCGGTCGTGTCGCTGATCGTCGAGTGAATCGCAATCACCGTGCCGGGCTTCGCGTTGGCCGCCAGCTCACCCACCACCTCGCGCACCTGGTCGTCGTTGAGCACGGTGACGTGGATGATGTCGGCCGCGGCAACGTCGGCGACGCTGTCGGCCAGCCCGGCGCCCTTTTCGGCGAGCGGGGTCATGGCCTCGGGCCGAATGTCGTAGACCGTTACGCCGCCGGGCCATTCGGTCATCTTCGTGGCCATCGGGGCCCCCATGTTCCCCAGGCCGATGTAGCCGAGCCGCAATTCGCCGGTCATACGCGCCGCTCCTCCTCATCGCTGCGCTCTGCATCGTCGCTGGCGGTCATGAGCGGAAGATCTGTCCGCCGTCGACATTGAAGATCTGCCCGGTGATCCAGGACGCCTCGTCGGACAGCAGGAAGAGGCACATTCCGACGAGGTCCCCCGGCGTCCCCATCCGCGAGAGGGGGAGGCCCTTGACGATGTCGTCGACGATCTCCTTGGGGGTGGTGGTCCGGTTGGCCTCGGTGTCGATGGGTCCGGGCGCTATCGCGTTGATCCGGATGTTCTGGCCACCCAGCTCGCGCGAGAGTTGTTGCGTGAGACCATTGATCCCGACCTTGGCCAACCCGTAATAGTTCGCGTAGAGCCAGGCGGCAGTGGAGGACTGGTTGACGATGGCGCCGCCACCGCGCTTGGCCATCTTCTTGTACACCGCGCGGGTGCACCACAGCGCCCCGTCGAGGTTCACGCTCATGAACTTCTTGTAGTACTCCGGGTCGACGGTGAGCAGGAAGTCGATCTTCATGCCCCCGAAGATCGCGGCGTTGTTCACCAGATAGTCGATGCCACCGAACTCCGCCAGCGTGCGGTCGGCCATCGCCTTCGCCGACACCGGATCGGACACGTCGACGGGGACGGCGAGCGCCGAGCCGCCGTCGGCGACAATCTGTTTGGCCACGCCCTCGGCGGCCTCCGCGTTGATGTCGGCGACCACGACGGCCGCGCCCTCGCGAGCCAGCGCCTCGGCGTATGCCTGCCCGATCCCGCCACCGGACCCGGTGACGATCGCGACCTTGTTCTCGAACCTCATATCCGGGCGCCCCCTAGTTGACCGCTGTCGCAATGGTTTTGATCTCCAAGTACTCCTCGAAACCGGCCAGACCCATCTCGCGGCCGTTCCCGGACTGCTTGTAACCGCCGAACGGCGCGTCCGCCGAATACCAGACGCCGCCGTTGACGTTGATCGTGCCCGCGCGAATCCGGGCGGCGGCTCTTGCGGCCCTGTCCGGGTCGGCGCCGAACACGGTGCCCGACAGTCCATAGGGCGAGTCATTGGCGATGCGCACCGCGTCGTCGTCGCCGTCGTGCGGTATCACCGTCAGGACGGGCCCGAAGATCTCCTCGCGCGCGCAGCGGGCGTCGTTGCCCAGGCCGGCGATCACGGTGGGCTCGATGAAGAACCCGACGTCGCGGTCGGCCGGCCGCCCACCCCCGCAGGCGAACGTCCCGCCCTCGGCGGTTGCCGAGTCGAGGTAGCCCTGGATCCGATCGCGCTGGCGCGCCGAAATGACTGGCCCGCAGATGGTTCCGGGATCGGTCGGGTCGCCCGCCTTGATGCCTCCCACCGTCGCGGCCGCGATGGAGACGGCCTCGTCATACCGCGCACGCGGCACCACCAGCCGGGTGGTGATGGCGCATCCCTGCCCGGCGTGCATGCAGACCGAGAACCCGGCGACGCCCACCGCGCCGCCCAGGTCGGCGTCGTCGAGGACGACGAACGCCGACTTGCCGCCCAACTCGAGGAAGACCTTCTTGATGGTCGCGGCACCGTCGGCCATCACGCTGCGACCGGTGGCGGTCGACCCGGTGAACGAAACCATGTCCACGCGAGGGTCTTTCGCGAGCATCGCCCCGACGCCGTGGTCGCTGGAGGTGACGATGTTGATGACGCCGGGCGGGAAGTCGGTGTGCTCGGCGATGAGTTCGCCCAGCACGGCGGCACACCACGGCGTGTCGGGTGCGGGCTTGAGGACGACGGTGTTTCCGGCGGCCAGCGCGGGGCCGATCTTGGCGAGGTTGATCTGGTGGGGGAAATTCCACGGGGTGATCGCGCCGACCACACCGACGGCCTCACGGGCGATGGTGCGCCTCGTGGGAATGCCCATCGGCGACGCCACGCCGAGATCCTGGTTGTACTCGTAGGATTCGGCCGTATCGGCCGCGAATGCGAGGTCGTTGACCGGCACTTCGAGCTGGGCGATGCCGGTGAGCATCCGCGGCGCGCCAACCTCGGCGATCGTCAGCTCGCGCAGTTCCTCGAGGTGCTGCTGCATCGCCTCGCGCAACTGCCGGACGCACCGCACCCGCAACTCCGTGTTGCGTGACCAGTCGGTCTCGTCGAAGGCCCGCCGCGCCGCGTCGATGGCGCGATCCATGTCGTCGGCGCCGGCATCGGCCGCGACCCCGAGCACTTCCTCCGTCGCGGGGTTGATCGTCGGGAAGGTGCCCGAGCTGCCGGCCGAGAACTTGCCGTCGATGAACAATGCGCTGACGCCGTCGGCCAACAGGGTGGTCTGGGCCATTTCTGCTCCCGCCTAGGACACGATGGGCACGCTTAGAGTGGACAGCTGTCCGATATTTCCCCCTGGCACCATAGCGTTCGCGGCGCGGCGGAAGCAAGAGCCGATCGAGGCAGGGACCGCAGGATGGCCGGAAGGCGTATTTATACAGCTTCTTTGCTACGGCGCTTGCTTTGCGACGAGCCGATCCGATACTTTGGACAAGTGTCCAGCGACGCACTGGTATCTCTCGCCTCGGGAACCGGGCACCAGACCGGTCAGACGCCCCGCAACCGGCGCCAAGAGGAGACGTTTCGCAAGGTGCTGGCCGCCGGCATCGAGACGCTGCGCGAGACGTCCTACACCGAGTTGACGGTGCGGGCCGTCGCGGCGCGCGCCAAGGTCGCACCGGCCACCGCGTACACCTACTTCTCGTCGAAGAACCATCTGATCGCCGAGGTGTACCTGGACCTCGTGCGGCGGGTTCCCTACTTCACCGACGTGAACGACCCGATGCCGACCCGGGTCGAGCAGGTCTTGCGTCACCTGGCCCTGGTGGTGGCGGACGAGCCCGAGGTCGGCGCGGCCTGCACGGCGGCGTTGCTCGGCGGCGGCGCGGACCCCGCGGTGCGGGCCGCGCGCGACCGGATCGGCGCCGAGATCCACCGCCGCATCGCGTCGGCCATCGGGCCGGGCGCCAACCAGGCCACCGTCTCGGCGCTCGAGATGGCGTTCTTCGGTGCCCTGGTGCAAGCCGGCAGCGGTCAATTCACGTACCGGGACATCGCCGACCGGTTGGCCTTCGTCGTGCGGCTCATCTTGGCCGGCGCCGGACAGGCGGTCGAACGAGCAGACTGGACCCAGCGATGACCGTGCACGTCGGCGACCACGAGGTGGTTCTGGACCCCTACGACTACGACTTCCACGAGGATCCGTACCCGTACTACAAGCGGCTGCGCGACGAGGCGCCGCTGTATCGCAACGAGGAGCTCAACTTCTGGGCGCTGTCGCGGCACCGCGACGTACTGCAGGGGTTCCGCAACAGCACGACGCTGTCCAACCGCGACGGCGTGTCGCTGGACCCGGTCTCGCGGGGGCCGCACGCGTCGAAGACGATGTCGTTCCTGGCCATGGACGACCCCGCCCATCTGCGGCTGCGCACGCTGGTGTCAAAAGGGTTCACGCCGCGCCGGATCCGCGAACTCGAGCCCCGGGTCACCGAACTGGCCCTGCAGCATCTCGACGCCATGCTGGACCAAGCGGGTGCCGGCACCGTCGACTATGTCGCCGAATTCGCCGGCAAGCTGCCGATGGACGTGATCTCCGAACTGATGGGTGTTCCGGTGGCGGACCGGGACCGAATCAGGGCGATGGCCGACGGCGTCATGCACCGCGAGGACGGCGTCAACGACGAGCCGGCGTCGGCGATCGAGGCGTCGATCAACCTCATCGTCTACTACCAGGACATGATCGCCGAGCGCCGCAAGAAGCCGACCGACGACCTGACCTCGGCGCTCCTGGCCGCCGAGATCGACGGCGACCGGCTGACCGACGAGGAGATCCTCGGATTTTTGTTCCTGATGGTGATCGCCGGCAACGAGACGACCACCAAACTCCTTGCCAACGCGGCGTTTTGGGGCCACAAGAATCCCGACCAGCTCCAACCGGTGTACGCCGACCTCTCGCGCGTGCCGCTGTGGGTCGAGGAGACGCTGCGCTACGACACCTCCAGCCAGATCCTGGCGCGGACCGTGTCCGGTGAACTCACGCTGTACGACACCACCATTCCGGTCGGTGACGTCCTGCTGCTGCTTCCGGGGTCGGGTCACCGCGACGAGCGTGTCTTCGACCATCCCGACGACTATGTGATCGGGCGCGAAATCGGGCCCCGGCTGTTGAGTTTCGGTAGCGGTGCACACTTCTGTCTGGGCGCACACCTGGCGCGGATGGAGGCTCGGGTGGCGCTGACCGAGTTGTTCAAGCGAATCCGCGGATATGAGGTGGACGAGGCCAACGCCGTCCGCGTCCATTCGAGCAATGTCCGCGGATTCGCTCACCTACCGATGAGCGTGGAGGTCCGCTGAATGCCCCGCTTTGACCCCCTGCCCGAACGTCGCCCGGCGATCGTGGCGGGCGCCTCCTCCGGCATCGGCGAGGCCACCGCCATCGAGCTTGCGGCGCATGGCTTCCCGGTCGCCCTCGGCGCCCGACGGGTCGAGAAGCTCAACGACATCGTCGGCAAGATCAACGCCGACGGCGGCGAAGCCGTGGGCTTCCACCTCGACGTCACGGACCCGAACTCGGTGAAGTCGTTTGTCGCGCAGGCGGTCGAGGCGCTCGGCGACATCGAGGTGCTTGTAGCGGGTGCCGGCGACACCTACTTCGGCAAGATCGCCGAGGTCACCACCGACGAGTTCGAGTCGCAGCTGCAGATCCACCTCGTGGGCGCCAACCGGCTGGCCACCGCGGTGCTGCCTGGCATGCTCGACCGGCGGCGCGGCGACCTGATTTTCGTCGGCTCGGACGTGGCGCTGCGCCAACGGCCCCACATGGGCGCCTACGGGGCCGCCAAGGCCGGCCTGGTCGCCATGGTGACCAACCTGCAGATGGAACTCGAGGGCACCGGGGTGCGCGCCTCGATCGTTCACCCCGGGCCGACGAAGACCTCGATGGGCTGGAGCCTGCCGCCCGAGAAGATTGGTCCGGCGCTGGAGGACTGGGCGAAGTGGGGCCAGGCGCGCCACGACTACTTCCTGCGGGCGTCCGACCTGGCCCGGGCGATCACGTTCGTCGCGGAGACGCCGCGCGGCGGCTTCATCGCGAACATGGAACTTCAGCCCGAAGCCCCGCTGGCCGACAACAAGGACCGCCAGAAGCTTGCGCTCGGAGAAGAGGGGATGCCGTCATGACGACTTCGCGAAACGACGATGCGGCGCGAGGTACGAGCGGCGAGGAGAAGTGAGCATATGACCACCGCAACGGTGCCCCGGGTTTCCGGCGGCGAAGAGGAACACGGCCACCTCGAGGAGTTCCGCACCGACCCGATCGGGTTGATGCGGCGCGTTCGCGACGAGTGTGGCGACGTCGGGTGGTTCCAATTGGCCGACAAGCACGTCATCCTGCTGTCCGGCGCCAAGGCCAACGAGTTCTTCTTCCGTTCCGCCGACGAGGATCTCGACCAGGCCGAGGCCTACCCGTTCATGACGCCGATCTTCGGCAAGGGTGTGGTGTTCGACGCCAGCCCCGAACGCCGCAAGGAGATGCTGCACAACTCCGCGCTGCGCGGCGAGCACATGAAGAGCCACGCCGTCACCATCGAGCGCGAAGTGCGCCGGATGATCGAAAACTGGGGCGACGAAGGCGAAATCGACCTGCTGGAGTTCTTCGCGGAGCTGACCATCTACACGTCGACCGCGTGTCTGATCGGTCCGAAGTTCCGCAACCAGCTCGACTCGCGGTTCGCCAACTTCTACCACCAACTCGAACGCGGCACCGATCCGCTGTGCTACGTCGACCCCAACCTGCCGATCGAAAGCTTCCGCGTCCGCGACGAGGCCCGAAAGGGCTTGGTGGCGTTGGTGCAGGAGATCATGAACCAGCGCATCGCCAACCCGCCGGCGGACAAGAGCGACCGCGACATGCTTGACGTGCTCGTGTCGATCAAGGACGAAGACGGCACACCCCGTTTCTCGGCCGACGAGATCACCGGCATGTTCATCTCGCTCATGTTCGCGGGGCACCACACGAGTTCGGGAACGTCGGCGTGGACGCTGATCGAGCTGATGCGTCACCCCACGGCGTACGCCGAAGTGATCGCGGAGCTCGACGAGCTGTACGGCGACGGCCAGGCGGTGAGTTTCCATGCGCTGCGGCAGATTCCGAAGTTGGAGAACGTCCTGAAGGAGACGCTGCGGCTGCACCCGCCGCTGATCATTCTCATGCGGGTGGCCCAGGGCGAGTTCGAGGTCGAGGGCTACCCGATCCACAAGGGCGACTTCGTCGCCGCGTCACCGGCGATTTCCAACCGCATAGCGGAGGACTTCCCGAACCCGGACGAATTCGTGCCCGAACGCTACGACCAGCCTCGCCAGGAGGACCTGATCAACCGCTGGACGTGGATTCCGTTCGGCGCCGGGCGGCACCGCTGCGTGGGCGCGGCGTTCGCCACCATGCAGATCAAGGCGATCTTCTCGGTGTTGTTGCGCGAGTACGAATTCGAGATGGCTCAGCCGCCGGACAGTTACCGCAACGACCATTCGAAGATGGTCGTGCAATTGGCCAGGCCGGCCAAGGTCCGGTACCGTCGCCGCGCGTCGACGGGAGCGTGATCGTGGGTTATCGGGTGGAGGCCGATCTGGACCTGTGCCAGGGCCACGCGATGTGTGAACTCGAGGCGCCCGATTACTTCCGGGTGCCCAAGCGCGGCAAGGTCGAGATCCTCGACGCCGAGCCGCCCGAGGAGGCCCGCCGGGAGATCGAGCAGGCCGTGCTGGCGTGCCCCACCCAGGCGCTGTCAATTAGAGAAACAGGAGAGTAACCGTGGTCGCATTTCCCCGCGAAGAACTCGACGAATGGGTGCAGTCCTGGCTGCAGGCCAACAAGGACTGCGAGAAGGCCGGCGACTGGCGGCCGCTCGCCGACTTCTACGCCGCCGACGCCACCTACGGCTGGAACATCGGGCCCAAAGAGGACGTGATGTGCGTGGGCGTCGACGAGATCCGCGATATCGCGCTCGGCCTGGAGATGGAAGGCCTCGAGAACTGGGTCTACGAGTACCAGAAGGTCCTCATCGACGAGAAGCAGGGCGAGATCGTCGGGTTCTGGAAGCAGATCGTCAACAAGACCGACGGCAGTCAGGACGAGATCTACGGCATCGGTGGCAGCTGGTTCCGGCTGGGCGCCGACAAGCTCATCGAGTGGCAGCGCGACTTCTTCGACTTCGGCCACGTCGCGAAGATGTTCGCGACCCTCATCGAGTCCGGTGACCTCAGCGCCGGCATGCAGAAGAGGATCGAGCGCAGCATCGCCGGGGAGAAGCTTCCCGGTTATTACCCGCTCGGCCAGGCACCGGTGCCGATCTGGTGAAGGGCTCAGACGGCGCCGATGGCGGCGACCCGCAGCGCCCGGTCCCCCGCAAGCGGGAGGTGCCGCCAACGCCGCGCTCGCGATCGCCGCTGGAGCGACCAACCAAGCATTTGATTTGTCGCACACGCTATGCTGACGCCACAGGGGTGCCCTGTGGCACTCGTCACCTCACTGCCCGGCGCGACGTGGCCAGGCAGTCTCACTTCAAAGGCGAAATGGGGTCCGGTCCAAAGTGAAGACAAAAGGCGCTCTGATCTGGGAGTTCAACCAGCCCTGGCAGATCGAGGAAATCGAGATCGGCGACCCGCAGGCGCACGAGGTCAAGATCCAGATGGAAGCAGCGGGCATGTGCCACTCCGACCACCACCTGGTGACCGGCGGCATTCCCATGGCGGGCTTCCCCGTTCTCGGCGGCCACGAGGGGGCGGGCATCGTCACCGAGGTCGGGCCCGGCGTGGAGGACATCGCCCCGGGCGATCACGTCGTCCTCTCGTTCATCCCCTCGTGCGGGCAGTGCCCGACATGTCAGGCGGGCCTGCGGAACCTGTGTGACCTGGGCGCCGGCCTGCTGGGCGGTGCGGCGGTGTCCGACGGCACGTTCCGCATCCAGGCCCGCGGCCAGAACGTCTACCCCATGACCCTGCTCGGCACCTTCTCGCCGTACATGGTCGTGCACCGCAGCTCGGTGGTGAAGATCGACCCGGCGGTTCCGTTCGAGGTGGCCGCGCTGGTCGGCTGCGGCGTCACCACCGGGTACGGGTCGGCGGTCCGCACCGCCGACATCCGGCCGGGTCAGGACGTCGCCATCGTGGGCGTCGGCGGAGTCGGCATGGCGGCCCTTCAGGGCGCCGTGAACGCCGGCGCCCGCTACATCTTCGCGATCGACCCGGTCGAGTGGAAGCGCGATCAGGCCCTCAAGTTCGGCGCCACCCACGTCTACCCCGACATCAACGCCGCGCTGATGGGCATCGCCGAGGTCACCTACGGCCTGATGGCGCACAAGGTGGTGGTCACCGTGGGCGAGCTGCAGGGCGCCGACGTGGACAACTACCTGAACATCACCCAGAAGGGCGGGACCTGCGTGCTGACCGCCATCGGCAGCCTGCTCGACACCAACGTGACGCTGAACCTGGCGATGCTGACCCTGATGCAGAAGAACCTGCAGGGCACCATCTTCGGCGGCGGCAACCCGCAATACGACATCCCGCAGCTGCTGTCGATGTATCAGGCCGGCAAGCTCAACCTGGACGACATGGTCACCACCCAGTACCGCCTCGAGCAGATCAACGAGGGTTACCAGGACATGCTCGACGGCAAGAACATTCGCGGCGTGATCCGCTACACGGACGCTGATCGGTAACCCACACCGCAAGAGTGGCCGGCTTCCCGCATCTGTTGGCGCCGGGACGAATCGGCGCCATGACGGTGCGCAACCGCGTGGTGATGTCTCCGATGGAGACCATGTACGGCACTCCCGACGGGCTGCCGTCCGAGCGCACCCGCGACTACTTCGCCGCCCGGGCCAAGGGGGGCGTCGGGCTGATCACGTTGGGCGCCACTGGGGTTGACCACCGGCACCCGGAGACTCCCGGCGGTCTGCACCTGGCCACGGACGACGCGGTCGGCGCGCACCGGGAGCTGGTTGACGCGGTGCACGAGCACGGCGCCAAGATTCAGCCGCAGATCGTGCACGCCGGGCCCGACGGGCTGGGTCCCGAGATCTTCGGGGTGACGTCGCTGGGGCCGTCGGTGATCCCCTCGTACCTGACCGGACGCGCGTCGGCCGAGATCAGCCCGCGACAGCTGTGCGGGGTGCTCGACCTGTTCAAGGCCGCGGCGCGGCGCGCCGCCGAGGCGGGCTACGACGGCATCGAGCTGCACGCCGCCCACGGCTACATGTTGCTCGGGTCTTTCCTTGCGCCCCAGCGCAATCGGCGCTCCGACGACTACCGGGGCGATTCCCCCCGGGGAAGGCTGCGGGTGGTGCTGGAGGCGCTGGCCGCGATCCGCTCCGAGATCGGCGAGGCGCTGCCGATCACCCTGCGCATCTCCGGCTACGAGCGGGTCGCGGGCGGGCGGCCAATCTACGAGACCGCCTGCTGGGCGAACGAACTCGTCGCCGCCGGGGTCGACGCCTTCCACATCAGCGGCGGTGTCATCGATCGGCTCGTCACCGGCATGGTCAACGGCGCCGACGACGGCGACGAACTCAACGTCGGCGCGGCCGCGGCGGTGAAGCAGGCGGTCGACGTGCCCGTGATCGCCGTCGGCCGCATCCACGACCCCTCCCGGGCCGAGCGGATTCTCGCCGACGGGCGCGCCGACTTCATCGCGATGGGACGCCCGCTACTCGCCGACCCAGACCTACCGGCCAAGCTTTTGTCCGGGCAGGGCGACCGCGTACGCAGGTGCATTTCGTGCGAAAACTGCATCGACGCAATGGAACAGCGCTTCTCCGTCGACTGCGCCGTGAACCCGCGGACGGGTAAGGAGCGGGAGCTTGCGCCCCTCCCGGCCGCCCCCGCCAAACGGGTGATGGTGATCGGCGGCGGCCCCGCCGGCATGGAGGCCGCGCGGGTGGCCGCCGAACGCGGACATCGGGTCACGCTGGTGGAGCGCAACGCGCAACTGGGCGGGGCGCTGCGCTGGGCGTCGGTATTGCATCCCGAGAACCAACCCTTCCTGAACTACCTGCGCGGCGAGGTCAAACGGAGCGCGACGAAGGTGTCGTTCGGCCAAGCGGTTTCGGTGGACGACGTGGTTCGTGCCGCGCCCGACGCGGTGGTGGTGGCCACCGGCGGGCACCTCGCGGTGCCACCCATCCCGGGCGCCGAATTGCCTCACGTGCGCACCGGATCGGAACTGCGTGAGCTGCTGGGCGGCTGGAGGCAAAGGCTCGCACGCCCCACCGCGGTACGCTTCGCCAGCCGCGTCTGGATGCCGCTGGGCCGCCGAGTGGCCATCATCGGCGGCGACCTGGTCGCGTTGGAACTCGCCGAGTTCCTGGCGGCCCGGGGGCGGTTCGTGTCGATCCTGGAAAGCGGCAAGGACCTTGCGCCCGAGGTGGGCAACAAACGCAAGACCGAGCACATGGACCGCCTCGACCGGTTGGGCGTCACCGTACACGTTCGAGCGGCGACGGAAGAGATCACCCGGGAGGCCGTGGAATTCACGCCTTTTGGCGGCCTGCGTCGTCGGTTGCCCGCCGACACCGTCGTGCTCGCCGGAAGCCTGCAGCCCGACACCACCCTGTTCGACGCCCTCGTCGCGGCCATGCCCGGCGCGGACGTCCACGCCGCCGGTGACTGCACCGGTCTGGGCCTCATCCGCAAAGCCACCGAAGAGGGCGCACGCGCCGCGTGCGCGATCTAGAGACAGGAGATTCACATGACCCAAACCGCGGAATCGAAGGCGTCCCCGGCCCTGGCCGCATCCCAGGCCTCCTGGCGCTGCGTCCAGGCGCACGACCGGGACGGCTGGCTGGCGCTGATGTCCGACGACGTCGTCATCGAGGACCCGATCGGCAAGTCCGTCACCAATCCCGACGGCACCGGGGTCCGGGGCAAGGAGGCGGTCGGCGCGTTCTTCGACACCAACATCGCGGCCAACCAGCTGACCATCACCTGCGAGGAGACCTTCCCGTCGAGTTCGCCCGACGAGATCGCCCATATCCTGGTGCTGGACAGCAAGTTCGAGGGCGGGTTCACCAGTTCGGTCCGCGGCGTGTTCACCTACAAGGTCGACGAGGCCGGGCTGATCACGAACATGCGCGGGTACTGGAACCTCGACATGATGAAGTTCGGCAAGGACGAATAGCGGCACTTGCTCAGACGCGGCTCACCCTATCCGCCCCAGCCCGGTGATGTTGCCCTGCATGATCCTTCGGTGCAGCAGCACCATGGTGGGCGTCTGGATCGGGTCGGTGAGGATGGTGGCCGACTTGGGCTGCTGATAGAGCAGCCTGCCGGATTCGGCGTCGACGACCGCGTAGGCGAACACGTCGAGCGGAGTGGTGTTGTCGAATCCGATCCGAATGATGGTGTAGAGCAGGCCGTCGGCGATGGACAGGTGGGGTAGCGCGGCGCTGCGAACGGTGTTCTCCCACACGGTATGACAACCCGCGCTGTCGAGGTCCACCCGCGTCATGCCGCCATAGAACGGCGCCGTGGGCGGAACCGCCGGACCGGCGTTCGGCGGCACGGCCGGGTAGGGGTAGCCGTAGGTGCTGGTGACGAACACCGAGTCGCCGATGCCGATCGGGGCGTTCTCGCTGCCGGGTCCGCCCCGCGTCAACACCGCTTGTTGGCAGACCAATTGACCCGTGCCGGACTGGTAGACCAAAGCATGCACCACGGGGCTGGCGTTGTCGACGATGGTCACAAAGTCGGCGCCGGTCATGGGGCCGAAGTACACCGGGGTCGAGCCGGTGCCCCAGCTGAGTTGCCCGGGCTTGCGGGCCGGCCCGCGGTCATAGGCTGCGCGCCAAAGGATTTGCGGGTTCCCCGCGATGTCGAGATTCATCTCGTAAAGGGCGAAGGTGGTGGCGACCGCGACGCGCCCGCTGGGCGCGGACGAAATGCTGTTCGCCACTTGCTCTCCCGCCGGCAGTTGCAGGGTGGCAACGCCGCCACCGCCCGGCTTGACCACGCCGACGACGCCGTTGCCGGTGGCGAACCAGACGTTGCCGGCGTAATCGGGCACGATGCCGACCGAACCGTCGCCCGCGGGTATCGCGCCGTTCAGATCCGTGGACTCGGTGACGATCAGCTTCCAGCACCCCGGCGGTCCCTCCTGGGTGTGCGCGATGCGCAGCAGGTGATTGGTTCCGTCGATCATGACGACCTGATTGTTGTTGTCCAGGTAGGCATAGACACCGCCGAGCAGGGTGCCCTTGGCGACCGGCAGGCGAGCCAGCGGGATGATACGTGGGACGATCCCGCCGGGGTCGATCAGAAAGATCGTCGGCGTCTGGTCGAGGTCGGTGGTGCACAGCGCCAGCACCAGGCCGTCGGTGCCCTGCATGATCGTCGGGCACGCCGCCAGCAGCGGATACCCGAACACGGGGTTCAAGCGCGCACCCGGCCCCGGAAGTGGCCCGGCATCAGAGGATTCGGCGTCGTTGTGCAGCGACGCGAGTCCCAGCGGGGCCATGAACGGGTTGGGCGGCGCCAACGGCCCGAAGGCGGCGGCCGCCTGTACGGGTGAAGCGGCGCCGGAGACTAGTGCCGGGGCCATGGCGACCAGACAAGCGGCCAGCGCTGGCAGGGGAAACCGCACGGAGGTCTCCTCCCGTGTTTCGGGTACAGCGATTTTCCCGCGGCCCCGGAACGAAATGGCAACGTCGCGCTAACGATTCGGCCGCGAGACGGCGTGGCTTAACAGCCACCTAGCGGCGCGTGAAGCTGAGATGCGTGACGCCGCTGGGGCTCGTCACCGACTCCACGGCGAATCGCTGCTCCAGGCCCTCCAGTCCCTGCCATAACGGCTCCCCCCGCCCGAGGATTATGGGTACCACCGCGACGTGAAGATGGTCGACGAGGTCGTCAGCGAGGAACTGCCGGATCGTCGACGGCCCCCCACCGAGCCGAACGTCGAGTCCTCCGGCGGCTTTTCGTGCGATCTCGAGGGACTCTGCCGGGGTCGCATCGATGAAGTGGAAGGTGGTGCCACCATCCATCTCGATCGGGGCCCGGGGGTGGTGGGTAAGCACGAAGACCGGGGTGTGAAACGGCGGGTCGGCACCCCACCAACCCTTCCATTCCTCGCCGCTGGCCCATGGACCGCGCTGCGGGCCGAACTTGTGGCGTCCCATGATTTCGGCGCCGATGCCCGGCATCCAAGCGCGGGCCAAGGCGTCATCGATGCCCGTCGTCCCGCCCGACTCGCCGTGCATCGCGCGAAAGGTGCGCGTCGCGAAGAACCACTCGTGCAACCGGCCGCCCGCATGCCCGAATGGTGCGTCGGCGCTTTGTCCCTCGCCGGTGCCGAAACCGTCAAGGGAAATCGAGAAGTTGTGCACGCGCACCTGTGACATGGCTTAACTCCTGGGCATCTCGGGTCATCGCTGGATTGACCGTCAACACCCGCCAAAGTCATCGGTGGCCCGCCGAACCTATGCTGGGCCCATGGCGTCGATCTTCACCAAGATCATCAATCGTGAACTTCCCGGCCGATTCGTCTACGAGGACGACGACGTCGTCGCGTTCCTGACGATCGAGCCGATGACCCAGGGCCACACGCTGGTCGTGCCGCGGGCCGAGATCGATCAGTGGCAGGACGTCGACGGCGCGGCGTTCGCGCGCGTCATGGCGGTGAGCCAGCTGATCGGGAAGGCCGTATGCAAGGCATTCCGGACCGAGCGCGCCGGCATGATCATCGCCGGACTGGAGGTGCCGCACCTGCACGTCCACGTCTTCCCCACCCGCAGCCTCAGCGACTTCGGGTTCGCCAACGTCGACCGCAACCCGTCGCCGGAATCCCTCGACCAGGCGCAGGAGCGGATCAAGGCGGCGCTGGCTCAGCTGGCGTGAACCGGGTCCGCCGCCGCGGCCTCACTGACCCGCGGCAGCGAGACGCGAAAGCAGCAGCCCTCGCCGGGCGCGGTTTCCAGGCTGACCGCGCCGCCGTGCGCGCGCACCAGCGAATCCACGATCGACAGGCCCAGGCCGGTACCGCCGCTCGTCCGGGCCCGTGACGAGTCGGTGCGATAGAACCGCTCGAATACCCGCGAGGCGTCCTCGGAGTTCATCCCCGGGCCCTTGTCCGCCACCTCGAGCACCGCGTCGTCGCCCTCTGTGCCGACACGGACCAAAACGTCGGCGCTGGGCGGGGTGTGCTGCAAGGCGTTCGCCACGAGATTGCTGATCACCTGCCGAATTCGTGGCTCGTCGCCGACGACCTCCGGGGTGCCGGGGCCGTCCAACACCTCCAGGGTGATCTTGCGGTTCGGGTCGATCGCCTGGCCGTCGTGCACGGCGTCGCTGGCCAGGGCCAGCAGGTCGACCCGGTGGTGCTCCAGCGGGCGTTGCACGTCCAGCCGCGCCAGCAGGAGCAGGTCGTCCACCAGCAACCCCATCCGACTAGCCTCGCTCTCGATCCGAGACAGCAGCATGGACACGTCGCGGGCGGCGCCCTGGCGGTAGAGCTCGGCGAAGCCGCGGATGGTGGTCAGCGGGGTGCGCAGCTCGTGGCTGGCGTCGGTGATGAACCGCCGCATCCGCTCCTCGGAACTGCGCGCCTTCTCGGCCGAGGACTCCGAGGAGGCCAGCGCCTGCTGAATCTGGGCGAGCATTCCGTTGAGCGCCAGCGAAAGCCGGCCCACCTCCGTACGGGGGTCGCGCTCGGGAATGCGGCGATCGAGCTGGCCGGCGGCGATGGCGGCCGCGGTCTGCTCGACCTCGGCCAGCGGTCGCAGGCTGCGGTGCACCACGAAGAAGCTGGCCATGCCCACCACCAGCAGGACCGCCGCGCCGATGCCCGTCTGCAACCACACCAGCGAGCTGACGGTGTGCTGGACGTCCGAGAGGTCGATCGCGACCGTCGTCAGGCCCTGCGGACCGCGCACCGACACCGCGCGCCACTGGATGTCCGAGCCGTTGACCGACGGCAGCGTCGTCGGGTTGGGGCCGACGTCGTTGTCCGGCGGCAGCGCCGGCTCCGCGTTGCGGTCGTTGATCGCAGTGAAGGGGGTGCCGTCCGTGCCGATGCCGCGCACGTAGTACTTCGACGGCGGACGGCCCGGGTCGGGACCCTCGTACGGGGGCGGCGATTGGCGACGGGGGGCCTGCGCCCAGCCGCGCGACGCCTCGAGTAGCGTCTGGTCGATCCGGCCGATGAGGACGTGGCGCAGGATCGAGGTGACGGCGACCCCCGAGACCGCCAGGCCGCAGGACACCAGGATCAGGGTGGCGGCCACCAGGCCCACCCGCAGCGGGATTCCTCGTCGATACTTGCCGGACATCTCGGTGCTCTTTCCCGCCGTGTCCGCGCTCAGCGTGGCTCCCGAAGCACGTAACCGACCCCGCGCAGGGTGTGCAGCAGCCGCTTCTCTCCGGTGTCGATCTTGCGGCGCAGATAGGAAACGTAGGACTCGACGACGTTCACGTCGCCGCCGAAGTCGTAACGCCAGACGTGGTCGAGGATCTTCGGTTTGCTGAGCACCGTGCCCGCGTTGATCACGAAGTAGCGCAGCAACGTGAACTCGGTCGGCGACAGCGACACCGGTTCGCCCGCCTTCCATACCTCGTGCGTCTCTTCGTCGAGTTCGATGTCGGCGAACGTCAGCCGGGCGTTGCGCGGCTCGGCTCCGCCCTTGCCGGAGCGGCGCAGGATGACCCGCAACCGGGCCACCACCTCCTCGAGACTGAACGGCTTGGTCACATAGTCGTCGCCGCCCAGCGTCAGCCCCGCGATCTTGTCCTGCAGCGAGTCGCGGGCGGTGAGAAACAGGGCCGGCGCGTCGATTCCGTCGGCGCGCAGCCGCCGCAGGACGCCGAACCCGTCCATGCCGGGCATCATCACGTCGAGGATCACCGCGTCGGGGCGGGCCTCGCGGGCCCGGTCCAGGGCCTGGGCGCCGTTCGTCGCGGTGTGCACCTCGAAGCCCTGGAACTTCAGGCTCACGGAAAGCAGTTCGACGATGTTGGCCTCGTCGTCGACCACGAGGACGCGGGCCTCCGGCTTGGTGTCACTTGATGTCGCCGCTGTCATGGGATCGCTTCTGTCCTTGCTTGTGTATTGCCTTGACGATCATTGTGTAAATGCTGGGAGCCCGATGCCAGAACTCTGCTAATAGTCTGCCAGGAAACATCGCCTTCCCTTTGACCGATTCGGCTGTTCGGCGCGAGTCGTGCATAGACTCGGCAGAGTGAATCTGGCCAAAAGCATCATGTCCGCCGCGACCGCTCCGGCGCGGGTGGGGCTGGCCGCCGCGGAGGCGAGCCTGACCGTCGCCAGCACGGCGGTCGGCGTCGCGAAGCGAGCCATTGGCGACGGCGGAGTCGGTGGGCCGAGCGCCATGACCTCCATGCTCGGGATCGACGACGCGCTCGTGCGGGCCAACCGGTTGGCCAAGCTGCTCGACGACGATGCGCCGCTGGGACGGGCGGTTGCGCCCGACGGGCCGATCGACCGTTTGCTGCGCCCCGGCGGGGTGATCGACCTGCTGACCCAGGAGGAGGGTCTGCTCGACCGGCTGACCGCGGAGGGCGGCGGCCTGCACCGCGCGCTGCAGCCCGGCGGGCTGGCCGATCAATTGCTGGCCGAGGAGGGGTTGATCGAGCGGATGCTGGGCGAGGACGGGCTGGCCGACCGGCTGCTCAGCGAGGGCGGACTGGTCGACAAGCTGACGGCCAAGAACGGGCCGCTCGACCAGCTCGCCGACGTCGCCGACACCCTGGCCCGCCTCACGCCCGGGATGGAGGCGCTCGAGCCGGCCATCGCCACGCTGCAAGACGCCGTGCTCGGCCTGACCATGGTGGTCAACCCGTTGAGCAATATCGCCGACCGCATCCCGCTACCCGGCCGCCGGGTGAGCCGGCGCTCAGCGACGCGTCCGGTCCCCTCGCAGCGCGTCATCGAGAGCGACGAGTGACCGTATCCTGCAGTGCCGACAAGAATGTCGCACGAATGGAGCCGCGTGAGAGACTCGAACTCTCGACATCCGCTTTACAAGAGCGACGCTCTACCAACTGAGCTAACGCGGCCGGGCCGGCTGGATGAGCCATGACGATCCTACGACACAGCGATGCCGTCGGAGCTGCGCGTGTCGGGGCGTAGGCCTCAGTCAGGAGGGTCTCATCCGACTCGGCAACACGTAAGCGAGCTTAGCGATTTCCGCGGATCAAAGTTTGTTCAACGGAACAATCGGGTCGGTGAACGATTGCACCATCGACACCCAGTGGGGCTTGGTCGACGCGGCGCCGGCAAGTTCGACCCTCGCTGGTGTGCTCGCGGGTTTCCTCGTGGTAGCCACCACTGCGGTCTTCGCTTCGTTTTACCGCACAAGTACTCACGCAGTCGGCCTGTTCGCTGCCGGCGTGCCAGCCCTTACGACATCAAGCTTTCTTTTCGGTTGGATTTCCGGCGGCCCCAAGACGGACGGTAACCAGAGGAACGCCATGTGTTTCCAGCTCTGGAGCCAGTGGAATGTCGCGATGGCCTTACTGGCTGTCGGCGGCGCTGCACTTGTTTGCGGAACGGCATGGGCGCTAGTCGTTTATGGGGAAAAGGTTGCGGACGACCTGACCAGAAAGAATAAGATTGATACAGAGTCCCTTTCGGAACCGATAAGCTGCGACAGCTGTAGCACCGCGTCACTTGACGTCATCCAAAGAATTATGCTTCTGCGGAGGTTTCTCATATTCCTAGGTGGGGGTTTATCAGCTGTCGGCATCGGCACGGCGATTATCATGCTAGTCATCGCCAACTTGTTGTATATCAAGGCTGTTAGACGAGTCAATATAAATTTTGACCTATACGGCGACTGGTGCTATCTGGTGTTTATCGTGTTCGTTGTTGGCCTTTACGTTCTGTGCCGAGTCACCTACCTCGTCTTCACCCGCACTGTAAGTGCCGCGACGGGCAATATTGTTGCATGTCGCAAGAAACGTGAGGAGGTCGAGCATGGCCCCAGCCCAGTGATGCACAAAAAGGATCCTTATACATCCTGTTTTTTCCTGGATTCTTTATGCTTGTTGCTGGAAAAGATCGTCATGTACCCGGTGCGAGTAATGCGGCGAGCGTTAGTACTGCTAATCGTTGCACTTCTCTCCGGGCTTGGTACCGAGCTAGCACGACGCATGGGGAATTACACAGTCCACAAGCAAGCCGAGTCCGACCAGAAAGCAGCGGTACACGCGTCTATGGATGTCCAGCTCGTTCCTTCTTGGTGGATAGATGTGAAAATTGTTGGTGTCGTAGTTTTAGCTGTCGTTGCCTTCTTGGTTTTAGGTCGCGCGTGTGGATGCATTTACCGTTTATGCCGAAGGCGATACAAGGGCGGCAATAAGCAGTCGCATGGGCTTGGGAATAAAAAGTCGCATGGGCTTGGGGCTGGTAAAGGTCACCAACCGATCAAAGATACGATTCAAATCCGATACGATTTTGGGCGACCTTTTTCTGCCACGTACCACATTGTAGGCTTGGCAATTTTAAGTATTATCGTCGCCGCTATATTTACACAGGGTGACTTATGGCAAGACGGGAGAGGGATTGGTTTGGCGATATTCGTCGGGGGAGTATATCCCGTTGGCACTCTGCTAGGCCTTAGCTACTCCGTTGCAGCGTGTGAGGATGAGGAATTCAAGGGCGTGCCGATTCCCGTCAACAGTTCCTGCTGGACTCAATTGCCGATTGTTAAGCAACTGCGCCTAGCGTATCTGATTGCAGAAGTAAAGGTTGAGGTCGGTGACGAGACTGCGGCATACGGTCTCGCCAAAATCCCATCGTGGAAAGAGTGGCCGATCATCAACCAAGTTATTCCGTGAACGAAGGTCGGTCTGAACTACTCTTATCCTCACCTGACCAAGCGACGCGCATGCACTTTGTTAAGTCATAGCAAGCCGGTCAGCCAAGGGGCCCGGGCCTTCTGGGCGGCCAGACAGGGTTGAGTCCTTTACGAACGCCTGCAGTGCCGTCCGGTCGAAATACCATACGCAGTGCCAGACCGAACGGTTTCAATACCCGACTCGGTTCAACCTAGTTTAAGTTGCTGAATTGGCGAGGAGGTCGGCGTTGCTAGGTCAGTTCAATCCGGACAAGGGCTCGGCCCACGCCTGGACGGTACTTGCCCCGGCGCCGGGCCACGTCGTGGCGGCGCTCATAGCCATGAGAGCGACGGATCATCGAGCGCCTTGCCAAAGGGGTAGGAAACCCTTCCCTCGCGGGAGTGAATTCTAACTTCGCGGCGATTACGCATTCGCTGGCCGTCCCTGACCATTTGAGTCATGACTTCCATGACCACACTGCCGAAGAGCGACATTGTCAGTGACGCGGAACTCGCCCGCGCGGCTGCGGCCGGCGACCGTTCGGCGCTGGCCAGGATCTACAACCGCTACGCCGCCCCGCTTCAGGCCTACTGCGTTGGCCTGGTGCACGATCGCCACACGGCCTGCGACTGTGTGCAAGACGTCTTCTGCACCGTGGCGGCAGAGTTACCGAGGCTACGTTATCCGGACAAGCTGAGGCCGTGGCTCTACACCATCGCTCGTCGCCGCGCCCTGCGTACCCTTTCCGAACGGCGCCGTGAGCCGGCCTTCGACGAGCTGCCCGACGACGCGGCAACCGGCCCGGGACCGTTCACGTTGACGGCGCGGAAGGAACTCGCTCGACTGATCGCCCAAGCGGCCGGCGGATTATGCGAGCGCGACCGCCATGTGCTTGAGCTTGCGTACCGCTACGGCGTGACGGGAAACGACCTCGCGCAAACCCTGGGCATCAGCTACGACTCGACCAGAAGACTCCTACTGCGGCTGCGCGAGACAGTCGGACGCTCACTTGGTGCGTTGCTGGTGGCTCGGAAAGCCGCCGAGATCGGGTGCCCACAGCTCAACGCAAGCCTGTCCGGCTGGGACGGACACTTCACTGTCCTGATGCGGAAACGCATTGTGCGCCATATTGACTCGTGCTCCACATGCGCTGAATACCGCCGCAGTGCCGTCAGTGCCGTCATCATGCTCGGCGGCGGGCTGCTGAACAAGGTGTCCTAGTCATAAGCCCGTCGCGCTCGTGGTAGCGCATTTTGCGGAGCGCTCACCTTGGCTGCGTACCGCTGTCCCGCAGCATGGCCAGGGTGACAGCCCCACGGGCGATGGCCTCATTGGCCAGACGGACCCGGCGCTCTCCCTCTGCCGGGATACCGAATTTGTCGTACAAGTTCTGCAGATGCTGTTTGATGGCTGCCTCTGTGACGAATAGCTCCTGAGCCATCCGACGAACGGACGCAGCTGCGGGAAAAGGGTCGTCGGAAACCAACGGGCGGCACAAGACGACGAGGACCTCGTGCTCGCGCCGGGTCAGGGTCGGCGGGGGTTCGCTGGGGGCCACTGAAATCGTTTCTTCACCCGCAGCGGTTTCGTCGCCTCCCCTCGCCTCCCAGAAGGTCAACCGCGTCTTGCCGACGCGCAGCTCGTCCCCCGAATGCAGCACGCGTTCCGCTGAGATCTTTTCTCCGTTGAGGTAGGTGCCGTTGCGACTGCCCACATCCCGCACCGACCAAGCAAAGCCGAGGTTTTCCAAGACGGCATGCAAGCGTGAGACGGTCGAATCGTGCTCGAGCGGCACCATATTCGTTGGGGCCTTTCCGACCGTCACTCGTTGGCCGCTCAGTGTGACCAACTCCCGGCCTGACGGTTTCCGGATTTCGAGGTGGGAAGGCACGAAGACAGCGTATTGGGTTAGGGCAATTCGCACGTGCGAGTCAGCCCGCTGAAATGGTTGGAATTCCGTCCTCGCCAGCGCCGACGCACTGGCCGGTGCCGTCGCTACCATCTAAGTAACCTCGAACGAGATTTCAATGACAGATCCGACTGCGAGCTACTCCGAAGGGCTCACTGACACTCAAGCGACGGCCGACAATGCCGACGCGATAGAAATCGGTACGAGAACTCTGGAATCGGCGTTTGCCATCACCGGCCCGCCCCCCAGCCTCACACAGATCGAGGTAGGCCAGCGCCTAGACGACTTCGATCTGCTCGTCGAACTCGGGAGCGGCGCATTCGCGCGAGTCTTTCTGGCCCGACAACAGTCGCTGCAACGACTGGTGGCAGTCAAGGTCTCCGCGAACCGCGACGACGAACCACAAACGCTCGCCCAGCTCGAGCACGATTACATCGTCCGGGTCTTCGACCAGCGGATCCTCCCCGATCGAGAATGCCGGCTGCTGTACATGCAGTATTTGCCCGGCGGAACGCTGCTCAACATCGTTGAGGCAATACGCCGCGCGGGGCGGCCACCCGACTCCGGGCGGGCGTTGCTCGACGCCGTCGACGACGCACTGGAGTCGCGCGGCGAGGTCCGGCCCGTCGAATCATCGACCCGAGCCGAGCTCGCGACCCTGTCCTGGCCCGAGACCGTCGCCTGGCTGGGTAAACGACTGGCGGAAGCCTTGCACTATGCGAGTTCACGGGGCGTCCTGCACCGCGATGTCAAGCTCGCGAACGTACTGCTCGCACCCAACTGCACCCCCAAACTCGCGGACTTCAACATCAGCTTCGGCCGGAACGTAGCGGGCGCAAGCCCATTCACCTATTTCGGCGGGACGCTGTCCTATATGTCCCCCGAGCAGCTCATGGCGTGTCGGCCCGGCCACAAGTTCGACGCGGCAGACCTGGATACCCGCAGCGACATCTATTCCCTCGCAATCGTGCTGTGGGAACTACTGACCGGCCTCAAACCGTTCGATGATTCCACCGCGCAGGCCGCCAGGTCGGACTCGGCAGAATCGGTCGGTGACACCACCGCGCTCGAGCGAATGCTGGCTGCCCGCGCACCAGGGATCTCGTCGGCGGCGCTCGCAGCGCTACCCACGAATTGTCCTGCAGCGCTGCGCAGGGTTCTGCTGAAAGCACTGAACGCCGATCGTGATCAGCGCTGGTCCTCGGGCGCCGAATTCGCCGAGCAACTCCAATTGTGCCTAGATCCGCGCGCTCGTGACCTGGTGGATCCGCCTGCACGAAGTTGGCGGCTCCGTCTGCGTCCGTACTTTCTGCTGATCGCCTCGTTGGCCATCATGATTCCCAACCTGCTGGCCGGCGCGTACAACATCGAGCACAATCAGCTGCTCATCGTCAGCAAGCTTTCCGAGCAGGCCCAGCATCGGTTCGTCCTGATCACCACACTGGTCAACCTGATTTGGTATCCGGTCGGCTTCGCGGTGCTGGTCTACTGGGGTCGTTCCGTCATCCTGGTCCCGCGGCGTATGCGACGTGGGATAGCGCCGTCCCCGCAAGCCTTATCCCAGGCACGCCACGACTGCCTCGTCGCCGGCGATCGGGTGGTCTTCGTCGTGTTCGGCATGTGGTTGCTGGCCGGGCTGACGTTTCCGCTCGCGTTGGAATTGGCCGCGGGTGGAATCCCTGGCAGATCCGCGATTCATTTCTTCGGGTCACTCGCGGTGTGTGGCGCAATCGCGATCGCGTATCCATTCTTTCTGTTGAATTTCTACATCGTGCGCAGCATCTATCCGGAATTGGTGGCCCACGGACACACCCATCCGCGAGAGGCCGAACAGCTGAGTGGCCTCAGCCGTCGACTGCCGTTCTATTTGGCGGTCGCGGCCGCAGTGCCGCTGCTCGGCGTCGTGGCCGTGACTTTCCTGACCGCCCCCGAGATCGCCAAAGTCATCGTGCCGATCCGGGTGCTGTGCATCGGGGGAATTGCCGCATTCGCACTCGTGTATTGGCTGTCGCAACAGATCGAATTTGACATCCAAGCGCTCAAACGGGTGATTCGCCACCGGGCGCCACACTAGCTTTGCGGGTGTCAGCCCGGTTGAGCCAGCCCGCAGAGCCGGCGCACCGCGCCCAATCCCTGGGGCGTTCCGGGCCAATGCTTCTCCAGCATCTGCGGGCCCGCCGTGCGCACGACGATGCGCAGCATGATCGCGACGACGAGGGCGTCGTCGAGGAAGCCGATCACCGGAATGAAATCCGGGATCAGGTCGATGGGCGAGACGAGGTAACAGAGCAACAGCACCAGTTCGACGCGGACCATCCGCGGCACCGCGCGGTCGGTGGCCACGCGCTTGAACAGCCGCAGCAGGTCGGGCAGCAGGCGGATCATTTCGCCGACGCCGATGTCGTCCGGTTTGGCCAGCCAGATCGCTGCCACCAGGATCAGCCAGGCGAGCAGTATGCCGCTCAGGGCGCCGATGACAATCGACCACATCGCTGAATCCTTCCGCCGGCATCGCGCTCGACACGGGTTGCCATTCACCTCAGATCCAAACCCCGTTCACCCTACGCGCGAAGGCGAGCCCGCGCCGGAAGCGATATCACCGGCGCTATCGCAATGCGACAACAACACATATCCCGGAGAGGCGCGGAGTCTCCGAGGGCATGGGTGAATCGCGAAAGCGATATCACCGGTGATATCTTCGCGCCCGGCTACGCCATCACGATGCCGGAACAACGACCGGAAGGCGTTGGGCAGCAGAGCAATTCGCTAGCCCGAACGCCGCGAGTCGTCGTCGGCGCTCAAGTACCGGCGATTTAGCCGGTCGATGAGGATCTCCGCCTCGTCGATGTCACGGCGTAGTGCGGCCGCTTCGGTCCGCATCGCGCGCTGCCGTTCGGTGCGGCCGTTGCCGCCATGGCGTTCGAGCCACGTCAGCCGCCCTGTCATCTCCCGCACCTGCCCGCGCAGCAGGCCGATGAACCGCGAGGCTTGGATGACCTGCCAGCCGTCCTCGGGGGCGGGATGGGCGACCGATCGCGTGGTCCCCTTGGTTCGCCTTGGTGTAGACGGGTTTTCGCGGGCGGGCCTGGAAGTCATTGCAACGTGTGATTGACCGGCAACTGAAACCCCGCTGAACCTGGCGTCAACCAACGCCTGAACTCCGGCGCAACGTCCGATCGGGTTCTCGCGCGCCGTTCCTACTGTTGGCCGGGAAAGGTGGGGAGGGCGTCCCGGATTCGCTGGAGGTCGCCCTCGATGCCCTGCAGGTCGTGCTGGACGTTCTGCAGATCAGAGAGAGCGCCCTGGTAGCCGGGCTGGATCTCGGCCTTGCCCGAATTCTGGTACTGCGGGCAGTAGGAGACGATCGCGCCGGCGGTGAAGTTGGCGCTTTGATCGGCGTCCCATATCGACGACTGCTGAACGAAGCGGACGGCATCCGCGAGATTGTCCTGGTGAGTGAGGAACTCGCAGACGGCGTGGCCGTGTGCCGTCACGTATTCCTGGCTGGGCACCGTCACGCCGTTGTGTCGAAGGACGTCGACGAACGCGCTGTCGACGATGTTCGTCGGAGGAGCTTGCGGCGGCGGCGGAACGGGCGGCGCCGCGCTCGGTGCCACGGCGGCGGGGGGAGGTGCCGCGGCGGGCTCGGCGGCCGGCTGTGAGTCGCGGGTCATCATCACGACGCACGCGGCGCCGGCGATCAGGGACAGCGGCAGCGCAGCAAGGAGGCCGAAGCGGCGCAACACCCTCCGCGGTCTGAACGGCGTGATGTCGGGAACGTCACGCGCGGCGACCACCTCGGGTACGGACGCCTCCACACGGTGGCCCAGGCGCTCGTCGAGCAGAGCGTCGATCTCCTGGATCGATCGCCGGCCAGAAGCGATGCGCCGCAGCTCCGAGTCGATCGTCTCCCGATCGCGCATGTCAACCAGTCTGCTGGCGCCGCGACGTTCTCACAAGCGGCGAGCGGCTCAGTCGTCGATGTGCATCGGCGGGTCGGCGAAGTCGAAGCCCCCGGGGTTCTGGCCGGGACCCATCGGATCGCACCGCCTCTCGGGCACGAGGAAGGAACTCATGCCGCTCGGCATCAAGTGCGTGAAGACCACGCAGCGTTGCCAGGTGCCGTCGGGCTGAACGGGTCCGTCGCACTTGCTGAGATAGGGCCCGCCGTATTGGCAGCCGGCGTTGGCCGACGGCGCCGCCGCGATCAGCCCCCCGGTTAGGAGCGCGGCGCCCAGGCCCGCGATGCCGGCGGCCCGACCCAGCCGCGATCTGATGCTCAATCCAGCCATGGCGTCTCCCTAGGATTGCTTCCCCAATCATTGCACCGCAGCGACGTCGGCAAACCACATCGGCCCGGGCACTTGCCTCGTGGCATCGACCGCAGGCGTAACCCCCCTGAGAGCGGGTAATCGACATCCAGACGTCGATTGGCCGGAGGTGGAACGATGCCGATCACGGCGGGGCCCGTTCCCGGGGCGACATCCGGGTTGCGCATGGTCCGACTGGACCCCGGACATTTCCGTACCGGGCGTTGGTTGTTATTGGCCGAGGGCGTGGCGGTGAGCGCTTTCGGCGTTGCGGGGCTGGTCTCCGCGGTGCTGCATCCGCATGCCGGGCGCGCCGGCGCCCCGGTTCTCGGCATGGCGTCGACCCCGGCGCACAGCGTCGTACTGGTGGCACTGGGCGTGGCCGCCATCGTGGCGGTCGGCAAACGCCGCGCGGCGGTGGCGATCACCGCGGCGAGCGCGCTGGCCTACATGGCGCTGTTATTCTTCAGCGCCGTAGCGACCACACGCACCAAGCCGACGCTGTTTGGGTTCCACGCGGCCGACGTCTTGCTCCACGGGATACTGGCGGTGGTCAACTTGGCGCTGCTGATGTGGCTGATTCCCGACGAGCTGGGCGACCCGACATGGGTGCCGCGCCGCCGCCGCGGTCGCGAAGCGAAGGCCGCCGATGCCGTCAGCGAGCCGACGGCCACATCCCTGAATGTGCCGGCGACATCGACGCCGCTTCCTCCGTCGGAGCCCGCGGAGGCGCCAACCCGGGAGCCTGACGCGGGTCGAAGCCCGCCCCGACATCGATTCGAGCCCGGCCACTCCGGCGCGGGAGTGGCAGACGATGAGCCGGCGGCAGCCACGCACGACGCCGCGAACTCCAAACGTTCGATCTTCCCGCTCCCCCGCGGCGCCGCACTCGTCGCCGTGGCGGTTCTGGCAGCCGTCATCGTCGTCAGCTGGGTGCGTCGCCGCCGGTCCCACCGCTGATCGCGTCCCGCACCCGTCCCCGCGCCCGGTCGAGCATTTCCCTGGCGGCGGCCGCGTCGACCCCCGCGAGCAGCGCGACGACCGCGGTCTTGGCGTGACCGCCGGCGGCGGCGAGCGCGGCCGTCGCGGTCCCCTCGTCGACGCCGGCCGCGTCGCGGACGATCCGCACCGCGCGCCGGCGCAGCTTCGCGTTGGTCGCGCGCACGTCGACCATCCGCGGCCCGTAGGCCTTGCCGAGCGCGATCATCACGCTCGTCGAGAGCGCGTTGAGGGTGACCTTCTGCGCCGTTCCCGCCGTCAGCCGCGTCGAGCCGGCCAACACCTCGGGCCCCGTCAGCAGCTCGATCACGACGTCCGCGGCGGCCTCGCCGCCGCGGTTGTTCACGATCGCCACGGTCAGCGCGCCCACAGCCCGGGCATGCTCGAGCGCACCGAGCACATAGGGGGTACGGCCCGACGCCGTGATCCCGACGAGCGCGTCGTCCGCGGTCAGCCCGGCGAGGTCGGCGGGGTCGAAAGTGTCCTCCGCGCCTTCGATCGCCTCGGTCAGCGCCGCCGGCCCGCCGGCGATCACGCCGCGCACCAGGTCGGTGCCGAACGTCGGCGCGCACTCGGCCGCGTCGAGCACCCCGAGGCGACCCGGCGTGCCGGCGCCGGCGTAGATCAGGCGGCCGCCGCGCTCGAGCCGCGCCACGATGGCCTCGGCGGCCGCTGTGATCCGCGGAACTGCGGCCGCGACGGCGCCGTGCGCGTCGCCCTCGGCGGCAACGAGGAGCGCGACGACCTCGCCCACTGGCCAGGCATCGAGGTCGTCCAGTCCCGGCCGCGCGGCCTCGGTCGCGAGGGCGTCAAGCCCTTGGGGGACAGGGGCTTTGGCGTCGCGGCGCACGCGGATCACGTGCGGCTCGTGGATGGCCACGAGCCGCAGCGCACCGTCGAGGGCGTCGCCGGCGGACGGGACGAGGTCGAGTCGAGCGCGCAGTGCCGTCACCCCCGCCAGGCCGCCGACCATCGCCACCGGGCCGTCCCCGGCCGCGCGGGCGGTCGCGGCGAGCGATCCGGCGGCCGCGTCGACGATCGACCTCGCCACTTCGTCACGTTCGGCGGCGAAGACATCTGGGGCGAAGGACGCGAGGGCGGCGGCATCGGTGAGCCGCGGCGGCCACTCCTCCGGCGGGCCGAAGCGGGCACGGGCGGCATCGAGCAGCGTGGTCGACGGGCCGCGGCCGTCGCGGGCACGCAGTGCGGCGCGCAGCCCGGCGGCACCGATCCAGGCGCCGCCGCCCTCGTCGCCCAGCCACGGTCCCCAGCCGTCGGCGGTCCGCAGCGCGCCGTCGGCACCGATCGCCAGCGCGACCGCTCCGGTGCCGACGCACAGCACCACGCCCGGCCGCCCGTCGAGCGCGCCCGCGTGCGCGATGACGGCGTCGCCGGTCACGCTCACGCGTTCCACCCGCAGCGACGCGAGCAGCGCTTCACCCAGCGCTCGCGCCGCGCCGGGCGCCCTGAGCGCCCCGGCGGCGCCGACGACCACCTCGGCGACCGCGCCCAGGTCCCATCCCGCATCGCGGACAGCCCCGCGGATCGCCGCCCCCGCGGCAGCCACACCGCCGGGTGCGCCGAGTCCCGGCGCGCCCGGTCCCTCGGCCCTTCGGCCGCCCAGCCCGGCGCGGCAGCGCGTCTTGCCGAGGTCGACAGCAAGGATCACCGCATCCGTCCTTCGCGCAAGGCGGCACCAAGGGCACCGCCCCCGGCCGCGGTTCGTAAGGTTCCCTTCATGATCGACGACACTTTCCGCCTGCTCGCGCGCAACACGTCGCGGCTCGGGCGTGCGCTGCCGGTGGTCGGCAGATTCCTCGGTCGCCGGGCCACGCTGGACCTCGACGGCCGCGTCGTGTTCGTCACGGGCGCAGCCCGCGGCCTGGGCGCGGAAATCGCCCGCCAGGCGCACGCGCGCGGGGCCGCCGTCGCGCTGGTCGGCCGCCGGCTGGCCCCGTTGCAGCAGCTCGCCGACGAATTGGGCGAGCGCAGCGCGGCTTTCGAGGCGGACGTCACCGACGCGGCCGCGCTGCAGCGCGCCGCCGACGACACGGTGGCGAGGTTCGGGGGCATCGACGTGGTGGTCGCGAACGCCGGCATCGCACCGCCCTCGGAGACGGTCGCCGCCATCGACCCCGCCGAATTCGAGCGCACCCTCGAAGTGAACCTGCTCGGCCAGTGGAAGACCGTGCGCGCCACGGTCCCGGCGCTCGTCGAGCGCCAGGGGCACATCGTGTTCATCGGGTCCATCTTCGCGTTCTTCAACGGGGTGCTCGCCGCGTCCTACGCCGTGAGCAAGGCCGGCGTCGAGCAACTGGCCAGGGCGCTGCGCGTCGAGCTGGCGCCGCACGGGGTCACGGCGGGCATCGCCTACCTCGGATTCATCGACACCGACCTGACGGCCAACGCTTTCGCGGATCAGCACGTCACCGCCATGCGCGAAGCGATGCCCGGTTTCCTGTCCCGGCCGATCCCGGTTGCCGACGCGGCCAAGGCGGTGCTCGACGGCATCGAGAGCCGCGCCGCCACCACGAACGCACCGGCGTGGGTCACGCCGATGCTGCGGACGCGCAGCATCACGACCGCGGTCATGGACGACTTCCTGCTGCACAGCCGCGCCGTCCGGTCGGCCGTCAGCGACTCGGAGCGGGCGGCGCACGACCAGCGCTGAAGCCCGGTATCGATCATTCCGGCCCGGCGGCCGCCGGGTAAGCGTCACTGTATGGAGGTGCGGCGACACCGCCGCTGGTTCCCTGCTGACGAAGGGAGTCGGGAGGTTGGACGACGAGAGCGACCGCCAGCCCGGCGGTCAACAGCTTGCCGATCGCGGTCATCACCGCCGGGTGGGTCGCCCGCATCGCGACGCAGAAGGCGAGATCGCCGACGCAGAACGCGCAGCGGCCGAAATGCGCTCGCACGGAAGGCCTTTCGGTGTCCGCGGCGAACCATTCGACCGGCGTTCGCCGTTCTATCTGGGGTTGACGGCCTCGGCCGGAGTGGCGGTGACCTACGGTGCGGTGCGCGTTCTGGGAGAGGCGGGCCCGGTCCTGGTTCTGATCGGGGCCGCGATGTTCTTCGCGCTCGGACTGGAGCCCGCGGTGTCGGGGCTGGTGAACCGCAAGGTGCCGCGCTGGGCGGCGGTGACGCTGGTCGT
Source organism: Mycobacterium sp. Marseille-P9652 (assembly GCF_902652685.1). Lineage (GTDB taxonomy): Bacteria > Actinomycetota > Actinomycetes > Mycobacteriales > Mycobacteriaceae > Mycobacterium. Next base: position 129,680 of record NZ_CACRUY010000007.1, read on the forward strand.
CGTGCTCGTGTTCGGGGTCTTCGCCGGTGCGGTGGCGGCCGCCATCCCCCCGCTGGTGCAGGAGGCGCGACAATTCGTCGAGCAGGTCCCGCACTTCATGCAGGAGGCGCAAAACCACTCCACGTTGCTGGGCCGGCTCAACGAGCGATTCCACGTGCAGCAGCGGGTCACCGATTTCCTGCGCAGCTCCGGGACGCCGGCGGTGGGCGGGATTCTCCGGGCCGGCGAGTCGGTCATCGGGGTGCTCTCACACGTGGGCGTGGTGGCCGTGCTCACCGTCTACTTCCTCGGCGACCTCCCCCGGATCCGGACGACCATGTACCGGCTGGTGCCGAAATCGCGCCGTCCGCGGGCGATCCTCATCGGCGACGAGGTGATGGCCAAGGTCGGCGACTATGTCTTCGGCAACGTGCTGACGTCAGTGATCGCCGGGGCGGCGACGTTCGCGTGGTGCTTTTTCCTCGACGTCCCCTATGCGGTGCTGCTCGGGGTGTTCGTCGCGATCATCGATCTCTTCCCCTACGGGTCGACCGTCGGCGGCTTCGTCGTCGCCCTGGTCGCGCTGACCGTCTCGATCCCGGTCGCCATCGCGACGGTGGTCTTCTACGTCGCCTTCCGGTTGGCCGAGGATTACCTGTTGACCCCCAAGATCATCGGGCGGGCGGTCCGGGTGCCCGGCGGGGTGACCGTTTTCGCCGTCCTCATCGGGGCCGCGCTGCTCGGCGCGATCGGGGCGCTGGTCGCGATCCCCGTCGCCGCGGCGGTCCAGCTTCTCGTGTCCGAATTGCTCTTCCCCGCGCTCGACGAAGCGTGACCCGCTTCGTCAGGCCGCCGAGTCGGGCTCCATCAGGTCCCCGAGGTCGGGCAGCGGCCGGCTGCAGATCTCCGCGGCCTCGTCGGCGGGCAACCCGAACATGACGAGCACGGCCCGGGTGGCACGGTCGGCCGCCTCGGCGTCGTCTCGCCGGGGCTCGTCCTCGAGCAACTGACCCAGCCCCATGAGGGCGCCACCGGCCAACGACAACGCGAGCGCGGGATCGTCGACGGTGAAGCGGCCGGCGCGCGCGGCGACGCGGATGTCGCGCAGGGCCCGCGGCGCCAGGCCGCGGTCGGCGGAGATCATCGTCAGCCCGCTGTTGAGCAGCACCCGGGACATCTCCGGGCGGCGCCTGAACAGTCGCCCGATGAGCCGAAAGCTCCGGGCGAACGTCTCCGCCGGGTCCTCGTCCTCGGTCGTGAGCTTGTCGAGCAACGCGCCGAGGCCATCGAGGACCTCGTTGACGGCGGCCTGAAACAACTGGTCCTTGCTGTCGAAGTGGTTGTAGAACGAGCCCATCCCCACGTCGGCGGCCTGCGTGATCTCGAGGACGGGCACGTTGAACTTGCCCGCCGCGATGAAGGTCTGCGCGGCGCTGATGAGGGCCGCGCGCGTGCGCATCTTCCGCCGCTCGAGCCGGTTGTCCGCCGGCGCGTCCGGGTTGGTCATGAACCGATGCTAGCAAGCCGTCATCAGTTTTGAAGATTTCGTCATTAACTCTTGACTGACGCGCCCCTCGTAAGTGACGATATCGTCAGTCAATCGAGGAGGCGACCGTGACAACCCACGTCGACGCACACAAGGACCTGCACAGCGAGGACGGCGCCCGACCCGGCGAACACCCCGGGCGCTCGAAGAACCCACTGATCAAGGTCCGCGACCTGGCCTGGCTCGAATTCGAGAAGCGGGACCTCGGCCGTGCGGAGGCCTTCGCCCGGGCGTTCGGCTTCACGACCGTCCTGCACACCGCCGAAGAGTTGCACCTGCGCGGCACCGACGCCGGCTCGCCGTGCCTGCTGGTCCGCCGAGGCGCCCGCTCCAGGTTTTCGGGGATCGCCTTCGCCGCGCAGGACGAGGCCGACCTCGGCCGCCTCGCAGGCGCGACCGGCAGAAAGGTCCGGGCGCTGCCGGAGGCACTCGGCGGCAGGGCGGTCGACCTGGTCGACCCCGTCGGTACGCCGGTGCGCGTGGTCGCCGGCACGCACGAGTTGGCGGGGCTGGCCGCGCAACAGCCCCACGTCTTCAACTTCGGACACGACCTGCGCCGCGCCAACGCCACGCAGCGGCCCCCTCGGGAACCCGCAAGCGTGCAGCGGCTCGGGCATGTCGTGCTGCAGAGCGCGAAATACATCGAGACTTTGAACTGGTATCTCGACCACTTCGGTCTCATCGTCAGCGACTTCATGTACTACGCCGGGCAGCGCGACCGTGGACCGACGATGAGCTTCATCCGCTGTGACCGCGGTTCGACGCCGAGCGACCACCACACGCTGGCCATGGCGCTGGGGCCGTCGAACCGCTACGTGCACTCCGCGTACCAGGTGTGCGATCTCGACGCGATCGCCGCCGGCGGCGAATACCTGCTTGAGCGCGGCTACCAGCGCTCGTGGGGCATCGGCCGGCACATCCAGGGCAGCCAGATCTTCGACTATTGGCGCGACCCCGACGGGTTCATGGTGGAGCACTTCAGCGACGGCGACATGTTCGACAACACGCTGGAACCCGGGTGGGCGCCGTTCACCGCGTCCGGCCTGGCCCAGTGGGGCCCGCCCGCGACCAAGGATTTCCTCGGCCTCACCCCGGGCAAGGAAGCAGTCAGCGAACTGCGGTCGATGCTGACCGCGGTCCGCGACGACGACAACGAATTCGACATCACCCGCCTGCGCGGACTCCTGAAAGTGGCACGGTCATGAGCATTTCCATCTATCGCACCTCTGACGCCTGGTGGGCCGGCACGGCCGACGCCGTGGCCAAGATCGACACAGCCGCCGCCACCACGGCGCAACTGCTGGCCGACCGGGCCGCGATCGAGCGAGCGGCCGCGAGCACCGAGACTGTGGCGGTCGACAGCCTTGACCTGTTCTCGCCCGTGACCACGCCGTGCCGCGTCGTCGCCCAGATGACGAACTTCGCCTCGCACGTCGAGGACACGGGCGGCAACCCGAAGACTGTGCCGCTCACGTTCTTTCGCAAGGCGTCGGGGTCCATCACCGGCCCGGCCGGGGGGATCGTCAAGCCGGAGCATGTGCGCCTGCTCGACTACGAGGTGGAGATCGGCCTGGTGATCGGCCGCGACCTGCCGGTGGGCACCGAGGTCACCGCCGAGAACCTGTCCGACTACGTCTGCGGGCTGGTCGTGACCAATGACGTGTCGGCGCGCGACGTGCAGCTCACCAAAACCCAGTTCTACGAAGCCAAGTCGTACCCGACCTTTACGCCCGTCGGACCGGCGCTGGTGCTGCTCGACGCCGACGAGCTGGGGCGCTTCGGCGACCTGCGCCTGCAACTGCGCGTCAACGGCGAACCGCGGCAGGACAGCACGGTCGAGAAAGACATGATCTACCGCCCGGTGCAGGCGCTCGGCGCCCTGGCCCGATTCCAGCAGCTGTCGGCCGGGGACCTGGTCCTGACCGGCACCCCGGTCGGCACGGCGCTGTCGGCGCCGCCGAAGGCCGTGCAGAAGCTGGTGGGCCTGCTGCCGGACGATGTGAAGTGGAAGCTCTTCTTCACCGGCCAGGCCAAGAACTCCAAGTACCTGCACGACGGCGACGTCGTCGAGGCCACCGTGGCCACCGACGACGGCAAGATCGACCTGGGCACGCAGCGCAATGTGGTGAGGTACTCGTGAACGAGGTCCACGAATACGTGCCGGTGGTGATCGTGGGCGCCGGGCCGGTCGGGGTGACGACGGCGACGATCCTCGCGCAGTACGGCGTCGATTGCTTGGTCTTGGATCGCTGGGCGAACGTATACCCGCAACCGCGCGCGGTGCACATCGACGACGAGGTCCGCCGCATCCTGAGCCGGCTGGGGGTTGGCGATCAGTTCGACGCCATCTCGCGGCCCGCGCGCGGCATGCAGCTGCGGGACCCAAAAATGAACGTGCTGACCCAGTTTCACCGAGAACGCGCGGAGACGTCCAACGGCTACCCGCAGGCCAACATGTTCGACCAGCCCGAGCTGGAAACGCTGCTGCGGTCGAATCTCGGGCACTACCCGCACGCGGCGCTGCGCGGCGACTGCGAGGTGACCGAGGTCGTGCAGGTCGGCGCCGACCGGGTGCGGGTGACGTTCGTCGACCGCGCCCGGGACGTCGTGCACCGCGTCGAGACGAGCTATCTGCTGGGCTGCGACGGCGCCAACAGCATGGTGCGCACGGCGGTGGGCGCCTGCATGCAGGACATGGGGTTCGAACAACGTTGGCTCGTCGTCGATGTGAACACGGACGCCGACCTCGACCAGTGCGACTTCGTGCACCAGGTCTGCGACCCGCACCGGGCGGGAACCTACATGCGGGTCGGGCCGAGCAGGTACCGGTGGGAGTTCCGGCTGCTGCCGGAGGAGACCGCCGAGGACTTCAACACGCTCGCGACGCTGTATCCGCTGATCCGACCCTGGGTGCAAAGGGTTGAACCCGAACAACTTCAGCTCGTCCGGGTTGCGCAGTACACGTTTCGCGCCCAGGTCGCCGACCATTGGCGCCGCGAGAACATGTTCCTGCTCGGTGATGCCGCCCACCTCACTCCCCCGTTCATCGGCCAGGGCCTGTGCGCGGGACTTCGCGACGCCATGAATCTCGGCTGGAAGCTGGCCGGCGTCGTCAACGGCTGGCTGCCGGAAACCGTGCTCGACAGTTACGAGGAGGAACGTAAACCCCACGCGACGTACATGATCCGCTTTGCCCTCGCGATGGGCCTGACCATGACGGCCGGCGGCCGCGCGGGCAACCTCCTCCGTCGCCTCGTGGTTCCGCGCCTCCATCTGGTCCCGGGCCTGCGCGACAAGATCATCGACAGCACCACGCCGCCACTGCATTCCTGCGCATTGGTGATCAAGGATCATCGCCGCGGCCTCGCCGGCCGGCTTTGCCCGAATCCCCTGCTGGCCGACGGGAAACGGCTCGACGACGTCGTCGGGCGACGCTTCGCCGTCGTCACGGCTGCGCCAATATCCGGGCAGGCTCGCGAGGAGCTGGCCCGCCGGGGCGCCGTCGTCGTCACGGCCGAACCCGGCGGCGAGCTGGCGGCCTGGCTGCGACGGGGACACGCCAACGCCGCTGTGGTGCGGCCCGACGGGACGGTGATGTACGCGCGCCGGGACGCGGCCGACATCGCCCGCCACGCTCCGCTGTTCGCCCCCAGCCTCGCCGATGCCTAGGCCCGTGCCTATGCGCCGGCGTTCGGGCGTCGCGACCTACCGACGCAACCTCTACTCCACCGACGCCATTCTGGACCCCTATCCCCACTACGCCCGGCTGCGTCAGTTGGGTGCGATGGTCTGGCTACCCAGGCAGCGGGTGTTCGCGCTGCCGCGTTACGCCGAATGTAAGGCGGTGCTGCGCGACGACACCACCTTCCTGTCGGGCCACGGGGTGGGGCTGAACCCGATCGTCAACAGGCTCTCTCGGGGAACGACGCTCAACAGCGATGGCGAGGAACACGAGCAGCGCCGCAAACTGCTGGCCCACCGGATGTTGCCGCGGGCGCTGCGCTCGATGAGCGATGCCATCGAAGGGCAGGCCGAGGCGGTGGTCGCCGCCGCGGTCGAACACGGACACGTCGACGGCGTCGCCGACCTCGCCACGGCCCTGCCGCTGGCGGTGGTGCCGGACCTCCTCGGCTGGCCGTCGGACGGCCGCGACCGCTTGTTGGCTTGGGGGGCCGCGACATTCGACGCGCTGGGCCCCCTCAATCACATCGCGGCAAAGGCCGCGCCCGCCAGCCTGCAGATGAAAGGCTTCTCAACGCGCGTGGTGCGCCGGCGGTCGGTGTCGGAGGGCAGCATGGGGCACGACATCCTCATCGCGAAAGACGCCGGAAAGATCACGCAAAGTGAATGTTCGGCGCTGCTGATCGACTACCTGGCGCCCTCGCTGGACACCACGATCAGCGGCATCGCCAGCGCGCTGGCCCTGTTCGCAATGCACCCCGACCAGTGGGAGCTCCTGAAGACGGAACCAACGCTCGTCTCCAGCGCGATCAACGAGGTGCTGCGGTACGAATCGCCGCTGCGGGCGTTCTCCCGGAAAACCGCCCGCGACATCACCATTGAGGGTGTCGACGTGCCCGCCGGGGCGAGGGTGCTGGTGATCTACGCGTCCGCCAACCGCGACGAACGGGAGTGGACCGATCCGGACACCTTCGATATCCGGCGCGACGCCAACCGCCAGCTCAGCTTCGGCCATGGGACGCACGCCTGCGCCGGCCAGGGCTTGGCTCGCGTCGAGATGCAGGCGATCCTCGGCGCGCTGTTGCGACAGGTCGACCGGATAGAGCTTGCCGGCGAGCCGGCATGGGGGGTGAACAACATCATCCGCTGCTACAAGCGGCTTCCGCTCAAGCTCATTGCCGCTTGAAAGCTCAGCGGCGCTCCGGGCCCAGCAGGCGACCCACCAGGGAGCGGCTCTTGTCGTGTTCACGCTCCTGGAGGAGGAAACGAATGCCTTCCTCGATCGCGGCCTTCGTGGAATCCCGCACCTTGCGCACCGTGGGGTCGTCGTCCTGCGAGCCGCTCAGCGACGCGGTGGAGATCGGCCGGCCGAACCAGAAGTACTGGCGTTCAAGGCGTGGAATGGGCGTCGGCCCGATGCCGCGCCAGATCGGCCACGAGTCCGGGCTGCCGAGCACCTTCTCGACGAACAACCGCTCCGGGGCCAGTATAGGATTGTCCGCGTTGACGACGATGTCCACGGCATCGTCGGCGCCGACCGACGCGAACGGGACGATCGGGTAACCGTACTGAATGGCCAAGCGGGCGAACCCCATTCGGTTCTTCCACATGAGCTTGTAGCGCTCACCCTTGCGCTTGGCCACCTCGCGGGCACCGCCCGGGAACACCAGGATCAGCTCGCCCCGCCGCATCAACTCGGCGCAGTTCGCGCGCGTGCCCTCGACGACGCCGACGCGCTTGAGCATGTCGCGCCAGCCCGGCACCTTGAATAGGGCGTGGTCGCCAAGGCCCCGCACGATGCGTCCGCGCTCCCACAGCTCCGCGCACAGCAGCGGCAGGTCGAGCGCCCCCAGGACGGTGTGGTTGCCGACCAGCAGCGCGCCGCGCTCGGCGACCTCGTCGATCCCGTACACCTTGGGGTTGATCAGCTTGCGCAGGGGCTCGATCAGCCGCAGGACGACCGCGATCTCGGCGGGCGAGGGCGCGTCGCGAACCGAAGCGGCGGCATTGGCGCTCATGACGAGATTATCCGCCACACCGGGGTCAGTCGTCGGCGATCGGCGGGAGACTGAGCGCCGGGACGGTGGCTTCGCGGTGCGCCACCGACCGCGCGGCCACCGCGAACGCCTGGAGCTTGTCGATCACGGTCTGCCCCTCCGGCTTGTGGCCCCAGATGCTGATGCCCTGATGGGTGGTCGGCTTCCAGACGGACTCGTCCACGACGATCGGGTTCCAGCCGACCTCCCACTCGAATCCCGACGGGGTCATCGCGTAGTACGAAAGTTCCTTGTCGTTCGTGTGCTGACCGACCGACAGCGCCATCTCGAAGCCCAGCTCCTTGACGCGCTGATACGACGTCACCATGTCGTCGAGCGTGGCCACCTGGACGTTCACGTGTTGCACCCGCGTGCGAATGGGGTTGACGGGCAACTTCTTCACCGACGCGATCGCCACCGTATGGTGACGTTCGTTGACGCGCAGGAAGCGGATCTTCAGCTTCAGGCCGTTGATCGTCTCGTCAATGTAGTCCGACAGGCGCGCGTTGAACACGTGGTCGTAGTAGCCGCGCATCTGGTGCGGCTTCTTCGTGGCGATCGCCACGTGGCCCAATCCGCCTGCGCCCGTGACGAATCCACTGCCCGGAATGTCCAGCGCGAGCGGGGCGGTGCGGGCGGTGGTGTACACCTCCTGCGTGAGCCCGTTGGGTCCGGGGAACCGTAGGAAGCGTTCGACGCCACGGAGTTTGGCGTCGTCGTCGCAGCCCTCGGTGTGGGGCACGCCGTGGTCGGCGACTCGGCGGCAGACCTCGTCGAAGGTGGTGTGGTCGTCTAGGTGCCAGCCCAGGGCGACGACGTCCTCGGCCGGCCCCCGGCGCACGAGGAAGCGACATTCGTTGGCGTCCAAGCGGAACCGCATGGTGTCGGGCAGCATGTCGTCGAGATGCATGCCGACCGCATCGCGGCCGAAGCGCTTCCAGTCGGCGAACTTGTTGGTTTCGATCACGGCATAGCCCAGGTGGACGTTGCCAAAGATGTCAGTGGTCATGAGATTGTCCTTCGATATGTCAGGCCGTCAGAAACGCGGTGGTGACGGCGTTGAAGAAGTCGGCGCGTTCCCACTGGACCCAGTGGCCCGTGTTCGCCGTGATGAGCACGTCGGCGTTGGGCATCCGCTCGCCCAGCATCGCCGCGCCGCTGGGCTTGTTGACCTTGTCGTCCCGCCCCCAGATGACCAGCGTCGGGGTGGCCAGGTGGTTGAGCCGGCGGTCGCGGGTGAAATCCATCCGCCACAGCGCGCCTAGCGCCGCGGGCCGTTGCAACGGCGGGTTGGCGACGACCTCGGGCTCGATCGACGACTGGTAGCGCGCCTCGATCAGGGCCTCGGGAACGGCCTCGCCGTCGTACACCAGATACGTGCGGATGAAGGTGCGCAGCTTGTCCAGGCTGGGCCCGTCGCCGCCGTAGTACGACAGCAGGCTCTTCAGGCCCGCGGTGGGCAACCCGCGCGTCGTCCCGACTCCGCCCGGACCCATCAGCACCAGCTTGTCGACCCGATGCGGGGTGTCCAGGGCGAGGCGCAACGCGCAGGCACCGCCGTAGGAGTTGCCGACGAGGTGCGCGCGCTGGATGCCGAGTTGGTCGAGCATGCCGCGGATGTGCTCGGCCAGGTAGCCGAACGGGTCGTTGCGGTCGACGCCCTTGGCCGAGCGGCCGTAGCCGGGCATGTCGGGGACGATCACCCGGAAGTTCTCGGCCAGGGGCTCGATGTTCCGCGAAAAGTTCGACACGCCCGACGCGCCCGGCCCGCCGCCGTGCAGGAGGACCACCGGCGCACCCTCTCCCGCGTCGACGAGGAAGATGTCCTTCCCGTTGACGCGCACGGTGCGCTCGGTCATGGTGTTGCTTGTCATCGATTCCGCCCCTATACCTTCAACCCGGCCGGGGGTGCCGGCAGCCGCTGGTCTTCCTTGGCGGCCGCGTACACGAACCCGTCGGGCCGCACCGCCACCACCGACGCGCCGCGCTTGTCCAGCCAGCGCGTCAGGACGCCGTCGGCGTCCACGACGCTGTCCGCGCTCGGAACCGCGCCGGGCACAAGGATTTTCAGCACGGGAACGCCCGCTTCACGCCAGGCCCGCAAATCGGGGGCGGGACCGAGGTGCAGGACGGTCCAGCGGCCGCCGATGACGTCGTCCAGGCGGACGGCGTCGCCCTTCTCCTCGACGACCCACGGCTGCGGGATGAGGCAGCCGACCGCGCCGTTTCCGTTGTGCGCCAACAGCCCGGTGCGATACCGCGCGTCCGGCAGCCAGCGGTGCTGGCGGAGCCACGACGTGAACCCGGGCACCTTGCTCGCGGTGCGGAAGAAGTGGTTTCGCACGGCGGCGCGCCGCGGGTCGCGCTGGATGATCAGCCTGCCCGTCTTGACCGCGCGGTTGGTCACGTCCTTGACGTGCGGCAGCCGCTCGGCCTGGTAGGTGTCGAGCACCGATTCGGGCAGGGAGCCGTTGAGCACCGCGCCCAGCTTCCAGCACAGGTTCGCCACGTCGCGGACGCCGGCGCACATGCCCTGGCCGATCCACGGCGGCATCGCGTGTGCGGCGTCGCCGGCCAGGAAGACGCGGCCGACGCGCCACCGGTCGGCGAATCGGACGTGGTGGCTGTAGCAGGCGAACCCGAGGATCTTCACGTCGTCGGGCGAGATCCCCTGACGCCGCAGCACCTTCCAGATCGCCTCCTCGGAGAGGAGGTCCTTCTCGTCCTCGTCGTCGCGCACCGGGAACTCCCACCGGTGGTGGCCCAGCGGGGTGGGGCAGTCGACGGTCGGCCGCTCGGGGTTGCAGTGGAACCGCAGCCGGTCGTGGCCGGGCCACTCCTTGAGCACCTTGGTGTCAATGACGATCCAGCGCTCACCGTAGGTGCGCCCGCTGAAACCGATGCCCAGCTGGCCGCGGATGAAGCTCGATCCGCCGTCCGCGGCGATGACGTACGAGGCACGGATCCGGCGGAATTCGTCGACGCGAAGATCGGCCAGCATCAACTCGACGTGGTCGTCGCGCTGCACCACCCGCAGGCATTCGTGCTCGAGCAAAACCGTGACGTTGGGGAAGCGGTCCACCCCCTCGCGCAACACCTTCTCCAGGGCCGGTTGGTAGATGAACTGCTGCGGCGGGTGGCCGTTACCGCGCGACACCGGCAAGAGCCGCACGAACGGCACGCCGTCGGCGTCGACGAAGTTGGCGCCGTTGCCGGGCTGCATGTCGGCGTTGAGGCGGTCGGCCAGGCCGACCTGCTGCCAGATCCGCACGACCTCTTCGTCGGTCGATATGGCCCTGGCGCGCGTGTAGATGTTCGGATCGCGCTCGACGACGACGACCTTGAGGCCCAGCTGGCCGAGCAGGTTGGCGGCGGTGACGCCGACCGGCCCGTACCCGACGATCGCTACGTCGTAAATCGGTTGGTCTGCCATGAGGGGAACTTTCGGTGAAGAGGTTGTTAATGTAGTGATCCATACAGTAAGCTCTCGATAGCGAGCTCGTCAACACCCCGGAGGAGGGAATGTGGCACAGAAAAAGTCGGCGCCCCCCCGCGCCGCCGAACCCCGTCCCCAGCGGCGCACACGTGCCAACGGCGAACAGTCCCGCGAGCGGATCCTCGACGCGGCAACCGAAGTCGCCACCGAGCGCGGTTATGACGGCACGACCATCTCGCTTGTCAGCAAGAAGAGCGGCCTGCCGCCGACCTCTATCTACTGGCACTTCGCCGACAAGGACGACCTGATCGCCGCGGTCATCGAACGAAGCTTTCAGCGCTGGCTGGCCGAGCTCGACCTGCCCGAAGTGACGGCGGGTCACGAGTTCGTCAGGGAGCTCGGCGGGCGGGTCGCGAAGGCGCTCCTCGACGCGCCGGACTTCCTCCGCCTCGGGCTCATGCTGAGCCTGGAGCGTCGCCCCGTCGAGCCACGGGCCAGGGAGATGTTCCTCGAGGTCCGCGATCGCGCGTTCCGCCGGTTCGAAACCATGGTGCGGCAGGTGGCGCCGAAGCTCGACGACGAGGGTGTGCGCCTGCTCACGACCTACGCGATCGCCGGCGCCGACGGTCTGTTCATCGCCAAGGAAGTCGGCGGGGATTCCGTCGACCTGGTCAGGCTGTTGGACCTGCACGCCCGGGTCGTCTTCGAGGCAGCGGCCAAGCTGCTCGAACCCGGGGGGCCGGCATGACCACGGAGACCGCTCGGCTGACCGACGCGGCGCAACTGCTTTACGACGCGCAGAGCACCCGCGTCCCGATCGAGCCGCTGACGCAGATGTATCCGAATATGACGGTCGCGCAGGCATACTCGGTGCAGCGCGCCAACATGGCCCGCCACCTCGCCGAGGGTCGTGTGCTGCGCGGCCACAAGATCGGCATCACCTCCGCGCCCATGCAGGAGCTTCTCGGCGTGGACGAGCCGGACTTCGGCTACATCCTCGACAGCATGGTGCTGCCCGACGCGGCGACCGTGCCGGTCACCGCGTTCTGCGCGCCGCGCGTCGAGCCGGAGGTCGCATTCCTGATGCGCGCGCCTCTGCGTGGGCCGGGAGTGACGATCGCCGACGTGCTGGCCGCCACGGAAGCGGTCGCCCCGGCGTTGGAGATCGTGGACAGCCGGATCGCCGATTGGCGGATCACGTTGGCGGACACCGTGGCCGACAACGCGAGCTCCGGTGCGGTGGTGCTGGGTGAGTGGGTGCCGATCGGCCGGGCGCCGGCGCTCCCCGAGACGACCGCGACGCTCGTCGTCAACGGCGTGACCGTCGCCACGGGCGCGGGCACCGCCGTGCTGGGTCATCCCGCGGCGGCCGTCGCCTGGCTGGCCAACGCGGTCGCGAAATACGGCACCACCATCGAGGCCGGCGAGTTCGTCATGTCCGGCTCGTACACCACGGCGCCGTTCGTCGGGGCGGGAGATCGGGCGTCGGCGACGGTCAGCGGGCTCGGCTCCGTCAGCGTGAGTTTCGAGTAGGGAGCAGTTCAGTGAGTGACGAACGATATCGGGTCGCCATCATCGGGTCGGGCAACATCGGCACCGACCTGATGATCAAAGCTGTCCGCAGCGATGGCCCGCTGGAAATGGCGGCGATGATCGGCATCGACCCCGGGTCCGAGGGGCTGGCCAGGGCGAAACGCCTAGGCGTCCCAACGTCTTCGGAGGGGATCGAGGGCCTGCTGGCGATGCCCCACTTCGACGACATCCGGCTGGTGTTCGACGCCACCAGCGCCAGCGCCCACGTCGGGCACTGGAACATGCTGCGCGACAATGACGTCCGCGTCCTCGACCTGACGCCGGCGGCCGTCGGACCCTTCTGCGTGCCGGTGGTGAACCTGGATGACCACATCGACGCGCCGAACCTGAACATGGTGACGTGCGGGGGCCAGGCCACCGTGCCGATCGTCGCCGCCGTCAACAACGCCGCCCCGGTGTCATACGCCGAGATCGTCTCCTCGATCTCGTCCAAGTCGGCCGGCCCGGGCACGCGCGCCAACATCGACGAGTTGACCGAGACCACCGCCACCGCGCTGAAAGTGGTTGGCGGAGCGCAGCGAAGCAAGGCGGTGATCATCCTCAACCCGGCCGATCCGCCGATTCTCATGCGCAACACCGTTTACTGCCTGGTCGAGGGCGACTGCGACCACGAGGCCATGAACGCCTCGATCGCCGCCATGGTGGAGCGGGTCACCGCGTATGTGCCGGGCTACCGGCTCACCAAGCCCGTTCAGTTCGAGACGTTCGACGCCGACCGGCCGCTGCACATCCCGGAGACCGGGAAGTTCATGGGCACCCGGGTCACTGTCATGCTGCAGGTGACGGGCGCCGCGCACTACCTGCCCGCCTACGCGGGCAACCTCGACATCATGACGTCGGCCGCCCTGGCCACCGCGGAACGGATCGCCGCGCACTCGATGACGGCGCTGGGAGCACGGAAATGACCAAGCCGCTCTACATCAGCGACGTGACGCTGCGCGACGGGATGCACGCCGTCCGGCACTCCTACACGCTCGAGCAGGTCACCGCGATCGCCCGGGCGCTCGATGCCGGCGGCGTCGACTCGATCGAGGTTGCCCACGGCGACGGGCTTTCCGGGTCCAGCTGCGTCTACGGGTTCGGCGCCCACACCGACCTGGAGTGGATCGAAGCCGTGGCCGCGACGGTGACGAGGGCCAAGGTGGCGACCCTCGTGCTGCCGGGCGTCGGGACGGTGAAAGACCTCACCGCCGCGCACCGGGCGGGCGCGAGTGTGGTGCGCGTCGCGACGCACTGCACGGAGGCCGATATCTCCGCGCACCACATCGCCGCGGCACGTGACCTCGGCATGGACACCGTCGGTTTCCTGATGATGAGCCACATGACCGCGCCGCAGAAACTCGCCGAACAGGCCGTCCTGATGGAGGGATACGGGGCCGGGTGCGTCTACGTCGTCGACTCCGGTGGCGCGATGACCATGCGTGACGTCGCCGAACGCGTGCAGGCCGTCCGCGAAAGCTTGGACGAAGCAACCGAAGTCGGTATCCACGCCCACCACAACATGGCGCTCGGAGTGGCCAACTCGATCGTCGCCGTCGAGCACGGCTGCCACCGTGTCGATGCCTCGCTGACGGGCATGGGCGCGGGCGCCGGCAACGCGCCGCTGGAGGTCTTCGTCGCCGCGGCCACCCGGATGGGCTGGAAACACGGCTGCGACCTCAACGCGCTCGAAGATGCCGCCGACGACCTGGTGCGGCCCCTGCAGGAGCGCCCGGTGCGCGTCGACCGGGAGACCCTGACGCTCGGCTACGCCGGCGTGTACTCCAGCTTCCTGCGGCACGCCGAGGCGACCGCCGACCGGTTCGACGTCGACGCGCGTTCGCTCCTGGTGGAAGCCGGCCGTCGCGGCCTGATCGGCGGCCAGGAGGACCTGCTCGTCGACATCGCTCTGGACCTGACCGGCGACCGGGCCTCCGGATAAGCCCCGGCCTACCGCACGCGGGCTACGGTGCGGCCGCGACGGAGTCAGGACGCCGGCTAACGCGTCGCGACATCGAGGCGATACACCATCGTGAGGATCGACACGGGCACGAGCCCGCAGCTTGCCCGGCGAATCAGCGGACGCCGCGGCTGGTGACTCGTGCCCGGACTGTGCGGCCCGACAGGGGTGAATCGATGAGAAGGCTGGTTGCTCTCTGTATCCCGGCCACTGCCTGGCTAGGCCTCAGCGTTCCCGCGGCACAGGCGGATATCGGCGGAAACGTTCCCGGCCCCGGGTTGTGCGACTATCCCGGGGTGGGGGGCTCGGGCATGGAGATGGGTGCCTATCACTACTGGTGCGACTTCCCCACCGAGGAGAACGGCAGCCGCTGGCACTGCGAGTACGGTGGCGGCGCGGTGCAGGGTGTCGGTGGCGTCAACATCCTGCTCTTCAGCGCCTCGGTCATCACTCCCCTGGGCGTACTGGAGGGGACGTGTTCGTTCCGCTGCCCCGATGGCTCGCTCTCGGCCCCGCCGAATCCGCCGGGCGCATGGAAGAACGCGCTCACCCCGAAGAAATGCGTTCCGGTCGAGGTTGCGCCGGCATCCGAACCGAACCACGAGCTGCCGCCTTGGCCGGGGCAACTTCCGGGTGTGACCAATCCGGCTACCCCGAACCCGGTGACCACGGAGAATCCGTAGCCAGACTGCAGCCGTCTATCTCCCGTCTTTCTTCCGGGAGAGGAAGGCCTGCATGTGCTCCTGCGGTTCGCCGGTCAGGAACGCCAGCCCGAACTGTTCGACGCTGTCCTCGACCGCCGCGTGCACCGTCATGTCGAACCACTTGTTGAGCAGCCGCTTCTGCTGCCGGACCGCGTGCGGGCCGAAAGTGGTGAATCTGGTTGCCAGCGCGGCGATTCGGTCGTCGAGACCGTCGGGTGCGACCACCTCGTGCACGAGGCCCCAGGTGGCCGCCGTGGCGGCGTCGATAGTCTCGCCGGTCATCAGCAGCCACGCCGCGTGCGACGCGCCGATCAGCGCCGGCATCAACGCCGCGTGGATCACCGACGGGATTCCGACGGCCACCTCCGGCATACCGAAGGTGGCGCCCGACTCGGCGATCCGCAGGTCGCAGCACATCGCGACTTCCAGGCCGCCACCCAGGCACCAACCCGCCAACCGGGCGATGACGGGGACCGGGCACTCGCGGATGGCCTCGCACAGACCGGCGAGCCGGCGGATGAACGCTTCGGCGCTCGATCGGTCCAGGGCGACCATCTCGTTGATGTCCGCGCCGCCGATGAACGCCCTGTCACCCTGTCCCCGGAACACGACGGCCCGGGCCTCGTCGTCTTGCCCGACGGCCCCGAACGCCTCCGTGAGTTCCGCGATGGCGCCGGACCCGATGATGTTGAGGGGCTTCGAGTTAACGAGCTCGACGGTCACCACGCCGCCGTTCCGATCGACTCTGACGAATCGTGGCTCCATAAGGCTCATCCGCTCCTCGGTCGGCGCGGACGAAGACTAGCACCCGGCACACCGTGTTGAGCCATTCCGAGAAGGCGAACGAAAGTCAGGACACACTCAGTAGAGCGGGACCCACACTCCGAAGAACCAGTATCCCCAGCCTCCGTACTGCCAGTTGAAGACGGGCAGGACGGTGAAGGTGTTGTAGTTGAACGGGCCGAAATCCGCCCTCGCCAGGGCCACGTCGCGCGGCGGCCCGTACCACGGGCGATTCCAGCCACCGGGAGGCGGCGGACCGTCCCACCCACCGGGGGGCGGGGGCCCGTACCAGCCGGGCGGCGCGTGGTGCGGAGGCGGCCCGTCATTCCAGCCGAAGCCCCGCTCGCGCGGCGGCGGGGGCGCGCCGCGGCCCACGACGTTGAATTGAATGTCTCCGCCCGGGCCGCCTATCTGCGTGCTGGCGGTGACCACATCGCGGCGCGGGACGTAGGGCTGGTGCACGGGCTGGGTGCTCGGCGGATTGAGGTCCGGACGCCCTTCCCGGTTGGGCGGCGGCCCGCTCGGGCCGTTAGCCGGCGCGTTCGTCTGGCTCCCCGGACCCTGGGGGCCCGGCCCATTGTCGCGGTCGCCGGGTCCATAGTTGCGGTCGCCGGGTCCGTTGCTGGGCGCGCCCGGCGAGGCACCCGGACCGTTCTGCGGCGCCGAGGGCTCCTCCCGTGGTGGCCCGCCGTGCTGCGTGCCGGGGGCGGGGTTCTGCGTTTGCGGCGCCGGGTTCTGGCTCTGTTGCGGCGGGGGGGTCTGCGGCTGTGGTGGGTGATGGGGTTGCGGGCCCCGCGACCCCCCCCCCGCGCTGCCCGGGCCCCCCCCCCCCCCGGGGCCCCCCGGGGTACCCCCGCCCCCCCCCCCCCCCCCGGGGCAGCCCCGGCCCGGGGGGGGGGGGGCCCCCGGGGGGGGACCCCCCGGCCCCCGGGCGCCC
>NZ_CACRUY010000008.1 GCF_902652685.1 Mycobacterium sp. Marseille-P9652
ACTCCAGCAAGGTGATCAAGGACATCCTGCACGCGGCGGGCGCCCAGGACGTGCTGCCGATCCAGCGGTTCGCCCACCTGCCCGGCGGGGCGCCGGTCGGCCACCCCCCCGGCGATCCCGCGGGCGTCGCCCGCCCCCCCGGGCGGTGGGTGCCCACACAGGTTTCCACTGCCGGCCCCCTGCGGCCCTCGCAGCGCTTCCCCACCCCCGCGCCGCCGCCGGCGCCCGAGCGCACCATCGAGATGCTGATCGAAAAGCGCAACGCCGCCGACAACGGCTTCAACCTCTGGACCATCAACGGCACGCCGTTTTCGATGAACGCCAACCAGCCCGTCGTGGACCTGCAGCGCGACAAGCGTTATCGGCTGCGTTTCCGCAACGCCAGCGACGACCTGCACCCCATGCACCTGCACCGGCACACGTTCGAGATCACCCGGTTCGCCGGCACCCCGACATCCGGCGTGCGCAAGGACGTCGCGATGCTGGGCGGTTACCAGACCATGGAGGTCGACTTCGTCGCCGACCAACCCGGCCTGTCGCTGCTGCACTGCCACCAGCAGATCCACATGGACTACGGGCTCATGTTGCTGGTCAACAGCCGCTGACCGTCCATCTACCATGTGCCCATGCCGCTCGAGGCCGGTCACGTGTTCGCCGGTTACACCATCGTGCGGGCGCTCGGCTCGGGGGGAATGGGCCAGGTGTTTCTGGCGACGCATCCGCGCCTGCCGCGCCAAGATGCCCTCAAGGTGCTGCCGGCCGACGTGACGGCCGACCCCCGCTATCGCGAGCGGTTCGAGCGCGAGGCCGAGTTGGCCGCCGAGCTCTCGCATCCCCACATCGTCGGCGTCCACGACCGCGGCGAATGCGAAGGCCGGTTCTGGATCTCGATGGATTACGTCGCGGGGACCGACGTCGCCCGCCTGCTGCGCGACCGATACCCGCACGGCATGCCGGTCGAGGACGCGATGGCGATCATCGCGGCGGTCGCGTCGGCGCTCGATCACGCCCATCGCCGTGGGTTGCTGCACCGCGACGTCAAGCCGGCCAACATCCTGCTCGCCGAACCCGACGGGCAGGCGCCGCGGGTTTTCCTGGCGGACTTCGGGATCGCGCGGCGCATCGACGACACCGCGGAGATCACCGCCACGAGTATGGCGGTGGGCACCGTCGCCTACGCCGCGCCCGAGCAGCTGATGGCCGGTGCTGTCGACGGGCGCGCCGACCAATACGCGTTGGCCTGCACGGCCTTTCACCTCCTGGCCGGCGTCCCGCCCTACGGCGGCCCGAATCTCGCGGTGGTGATCGGCCAACACGTCAGCGCCACCCCGCCTTCCATCGCGGCGCACCGCCCCGAGTTGGCGGCCTTGGATCCCGTCTTCGCGACCGCGCTGGCCAAGGATCCGTCCGACCGGTTCGGCAGCTGCGGCGAATTCGCGGCCGAACTGCGCAGCCACCTCACCGCGGCCGGCGGCCCGCGCTCGTCGCGCCCGGAGCCGCTGCCGGCCCCGGCCCGACGGAGGACGCGGCGGGCCGTGCTGCTCGGCGCGATCGGCGCCACCGCGGCGCTCGCCGTCGCGGGCGTCATCGCGGTTGTCGAACGGACCGGCCGCCCCCACGAGACGGTGGCGGTAGGGCCGCTCACGGGCACCTACCGCACCGATTTCGGCCCGACGATCGCGGTCGACGACGTCCCGGATGCCGGGGCGCCCCCGGCGCAGACGAGCACCTACGGCCTTCGGTCGGTGTGCCGGGCCAGCGGTTGCGTGGCGACGGCGGCGCGCCTGGGCGGCGAGCCGGTCGCGGCGCCGGCGATGGTGTTCGACCAGGTTGGGGGGAGCTGGCTCGCCGTGGCCGTCGCCCCCGACAAGTGCCGCGACACAGACGCCGAGTTCTGGCAGGTGTTCCGGCTGCAACCGCGGCCCGACGGCACCCTGGCCGGCGAATACACCGAGAGTTCCGCGAACGTGTGCGCCGACAAGCGATCCGTGACCTTCACCCGCACGGGTGACGTCGACGCCGGACGGGTTCCCGACCCGGCGACCCAACCGCCGCGGCTGACGTCGTCGGCCCAGGGACTGCACGGCCACTACCGGGTCAGCCGGGCGCTCGCCGACGGCCAGCCGGAACAGCAACTGAGCGCGGCCGTCACCACCGACTGCCTGCGCACCGGCGACCGCTGCATGAGCTACTTTCACGAACCGTCCGGGGACATACCGCTGGTGTTCGGGGGCGGAAGCTGGACCGCCGACATCGACGTCGACATCAGGTGCGTCGGACACGCCGAACCCGTCCGGCTGAAGATGACCGGGCGCTACCCGCTGCCGCAGCCCGCCGGCGATCCCATCCCGCGGCTCACCGGGCACGGGCATCAGCAGCAGGCCGCGCCGTGCCCTCTCGACTCCGATTTCGACGAGACCATCACGCGCACGGGCGATTAGCGCCCGCCTGCGAAAGTGCGGGTACATCCGGTGCCCAGGATCTACCATCGTGGCCATGTCGCTCGACGCCGGTGAGGTCTTCGCGGGATACACCATCCTGCGAAGGCTGGGGGCGGGCGGAATGGGAGAGGTGTATCTCGCATCCCACCCGCGGCTTCCCCGCGAGGACGCGCTCAAAGTCCTGCCGGAGAACCTCACCGCCGACGCGGAGTTCCGGGCGCGATTCCTGCGCGAGGCGGAGCTCGCGGCCGGGCTGACCCACCCGCACATCGTCGGCATCCACGACCGCGGGGAATGCGATGGCCGCCTGTGGATCTCGATGGACTACGTGGCCGGCGCCGACGCGGGACGGCTGCTCAGCGACCACCCGCGGGGGATGCCTGTCGATGAGGTGGCGGCGATCGTCACCGCCGTCGCCGAAGCGTTGGACTATGCCCACCACCGGGGCCTGCTGCACCGCGACGTCAAGCCCGCCAACATCCTCCTCGGCCGGCCCGATGACCTGGAACGGCGAATCTTCCTCAGCGACTTCGGGTTTGCGCGGCACATCGACGATGCCACCGCGTTGACCGCGACCAACATGACGGTCGGCACGGTGGCCTACGTGGCGCCGGAACAGTTGCGCGGCGACCCGGTCGACGGGCGTGCCGATCAATACGGGTTGGCGTGCACCGCCTTCACCCTGTTGACCGGCACGCCCCCGTACGACGACCCCAATCCCGCCGTGGTGATCAGTCAGCACGTCAGCGCCCCCGTGCCCTCGATCGGCGCCCGCCGCCCCGAACTGGCCGGGCTCGACCCCGTGTTCGCCGCCGCGATGGCCAAGGAGCCGGCCGACCGATTCACGAGCTGCGGGGAGTTCGCCGACCACTTGGCCCGGATCCTGGGCCCCGGTTCCGACGTCGCGGATACGGACACCACCGCGGCGCTCGCCGCAACCCGCCCGGGCCGCCGCCGTGTCCTGGTTGGCGCCCTGGCCGGCGTCGGCTTGTTGGTGGTCGCCGGCGGCGTCTTCGCCGGTATCACGCTGAGCGGGCACCCACATCCGGAGACCACCGCAAAGCACACCACCGCCCCCGGGCCCAGCGGCGTGGCCCCCGCGCCCAACACCGGGCCCCTCACCGGGATCTACCGCATCGACTTCGGGCCGGGCACCACGCTCGACGACGTCCCGGGCAAGGGGGTGCCGCCGGTCACGGACACCTACGCGATCCGGTCGGTATGCCGGCCCACCGGCTGCGTGGCCACCGCATCACGCCTCTCCGGTGAACTGAAGCTCGCGCCGAACCCCGTGTTCGACCAGGTCGACGGACGATGGGTGGCCGTCACCATCGGCTCGGACAAATGCCGGGACGCCCCCGCGGAAGTCTGGCAGGTGTTGACCCTGCAGCCGCGGCCCGACGGCGGACTAGCCGGCGAGTACCGCGGGGCGTCCGCGAACGCCTGCAACGAAAAGCGAATGGTGACCGTCACCCGCACCGGCGACGTCGACGTCAACACACTGCCCGACCCGGCCGGCCTCCCGCCTCGGGCGGGATCGCCCGCGGAGGCGCTGCACGGCCGCTACCACCTCACCCGGAAATTCGAGCAGGGGATTCCGCCGCAGCAGGGGGACCAGGCCGTCACGACCGACTGTCTGCGCACCGGCGAGCGGTGCATGAGTTACTTCCACTCGAAAGTCATTGACACCCCGCTGATCTTCGCCGCCGGCGGGTGGACGCTGCACGTGGAGCACGACGACAACGACCCCGGATGCGGCGGACTGGTCTACGCGAAGGCGACCGGAAACTACGCCCTGCCCCAACCCCCGCAGGACCCCATCACCTCGCTCACCGGCCACGACCACCTGGACGAATCGTCGGGCAAGCCGACCTGCATGTGGAGTGTGAACTTCGTCGAAACCTACACGCGCATGGGCGATTAGCTGCCGCCGCTGGGATAGCACGAATCCTTCGCCCGTCAATTC
Source organism: Mycobacterium sp. Marseille-P9652 (assembly GCF_902652685.1). Lineage (GTDB taxonomy): Bacteria > Actinomycetota > Actinomycetes > Mycobacteriales > Mycobacteriaceae > Mycobacterium. The sequence continues at coordinate 4,408 of NZ_CACRUY010000008.1, forward strand.
GTTTGCACGTCCGGGTGATTCGCGCAAATCCCGGTGCGTTGCGCCGTTGCCGGGTCCGTGAAGATCCTGCAATCCACCGGTGACTCATTCCCGTTGCCGACCGGTGATGCGAATTCAGGCGACGTGCAACAACCGCGGGCCTTAGAGTGAGGCATGTCGTATCCTTCGGGCCCGGGTATGCCGCCCCCGCAACCACCGCAACCTCCCCAGGGCGGATACCCGCCCGCTCCGTACCAACCCCCCTATCCACCGCCCGGCTACACCCAGCCGCCACAGAACCAGACCACCAGCGGGTTCGCCATCGCGTCACTGGTCCTCGGGATCCTCGGCGGCGTCCTGCTCAGCGTCATCTTCGGCATCATCGCCCTCGGCAGGACCAAGCCCGGGGGCCAGCGCGGCCGCGGAATGGCGATTGCTGGACTCGTGCTCTCGGGCGTCTGGGTGGCCGTCATCGCTGTCGCCGTCGTGTTCGCCGCGCTGTCGCCGAACCACACGGTGAGCGTGCAGAACATCAAGGCCGGCGACTGCTTCGCCGACACCCCCAGCGGCGACCGGGTCGCCTGGGTCAACACCACCAGTTGCGACCGCCAGCACTCGGCCGAGGTGGTCGCCGTGTTGACGATGCCCGACGGGTCCTTCCCGCCCGACTCGGTCTTCGACGACTACCGGCAGCGGTGCCGGGACGCGCTGTCGTCCTACTCGTCCACGGCGATGCAGGACCCCAACGTCGACCTGGCCGTCATGCCGCCGTCGCGGGATTCCTGGAAGCACGGCGACCGGGACATGGTGTGCATCGCCACGTTCAACGAGAAGAGAACCGGGTCGATCAAGGGCTGAGGACGTCACCGAGCGGGTTGTTCGCCCGCACCCCGCCGTACATGCCGCGCCGGACGATCAACGGCATCACCACCCGGTCCACCGCCCACGACGGAAACCGGAACGCGTGACCGGTGGGCAAGAACACCTCCAGCCCATCGGGCTGAGAGCCCAGCACCGACCCCCACCGTCGGGTCGGCGCCCGGTAGCGACGCAGCGGCCGACCGGCAAACTCCGCCAACACATTTCGGGCGACGAGCGCATCCCCGCGATTACGAGCGGAGCTGCGCAGGGGATCGGTGGCCGCGATATCCCCGACGGCGAAGACGCCGCGGTGCCCGGGCACCCGCAGCTCCGGCGTGACGCGGACGAAGCCGCGCTCGTCGAGCAGTTCGGGCGGCAGCCACCCGGTGTTGGGACGCACGCGGCCGATCGCCCACAGCACGGCGTCCGCACGCGCCGGGGGTTGTCCGGTGGACCAGGAGACCGGTTCGCCGGTGACCTCGTCACCCAGGAAGCCTTCCGGCGCGACGGCCCGGTGGCCGGGATGGACGCCGACGCCCAGGCGCTCGAGCCGCCCGTGGACACGGTTCCAGATCCGGGCGTGATACTCGCCCAGCGCACGGTCGCCCGGGAAGTACAGGTCGATCCGCTTGTCCGGCCAGGTGGTCGCCATGTTCACGGCGCTGCTGACCGCGGCCGCCCCGCCGCCCACCACAATCACCGACCGGGCGCTGGCCAACCGGTCGTGCGCCGCGCGCAGCTCGGCCTCCACCTCGGCCGCCGACTGCAGCGTCGGCCTGCGCCAGAACCCGTTGCTGACCCCGGTCGAGATCACCAGTGCGTCATACCCCTCGGCGAACGGTGCCCCGTCGTCGCGCCGCCCGCACACGGTTCGGGCCGCCAGGTCCACGTCCGTCAGCGTGCCCTGCACGGTCCGAACCCCGTCCAGCCGTCGGAACCGGTCGAAGGGGATCCAGTAGTCGCGGGCCCAGTCGTGCGGGCGCGAAAGGCGAATGCCGAGCTCCTGGCCGCTCACCAGCCCCGGCTTGGCGGAGATGCCGACGACGTCGGCGTGGCCCGAGAGACGGATCGCGGTCAAGACGCCGACGTCCCCCAATCCGGCGATGACGACTCGTTTGCGGTTCATGGCTCCGTCCCTGGCTGCTGCCTTCGCCCAACACGCGGTGGAGTTGCGCAAAGGTGGCGAGATGCCTTGCTGGCACAGGTATCGTGCCACGAGAAATGGTTCAGATTCACACGCCGATGAACCCTCGTGTGCACGCCGCGTTGCGCGCGGCCGTTCGGGCGTCGTCGCCCCGCCCCGCCGCGGCCAAGCGGGCCGCCCGGGACTTTCGGCAGCCGTTGTGGTCGGCGGTCGGCGCGGAGATCCGCTGGGCGTTCACCCCGCCGCGCACCTGGTTGATGGGGGTGGTGGCCAACGTGGTCTTCGCGGCGGCGTGGTTGCTCGTGCAGCCGCTGCGTCCACTCGGCCCCCATCACAACGACTGGGTTGTCCTGGTGGGGACGTACTTCTCTTCGTGGGTGCTCGCGGACGTCACCACCACCAACGTCCTGGGCGCCGACCACTACCGGGTTCGGCAAGCGCTGGCCGACGGCGTGCCGTTCTGGCGGATACTCGTGGTCAAGAACCTGGCCCTGCTCGCGATCGTGGGGCTGCCGACGCTCGCCGCGGCGATGGTGCTGACGCTGTACCTGGAAACACCCGCGCGCCTGGGCATCACGGTCCCGACGGTCGCGGTGCCGATCGTCTCCTGGCTGGGCGTGGGCAACCTCGTCTCCGCGCTGCATCCGGTGAGTGCCGAGCCGCTGATCCGGCGCTGGCGGCAGCGCAACGATCGTCGCCGCACGGCGGGGTGGCTGGCGGCCCTGACGCTGCCCTACGCGCTCTACTACGTCGCCGACCCCATGAACGGGGTGGAGCATCGCGTGCTCTGGACGCAGGTGCCCAAGATGATCTGGCCGGTGTTCGGGCGCGACACCAAGAGTTTCGTGCATCTTGCGATCGCCGCCGCGGTGTGGCTGGGCGGAACCGTCGCGGCGGTGGTGTGGGTCCACCGGCGTGGCCGATTGCAATTCGGATGAGGCAGAGCTGGGGGAGTCGCGCCCTGCCGGTGATTCTTCGCCTCACGCGGGGGCGCACGTACCGCAGCGCCCAGAGCGCCCGCGACCATGTCGAGCAGCGGGCGTTGCACCCCCAGCCCTTCGGACCGCCGCCGCGATTGCGGCGTGACGTCACCGTGAGCATGGAACGCCGTTCGGGCTGGCCGGTGTACGTGCTGTCGGCCGAGGGCGCCCAGGCGGCGCACCGCACGGTCGTCTACCTGCACGGCGGCGCCTGGGTCAACGAGATCGCCGTGCCGCACTGGCGGCTGGCCGCTCAGCTCGCGGCCGAGTCGCGGACGCGGGTGGTCGTCCCGATCTATCCGCTGGTGCCGTTCGCCACGGCGGCCGACGTGGTCCCGGCGGTCGCGGACCTGGTGGCCCAGCAGGCGTCGACCGATCACGACGTCTGCCTCGCCGGGGATTCCGCCGGAGGGCAGATCGCGCTGTCCGCGGCGCTGTTGCTGCGCGACGAACACCGCCTGATCCTGCCGCGTACCGTGCTGATCTCGCCGGTGCTCGACGTCTCGCTCAACAATCCCGCGATCGGCGCCGTGCGGGACCCGTGGCTGACGCGGGACGCGCTCTGGGAGTTCGCCCAGCGCTGGTGTGGTGACCTGCCGATGACCAACCCGCTGGTGAGCCCCCTACGCGCCGATCTGGCCGGGCTCGGACCCCTCATCGTCTTCAGCGGCACCCGCGACATCCTCAACCCCGACGCCCGGCTGCTCGCCGAGAAGGCCGCGGCCGCGAATGTCGCCGTCGATTTCCACGAAGCGCCCGGCCTGGTGCACGTCTATCCCCTCACGCCGACGAAGGAAGGCCGCGCGGCGCGCGCCGCCATCGTCGAAGCGCTGGGGGACCGATGATTTCGGATGTGCACGCCGCCGGACGCGACAATGGCGGTTCGGCGGTGTCATGATTATCCGCATCACCTGGGCTGCGGCGCAGCACATTTCGGCTCGGCGAAACCACCCACCTTCAACAGAGAGGGAGAAAGATGACAAATCCAGCTCCGGCGGCCGGTTGGTACCCGGATCCCAACGGCGGTCCCGGGCAGAGGTATTGGGATGGCACCCAGTGGCAGGCTGAGGGTCCGGGCTTTTCCGGGGCGCCGCAGCAGGCGCCGTACCCCATAACGCCTTACGGCGGCGCGCAGTACGGCGTCGACGCCTACGGCAACCCCTTGTCGGACAAGAGCAAACTGGTGGCGGGGCTGCTGCAGATCTTCCTGTCCACCTTCGCCGTCGGGCGGTTCTACCTCGGCTACACGAACATCGCCATCGCCCAGCTCGCGGTGTCCGTCCTCACCTGCGGGATCGGGTCCGTCTGGCCCTTGGTGGACGGGATCATGATCCTCGCCGGCAAGGTGCCCGATTCCGAGGGGCGCACGCTGCGCGAGTGACGCAACGGCCCGTATCCGGAGGCGGTGCCGTCGACTGAGCCCGCCGCAGGGGTGCGACGGGGCCATCCGCCGGCCTTCGCCGTCGGCGATGGCCGCGCGTCCACAAAATGCCGTCCCGCCCCGTGGTCTACAACGCACGACACGCCTTCCTCTGTTGCTAACCTGGCGAAATGGGCGAGTCGAGCGAAAACCCGACGAAGGCGCCGTTGGCGGCCACCAGTTGGGCGCTGCTGGGCATGATGTCCTACGAAGAAGAGGTTTCCGGCTACGACCTGAAGAAGTGGATCGACTGGAGTGTCGACCTCTACTACTGGAGCCCGTCGTACAGCCAGATCTACACCGAGCTGAAAAAGCTTGAGGGCCTGGGACTGGTCACCTCACGCGTCGAGCATGATGAGGGCGCCCGCAGCCGCAGGCTGTACAAGATCACGCCCGCCGGAATGGCCGCCGTGACCGAATGGACCAATGACGCGCCCGTTGACCCGCCGGTGCTCAAACACAGTGTGCTGCTACGGGTTACGTTCGGACACCTCAGCAACCCGGGCCGGCTCAAGGAGTTGCTCCAGGAGCACGTGGCTTACGCCGAAGCGAGGCATCGCAAAGCGGTCGAGGACGCGGACGGTGCCGAGGCTCAACCCGCCTGGGCGTACTCGGTGATCGCGCTTCGTTGGGCGGCCAAGTACTACGCCGCGGAGCGCGAGTTCGCGCTCGAACTCATGAAGGACATCGACGAGGCCGACGCCATCTTGAAGAAGGCGGCCAAAGGGGCAGCCGGGCAACCGCGCCCCATGCCCGGGTATTGGCGCGAAGTGGAGAAGCAGGTCGACGCCAAACGAAAAGGGGACTAGCCGGCGGCGTCCTGAGCCGCGATGTAGCCGTAGACCAATCCCTGTGCGATCGTCGCGCCCGCACCGGGATACGTCGTCCCGAACGCGTTCGCCGCGGTATTGCCGACCGCATACAGCCCTGCGATCACATCACCGTCCTCGCGCAGTACGCGCCCGCGCTCGTCGGCCTTCAGCCCGCCGCAGGTGCCGAGGTCGCTGAGCACCATTTTCACGGCGTAGAAGGGGCCGTTGACCAAGGGACGCAGGTTGGGATTCGGCTTGACGGTCGGGTCCCCGTAGTATCGGTCGTAGGCGCTGCGGCCCCGTCCAAAGTCGGGATCCACGCCGGCAGAAGCGTTTTCGTTGAAGCGCGTCATGGTTCCGCAGAAGTCCGGCACCGGAATTCCCATCCGGTCACCGAGTTCGCCGAAGTCGTCCGCCCGCACCGCAATGCCGGCGTCGTACCAGGCCTGCGGTACGCGCATGCGCGGGAACAGTTCTGCGCCAAAGACGTAGCTATTGCGGTACCGCTGGTCGAATACGATCCACATCGCTTCCACGGGGTCACCCGACCGCTCCAGCTCGAGCAGTCGCTGACCGAACGACATGTAATCACCGGCTTCGTTGGCGAATCGGTGGCCGTGCTGATCGACGATCACGCAGCCCGGCAGCGATCGCTCGGCCAGCATCACCGCCGGCGCCTTGCCCGGCAACGGCGCGATGGCGGGGAACCACCATGCCTGGTCCATCAAGGCGATACCGGCACCGAGTTCCTGCCCCGCACGGATTCCGTCACCGGTGTTGGTCGTGGCGCCGAGGCTGAGGTTGTCGCCCAGCGACTCGGTTTGGAACTTCCGCCGCATGCTCATGCTGTGGTCGAATCCCCCCGTCGCCAGGACAACCCCCCGGCGAGCCGTGACCGTCACTTCGCGTCCGTCGTGGTCGAGGACCGCGCCGGTCACCCGCCCACCGTCGGCTGGACTACTCAACAGGTGCAGAAGGGTCGTTTCGGTCCACACCGGGATCCCCGCGCGCAGCACCCCGGCGAACAAGCCGGCCATCAGGCCCTGGCCGCCCGCCGCGTAGCGCCGACCGATCAGCCTCCCGCCCAGCCCCTGCGCAAGCCGTTTGCCAAACGTCGGAATGCCCTTGCGTGGCACTCGCGCAACCAGATTCATCCACCGGTAGTCGGCGCCCGTCGTCGGGATGGAGACGCCGGCCTCCAGCACGCCAGGTCGTAGCCGGGTGCGGTACGGGCCGAGCACCGACGTGTCGAACGGGTGGCACTCGCAGGTGCGGCCCGCCGCGCTGCCGCCCGGCTCCTCCGGGTGGTAGTCCGAATAGTCGCGGGCCCAGAACAGCCTCAGGGGAGTCATTCGGCGCAGCATGTCGACCATCGCGGGGACGTGCTCGACGAAACCCGCCGATCGCTCCGGGGGCGCGGAGCCCGCGACCACCGAGTCCAGATAGGTGGCGGCGCGCTCGGCGGTGTCCCCGGCGCCGGCCTCGCGCAGCACGGGGCTTGCCGGCAGCCACAGGGCGCCGCCGGAGCGCGCGGTCGACCCGCCCACGTAGGGCGACTTCTCCACCACGAGCACCGACAGTCCGCGTTCGTACGCGGCCAGCGCCGCTGCGAGGCCGGTCCCGGAGCCGACGACCAGCAGATCGACGGTGGTGTCGGCCACGTGAAGCCCGGCCGGAATCGTCGCGCTCTGGGGGGTCACGCCCAGAACGGTATGCCGGGCGCGCCGGGCAACGGAAGAGCCGTCCTGATCAGTGGAACAAGGCGCTCCCGCAGGCCGTGCTCGCGGAGTTTAATCATCCTCATGACGTCGCAGTCCGAGGTCGACGAAGTACGGCAGATCGAAGCGCAGGCGGCGCCGGCGCGGTTCGCCCGCGGCTGGCACTGCCTGGGCCTGATCCGGGAGTTCGGGGACGGCAAGCCGCACACGGTCAACGCCTTCGGGCAGAAGCTCGTCGTCTTCCGCGGGGCGGACGGCCGCATCAACGTGCTCGACGGCTACTGCCGACACATGGGCGGTGACCTTTCGCGCGGCGAGGTCAAAGGCAACGAGATCGCCTGCCCGTTCCACGACTGGCGCTGGGGCGGCGACGGTCGCTGCAAGCAGGTTCCGTACAGCAGGCGCACACCCAAGTTGGCCCGCACGGCGGCCTGGCCCACCCTGGAGCAAGACGGCATGCTGTTCGTGTGGAATGACCCCGAGCGCAAACCCCCGCCGCCCGAGGTCACCATTCCGCGAATCGACGGCGCCACCAGCGACGAGTGGACCGATTGGCATTGGTACACCACCGTCGTGAACAGCAACTGCCGCGAGATCATCGACAACGTCGTGGACATGGCGCACTTCTTCTACATCCACGGGTCCCTGCCCACGTATTTCAAGAACATCTTCGAAGGGCACGTGGCGACGCAGTACATGAACGGCGGCAGCCGCCCCGACATCGGTAGCCCCGAGGGAACCACGATGCTCGGCACGACGTCGGTGGCCTCCTACTACGGTCCGTCCTTCATGATCGACGACCTGACCTACCACTACACAAACGGCGACGCCAAGACGATCCTGATCAACTGCCACTATCCGATCGACGCGAATTCCTTTGTGCTGCAATACGGCATCATCGTCAAGAAGTCGGACTCGCTGCCCGGCGACGAGGCCCTGAAGACCGCGATCGGTCTCGGTGACTTCGTCAAGATCGGGTTCGAGCAGGACGTGGAGATCTGGCGGCACAAGGCGCGCATCGACAACCCGCTCCTCGTCGAGGAGGACGGACCGGTCTACCAACTGCGCCGCTGGTACCAGCAGTTCTACGTCGACGCCGCCGACGTGCAACCCGACATGGTGGACCGTTTCGAATTCGAGCTCGACACCACCCGGCCGTACGAGGCGTGGATGAAAGAGGTCGAGGAGAACATGGCCGCACAGGCCGCGGGCTCTGTCTGATGTCGCTGGATTCTTCTGTGGCAGGAGATAATCGGCTCGATGACATGCCGATGCGACCGGTGGCATGCCGCAGGTGCGGGGCGCGAGTGCTCGCGCGCAAGAGCAGCTGGAATCAGACCAGCGTGCAATGGAATGCCGACGCGACGGCCAAGTGTGCCGAGCGCGCGGAAGCGGGAAAGATTTCGACCCCCGGCGGTCGGGGGGTGTTTCTGATGTGCTCGGCCCTGGGTGAGTCGGTGATCGAAGCGGTACGACGCGGCGACTTGCCCATCGTCGACGAGGCCGACCGCTGACCCGTCCGACGTCGAAATGTTCTGGCGCGAGCCTCCGGCGGCGCCGCGGCACCTGTCACGCCAGCTGGAATGCGCTGATCGGTGCCTCCTCGGGGTAGACGGTGGGTCCACCCAAGTCGAAGGCGGCGTTGAGCGCGTTGATGAATGCCGAGTCGTGCAACGGTTCGCTCGGGATGTCGAGCTTGATGCCCCTCGCGTTGATGTCGTCGACCATGATCTCGATGGCTTTCTCGATCGTCAGGTCGTCGGATCCCTCCATGTTCTTCTTCAGCTCGTCGTAGTCGGTGAACACCTCGGCCGACCAGTGCACCAGGAATCGCAGTTGGTCGGTGTGATGGCGCGCGATCACCTCGTCGCCGTTCTTGAGCAACCATTGGTCGCGATCGGCGGGATCGCCGGTGAAGACGGTGTCGAAGGACAAGCCGGCCGGAATCTGTTGATCCAACGGCCCATTCGCCTCGCCCCGGTGCACCATCATCTCGTTCTGCACCACCACCCCGCGGTTGTTGATCGGGGGCAGCACGCGTTTGGGCGCCTTGAGCGGTCCGTCTGGCCAGTAGGTGAACCCGCTGCCGGCGTCGAGTGAGAACCAGGTGATCACCTGCGCCATCTTGATCAGGTAATCCTTGAACAGGCCCGACTTGCCCATCACGCTCGTGAGCCACGTCGGCGCGTTCTCGTGGCGCACCCCGCGAAAGCTCGGTGAATCCAGGTGTCCCGGATCGCGGTTGGCGCACGGCCCGTTGATGTTGAAGAGCATCATCTGGGGCTTGGCGTACTCCGCTTTCCAGTACTCCTTGGCCAGTTCGAGGAAGTGCGCGTTGTAAAAGCAGTCGTGCAGCTGCGGGTAGAGCAACGCGCCGTAGTTGGCGAGGTAGCCGCGGAACGTGGGCGTGAGGAACAGGTCCAGCGAGGGCGTGAAGCCCTCGGGAAAGAGGCCGCTCATTGTCGCGATCAGTTCGTCGGGTGACGCGAAGTGCTGCGCGATGATCAGCCGCCACGGCCCCTGGGTGCGCACCACGTCGAGCAGGCGCTCGCGTTGGTCGTCGGTGTAGACGTCGTCGATCTGCCGTGGGGGTGCGGCGGGCCGCAGCACGTTCGAAAGCTCCAACCGCCGTTCGTCGGTGAGCATCAGCTGTCTCCTTTTGCAGTTCGTGTCGTCCGATTGTGCGGGTGACGGTTGAGGAACCCAGGCCGGCGGTCCGGTGACCGGGACGTCAAAACGGGACCGGACTGACGAACTTCGCCCGCAGCAGCGCGCCGATCTCGGCAATTGCCAGCCGACCGCGGGCGGTGGCATCCGCACGCATCAGAAAGCCGTGGCACATCCCGGGATAGCGGGTCGCAATCGCATGAACACCGGCGTCGCGCAACCGCTCCGCATACCGCTCACCCCAGTCCCGGATCGGGTCACACTCCGCGGTGACGACGATCGCCGGCGGCAGACCGGAAAGGTCGGACGCGTAGGCCGGAACGAGGTACGGGTCGCGGGGTGGTCCCGCCTCGCCGTCCACAAGGCCGTGCAGGTACTCGATGTCGTCGCGGGCGAGCATCGGCGCATCGCCCAACTCGGCGATCGACGGCACCGACATGTCGCGGTCGAGGCCGGGATACAGCAGCACCTGCGCGAAGATCGCCGGCCCGCCCCGGTCGCGCGCGGCCAGCGCCACGCCCGCCGCCAGCGAGCCGCCCGCGCTGTCGCCGATCACCACGAGCCGTTCGGCATCGACGCCGATGTCTCGGGCGTGCCTCGACACCCACTCCGTGGCCGCGTAGGCGTCGTCGAACTGCGCCGGCGGCGGCGACTCCGGCGCCAACCGATACTCGATGGCCACGACGACGGCTGCCGACGCCGCGGCCAGCTCACGCGCCAACGGTTCGAACGAGCGATTCGACCCCATGACGAGCCCGCCGCCGTGGAAGAACACCAGCACCGGCCCTCCGGTCTCGGCGGTGGGACGGTAGAGCCGCGCCGGGATGTCACCCGCGGGACCGGGTATGGCGACCTGGCTGGCGGCGGCCATCTCGGGCATCGCCTCGGGGGGCGGCGCGGACTCCAGGGCGGAGCGCACGGACGCGAGCCCGCGCTGCCGCATCGGGGGGATGTCACCGAACGAAGCAATACGGGCGGCGGCATCCGGATCGAGCCTGGGTGTCGCCATGTCAGAGCCGGCCGGCACCGAACCGGCGTTCGCTGCGCAGCAGGGGAGGTCGTTGTGAGGCAAGCACTTCCGCGCGCTCGGCCATCGCCGCACCGATCGACTCGGGGTGCGTGAGCAGATAGAACCGGCCCTCGGCGGCTTGCTCGAACAGTGTTTCCGCGGCCGTCAACGGGTCCATCGCCATGGCTTTGATGTCGAGCATCGCCGAGCGATGTGACTCGGCGGCGGCGGCATCGGTGGCGTCGGCGGGGTCCACCCCGCCCGCGGATTCGAAGATCTTGGATACGACCGGTCCGGGCAGCACGGCCTGCACGTGCACGTGGTTGTCGTGACCCGCCAACCGGACCTCGGCGTACAGGCATTCGGTCATCGCGAGCACCGCGTGCTTGCTCACGATGTAGGGCGTCTGCAGCGGCATTGTCACCACACCGCCGACCGACGAAAGGTTCCACACCCACGCCCGCTCGTCGCGGGCGATCATCTCGGGCAGGAAGGCGCGCACGCCATAGAAGACGCCACTCACATTGACGTCGATGATGCGTTGCCAGTTGACGACCGGGGTGTCCCACAGGAAGCCGAACTGCTCGATGCCGGCGTTGTTGACCAGCAACCGCACCGGGCCGATGTCGTTGTAGGTGCGCGCGGCGAGCTGGTGGACGGCCTCGGGATCGCGTACGTCGCACACCATGTCCACCGCCGTGCCACCGGTGGCGGTGATTTCGTCACGTAGCGCACCGACAGCGGAAGCGTCGATGTCCGCCAGCACGACCGTCATGTCCAGCCGGCTGGCGTGCCGGGCGAGGCCCGCACCGATGCCCGAGCCGGCCCCGGTGATCACGGCGACCCCACCGGAGAAGAGTTCTTGCGCGCTCACAACGTCAGGAACCGGCGGCGCTGTCGGCGGTCAGCTCCGACAGCAGGACCGAGTTCGTCGCATCCAGGACGACGTCCATCTCGGTGAATTCCAGCCCATCCGCGCCGCGCCGGACGCCGACGTTGACGACCCCGCTGGACACCGCGAACGGCACGAAGTTGGCGATCTGGTTGACGAGGATGTAGAACCGCGCGCGGGTGACATCACCCTCGACGCCGGTGCGGTGGATGTTGGTGGCGTGGTGGCGCAGCGGGTACGGGCTCTGCTTGCGGTGCTCGGACAGCCAGTCCATGACCGCGTCGCGGCCGATGAGTTCGGGCGACATCAGTTCCTCGAAAGGGCTTGCGCCCGAATCGCTTCTGGTCACGTAGCGCACGTCGTCGGCGTATCTCACCGCCAGCTCGTCGTAATGCGCCTCGTCGTAGTGAAACCAGAACCCGCCGATGAACTCCTGCAGCTCGGGCAGGGAGATCTCGTTGCTCATGGCATCGAATGAAACCCCACCGTGGGCGCGGCGGCACCGCGACCGCCCGATCAGTGGAACACCGTCCGTGTCACTCGGTGATCAGGCCCCACAGGCCCCCGGCGCTCGCCTGCATTGCGGTGTCGGTGACGACGTCGTCCCAGTGACGCATCGAACCGAACTCCGATCGCCACGCGAGCGCGGCCCGGGTGAATTCATGCAGGCGGTGCTCACGGGTGGTGCCGATGGCGCCGTGCACTTGGTGGGCGTTCCTCACCACGACGGATGTCGCGTGGCCCGCACACGAACGCGCGGCCGCCACGAGGAATTCCAGCGTCGGGCTCGACCACTGTGTCGTGACGCCGGCCGTCAACGCCGCCTCGGTTGCGGCCCTGGCGAGCGCGGCCTCGGCGGCAACGTCGGAGACCAGGTGCTGAACCCCTTGGAATTTCGACAGCGGGCGCCCGAACTGGGTTCGTGAGGTGACGTGCTCGATGCAGAGTCGCAGTGTCTCGTCCAGGGCGGCGCACACCTGGATCGCCCGCACCAACCCTGACTTCAGCCGCAGCTGGCGCAACAGGGTCGGGCCGATGGGCGTGCCCTCCAAGCCCGCGAGCTCCGCAGCCACGGTGTCGCGCGGTTCACCGATCACATTGACGCCGGGGGTGATGGTGAGCCTTTCGGGTGCGATGTCGGCGACGTGATATTGCCCGTCGGCGCGCCATACGACCACCACCCGTTCGGCCGTGCTCGCCCACGGCACGTCCGTCGCGACGCCGTGCGTGTCGACCACGCAGACCGTCCGCGCCGCGCCGTCCACGGCCGACCCGCTGGCCTCCAGAAGCCAGCAGGCCAGCAAGTCGTGCTCCGCCAGCGGGATCCGGACACCGCTGCGCACCGCCGCCTGCAGGAGTTCGGCCGCCTCGTACCACCCGGCCCCGCTGCCGCCGTGCTCGACCGCACCGGTGAGGCGCAGCAGACCCAGCTCAGCGAGCTGCCGCCACAGGTCGGAGCGCCGATCGACGATCGTTGCGCCCGAGAGCTTTTCGCGGTGACCGGCAAAGACGGCACCCATCATGTCGGAAAGGGCTTCGTCGACGGACGGCCGGCCGCTCACCGCAGCCCCAATCCGCGGGCGATGACTCCGCGAAGCACCTCGTTGGTGCCGCCGCGCAGGGTGAACCCCGGCCGCTGGTCCACGGCGGCACGCACCAAGTCCTCGAAGATCCGATCGGGGGAGTCCTGCAGGTCGGCGAACTCGGCAATGTCCCCCTCGGCGATGGTGCCGAGCACCTTGACCAGGGCGGCGGGGACGTCGGCCGGTTCGCGCCGTTCCAACGCGCCGGCCACCGCGGTGGACATGTGGTGCAGACCGGTGATACGCGCGACGAGCATTCCCAGATCCGCATTGCGGGGAATGGCATTCGCGGCCATCCGGTCGGCGCAGGCGGCCAGCAGGACGAAGGTCGACAGGTACCGCTCGGGTCCGCTGCGCTCGAAGCTCAGCTCGGAAGTCACCTGGCGCCAGCCGTCCCCGATCTCGCCGAACACCATGTCGTCGGGGACGAACACCTCATCGAGTATCACCTCGTTGAAGTGGTGGGCGCCGTTCATCGAGACGATCGGGCGCACGTCGACGCCGGGCCCCCGCAGGTCGACGATGAATTGGCTCAATCCGGCATGCCGGTGTTCTGGATCCAGTGGAGCTGTGCGGGCGAGCACGATGAACGCGTGCGCGAGGTGTGCGCCCGACGTCCAAAGCTTGGTGCCGGTCAGCGACCAGCCATCGTCGACGCGCAGCGCCTTGGTGCGCACGCTGGCCAGGTCGGACCCGGACTCCGGTTCGCTCATGCCGATCGCGAAGTAGCACTCGCCGCGCACGATCCGCGGCAGGAAAGTCTGCTTTTGGGACTCTGTGCCGTATTTCAGCAACGACGGCACGATCTGCCGGTCGGCGATCCAGTGCGCGGCGACGGGGGCGCCGGCGGCGAGCAGTTCCTCGGTGACGGCGAACCGCTCCAGGAACGAACGCCCGTGGCCGCCATACTCGGCGGGCACCGTCATTCCCAACCAGCCCCGCGCCGCGAGCGCGGCGGTGAAGTTCTCGTCCCATCCCGACAGCCAGGCGTCCACCGACGGGGTGAACGCCCCGGCCGCCCGCTGGTCGTCGAGGAACTGCCGCACCTCGTCGCGAAGGCCCAGCGTCGACAACGGGTCGATCGGGGTAGGGGGCACCAGCCGCGAGAACGCCATCACCGTATCTTGCACCCCACGCGTTCCAAGAGCTTGTCGCCGGTGTCCCGCTGAGTAGACAAGGGCTGCGCGATAGCGCTGGGCCGCGGCGATACTCGGCGCCATGAGCACAGGCGCGACCGCGAGGGCCGACCGCCCCGGCCGGATGGGCGCGGATCGGGACGAACTGCGGGCCAACTTGGTTCGGGCCGACCCCGGCGTGCTCGTCGCGGTGCTGGCGCAACTCACCGGTGACGCCGGGGTGGTCGACCGCTACTCGCCGAAGATCACCCACGTGCCCGACCCGCCGGAGCAGGCGGGCACCACCGATCCGGAGACGAGGGCGGCCATCGTCGAGGCGGTGGTGAGCGCGTTGCAGACACCCCGGTCACTCCACGCCGTCCGCGCGGACGACCCGGACCTGTTCGGGCGCATCGCGCCGGTCGCGCTCGGCGGAACGATCGACCCCGGGTACATCCCGCTGCTGTTGGAGCAGGGCGGATTTCAGCCGCCGCAGCCGGTACTGCCTCGCACCGCGAAGCTCCCCGAGGACTTCCGGGTGGCGATCATCGGCGCCGGTATCGCGGGATTGACCGCCGCGTTGGAATTGGCCGCCGCCGGCGTCGACTACGAGATCTTCGACCGAAACGACGAGGTCGGCGGAACCTGGTACACGACCACCTATCCCGGAATCGGTGTGGACACCCCCTCGGCGTATTACTCGTTGTCGCGCGACATCAACGGCGACTGGTCAAGTTATTACCCGATGGGGCCGGAGTATCAGTCCTACCTCGTGTCGGTGGCCGACAAATACGAACTGCGGCAACGCACCCGGTTCGGTACTGAGGTCGAGGCCCTGTGGTGGGACGACGAGCGTCATCAGTGGGTGATCCGTTCGCGGGGCCCCGGCGGTGCCCGTGAGATCAGCTACGCCAACGTGGTGATCCCCGCCGCGGGCTACCTCAACCGGCCACGCTGGCCGGACCTGCCGGGGCGAGGGACATTCGCTGGAATCGAAATCCATTCGGCGCAATGGGATCCCGGGCTGGATCTGACCGGCAAGCGGGTTGCCATCATCGGTGCGGGGTGCACAGCGGTGCAGATCGTCGACGCGTGCGTCGACCAGGTTTCGCACCTGACGGTGTTCCAGCGTCAGCCACACTGGGTGGCGCCGCGGCGGCGGCTGACCGATGATGTGCCCGACTACCAGCGATGGCTGGGAACCCGGTTACCGTTCTACGCCAATTGGATCCGGCTCAAATCCTACTGGGGAACCGCCGACAACAACTATCCCGTGATCCTCTACGACGCCGAATGGGCGCGTGACCATCTGTCGATATCGCCGGCCAACGACGCGCTGCTGCAGATGTGCCTGAAGTACATCGACGACGTCTTCGGCGCCGGCAGCGAACTGGCGCGGAAGGTGACGCCGGACTTCGCGCCGTACGGCAAGCGGATCATCCGTGATCCCGGCGGATACTATGCGGCGCTGGCCCGCGAGCACGTCGACGTCGAAGCGAGTGAGCCGGCCCGAGTCAACGCCGCGGGCATCGTGACATCCGGCGGCCGGCAGATCGACCTGGACGTCATCATCTACGCCACCGGTTACCATCTGGATTTCCTTGCCACCATGGACATTCGGGGGCGAGGCGGCAAGAAGCTGGCCGACGAGTGGGGGAACCGACCGCGGGCCTATCGCGGTGGGACCGTCCCCGGGTTCCCCAACCTGTTCATATCGTCGGCGCCCAATTACAGCCCGGGGCACGGCGCGGGCCACAATTTCGGCGTCGAGGTGATGGTGCATTACGTCATGGAATGCCTGCAGCTGATGGCACTGCGGAAGGCCTCGGTCCTCGAGGTCACACAACGGGCGTACGACGACTACGTGGCCCACATCGACGCGACGATGCAGGGCACGGTGTGGTGCCACACCCCCTCCGCGCACACCTACTACCGTTCGGGCGGCGGACGGATCGTGACGGCCTTCCCATATAAATTGCTCGACGTATGGCGTGACCACCGCGCACCGGTTGAGGCCGATTTCGAGTTGCGATGAGCGAGTTGCTCTCCGGGCGGACGGCTTTGGTCACCGGCAGCAGCCGCGGCATCGGCCGCGCGATCGCCCGGCGGTTGGCTGCGGAAGGCGCCACCGTGGCGGTTACGGCCCGCTCGCACGCCGCGTCGGCGTCCGTCCGCGCCGGCGCGGCCAGCACGCTTCCCGGCACCGTCGGCGAGACGGTCGGGTTGATCGAGGCCGCCGGCGGCAAGGCATTCGCCATCGCGGCCGATCTCGAAGACGCCGCGCAGCGCGACGGACTGATCGACGCGGTGCTCGATCGCACCGGCCGCATCGACATCCTTGTCAACAACGCGGGTTTCGCGGACTACTCCGTGGTGGAGGACATGAGCCTGGAGACGTTCGATCGCACGGTGGAGCACTACCTGCGCACGCCGTTCGTCTTGACGAAAGCGGCCGGGGCGCAGATGCGCAAGCAGGGAGCGGGCTGGATCGTCAACATCGGCTCGGTGACCGGCGTCGCCCCGGTGCGGCCCTACCGCGACTACAACAAGACCGCCGGCGACGTGATCTACGCATCATGCAAGGCCGCGCTGCATCGCTTCACCCAAGGCGTCGCCGCGGAATTGCTCGATGCCAACATCGCGGTGAACTGCGTAGGCCCATCGACGGCCGTTCGCACGCCTGGCGCGTCCCCGCTCATTCCGAATGGTTTCCCGACCGAGCCGGTGGAGTACCTCGCCGAAACGGTGCTGGCGATGTGTCACCTGCCCGCCGCCGAGCGCACCGGACTCGTCGCGTTCAGCCTGCACTTTCCGTGGGCGCAGCAATTGCCTGTGCACAGCCTGGATGGAACCGCGGTGTTGCCGCCGTTGCCGCCACCGCCGACGGCGAACCCGAATATCCGGGCCGCGGGGGTTTAGGGCGCCGCGTCCACGACTCTCGTCCTCAGTCGAGAACCGGGTCGTGGCAGGCGCAGAAGCTGTGGCAGACGCGGTCGCGGATGATGACGTCGGGACACTCCGGGTCGAACCAGCGGTCCACGACGGCCCAGTGGATCGGGTGCATGAGATACGGGCCCATCAGCCCCTCGACGTCGGAGAACTCTTGCTCGAACACGTGGGTCCAGGCGCAGGTGCCGACGCCCTCGGACACCCGGCTCAGTTGCCAGGCGCGGATGGACGGGACAAAGCGCGCCATCGACGACAGTTCGTGCTCGAAGCGGGCGACGGTGGCCGGCGCGGTCTCGGGTGCAACGCGGAGCAACAGCGTCCGGTACACCGTGCCTCTCGGCCCGCCGGATCCGACGGGCCGACCCGCGTAGTTCGCGCCGTTGACGCGGGTAACCGCCGGGTCGGCCACAGCGGCATCGAACGTCGTTGCCGCACAGTCCCATTGGGCAGGCGTGTCGAACCGCAGGTGCACCAGGACGTCACCGCCGTTGCGCGCGCCCGGCAGCGTCGGCGCCACCACCCAGCGCAGAGCTCCGCTGGCCGTCGCGGCGGTGCGCAGCTCGTCGAGCAGTCGGCCGCGATCGTCCTCGACGATGTCGAGCAACCTCGTGACGCTATACATCGCAGAGATCGTCGACGTCACCGGCGCTCGCCGCGAAGGAACGCGACCGCTCCTGCACGAGTTCGCCGATCCGCGACCACCACTGGGCCAGTGCCGGGTCCGGTCTGCCCTTCCAGGTCATCTCCCACCACGCCCGGACGTCCGGCAGCGTCCAGGTGATGGTGACGGTGTTGACCTCGTCGTCGAACCAGATGGGCGGGCTGACCAACACATCGCGCAACGTCATGCCGCGTTCGCGTGCGCCCGGGGCGTACTCGACAAGGTAGGCGTCGACGAACCGCCGCGCACATCCCGGCCGCGTCACCACCCTGTCGATGACGAAGACGGGGCCATCGGCCATCCCAACCGCCTCAGGCGTATTGCAGGGAAGGCCGCGCCGGACGCAACGGGCGCAGCCGCTGCAGGGTCGGCGCGACACATTGCGGGCCGTCGTCGACGTTGCGCCAGATGCCCATCGCGGTCATCCGCACCGGCGAGGTCAATCGCTGGTCGAACATCATCCGGTTCATCGGACCGCACACCGACACCGCGGCCACCGCCTCGCCCGGCCCCCCGATCGGCGCTGCGACGCAACCGAATCCGAGGAGCGACTCCTCGCGCTCGAAGGCGACGCCGTGCGCGCGCACCTTCGCCAGCTCGACGGCCAACTGGGTGCCGGTGGAGATCGAGTATTTCGTCTTGCGGACCTGCAGATCCAGCTCGGCATTCTCGTCGCGGTAGGCGAGGATGGCCTTGCCGACCGCGGTGCAATGCGCGGGCTGGCGGCCGCCGACCCGGGTGGGAATCCTCTGGTCGCCGATCTTGTCCAGGTACACGACGTCCGGTCCGTCCAGCACCGCGAGGTGCACGACAAGCCCGGTGGCTCGGTGCAATTGACCGAGCAGCGGGCCGGCCGCCCGCACCAGGCGGTCCTGATGCACCGCCAGAGAACCGAGCTCGACGAGGCGCATGCCCAGCTCGTAGTCACGGCCGCTGCGGCGCAACCAGCGCAGCTGTACCAGGCGTTCGAGCATCCGATGCGCGGACGAGCGGGGCAGGCCGGTACGCCGGACGATCTGCGCCAGCGTCAGCCGGCCCGGACCCTCGAACGCGTCGAGAACCAGCGAGATGCGGTCGATGACGGCCGTGGGCGTGGCGGGTTCAGCGATACCTGACATCGATTCTCCAAGTGTGCCTGACCGATATATTCCTAATAGGAATATATTCCTAGCACACCGGCGCGGCGGTTGTCACGCATCACGGACCCGCGTCTGGCGGCGGTGTTGTTGGGGCGAAGACGAGGGGGCGGTGGGCTCAACCGTTGGCGGCGGAGCGGCCCGCGCGCCGGCCGTAGAAGCTGCCGTCACCGAGCGAGACGCCGCTGGCGTAGCCCCAGGCGGCCAGGCCGGCGGTGCAGCGGCCCGCCGCGAAGAGGCCGGGGATGGGCTCGCCGCTGACGTGCAGCACCTCGGCATCCAGGGTGGTGGCCAGCCCGCCCAACGTGAAACCGCCGGTGTTTTCCCGCAGGTCGACGGCGCCTACCGGTGATCCGATCGGCTTCACCCACTCGGGCTTCTTGTGCAGCAGCGGATCCTCGCCGCGCGCGGCGGCTTCGTTTTAGGCGGCCACGGTCGCCTGCAGGCAACCGGCCGCCAGGCCCATGTCACGTTCCAGCTCGGCGACGGTGTCGGCCACCCAGGTCGCCGGCCGGCGCATGAACTTCGGCGACCAAGACGCCATCGCCTCCTGCTGGGCGTCGTCGTCGATGATCAGGTAGGCGACGTTGTCCTGCTGGTAGAGCGTGAGCTGCCCGATGCGGCCCGGGTAGGTGTCCTCCGGGACGTACCGCTGACCGCGGCCGTTCACCAGGATGCCGCGCACGAGCTGCTGCGGGTCGATGAAGATCGCGACCTCGGTGGCGTCCATGTGCGCCAAGTCGGCGCCGAGGGCCTGGGCCATCCGGATCGCCTGCCCGTCGTGCTGCTCGATGGATGCGGCCGGGCGGCCGGCGATCCGGGGGGCATAGCGTGCCACCATGGCGTCGTTGTAGGCGAAGCTGCCCATGGCCAGGACCACCCCGCGCCGAGCCCGGACTGAAATCTCGGTGCCGTAGCGGCGCCCGCGAACCCCGACCACCCGGCCGTCGGCTTCGACGATCAGGCGCTGCACCCGCACGTCGTAGATCGCCCGCGCGCCGGCAGCGGTGGCCGTCTCCACGAGCGGCTTCATCAGCATGTAGCCGGCGCTGGCCTCGCCCTGCTTCTTGTTCGACATCTGCGGGACGTGTCCGCGCGGGGCGGGGGAGGCGATGGTGTTGAAGGGGTAGGCGTTTTCGCCGCCGCTGTACATCAGGCCCTGGTCGCCCATCGGTTCCCAACCCGGTTCGGAAAAGAACTCGGCTTTGAACGGGACTCCGCAGCCGACGAGCCAGTCGAAGTGTGCGACGCTTCCCGCGCAGTAGTCGGCGACCCGCTGGGGGTCGGCACCGGGTCCCATCGCGACATTGAGGAACGCCGCCATGTTGTCGACGGAATCGGTGAAGCCGCAGGCCTTTTGCAGGGGAGTGCCCCCGCCGAGGTAAATGAACCCGCCCGCCATCGCTGCGGCACCGCCCCAGGATCCGGTGCGTTCCAACACGAGCACGTCGGCACCGGAGCGGGCCGCTTCGACCGCCGCGGCGGCGCCGGCCACCCCGTAGCCCGCGATGACGACGTCGGCCTCGTCGTCCCACGAGGCGACCGACGCGGCTTGGACGGGCGTGACGTCCCGGTCGATCGTCACAGGCGCATGGCCGCGGGCATCTCACCGACCCACTGGTGGCCCCAGTAGCTGTCCGCGGTGATTTCTTCTGCGGTGTAATAGGTTTCGTCGACCCGCATGCCGTCGGTGCCGAACTCGATGTCCCAGTCACCGGGGGCGCGGACGTAGAACGACACCATCTTGTCGTTGGTGTGCCGGCCGAGGGTGGACGACAACTGGATTCCCTCGGCGTTGATCCGGTCCAGCGCCTGGCCCACGGCATCGAGGGTGTCGACCTCCACCATGATGTGGACGACACGGGGGTCGCGCAAATGGCCGGCCGGGCAGATCGCCAGGCTGTGGTGGCGCTCGTTGATGCCGAGGAATCGCACGCGCACGGGGCCGAATTCTTTCGGCAGCGGCACCCGGAACGCGCCGCGGGAGCGGAAACCCAACACCTCGGTATAGAAGTCGAAGAGCCCGCCCGGGTCGATGGCCGGCAGCACGACGTGGCCCAGGCCTTGATCGCCGGTGACGAATCGCGCGCCGAACGGGGTGATCACCGGGCTGTGGTCAAGGACCGCGCCGTGGAACACCTCGAGCGAATGGCCCGCCGGGTCGTCGAAGGCGATCACCTCTTCGACCCGTCGTGCCTCGGCCTCGTCGGGCGACAGTTGCTTGACCGCCACGCCGGCCGCGTCGAGGGTCGCCATGACCCGTTGCAGCGCGGCGTGGTCGCGTACCTCCCAGCCTATGGTGCGCAACCTGTCCACCTCGCCGGGCACGACCACGATCCGGGCGGCGCGCTCGTCCATCCGCAGGTAGATCGCCGACGGGTCGGGGCCCTTACCTTCCGCGAAGCCGAGGACGCCGAACGCGAAGTGCCGCCAGCGCTCGATTTCGCTGGTCGAAATCGCGATGTAGCCAAGGCTTTTCAGGTCACCCATCACCACTCCTAGATCAGGGCACGCAGCGGACCCTCGGGCGGATCGATGCCCAGCGAACTCAACGCCGACGCGTGATACGTCGTGCCCGGCATGTGGATGGCGTGCAGTTGGCCGACATGCACGTCGCGCCAATACCGTTGCAGCGGCTTGTCCATGCGGGCCGCGTTGCCGCCCGAGCGGGCGAAGATCTCGTCGACCGCCGCCACCGCGCGCCACACCGCGCGGACCTGGGTGCGCCGGCCGGCTGCGCGGTCGGCGAAGGACACCTCCTTGCCGGCGGCGACCATGTCGTAGATGCGGTCTGCGTTGGCCAGCAGCTCCTGGCGGGCGGCGTTGATGTCGGCGGCCGCCTCCCCGATGGCGAACATGACGTAGGGGTCGTCCTTGATCGCGGTTCCGGTGGCGCCGACGCGCTCGCGCTGGTAGTCGAGGTGCGCGGCCAGGGCCCCTTCGGCGATGCCGATGGTCGCCGCGGAGATGCCCAGCGGGAACATGGTCGACCACGGCATCAGGTACAGCGGTTCGGTCATTCCGGCCTCGCGCTGGGCGGTGCCGTCCATCACCTTCGTCGCATCCATCGTCCGGTAGGACGGGACGAACGCGTCCTTGACGATGACGTCCTTGGAGCCTGTTCCGCGCAGCCCCACCACGTTCCACGAGTCCTCGACGATCTCGTAGTCCTTGCGCGGGAGGATCATGTGCAGCATCTGCGGCGGCATGAGCGGAATGCCCTTGTCGTCGCCCAGCATCGCGCCCAGGATGATCCAGTCGCAGTGGTCGGTGCCCGAGCTGAACTGCCAGCGTCCGTTGAAGATGTAACCGCCGTCGACCGGCTTGGCCACGCCCTGGGGGGCGTAGGGGGAGGCCATCCACGTGTCGACGTCGTCGGCCCAGATTTCGGCGGCGACTCTGGGATCCGCGTAAGCCAACTGATAGGGGTGCACCCCCACCACGCCGACGATCCAGCCGGCGGCCGGGTCGAGCGCGGCGGTGGCCATCGTCGTCTCGGCGAACTCGCGGGGGTGGACCTCGAACCCTTGGTATTGCTTGGTCTGCAGCAGCCGGATGAGCCCCGCCGCCTTCATGAGCTTGACGGTGTCGTCGGTGAGGCGGCCGATCCGTTCGGCTTCGGCGGCCTGGTCGCGCAGCTGGTCGGCCATCGCCACTACCCGGTCGAGTACCCGTTCGCTCATGTTGGTGTCCTTACGTGTGGGGGCTCAGTAATGGTCTACCGCAGTTCGTGCCGGACCCAAAGGCCTTCCCGATGAGCGGACGCAAAAGCGTCGATTCCGCCGCGACCGGAGCGTCCGGTGACCGGGAGGGCGGCTGACCAGCCGGCGCGGTCGTCTCTACCGTCTGTGCACGTGAGCAGAACCCACGAGCAGTCCCTCGACGTGGTCGTCGTCGGAGCCGGGTTCGCCGGCCTCTACGCACTGCACAGATTGCGCGAGCAGGGGCTGGCGGTGCGGGTGCTGGAGGCGGCGCCCGAACTCGGCGGCACCTGGTACTACAACCGCTACCCGGGCGCGCGCTGCGACGTCGAAAGCGTCGACTACTGCTACTCCTTCTCCGACGAACTGCAGCAAGAGTGGAACTGGACGGAGAAATACGCCACCCAGGCAGAGATCCTCCAATACTTGAACTGGGTCGCCGACAAACTCGACCTCCGCCGCGACATCGACTTCAACACACGCGTGACGTCGGCCGTGCTCGACGAAACGACGCTGCGCTGGACGGTCACTACCGACAGCGGGCACGCACTATCCGCACGTTTCTGTGTGATGGCAACCGGCCCACTGTCGGCCGCACTGACACCGGACTTCCCCGGACTCGATTCGTTCGCCGGCGAGGTCTACCACACCGCCGCCTGGCCGCATGAACCCGTCGACTTCGCAGGTAAGCGGGTGGCGGTCGTCGGCACCGGATCGTCTGGTATTCAATCGATTCCGGTCATCGCCGAGCGGGCGGCGCACCTCTACGTGTTTCAGCGCACGCCCAACTACAGCGTGCCGGCGGGCAACAACCCGCTCACCGCACAGGAACTCGACGACATCAAGGCCGGCTACGCGCACCGGCGCCGCCTGTCCTGGCGCAGCGGGGGCGGCTCACCGCACGTCACCGCATCAAAGCCGACCATGGAGTTCAGCCCGGAGGAGCGTCGTGCGGCCTTCGAAACGCGATGGCAGCTGGGTGGCGTGTTGTTCTCCAAGACCTTCCCCGATCAGATGACCGATCCGGCGGCCAACGAAGAGGCACGCAAGTTCTACGAGGAGAAAATCCGGGCAATCATCGACGACCCGGCGCTGGCCGAACTGCTCATCCCCACCGATCATCCGATCGGCACCAAGCGAATCTGCACCGACAGCAACTACTTCCAGACGTTCAATCGCCCCAACGTATCGCTCATCAACGTCCGCGAGAACCCGATCGAATCCGTAGACGCCGGCGGGATCAACACCGCCGCCGCGCACTACGACGTCGACATGCTCGTGCTGGCAACGGGTTTCGACGCGATGACGGGAGCACTGGGCAGGATCGACATCGTCGGCCGCCACGGCGCAAGCCTGCGTGACGCCTGGGCGCACGGTCCACGGACGTACCTTGGGCTGGGCGTCGACGGATTCCCGAACCTCTTCCCGGTCTCGGGCCCGGGTGCGCCCGCCGTGCTGGCCAACATGGTGCTGCACGCCGAGGCGCAGGTGAATTGGATAGCCGACGCCATCGCCTACCTGGACGGCCACGGTTACGCGGCGATCGAAGCGACCGGCGACGCCGTGGACGGCTGGGTCGCCGAATGCGCGAGGCGCGCCGACGCCACCCTGTTCACCAAGGCCGACTCCTGGTACATGGGCGCCAACGTGCCGGGAAAGCCGAGGGGCTTCATGTTGTTCGTCGGGGGGTTCGCGACCTACAACGATATCTGCGCCGAAGTCGCGGAGGCCGGGTACAAGGGCTTCGATCTGGTTAAGATGCCGCGATGACGGGACTGCTCGGCAAGGTGGCGCTGGTGACCGGCGCCGCCCGCGGCACGGGGCGGGTGCACTGTCAGCGATTCGCCGACGAGGGTGCCGATGTGATCGCGCTCGACGCTCCGGCGGTCGCTGATGAATTATGCTCTCTCGCAACCGAACTCCGCGAACGGGATCGTCGCTGCGCGACCGGTGCGGCCGACGTCAGCGACCTCGCGTCGCTGACCGCCGCCATCGATGGCGCCGTCGCCGAGCTGGGCCGGTTGGACGTCGTCATCGCCAACGCCGGAATCCACCTCCCGGGCGCACCCACGTGGGAGATCGACCCGAAGGATTGGCACCGCACGCTCGACATCAACCTCACCGGCGTCTGGCACACCGTCAGGGCGGCCGTGCCACACATCGGCGATCAGGGCGGTTGCATCGTGATCATCAGTTCCACCAACGGACTTCGGGCGACGCGCAATACCGCGCACTACACCGCGACCAAGCACGCCGTGATCGGCTTGGCCCGTACCCTTGCCAACGAGCTTGGGCCGCGCGGCATCCGGGTGAACACCGTTCACCCGGGAGCGGTCGCAACCCCTATGGTGCTCAACGACCAGACGTTCCGGCGCCTACGCCCGGATCTTGACAACCCCACGGCAGCCGACGCCGCCGAGGTGCTCCAGGCGCGCAACCTTCTTCCGGTGCCCTGGGTGCAGCCTGTGGATGTCGCCAACGCCGTGGTATTCCTGGCGTCCGACCAAGCCCGCTACATCACCGGCGCCCAGCTCGTCGTCGACGCGGGCCTCACCCAGAAGACGACATGAGATCGAAGGTGACTGAGAACGCGGGTGAAGACGGACGGATGTACAGCCAGTTGGCCGCATCCGTCCGCCGACTCATCGACGTAACCATCCGCACCGAGGTGGGGGCCGAAGGGATTGCGGCGGCCAAGAGTCACATCGACACGGCCTTAGAGGTATTGAGCCAAGCGCTCATGCCGGGTTCGTTCGGTGTGCGGCATTCGGCCGACGGACAACCGGTGGCCTCGGGGAACGTCGTGATCGGCGCCCGCAACGCCATCGCGCCCCCGCTCGTCATTCACCGCGACGGCGATGGCGCGGTGTGGACGGACTTCACCCTCGGCGCCGCCTACGAAGGGCCGCCCGGTCATGTTCACGGCGGGGTGTGCGCTCTGATCCTCGACCACGTCCTCGGAGCCACCGCCCACAAGCCCGGCTGCCCGGCCTACACCGGCACGCTCACCCTGCGCTATGTGCGGAGCACCCCCCTGGGCCCGCTGCGCGCCGAGGCGCACGTCGATCGCATCGAGGGCGTCAAGACCTTCGCGGTGGGTCATCTCGGTGACAGTCGCGGAACCACGGTCACCGCCGAAGGGGTCTTCATCACCCCATCGAAGCCGCCGCAGTGACCAGGCGGCCTTCCTGAAGCAGGCGAGAATGAGGAGCACCAGCATGACCGATCTCGACGACGTGGCGGCGCGACTGCGCCGACTCGAGGACGACCGCGACATCAGGCAGTTGATCGCTTCCTACGGCCCGGCGGTGGACGCTGGGGACGCCGATGCCACCGCGCGGCTCTGGGCGAGCGACGGCGTCTACGACGTCGACGGCTGGCGCATGGAGGGCAGGGACGCCATCCACGCCATGGTGAGCTCGTCCGCCCACCAGAAGCTGGTGGCCAAGGGATGCTGTCACTTCCTCGGGCCCTGCGTCGTGACCGTCACCGGGGACGAGGCGGTCGCGGTGTGCGAATCGCTCGTGCTCGTCCGCGACGCCGACAACGACGCGTACCGCGCCTGGCGCGCGACCGCACACCATTTCGCGCTGCGGCGCATCGACGGCCGCTGGCTGATCACGACCCGCACGAGTCGCCTGCTCGACGGCAATCCCGACGCGCACGCGTGGTTGATCAAGGGCCTCGCGGGCGCCCGGTAGCAACGGCGCCAGATCGACGTGGTGTCAGCGGGACAGGAACGCCAGCACGGTGCTCTCGAACGCCGCCCGGGCCTCGATCATCGCCCAGTGCCCCGAGTTGGGGAAGATGTGCAGCTCGGCGTTGGGGATGGTGCGCATCGGGATCAGCGCCATGTCGGGCGGGCTGACGCGGTCGTCGCGCCCCCAGGTCAGCAGCGTCGGGGCGGCCAGCTTGTGCATCACGGCCCACGGCATCGGCCGGTCCGAGGCCGCCATCGCCGCCGTCATGCCCGCGAACGCCGCCTTCCCGTACATGCGGCGCGCGGCGGCCAGCGCAACGGGATCGGTGGCCAGCGCCCAGCGTTCCTCGATCAACTCCTCGGTGATCAGAGCCTGGTCGTACACCATCGACTTGAGCCAGTCGACGAGCCGTTGGCGCGTCGGGTCCTCGACGAACTCCTGCAACAGGCGGATGCCCTCACTCGGGCTGGGACTGAAGACGTTGGTGCCGATTCCGCCGATGGTGACCAGCCGGCCGACGCGCTGCGGGTTGCGGATCGCGAAGTTGACGCCCACGCCGCCGCCCATCGAGTTGCCGATGATGTGGACCTTCTCGACCCCGAGGGCGTCGAGGAAGGGCGCCACGGCGCCCTGTGCGTCGACCATGGGGTGGCCGCCGAAGTCGGGACTGACCCCGAAGCCGGGGAATTCGAGGACCAGGCAGCGGTAGTGCGCGGCGAAGGTGGGCAGTAATCCGCGGAAGTTCCGCCAGCCGGAGACCCCGGGACCCGAGCCGTGCAGGAACAGCAGCACCGGCCCGGAACTCGGGCCGCAGTCGTAGTAGCGCAAAGCGCCCTTGGCCGTTTCGGTTTCGCGCAGGTCTTGCTCCACCAGCTCAGTTCCGTCCGTCACGCTCCCCACCCTGCCATGCCGCCACGCGGCTGGGAGCGGGGTGTTCCACCGAGCGGTCGACTACAGTCCTGACGCATGTCGGGCGAGAGCCGCATCCTCATGACGGGCGTCGACGCGGCGGGGAGGTCGTGTGCGGTGCGAAACGATGCCGTGGAACTGCAGGGCGCCGACGGGCTCGGCCTCCTGTTCTCGGTCCTGCATGCGGTCCCGTCGATTCCCGCGATCGCGGCGGGCGACGGCCGCGCGGCCGATTTCCTCGACCTGGCCGTGGCGCCGGGCGCCCTACGGTGGACGGCGATCGAGTACCCGCCCGGCGCCGAATTCGCCCCGCACCACACCGACACCATCGACTTCGACGTGGTGCTCGCGGGCTCGGTCGAATTGATCCTCGACGACGGCGCACACACGCTGACGGCGGGCGACAGCGCGGTGATCACCGGAGTGGATCACGGCTGGCGCGCCGGCCCGAACGGGTGCCGGCTCAACGTCCTGACGATCGGGGTGGCGCCGACGGCCTGAAAGGCGTTGCGATAATGCACATTACGCGGAATCGCAGCAGGCCATTAATTCCTTGAGTGCCGCCGGGAACGCGTCCGCCAGCTCCCACAGGTCCGGTACGAGGTCGGGGCAGGAGATGAGGCCGACGCCCAGTTGGCCGTTGAGCGACATGACGGTGACGTTGAGCCCCGCGCCCGCGATGATCGGCCCGAGCGGATACATGCCGCCCACCCGGCATCCCATGAAGTACAGCTGCTCCTGCGGACCGGGGACGTTCGACAGCACCAGGTTGTGGGGGAGGATGTCGCCCAACGGGATTCGCGGCAGCAGCTTCATCGCGGCGCCGAACATCGTCTGACCCGCCACCTGTGTCCAGTCGTGCAACAGGGTGGGGCCCATCGCGCCGGCGTGGTCCTTGGCCGCCGCGTTGCCCTCGGCGATGCGGGTGAGCCGCTCGCACGGATCGTCGATGTGCGTTGCCAGGCGGCACAGCATCCATGTCGTCTGGTTGCGTCCGGGCCGGCCCGACTTGGAGTGCACCGACACCGGCACGCTCGCCACGAGCGGCGTGGCTGGCAGTTCGCCCCGGTCCAGCAGGAACTGCCGCAGCGCGCCCGCGCACAGGGCCGTCACCACGTCGTTGACGGTCACCCCGAAGGCGTCTTTGACCGTCTTGACGTCGCCGAGGTCCACATGGGTGAGGGCGACGTTGCGGCGGCGGGTGAACGGCCCGGTGAATGCCGTCGGCGGCGCGACGAACGGGGCGGCCATCGTGGGGCCGCCGCTGCGGGCGCGAAGCACCGTCTGCACGAGGGTGATCGCGGTCGCCGGCACCACGCTGGCCAGTCGCCACGGCCGCAGCGCGGCACCGATCAGTCCCGACGCCGCGATCTGCAGCGGACCGGGCCTGGCGGCGCGGGCGGCGGGTTCCGGGGGTGGCGCGTCCGGAGATGTGCTGCACAACTGCGCCAACAGGTTGGCGCCGCCCACCCCGTCGACCACCGCGTGATGGGCCTTGAGGACGACGGACAAAGCCTCGTCGCCGCCGAATCCTTCGACCACCCACATCTCCCATAACGGGCGATCGCGGTCGAGCGCCAGGCCGGCGATGTGCCCGCAGATCTCAGCTAACTCGCGGGGACCGCCGGGCGACGGCAGGGCAACGCGGTGGAGGTGCCGCGCCAGGTCGAACCGTTCGTCGTCGACCCAGACGGGGTGGTCGAAGTTGAGCTGGTTGTCGGCCAGCTTGAGACGGAATTCGCGGACGGCGTCCACCCGCGCCCGCAGCGCGTCGCGGAAGCCTTCGAATGTATAGCCTCCGGGCATCGTGGCCGGATCCAGCTCCAGCACGCAGCAAACGTTGAGGGGCTGCGTCGGCCGTTCCAGATACAAGAAGAACGCGTCTAGTCCGCTAAGCCGTTCCATCTCACTCGTTCCGTGTTCCGGCACCGTGACTACTGGTCATTGCGGTCGGGGGCCACACAAAGCCTCGCCCGACCGGCGGACCGGCACGGTAGTCGTCTGTTGGGTGTGTCCTAGAGCAGTAGCCGTTGGGCGGGGTGCGGCAAACCTGCCGGGGGGATCAGCCGCCGGCGGGCCGCCGAGCCATCGCGGAATCCCCGGACGCCCAGTCCGTCGTCACCTTCCGGCGCGCGATGAGCCACCCATCGCCGATCGGAACGAGGGTGTCGCGATAGCGGCCGCAGTGGTCGAGCCCCAGGTTGGTCACCACCGTGAAGTACGACCTGACCTCGGCCCGCTCGGGGGTCAGTTCGTCGAACAGCACGTTGGTGACGTTGTGGCGAACGATCGCTTTGTCGCCCGCGCCGGCGGCGGCGGTCGCCGTGACGCCGCCGAGGAACGTCGCGATCGCCGACCGCCCCTGCAGCGGTTCCATGCCGCGTATCTCGAGAACTCCGTCGGGGCAGAAGGTCTGCGTGAGGTCCTCGAGTCGACCGGCGTCCCCGGACCAGTTGTAGCGGGCCAAGGTGTCGCGAATCCGCTCGCGCGCCACCAATTCCCACATCTGCACCGCCGCGCCTCCTCACCATCAGCGCCGCGCTCACCCTGCATGTCGGCAACTTCTCGTGTTGGATTACACGGTAGGCGACTCCCCAAGGAGTTCCGGCACGGATGAGGGGGCGGATATCAGCACAGCGGACTTCAAGCGCGGCGTCGGGGCGGAGATCGAGGTCGAGGTGACGGCGCCGACGACGCTCGACTTCCAGATCGCCGTCGCGGCCCACCCCGGCGCCGACGTCAGCGAGTCCCTGTCGATCACCTTGAACGGCAACACGGTCCAGCCGCGCGAGATCGCGGGGGAGCATGGGACGCGGATCCACACCCTGAAGGTCGACGAGGGGCTGGTGGCCGTGTCCTACTCGGCCACGGTGGCGGGTGAGGCGGACCCACCTCCGGTGACCGACATCGACGTGATGACGTACCTGCGGCCGAGCCGCTACGCCGAGGCGGACAAGTTCTTCGGCTTCGCGGCCACCGAGTTCCGCGAGTACGGCACGTCGAGGGCGCTTCTCGAGAAGGTGTCGTCGTGGGTGGGCACGCGGCTCGATTACGTTCCGGGATCCAGCGATCCGATCGACGGCGCTACCGACACGTTGCTGGCCGGCTCCGGTGTGTGCCGCGACTACGCCCACCTGGTGATCGCGCTGCTGCGCGCCCTGAACGTCCCGGCCAGGCTGGTCTCGGTGTACGCGCCCGGCTGTCAGCCGATGGATTTCCATGCGGTGGCCGAGGCGTTCGTGGACGGCGGATGGCGCGTCGTCGACGCGACCTGCCTGGCGCCCCGGCAGTCCATGGTGCGCATCGCCACCGGCCGCGACGCGGCCGACACCGCCTTCCTGGACAACCACGAGGGGGCGATCACGCTGAAGAACATGACGGTTACGGCGGTCGTCGACGGCGAGCTGCCGAGGGACTCGGTCGATCAGCTGGTGACGCTTCGGTAGTCGCGATCGCGAGCGCGGCGTACGCCGGGCGAGGCGGGTCGCGACCATCGGGCCAGCTGGGTGTGGCGGAGGCTACTCCTCACCACCGTTTCGCCGCGGCGGCGGCTGGCAATACGGGAGACCAGTACGCACGACACACGAGGAGAACTGATGTCGGACAAGAGTGGTCCCCAGGAAGCCGTCGAGGGAATCGTCGAGGGCGCAAAGGGCAAGGTCAAGGAAGTCGTCGGTGCGGTCACCGGCAGCAACGACCTCCTGCGCGAGGGCCAGGCCCAGCAGGACAAGGCGGACGCGCAGCGCGAGGCGGGCAAGAAGGAGGCCGAGGCCGAGGCGGCCCGAAAGGCGGCCGACGCCAACGAGGCTCGCCAGAAGGCGGAGCAGGACTAGCCGCAAGACTCTTGACGAGGGGCCCGGTCACATCGGTGACCGGGCCCCTCGTCGTGCCGCTTGGGAATGAATCGCCGCCCCCCGGCGTCACCCCACGCATGAAACTCAACGACGCAGCCCGCGAGCTCATCGGCCGCGGCGCCGACGCCACCCTGGTGACCCTCAACCCCGACGGCAGCCCTCAGATCAGCCTGGTGTGGGTCGCGTTGCAGTCGACGCCCGACGGTGACGAGCTCGTCGCCGCGCACCTCGCCGAGCACAAGAAGGTCCGCAACGTCCGCAACGACCCGCGCGTGGCGGTGACGATCGTGTCGCCCGCCGACGCCGCCCAAGGCATGCGGCCCTATCTCTCGATCACCGGGACCGCCCGCATCGTCGAGGGCGGGGCGCCCGAACTGCTCGAGCAACTCGCCCACCACCTGTTGGGCCCGGACGCCGGGTTCCCGCCGAAGGGCGCGCCGCCGGGCTACCTCACCCGCATCCGCATCGACAAGGTCGGCGGCATCGGGCCGTGGGCATCCTGACCGCCGGACCCTTCCGATACGAGCGGTAGCGGAATACAGTGGGCGGGTGACGACCGGCGAAGACGGCAGGCACGTGCGCACCTGCCCACTGTGTGAAGCCATGTGCGGCTTGGAGATTCACGTCGAGGGCGGAAAGGTCACCGGCATCCGCGGCAATCGCGACGACGTGTGGAGCCGCGGACACCTCTGCCCGAAGGGCGTCTCACTCGCGGCGCTGCACGATGACCCGGACCGCGTCCGCCGGCCGCTGATCAAGGTCGACGGCCAATTTCACGAGGTGAGCTGGGACGCGGCGTTCCGCCGCTGCACCGAACTGCTGGCACCGGTGATCGAGAAGTACGGCATCGGGGCGGTCAGCGCCTACACCGGCAACCCGTTGGCGCATTCCTTCTCGCTGGCCCGCTACGCCGGTGTGCTGATGGGCATGTCCGGGCTGCCGGTGACGTATTCGCCCGGGACGGTCGACCAGTGGCCGAAGAATCTCTCGTCGCACCTCATGTATGGACTCTGGTGGAACTTCCCCGTGCCCGACATCGAACGCACCGACCTGATGGTCATCATGGGCGCCAACCCCGCCGCCTCGCAGGGATCGCTGCTGGCCGCGCCCGACGTCATGGGGCTGATCGACGGAATCCGCAAGCGCGGCAAGGTGATTGTGATAGACCCCGTGCGCACGCAGACGGCGGCCAGCGCCGACGAGTGGCTTCCCATCGTGCCGGGCACCGACGCCGCCCTGCTGCTGGCGGTGGCGCACACCCTGTTCTCCGAAGACCTCATCAATCCCGGCCCCCACGTCGACGGCGTCGAGACCATGCGCCGAATCGCCGCCGACTGGCCGCCCAGCCGGGTCAGCGCGGTCACCGGGATCGACGCCGAGCGCATCCATCGCCTGGCCCGCGAACTCGCCGGCACCGAGAGGTCGGTCGTCTACGGCCGAATCGGCCTGTGCAATCAGGAGTTCGGCAGTTTGGCCAGCTGGCTGGTCGACGTGATCAACATCCTGACGGGTCATTTCGACACACCCGGCGGCGCCATGTTCCCGCGGCCCGCAGCCTGGTCGATCACGACCCAGCCGCTGCCCGGCCTGGAGGGCGGCAAGCCCGAATTCGGCCGGTGGCACACCCGGGTCCGCGGCGCGAAAGAGGTGCTCGGCCAGGCGCCGGTGTCGTGCATGGCCGAAGAGATCGCGACCCCGGGCGACGGACAGCTCAAGGCGCTCATCACGGTCGCCGGAAACCCCGTGCTGTCCACACCCGGCGGGGACAAGCTCGACGAGGTCCTGCCCATGCTGGAAGCGATGATCTCGGTGGACCTGTGGATCAACGAGACCACGCGCCACGCGGACGTGGTCCTGCCCGGGCTCTCGCCGCTCGAGCAGCCGCACCACGACGACCTGATCCTGCTCTTCGCGATCCACAGCATCGCGAACTACTCGGCCCCGGTGTTCGACCCGGGAGACCGGCCGCACGAATGGGAGATCCTGATCCGGCTGACCGGGCTGTGCACCGGCACCCCCGCCGAGGACGTGGACGTCGCCGCGATCGACGACGGGTTTTTCGACTACCTGGCGTTCACCCGGGGCCTCGACGGGGCGGAGATCCGCAAGCTGTACGACGAGACCGGTTTGAAGGGCGGCCCCGAACGGATGCTCGACCTCACGCTGCGCACCGGTCCCTTCGGGGACCAGTACGGCAAGAATCCGGGCGGCCTCACGCTGGACCTGCTCAAGGCCAACCCGAACGGCATCGACTTCGGGCCGATGGTGCCCCAGTTGCCCGACATCCTCGAAACCCCGGGCAAGAAGATCCAACTGGCGCCGCAGTACCTGCTCGACGACCTGCCGCGGCTGGCCGCCCGGCTCGAGCGGCCGCCCGAACCGCTGGTGCTGGTGAGCCGCAGGCACCTGCGGTCGAACAACTCGTGGCTGCACAACGTGCCGGCGCTGATGAAGGGCAAGGACCGGTGCACGCTGTTGATCCATCCCGACGACGCCGCCCGCTGCGGTGTCGCAGACGACGACGTCGTGACGGTGAAGTCGGCGGCCGGGGAGATCAAGGTGCCCGTCGAGGTCACCGACGCGATCAAACCGGGCGTCGTGTCGATGCCGCACGGCTGGGGGCACGGCAAGCCCGGCACCCGCATGTCGGTCGCCAACGGCTCGCCCGGCGCCAACACCAACGTCCTGTCCCCGCCGACATTTCTCGACGAGCCGTCCGGCAACGGCGCCCTCAACGGCATCCCGGTGACGATCATCGGCGAGGGCGCGCGCTACCAGCCGGATGCGGGGGCCGTTCTCACAGCGGATCGATAACCGCGTTCCACACCGCTCCAAGGATCCCGGCGCAGAAATAGGGGATGAACAAAGCACCCGACAGGCAACAGCCTTCGCCGCGATCGCGAATCCGCCTGCGACACATGGCGCTTGCGGGCGCGGCGACCATCGCTCTGCTGCTGTCGATCGCTCAGGGGGCAGCCGTCGCGTCGGACCGGGCCCACGCGGGTCATGTCGCGGGCTTCGCCGCCGACGGCGACGACGACGAGGCTCAGCTGCAACAACAACTCGCTCTGCAGCAGATGCAGCAGGCCGAGCAGCAGGCGGAGCAGCAAGAGCAACTGGACCTTCAGCAGGCGCAGCAGGCCGAGCAGCAGGGCTTGTTGACCGAGCAGCAGGCCAACCTGTCCGGCGGCTGACCCGCGAAGCGGCCAAACCCTCAGTGGCGCAACGCCATTGCGGCGTCGAGGAACGAGATCATGGCCCGCGCCGCCTCATCCTCACCGCCCAGGAAGGCCGCGTAGTGCCCGCCGGGAAGGCGGGCGAGCCGGCCGTGCGGCGCGCGCGCGGCGGCGCGCCTCGCCGGCCCCGGGGGCGCGACCCCGTCGTCGTCGTAGGCGACCACCAGCAGGGGGCGTCCGATCCGTGACGCGACGCGGCCGGGCCGGTAGAAGCCGACCCGCAGCGCCGAGCAGGCGGCCACCGTCTGTTCCCAGTGCGGGTAACGATTCTGCGGGTTGAGCGCCGCCGTGCCGTTGCGGGAGTCGGGCGTGGTGAGCGCGGCGACGTCGCCGCGCTCGCCCGCGAGCGGCACGAGCAGGGGGTCGCGGGCAAAGAGACCGCCCACGGCGTCGGCGGCCGCCCGTGCCATGAGCTTGGCCAGCGCCGGTAAGGTGATGTGCGGCAGAGCGTTTCGCATCGCATCGAGCCCGTCGACCAGCGGGGAGTGGGCGATCGCCGCGGCGACGCCCGGGTTGCGCGCGGCGATCCGGAGCACGTGGCCGCCCGAGACCGAGAATCCCCAGATCGCGATCTTGTCGGGTGCGACCCCTGGAAGCGACGCGGCGAACGCGATGGCGGCATCCCAGTCGTCCAGCTGGTCCTTTATGCGCACGAGCTGCCTTGGCGCGCCGCCGCTTTCGCCGAGGTTTCGGTAGTCGAAGGCCAGCACGCTGTAGCCGGCCCGGTGGAAGCGGCGGGCGAACAGGTCGGTGCCGGGCTCCTTGATCACGCCGAGCCCCGCGGCCATGATCACGCAGGCGCCGTTCTCGCCGGGATAGTGCCAGGCGGCGCAGTGGCTGCCGCCGCTGGGAAAGTCCACCCTGGTGCGTTGATCCGTCGTCGGCATTGCCGTGTCCTTCCCGTCGAAGGTCGATGTGCGCGCGCTGGCGAGTCGATGCGCTGGGCGGC
This sequence comes from Mycobacterium sp. Marseille-P9652, assembly GCF_902652685.1. GTDB lineage: Bacteria > Actinomycetota > Actinomycetes > Mycobacteriales > Mycobacteriaceae > Mycobacterium. Next base: position 39,684 of record NZ_CACRUY010000008.1, read on the forward strand.
CACCGGGGGATCGATGATGGACACCGGAAGAGCTGCCAACCGCTCGTCACTAACCTACATACTGTATGCATGAAGATACATACAGTATGTATGAAAGGCAAGGTGCCATGCGGCCCCCTCGGCGCACCCAGGCCGAACGCGCGGCCGACACCCGCGAGGCGCTGATCGCCGCCGCGCGGCCCTTGTTCGGCGAGCACGGCTTCGCCGATGTCGCGCTGGAGGCCGTCGTGCGCGCGGCCGGGGTGACGCGGGGCGCGCTCTATCACCATTTCGCCGACAAGACAGAGTTGTTCGCGGCGGTGTTCGAGCGCGTGGAGGCCGAGGTGGCCACCCGCATGGGTGAAGCCATAGCGGCCAGCGGGCAAACCGACCCGGTCGAGATCATGCGGCTGGGTGCGGCGTTCTGGCTCGACGCCAGCTCCGATCCCGAGGTGCAGCGGATCGTGCTGGTCGACGCCCCCGCGGTGCTGGGATCCGCGCGGTGGACCGAGATCGGCAACCGCTACAACCTCGGCCTGGTGCGCGAATTGCTCTCCGGCGCGATCGAGTCCGGCCGCATCCCGCCCCAGCCGGTCGAGGCGACGGCCGTGACGGTGCTCGGTGCGATGCGCGAGGCCACGCTGTACATCGCGAGGGCCGACGACCACGTCCAAGCTCGTCGGGACGCGGGCGCGGTGATGAATCGGGTGATCGAGGCGCTGGCCCTCGCCTGACCCCGATCAGGGCGCGACGGGCCGGTTCGTCCAGTCCCGGCCGGGCCGGCGCGACGATCGATACCACCCGCCCGCGGCGCCCGTGCCGCCGTCGGTGGGGATGGTGTGGCCGGTCACGAACCGCGACAGGTCGGACGCCAGGAAGAGGATCACCCGCGCCTGGTCCTCGGGCAGCCCCATCCGTCCCACCGGCACCCAGCGGGGCCACTGGGCCTGCTCGTCGGCGGACAGCCATTGGGAATAGGGCACCTGCAGCGACTCGGTGACGTCGGGACCGACGCCGTTGACCCGCACGCCGTCGTTGCCCACCTGGACCGCCAGGCTGCGGGTGAAGTGAATGACGGCCGCCTTGAAGGCGGCGTACACCGGGTCCTCGGGGTAGCCGCGCAATCCCTCGACCGACGAGACGTTCACGATCGCGCCGGAGTGCCGGGCGATCATCGCCGGCAGAAACGCGTGGGTCACCAGGAAGACATGGTGCAGGTTGACCCGGTACAGCTCGTCCCACAGTTGCGGATCCGTGTCCACGAAGTTGCCCGGGTGGCGCAGCCAGTGGCCGACGTTGTTGACCAGGACGTCGACGCGCCCGAAGCGGTCCAGCACGGACCGCGCCAGCCCGTCGACCCGGTCGGGGTCGCGGACATCGGCGACTTCCGCCACGGCCGATCCGCCGGCGGCGGTGATCTCGGTGGCGGTCCGCCGGGCCAGCTCCTCGTCGATGTCGGCGATCACCACCCGCGCACCGTGCTCGGCGAACATTCGCGACGTGGCCGCGCCGATGCCCCCACCGCCGCCCGTCACCACCGCGACCCGATCGACCAGCAGCATGGCAGCGCTCGTGTCCATGCTCATCATCTTGGGCCATCGACCCGCGGCCAGGTTGCGCGGCCAGTACCCCGCATTTACGCCGCGAAACGTGACGAAGGCGACATTCGCGACGGATTTACTCGTCGTTTTCCAACCCGTCGAGCGGGTATTCGGTCCGAACTTAGGAGCTGATGCCAATGCCGACGACAGATCCATACCCGCATCCCTTATTGCCCAGCCGGGCGATGACGCGGAGAATCCACCATCGCCACAGCCCGCAGTCTCTCGCCGTGTCGATGGCAAGCCGGTTGATCGTCAAGAACGCGGTTCGTGCATGGGCTCTACAGCCCAACTTCCACTGGCCCCTGGCGCAGATCGACGGGCTCGTCGGACTGTTCCCGAAGTTCGGCTCCTCGGCGCACATCGAGCCGGTCCGGCTCGACAGCTGCGCAGCCGAATGGGTGCGCGCGCCCGGCGCGTCGGCGAAGCGGGCGATCCTCTACCTGCACGGCGGGGCATTCTTGACGTGCGGCCTCAACACCCACCGCTCACTGGTGGTCCGCTTGTCGAAGGCCGCGGACGCCGCTGTGCTCACTGTCGAATACCGCAAGCTGCCCAACCATCAGATCGCCGACGCGATCGAGGACGGTCTCAATGGGCTGCGCTGGCTGCAGGACCTCGGCTACCAGGGCCACGAGATCGTCGTCGCGGGCGACTCGGCCGGCGGCTACCTCGCGTTCATGACCACGCTGGCCGCGATCAAGAACCGCTTTGACCGGCCGGCCGGCGTCGCGACCATTTCGCCGTTCACGGACGCCGACCCGGTCCGCAAGCTCAAGCACCGCAACGCGCGCAAGTGCTCCATGTTCACCCGCGGGGCGCTGTCGATGTTCGCCCGATACCTCAGCAATGTCCACCTCCCGGGCGAGGCGGGCCGCGTCGTGTCGCCCGTCGACGCCGACCTCTCCGGCCTGCCGCCGGTCACCATCCACGCCAGTTCCGACGAGTTGTTGCTCCCCGACGCCGAACTCATGGCGCAGCGGCTCGAGAAGTCCGGCGTTCGCTGCGACCTGCACCTGTGGGCCAAACAAATTCACGACTTCCCGCTGGCGGCCGACATCCTGCCCGAGGGACGCCGCGCGATCCACTACATCGGGGACTTCGTCAAGCGGGTGACCGCGGTCGGCGCCAGCCCCTGGCACGGGATCACCGCCGCCGCCGGCTAGCGACTCTCTGAAGAGATTGGCGCGCAACGCTTTTCGCGGGGCGCGCCACTTCCGTGTCGACCCGCCCTTGCTGCGCTTCGGCCATAGGCAGAACCGGCATGGGCGCATCGCCCCCAAGCGGCGCCGCTGCCGATACAGTTACTTCTGATGAGCCGACCAGTCCCCCCTGTGCTGACCGTGCGGTACGAGGGATCCGAGCGCACGTTCGCACCAGGCAACGACGTAGTCATCGGGCGTGACCTTCGCGCCGACGTCCGCGTCGCGCATCCCCTGATTTCCCGGACGCACCTCATCGTGCGGTTCGACCAGGGCCGATGGATCGCCATAGACAACGGCAGCCTCAACGGGCTGTACGTGAACAACCGCCGGGTGCCGGTCGTGGACATCCACGACGGCATGCGGGTGAACCTCGGCAATCCCGACGGTCCCGCGCTGACGTTCGAGGTTGGCCGCCACCAGGGCTCGGCCGGGCGCCCCCCGCTGACGACGTCGATCCCGATCTACAACGCGCCGAGCGGGCCCAGCGCACAGGTGCCGCACGGCCAACCGCCGACGGCCGGGCATTGGCCAGGCCAGGCGCAGCAACCGTCGACCGCGTCGCTCCGCCCGCCGCAGCAGGCGCCTGCCGGGCCGCAGCAGCCGATGCACCCGCCCAGCGGACCCCAGGCGAGCCATCCGCCCAGCGGGCCGCTGCCCAGCCCGCCCTCCGGCCCGCAGCCGCGGCCACCGACCGGCGCACAGAACTTCGGCCAGCCCAGTGGGCCGCAGCAGGCGCCCCACATCTACCGGGCCCCACCGGCGAACGTGCCGCCGGCCCATGTCGCCGAACCGGAGACCGGCCGCTTCGGCGGTGACTCGTCGAACATCGCGACCTCGATGATGAAGATCCTCCGGCCGGGCCGAACGGCGGTGGAGTCGACGCCGGGCGCCATCAAGATCGGCCGGGCCAATGACAACGACATCGTCATCCCGGAGGTCTTGGCGTCCCGCCACCACGCCACCCTGATCCCGACGCCGCACGGCACCGAGATCCACGACAACCGCAGCATCAACGGCACGTTCGTCAACGGGTCGCGGGTCGACACCGCGGTGTTGCGAGACGGCGACGTCGTCACGATCGGCAACATCGACCTCGTCTTCGCTGGCGGCACCCTGGTCCGCCGCGACGAGAGCGCCACCTCCACCCGTGGCGGCGGCCTGGACGTCCGGGGCGTCTCGTGGACGATCGAGAACAACAAGACGCTGCTCGACGACATCTCGCTCACCGCGCAGCCCGGCACGCTGACCGCGGTGATCGGCCCCTCGGGCGCGGGGAAGTCGACCTTCGCGCGGTTGGTCGCCGGCTACACCCACCCGACGAAGGGCACCGTGTCCTTCGAGGGCCACAACGTGCACGCCGAATACGCGTCCCTGCGCAGCAGGATCGGCATGGTGCCGCAGGACGACGTCGTGCATGGGCAGCTGACGGTCAAGCAGGCCCTCATGTACGCCGCGGAACTGCGGCTGCCGCCGGACACCACCAAGGAGGACCGCGAACAGGTGGTGGCCCGGGTGCTCGAGGAACTCGAGATGACCAAGCACCTCGAGACCCGCGTCGACAAGTTGTCGGGTGGTCAGCGCAAGCGCGCATCGGTGGCCCTCGAGCTGCTGACCGGGCCGTCGCTGCTGATCCTCGACGAGCCGACGTCCGGCCTCGACCCGGCGCTCGACCGGCAGGTCATGACGATGCTGCGCCAGCTGGCCGACGCCGGCCGTGTGGTGCTCGTGGTCACCCACTCGCTGACCTACCTCGATGTCTGCGACCAGGTGTTGCTCCTCGCCCCGGGCGGTAAGACCGCGTTCTGCGGGCCGCCAAGCGAGATCGGTCCGGCCATGGGCACCACGAACTGGGCCGATATCTTCAGCTCCGTCGCGGGGGACCCCGACGGGGCCAAGGCCCGTTACCTGGCGCGGACGGGACCGCCACCGCCGCCGCCGCCGGCCGAGCAACCCGCCGACATCGGCGACCCCTCGCACACGAGCCTGCTCCGGCAGTTCTCGACGATCGCCAGGCGCCAGGTCCGGCTGATCGTCTCCGACCGGGGCTACTTCATCTTCCTGGCGCTGCTTCCGTTCATCATGGGCTCGCTGTCGATGTCCGTGCCGGGAGATGTTGGCTTCGGCAGGCCGAATCCGATGGGCGCCGCTCCGACGGAGCCGGCACAGATCCTGGTGCTGCTCAATGTCGGTGCGGTGTTCATGGGCACGGCACTGACCATCCGCGACCTGATCGGTGAGCGGGCCATCTTCCTGCGGGAGCAGGCGGTGGGCCTGTCCACCACGGCGTACCTGCTGGCGAAGGTGTGCGTGTACACGATCTTCGCGATCGTCCAGTCGGCGATCGTTAGCGTGATCGCGATCTACGGCAAGGGCGGGCCGACTCAGGGCGCCGTGGCGCTCGGCAGTCCCGAACTGGAGCTATTCGTCGACGTCGCCATGACCACGGTCGCTTCGGCGATGCTCGGTCTGTTGTTGTCCTCCATCGCCCGGTCCAACGAGCAGATCATGCCGCTGCTCGTCGTGGCGGTGATGTCGCAACTGGTGTTCTCCGGCGGGATGATCCCCGTCACCGCGAGAGCCGGGCTCGACCAGATGTCCTGGGTGACACCGGCCAGGTGGGGCTTCGCGTCGTCGGCCTCCACCGTCGACTTGCTCAGCCTGCAGGACAAGGTCCCGCAGACGCCGCACGACTCACACTGGCGTCACACGGCCGGCGCGTGGTGGTTCGACATGGGCATGCTGGTGCTGCTCAGCGTTTGCTATCTCGGGTTCGTGCGCTGGAAGATCCGTCTGAAAGGCGGCTAGGGGCGATCGCAAGCGCGGCCGCGGCGATCGCAAGCGCGGCGTAGCCGCGCGATGGGGGTCGCCGCCGAAGGCGAAGCCGGGCGCGGCGGGTCGGCACCATAGGAACGGCTAGGCGCCCTTGCGGACCGCCGCTTCCGCGGCGGCGCGCATGCGGTCGGACAACTGCAGGAGCCCGTGCTCGCCCACACCGTTGGGCAGTGTGTAGGCCAGCTGCCGCAGTTCGATGGCACAGTCGCGCAATTCCTGGCGGAGGCGCGTCTCGTTGGTGGGCATCTTTCCCTCCCTGGGGCCGGGGCGTCTGACCGTGCGACCAGCCGATTGGCCAATGGTCCCAGCCCAGGCCCTCAATCGCGACGGGCCCGGTGCGGTTTAACGGGAGTTTGACAGCGTGTTTACAGGGAGCCTGTTTAGAGCGCCGTGAGTGAGTTGCTTTCGGCCGGGAGAGTGGCCTTTCATCGGGGCATGGTCACGGAAAGCGGGGATGTCACGGAAAGCGGGGAAACCGCCGGCGTCGGCGCGCTGCGCGAGCGCATGGCGGCGCACCGCGAGGCCGGCGACCTGGCTGCCGCCGTCGCCGTCGCGCGGGAACTGCTGGCCGACTGCGAGGCACGGCTGGGCCCCCGCCACCCCGACAGCCTCGCCCTCGCCCTCGCCATCGCGAACTGGCGGCAGCATCTCGGCGACATGGCCACCGCGGCCGACGACCTGGACCGGCTCATCCCGCTGCTCGCCGCCGAGTTGGGCGCCGAGCATCCCGACACCGTGACCGCCCGCCACATGAGGGCAAGCTGTCCCGACCCCGACGTGGATCCCGTCGCGGCGGCGGTCACCTGGTTCGAGTTGTTCGCCGACGAGCAGCGCGCCCTGGGCCCCGACCATCCGACCTCCCTCGGCGCCCGGCACAACGTGGCGGTCTGGCGCCGACAGCTCGGCGACCTGATCGGCGCGATCGACGAGATGGATCACGCGCTCGCGGCGCGCGCACGGCTCCTCGGGGCCGAACATCCCGACACCGTCGCCAGCCGGTCGGCGCTGGCCGCGTGGCGGGCCGAAGCCGGCGAAATCGCCTGAGGGTCAGGGTCGGCGGTCGCGACCGCGAGCGTAACGTCATGGCGAAACGGCGAGCGGACATCCGCCGTGGCGTTACGCTGGCGGCGCTCACCGAGACGGCTGGCACGATAGAGGGGCCGGAATGGACTTCGAACTCGACGCCGGCCAGCGCGCCTGGCTGGCCGAGGTCCGAGAGTTCCTCCACGACAACGTCACCCCGGAGCTGAGGGCCGAACTCGCCCGCCACGACCTGGAATTCCCCGGCGGCGAGGTCGCGCGGTTCCGCCGCAAGATCGGCGCGAAGGGATGGTTCGGCCTGAACTGGCCGCGCGAATACGGCGGGCTGGACCTCGGGGCCGTGCACCTGCACCTGTTGATGAGCGAATTCGAGTACTGGGGTGTGCCGGGACCCGACCTGACCGTCACCTCGGTGGCGCCGATGATCATGCGGCACGGCACCGAGCGCAACAAGCGGGACTGGCTCCCACGGATCGCCCGCGGCGAGATGATCTGCGCCGTCGGATATTCGGAGCCGGAGGCCGGCACCGATCTGGCCGCCCTGCGCACCCGAGCCGTCCGCGACGGCGACGACTGGGTGATCGACGGCACCAAGATCTGGAACAGCGGCGCGCAGCGGGCGACCCACGAATGGCTTTGCGTGCGCACCGATCCCACCGCCCCGCGGCACCGGGGCATCTCGGTCGTCATCGTCCCGATCGACACCCCCGGCGTCGAGATCCGCCCGCTCTACGCGTGGTCGGGCTACCGCACCAACGAGGTGCGTTTCGACCGGGTGCGGGTGCCCGTCACCAACCTCATCGGTGAGGTCAACCGCGGCTGGACCTACATCACCGGCGCCCTAGACCTCGAACGGGGCGCCCTGACCAACTCGGGCGACCTGCGCCGCTCGGTCGACGAGCTTCGGGAGCTCGCGCGACGCCCGCGCCGCGACGGATCCGTGCCCGCGGACAGCCCGGCGCTGCGCCGGCGGCTGGCGCAGGCCGAGGCCGACGTCGAGGTGGCCACCCTGATGGGTTACGAGGCGGCGTCGATCCTCGACAGCGGCGTCATCCCCACCGTCGAGGTGAGCGTGGAGAAGATCTTCACCAGCGAACTGCGCCAGCGCATCGCCGACTTGGCGCTCGACCTGCTGGGCCCCGACGGGCTGCTGGCGCATCGCAGCGAAAACGCCCCGCTGGCAGGCAAATTCGAACGCCTGTACCGAGCCGCCCCGCTGATGCGTTTCGGCGGCGGCACCAACGAGGTGCTGCGGGACATCATCGCGCAGCGCGGCCACGGGATGCCGTCGTATGGACGCTGATCGATGAGGGCAGTGCTCACCGCCGAGCAGCGCGAGCTCGCCTCGATGGCCCGCGCGCTCCTCAGTGCGGAGAACCCGGTCAGCCAGGTCCGCGCGCTGCGCGAACCCGGCGCCGACCGCGACACCCCGACCCTGTGGAAGGCCCTCTCCGGCGCCGGGATCTTCGGGCTGGCGATCGCCGAGGAGTACGGCGGCTCCGGCGGATCCCTCGACGACATGGCGGTCTTCGCCATCGAGGCGGGCCGCGCGCTCTGCCCGACGACCGTGCACAGCAGCATCCACGCCGCCCTCGCGGTCGACCGGCTCGGCACCCCGGAGGCCAGGGCCGCGTGGCTGCCGCCGCTCGCGCGGGGAAGCCTGCGCGGCACCACGGCGTTGTCCAGCGCTCGCGACGCCGCGATCGTCGCGCCCTCCCTGCGCGCCGAGCGGGCGCCGACGGCGGGCTGGCGGCTGACCGGGACCGCCGACTACGTCGCCGACGCCGACGTCGCCGACGTCATCGTGGTGTCCGCCGCGGCGGGCGACGAGACGCTCGGCTTCCTCGTCGGGCCACGGACGGCCGGCATCAGCGTGGAACCGCTCGACATCGCCAGCGGCCACCGCGCATTCGCCGTCCGATTCGACGGCGCCGCCGTGGGCGCCGACGCGCTACTCGGCACCGTCACCCCGGCGGACCTGCGCGCAGTGGCCAACACGGGTGTGGCGCTCGGCTCGCTCGACCTGGTCGGCGTCGGGCAGGCCGTGATCGACCGCACCGTCGAATACACCACGATGCGCCACCAGTTCGGGCGACCGATCGCCTCGTTCCAGGCCGCCCAGCACCTGGTCGCCAACATGCACATCGCCGTCGCCGCGGCGCGCCTGGCGGCACACTCGGCGGTGTTCTGGCTCGCCCGCGGCCACACCGCCACGCGCGAGACGGCCATCGCGCGCATGCACGCGGCCACCGCGGCGCGGCTCGTCACGCTGGACGCCCACCAACTGCACGGCGGCATGGGTTACGTCCTCGAGACCGACCTGCACCTGTGGTCGGAACGGGCTCGGCTGTTTTCGACGCTCGGCGGCGGTGCGGACGTCGCCGCGGCGTGGCTGGAGGAGAGCCCGGAAGGGAGCGCCGGTGAGTGAGGACACGCTGATCGACGCCGAGGCCGCGTCGCGAGTGGGCACCGTCGCGGCGTCGGCCACCGGGGAGGTCAACCGGCGCGACTGGCAGCGCTGGGCCGCGGCCGTCGGCGACCACAACCCGCTGTGGTTCGACCCGGAGTACGCGCGCGCCAACGGTTTTCGCGACATCGTCTGCCCGCCGCTGTTTCTGCAGTACGCCGTCCTCGGCGTCACCCACCTCGAGGCGCTGCGGCCCGACGGCTCCTCGGGCGCCGCCTCGGGTGGCCTCGCCTTTCCCCGGGCCCCCAAGCGGATGGCCGGCGGGGAGAGCTTCACCTTCCACCTGCCCGCCTACCACCGCGACCAGATCGACATGGTGCGCACCATCGACTCGATCGTCGAAAAGCATGGCCGCTCGGGCAGATTCGTGTTGGTCGCGTGGCACACCGTCTACTCCAATCAGCACGGCGAGCTGGTCGCCGAGGCCTCGACGTCGATGATCGCCCGCCCCTAGGAGCCCCATGACCGGCCACCAGGTGTTCTTCGAAGACGTCGCCGAGGGCGAGCAGATCCCCGCGCTCACCGTCACCGTCGACGAGACCCAGATGTTCTTCTTCAGCGCCGCCACCTACAACGGCCACCGCATCCACTACGACAAGGAGTGGGCGCGCACCGTCGAAGGCTACGACGACGTGCTGGTGCAGGGGCCGCTGCAGGCCGCCCTACTGGCGCGCGCGCTCGGCGACTGGATGGGCGGGCTCGGGCGCCTGGTGTCCTTCTCGGTGCAGAACCGCGGAGTCGCCCACCCCGGCCAGCGCCTCACCTTCGGCGGGACCATCACCGGCAAGCGCCTCACCGACGACGGGGCCGGGCTGGTCGATCTCGACGTCGCCGGGCGCCGCGACGACGACGTGCTCACACCCGGGACGGCCACCGTCCGGCTGCCCCGGCGCGGGACGCCGTCATGACCGGACTGCGCGGGGAGGCGGCGATCGTCGGGATCGCGGAGCTGCCGGCCGAACGGCGCCCGACGCGGCCGGCGGCGTTCACCCTCGACCAGTACGCGCTGCTGGCCAAGATGGTGGTCGAGGACGCGGGCGTCGACCCGGCGCGCATCAACGGCCTCATCACCCACGGGGTAGCCGAGTCGGCCATGTTCGCCCCCGCCACGCTGTGTGAATACCTCGGCCTGCCATTGGATTTCGGCGAGCGGGTCGACCTGGGCGGCGCCACCGCCGCCGGGATGGTCTGGCGCGCGGCGGCCGCCGTCGAACTCGGCGTCTGCGACGCGGTGCTGGCCGTGGTGCCCGGGTCGGCGAACGTGCCGCATTCCGAGCGCCGACCCGCCGCCGCGCCGAATTGGTATGGGGCGTCGTCGAACAACTACGGGTCGCCGCAGGCCGAGTTCGAGATCCCCTACGGCAACGTCGGCCAGAACGCGCCTTATGCGCAGATCGCCCAGCGCTACGCGGCCGAATACGGGTACGACCCCGCGGCGGTCGCCAAGATCGCCGTCGACCAGCGTGCCAACGCGTGCGCGCATCCCGGCGCGGTGTTCCACGGCGCCCCGATCACCGTTAGCGACGTGCTCGCCAGCCCGATGATCGCCGACCCCATCCACATGCTGGAGACGGTGATGCGGGTGCACGGGGGAGCGGGTGTCCTGGTCGCCAACGCCGACATCGCCCGCCGGTCTCGCCACCGGCCCGTGTGGATCACCGGGTTCGGCGAGCACATCGCCTTCAAGACCCCCACCTACGCCGACAACCTGTTATCCACCCCGATCGCGCGGGCCGCCGACCGGGCGTTCGCGATGGCCGGGCTCGGGCGGGCCGACGTCGACGTCGCCTCGATTTACGACTGCTACACCATCACCGTGCTGATGACCCTCGAGGACGCCGGATTCTGCGCGAAAGGGAAAGGGATGGGGTGGGTTTCGGACCACGATCTCACCCATCGCGGCGACTTCCCACTCAACACCGCCGGCGGTCAGCTGTCCTTCGGCCAGGCGGGCATGGCGGGCGGCATGCACCACGTCGTCGACGGGGCCCGCCAGCTCATGGGCCGCGCGGGTGACGTGCAGGTGCCCGACTGCCACACCGCGTTCGTCACCGGCAACGGCGGCATCATGAGCGAGCAGGTGGCGCTGCTGATGAGGGGGGACTGATCGTGACCGTCCCCCTTCCCGTTCCCGAGCCGACACCGGTGTCGCGACCGTTCTGGGACGGTCTGGCGCAACACCGCATCCTGGTGCAGTACTCGCCGTCGCTCGGGCGCCACGTGTTCTACCCCCGCACCCTGGCGCCGGGCACCCTGGCCGACGACCTGGAATGGCGCGAGATCGACGGCGCGGGAACGCTGTACACGTTCACGATCGCCCGCCGCCCGACCGGGCCGCCCTGGGTGGACGCGGTGCCGCAACTGCCGGCGGTGGTGCAGTGGGATGCCGGCCCGCGGGTGAGCACCGAGCTGGTCGACGTCGTCCCGGACGACGTCCGGATCGGCATGCGCGTCGCGCCGGTGTTCTACGATCTGCCCGAAGCGGGGATCACCCTGCTGAAGTACCGGCCGGCGTGACCCCGACGGAGGCCTCCATGGACGACCCCATCCAGGGCGATGTCCGGGCGGTGCTGCGCGAGTTGCAGGCCGGCTTCCCGCGCGTCGAGACCATGACCGCCGCCGAGGCCCGTGCCGCGGTCGCCGAACGCCGGTTGCCGACCCCGAACCTCGACGACGTCCGCGCCACCGAGGACGTCGCCCTGCCCGGGCCCGGCGGTGCCATCCCCGCACGGATCTACCATCCGCACGGCGACCCCGGCCGCAGCCGGCCGGGGATCGTGTTCTGCCACGGTGGCGGATTCGTGTTCTGCGACATCGACTCCCACGACGGCTTCTGTCGCGCCCTGGCCCGCGGCGCCGACGCGGTCGTCGTGTCGCTCGGCTACCGCCTGGCCCCGGAACACCCCGCGCCGGCGGCCGCGCTCGACGCCTACGCGGCGTTCGGCTGGGTGGCCGGGCACGCGGCCGACCTCGGGATCGACCCGGCGCGGATCGCCATCGCCGGTGACAGCGCGGGGGGCAACCTCGCGGCGGTCACCGCGATCCTGTGCCGGGATCGAGGGGCCGGCGCGCCCGCCGCGCAACTCCTGCTGTACCCGGCGATCGACCCGACGTTCGACACCGACAGCTACCACCGCTACGCCACCGGTTACTTCAACACCCGGGCCGCCATGCAGTGGTACTGGCGCCAATACCTCGGCGGCGCAGGGCCGTTCGAGCCGCCGTACCTGGTCGCCCCGTCCCGCGCGGATTCCCTCGCGGGCCTGCCGCCCGCCGTCGTCGTGACCGCGGGCCTGGACCCCTTGCACAGCGAGGGCTGCGACTACGCGCGCCGCCTGGGCGAGGCGGGCGTGCGCGTCCTGCACCGGGATTTCCCCGGCCTGTTCCACGGCTTCGCGACCATGCTGTCCATCGCGGCCGCATCATCCGCCCTGACGCTGGTGTGCCGCGACCTGCGGGGGCTGCTCGCCCCGGTCGCCGTCGGAAGCGCGCCGCGGTGACCGACGTGACCGACGTGATTGTCGTAGGCGCCGGGTTCGCCGGCCTGTACGCGGTGCACCGGGCCGCCTCGGCGGGAATGTCTGTCGTCGGCGTCGAGGCCGCCCCCGACGTGGGCGGCACCTGGTACTGGAACCGCTACCCCGGCGCGCGGTGCGACGTCGAAAGTGTCGACTACTCATACTCTTTCGACGAGGAGCTGCAGCAGAGCTGGACGTGGACCGAGCGGTTCGCCGCGCAGCCGGAGATCCTGGCCTACCTGCGGCACGTCGCCGACCGCTTCGACCTGCGCCGCCACTACCGGTTCGGCGTCGACGTGGTCGGGGCCGACTTCGACGACGGCCGCTGGCATGTCCGCACCGCGAGCGGGGACGTTTTCGGGGCGCGGTTCCTCGTGTGCGCGACGGGCTGCCTGTCGGCGGTGAACCGGCCCGACATCCGCGGCGCCGACGAGTTCGCCGGCGAGGTCTACTTCACGGCCGCCTGGCCGCGCGAGGACCCCGACCTGCGCGGCAAGCGCGTCGGGTTGATCGGCACCGGTTCGTCCGGGATTCAGGCGTTGCCGATCGTCGCCGCACAGGCGGCCGAGGTGGTCGTCTTTCAGCGGTCCGCCAACTACAGCATCCCGATGCCCAACCGCCCGTGGACGCCGGACGAGCAGCGGCAGATCCGTGAGCAGTATCCCGAACGCCGCCGCGCGTCCGCCTACGCGTCGGCGGGGACGCCGCACGGCACCTATCACAAGAAGGCGGTCGACACCGCGCCGGAGGAACGCGCCGACGCCCTGTGGCGGCGCTGGCGCGAGGGGGGCGTGCTGTTCGCCAAGACCTTTCCCGACCAGAACAGCGACGTGGCCGCCAACGACATCGCCCGCGAGTTCGCCGAGGAGCGGATCCGCGAGATCGTCACCGATCCCGCCGTCGCCGCCGACCTGATCCCGGTGGACCACCCGATCGGGGCCAAGCGCATCTGCACCGACGCCGGCTACTACGCCGCCTTCAACCGGGACAACGTCCGGCTGGTGAACCTGCGCCGCGAGCCCATCGACGCGATCACGGCGCGGGGCGTGCGCACCGACCGCATGACCTACCCGTGCGACGTGCTGATCTTCGCGACGGGCTTCGACGCGATGACCGGCGCGCTGACCCGGATCGACCCGCGGGGGCCCGGGGGTGAACGGCTGCGCGACATCTGGGCCGAGGGCCCGGTCACCTTCCTCGGCCTGATGGTTCCCGGCCTGCCGAACCTCTTCACGATCAGCGGGCCCGGCAGCCCCTCGGTGCTGGCCAACATGGTGCTGCACGCCGAGGTTCAGGTCGACTGGGTCACCGAGCTGATCCTGACGGCGCATGAGCTCGGCGTCTGCGAGATAGAACCGCGTCGCGACGCCGCCGAGGCCTGGACCGAGCACGTCGCGGTCGCCGCCGACCAGACCCTGTTCACCAAGGCGGCGTCGTCGTGGTACCTGGGCGCCAACATCGACGGCAAGAAGCGGGTCTTCATGCCCTTCGCCGGGGGATTCGGCACCTACCGGCGCCACTGCGAGGGCGTGGCGCACGACGGCTACGCCGGTCTGGTGCTGACCGCGCGGTACGGGCCGGGAACCTAGTGCCCGAAACCGTCCAAGAGCTGCTGCGGCAGCGGATGCACGACGACACCCCGGCGGTCGTGTGCGGCGACCAGATGTGGACCTGGCGCGAACACCTGGCCGAAGCCGAGGCCGAGGCGGCCGCGCTCATCGCGCTCGCCGACCCGGCCCGTCCGCTGCATGTCGGTGCGCTGCTGGGCAATTCGCCGGCGATGCTGCGCGCGATGGCCGCCGCCGCGCTGGGCGGCTACGTGCTGTGCGGCATCAACACCACGCGGCGCGGCGCCGGGTTGCTCGCCGACGTCCGGCGCTCCGACTGTCAGATCCTGCTCGTCGACGGCGAGCACTCGGAACTGCTGAACGGCTTGGACCTCAACGGGATCCAGGTGATCGACGTCGGCTCCGAACGCTACGCCGACGCGGTGGCCGGGGCGCCGCCGCTGACCGCCCACCGCGAGGTGACGGCCGCCGACACCCTGATGATGATTTTCACCTCCGGCACCAGCGGCGACCCCAAGGCGGTCCGGTTCGCCCACGGGATGGCGATCATGTGCGGGGCCAGCCTGATCTTCCAGTACGACGTGACCGCCGACGACGTCTGCTACCTGTCGATGCCGCTGTTCCACTCCAACGGCATCGCGGCGGGGTGGGCGGTCGCGATCGGCAGCGGCGCCACCATGGTCCCCGCCCGGTTCTCGCCGTCGCGCTTCGGCGACGACCTGCGTCGCTACGGCGTCACGTACCTCAACTACGTGGGCAAGCCGCTGGCGTTGATCCTGGCCACGCCCGAGCGCCCCGACGACGCCTGCACGACACTGCGGATCGCGTTCGGCAACGAGGCGACCGACCGCGACATCGCCGAATTCGCAAGGCGTTTCGGCTGCCGGGTGGTCGACAGCTTCGGGTCGAGCGAGTTCGCCGTCATCGTCGTCCGGGAGGACGGCACCCCGCCCGGGTCGATCGGCAAACCGTACCCGGGGGTGAGCATTCTCGACCCGGTCACGCTGCGCGAGTGCGAGCCCGCGCGATTCGACGAGCACGGCGCGCTGGCCAACTTCGACGAGGCGGTCGGCGAACTGGTCAACACCCACGGCGCGGGGCCGTTCGCCGGCTATTACAACGATCCGGCCGCGACGGCCGAGCGACTGCGCCACGGCATGTACTGGTCGGGTGACCTGGCCTACCGCGACGCCGACGGCTGGATCTACCTGGCCGGGCGCACCGCCGACTGGATGCGAGTGGACGGCGAGAACCTGGCCGCGGCGCCCATCGAACGGATCCTCGAACGGCTGCCGCAGGTCAGTCAGGTCGCCGTCTACGCCGTGCCCGACGAGCGGGTCGGCGACCAGGTGATGGCCGCCTTAGTCCTGCGCGACGGGCAACGCCTCGAACCGGCCGGCCTCGAGGCCTTCCTGGCTGCGCAGCCCGATCTATCGCCCAAGGCGTGGCCGCGGTACGTCCGCATCAACGACGACCTGCCGGCGACGGCGACGAACAAGATCCTCAAGCGCGCGCTGATCGCCGCGGGAGTCAGCGCGCAGGGCGGCATCCTGTGGACGCGCCCCGCCCGGGGCACGGCCTACAGCGTGGTCAGAACACCTAGCTGACGGTTTCGTCGGTCGGCTGAGGCGCCTCGCCGAACCGGGCCAGCACCAGTGTCGCGCACACCGCGACGAGGAAGCCCGTGACCACCAGCCAGCCGAGTCCGTCGCGAGCGCGGTCACCGAGCCACACCGCTCCGACGAAGGCGGGCGCGATCGTCTCACCGACGACCATCCCCGCGACCGCCGTGGTCACCGAGCCGCGGTGCAGGGCCGAGGTGAGCAGAAGGAAGCCCGCGACACCGCCCGCGGCCGCCGCGTAGAGGGCCGGGTTCGTGTAGAAGGAGCGCTTGGTGGGATCGATCACCTCGATCAACCGCACACCCACCTCGACGACGCCGAAGCCGGATCCCGCGGCGAACCCGAGCGCGAGCGCGCGGGGACGGTCGGGCAGCCGGCCCGCCACGGCCCCCGCGACGAAAATCGTTGCCACCACACCCAGCAGCGCCCACCCGAGGCCCGCCGGCGCCCGACGGAAGTGGCCGGGCCCGGCGGCGAGCGCGAGGACGACGAGGCTGGCACACACCACCGCCACCGCCGTCCATTCCGCGCGCGACAGGCGCGCCGACAGCATCCAGGCCGCCACGATCCCGGTGACGGCGATCGAGGCCGCGAGCGCCGCCGCCACCACATAGATCGGCACCAGGCGTAGGGCGGCCACCTGCAGGAGAAACCCGACGCCGTCCAGGCTTACGCCGGCCAGGTAGCGCCACTGGCGCGCGGCCCGCATCAGCAGCACCGTGTCGACGCCGGAACCGCTGCCCGCCTCGACGGACCGCGTCGCGGCGGCCTGCAGGACGGAAGCCGTGCCGTAACAGACCGAGCACCCCAGCGCGAGCAGGAAGCCGACCAGCACATCGAAGACTTTAGGGTCCGCCGACGACGGCGAACACCATCGGAGATGTTTGGGCAACACCGATGTGGGGCACGTCACAAGGGGCAGACGGGGCGGACTGGCCAGGGCGGAATCGCTTCAGTGAACATCTGATGCGCTATGTGATGTTTGAACATATGTTGAATCACTTTGCCAAACAGGCAAATCAACGCCGAATGTTTAAGTTCGGTATACAAATGTGTACTGTTGAAGCATGGCCGAACGCGGAGCGCAGCCCAAGGTCCCACGCGGGCGTCGGTTATTCCTGCGAGCGGTGCGGCGATTGTTCAGCCCGCTGCAGCCGGACGACTACCTGGAAATGATCAACCCGCTGTGGACCACGAAGGAACTGCGCGGGAAGGTCGAAGGCATCGAGCAGCAGGGCTCGGAAGCGGCCAGCATCCTGATCCGGCCGGGATACGAGTGGCCGGGCCACAAGCCCGGTCAGTACGTGCGCCTCGGCGTCGTCATCGACGGCGTCTACCACTGGCGCGCGTACTCGTTGACCTCCGACCCGGAGCCCAAAGACGGGCTGATCAGCGTCACGCCTAAGCGGGTCGACGGCGGCGCGGTGTCGCCGTATCTGGTGCACACGATCCAGCCGGGCGATCTGGTGCGGCTGGGCGAGATCGAGGGCGTGTTCACGCTGCCCGAGCCGGTGCCGCCCAAGATGCTGTTCATCAGCGCGGGCAGCGGCATCACACCGATCATCAGCATGCTGCGCAGCCTCGACAGTCGGGACGAGATGGGCGACGTGCTGGTCATCCACTCGGCGCGCACGCGCGAGCAGGTGATGTTCCTCGAGGCCCTCGAAGAGCTCGCAGACCGCCACGACGGCATGCGACTGGACCTGCGACTCACGTCCGAACAGGGACGGCTCAAGCCCGAGGACCTCGACGAGGCCTGCCCGGACTGGCGCGAGCGCGAGGCGTTCTGTTCGGGGCCCGGCGACATGCTCGACGCCCTGATCGAGCACTGGGAAGAACACGGCGACCGCGAACGCCTGCACTTCGAGCGCTTCCAGCCCAAGATCGGCGGCGACGCCAACGCGGGGGAAGGCGGCACCGTCTGCTTCCTCGACAGCGACAAGGAAGTCGAATGCGACGGCGGCACGTCGATTCTCGAGGCGGGGGAGAAGGCCGGCCTGAACCTCGCCTTCGGCTGCCGGATCGGGATCTGCCACACCTGTGTCGGCACGCTGAAGTCGGGCAAGCTGCGCGACCTTCGCTCCGGCGACGTGATCGAGCCCACCGGGCAGGACGTGCGCATCTGCATCAACACCGCCGAAGGCGACGTGGAACTTCAACTTTGAGGCAGAGAAAACTTTTGAGGCAGAGAAAACTTTTGAGGCAAAGAGAACTTGGGATCGAAAGGAGTGGCTCGTGACGACTGCCGTCAAGCGGGGTGTGGAGAGCCCACTGGCCCGACTGGGGGAACAAGAGCTCGAAAAACTGGCGAAGGAATTCGACGCCATTCACGACGACGTGTTCGCCGACCTCGGCGACCGCGACCGGCGCTACATCAAGAACGTCATTGCGGCGCAGCGGCAGATCGTCGTCCTCGGCCGGGTCCTGCTGCTGGCGTCCCGCTCGAAGACGGCGTGGCTGCTGGGCACCGCCTGCCTGTCGATGGCCAAGATCCTGGAGAACATGGAGATCGGCCACAACGTCATGCACGGCCAATGGGATTGGATGAACGACCCCGACATCCACTCGTCGGTGTGGGACTGGGACACCGCGTCGACCGCGGAATCGTGGAAGCACTCGCACAACTACATCCACCACACCTTCACCAACATCCTCGGCAAGGACAAGGATCTCGGCTACGAGATCATGCGCATCGACCCCAACCAGAAGTGGGCGCCCCGATACCTGGGCCAGCCGATCTACAACTTCTTGCTCACGCTGCTGTTCGAGTGGGGGGTGGCGGTCCACGACATGGACATCGATGCCATCCGCAAGCGCGAGAAGCCGTGGTCGGAGGTCCGAAAAGACCTGCGGGGCATCGGGGTGAAGGCGCGCGCCCAGATCTACAAGGACTACCTGGGCTGGCCCGCGATCAGCGCCGGCGCATTCGGACTCACACAGCTGGCGCTGCGCGGCCGGCTCGAACAGCCCAAGCGGTCCCGGCTGGGTAACAGGCTGCGCCGGGTGTCCAACAAGGGCCGCGTCGGCGCTGCAGCTTCCTTCCTCGACAAGGTGGCGCCGGGTGTGGAGAGCACGTACCTGCGCACCCTCGCCGCCGACGCGGTGGCCAACGTCATCCGCAACATCTGGGCCCACGCCATCATCTTCTGCGGCCACTTCCCGGACCAGACCTACACGTTCACGGAGGAAGAGACCGAGAACGAGACCCGGGGCGGCTGGTACGTGCGCCAATTGCTCGGCGCCGCGAACATCGAGGGCAGCCCGCTGTTCCACATCATCAGCGGCAACCTCGGCTACCAGGTCGAGCATCACCTGTACCCGGACATGCCCAGCAGCCGGTACTCGGAGATCGCCCCGCAGGTCAAGGACATCTGCGACCGCTACGAGCTGCCCTACAACTCCGGTCCGTTCGGCAAGCAGTGGTTCATGGTGCACCGCAGCATCTTCCGCTTGGCGTTCCCGGGCGGGAAGCCGCGCCCCAAACCCGGCCCGTACCACAGCAACGTGCACCGGCCCGACCCCGAACGGCCCAGCGAGGGCACCCAATCGCGGGACCGCGTGCCGGCCGAGCATCCGGCCGCCGGGCCCGAGCATGATTCCGGCGGGGTCAACGTGCAGCCACCCCCGCGCGGCAAGGACTGAACCCGGCTCACCGCGCCCGAGCGAGGGCTCACCTTCGGCGTCAACCGCCACGGCTCGGCGCGGAACCGGTTTCTATGAATTTCCCCGGGGTTGGGGGCGGCGACATGCGCGTTCCCGGTACGGCTCAGTACAGTTGACGGCGTGACGAGTCCACGGATGCGCAAGACCGCCGCCTGGTGCGGTGGCGCGGCCGCGCTCGTTTCGCTGGTCGGCCTGCCGTTCGAGGGTGCGACGCCCGCGGCGAAGGCCGCGTCGTCGATCGTCGCGCCCGCGCCGGCCCCTCCCGGGGAACCGGGCGGAGCCCTGCCGGTACACCCCGCCGGTGGCGGTGGCTGCGTCATCGGCCTCAACTGCGGGTGCATCGCGAACATCACCTGTCCCAAGCCGCCTCGCCACCCGCCGGTCGCCGGGGCCAAGCAACCCGATCCCTCGCCCGCCCCGCACACTCCCTAGGTGCGCTTGCCTATCATCTGGTGATGAGCGCCGGCGGCCTGGACACCGTAGGCTCGCCGGCATTCTCCGATGAGGACGTCGCCCGCTTCTACGCCGAGGGTTGGTGGGCCACATCCACGCTGTCGGACGCGGTGCGCCGCAACGCCCGACGGGCACCGGACCGCACCGCCTACGCCGACTGCCCCGGGATGTCGCTGACGTGGTCCGAATTCGATTCGGCGACAGACGGTCTGGCGGCTCAGCTCGCCGGCGCGGGCGTGCTCCGCGGGGACCGGGTGGCGGTGTGGCACCGCGACTCCGCCGCCATCCACGTGTTGCTCGTCGCGATCGAACGGTGCGGCGCCGTCGCCGTCGGGCTGGGCGTCCGCGCCGGCACCCGGGAGGTCGCCGCGATATTGCGCAATGCGCGACCGAGATACCTGATCGCCGACGAACAACGCGGCGCCGCTGCGGCCGTGGCCGCGGCGGAGGTGGCCGACGACTCTCCGCCGATCACCCTGACCCTCGACCACGACGACAAGGGCCTGTCGCTCAACGTGGACACGGCGCCCAGGAAACCGGACCCCAAGGCCCGACTGGGACCGGACGACGTGTTCCTCATCAACTCGACTTCCGGCACGACCGGCCTGCCCAAGTGCGTCGTGCACACCCAGAACCGTTGGCATTACTTCCATCAGAAGGCGGTCGCCAACGGGATGCTGACCGCGGACGACGTCTTCCTGCCGGTGATCCCCACGCCGTTCGGCTTCGGGCTCTGGACGAGCCACACCACGCCGATCCACCTCGGCGCCGCCTCGGTGCTCGTCGAGAAGTTCACCGCGCGGGCGGCCTGCGCGGCCATCGCACTACACCGGGTCACCGTATTGTGTTGTGTGAGCACGCAATTGACCATGATCATGGCCGACCCGGCCTGTCGCGACTACGACCTCAGCTCGCTGCGTGTCGTCTTCACGGGAGGCGAGGCCCTGCCGTACCGGCCCGCCGCCGCCTTCGAGGACCTCACCGGCGCGCGCATCCTGCAGTTCTATGGCTCCAACGAGACCGGGATGCTGAGCGCCACCACGCTCGACGACCCGCGGGAACGACGCCTGCGCACCGGCGGCCGGCTCGTCCCCGAGATGGCGGTCCGGCTCTTCGACGGCGACCGGGACGTGACCGACAGCGGGCGGGGGCAGCCGGCCTGCCGCGGCCCGGCGACCAGCCTCGGATACCTCGGGGGCACCGACCACGACAAGCTGTTCACCCCGGACGGCTGGATGCGCATGGGCGACATCTGCGAGATCGACGGTGACGGATACCTCACCGTCACGGGCCGCACGTCGGACTTCATCCTGCGCGGGGGCAAGAACATCAGCGCGAACCAGGTCGAAGACGCCGTGCTGACGCACCCCGCGGTTGGGGTCGCGGCGGCGGTCGCCATGCCCGATCCGGTGTTCGGGGAGAAGGTGTGCCTCTACGCCGAGCTTGTCGAGGGCCACACGCTCGACCTCCCCGCGCTCGTCAGGGGACAAGATCGCCAAAGGGCGACTCAGGGAGGATATTCGAGCGAGGATGGAGGCTCATGAACGTTCCTGAGGCGCGACGAGGCGGCGTGGAGGCGTGGGCGCCCTCCATCATGCCGCCGATCGGCGTGGAGCTGTCCGAGGAGCAGGCCCTTGCCGTGGCGTTCCGCCACCTGGCCGCGATCGGGTTCTCGGAAAACATGGCCGGCCACATCACCTGGCAGCCCGAAGGGCAGACGGACATGTTCGTCAATCCGTGGGGTCTGTGGTGGCAGGAGATCACCGCGTCGGACATCTGCGTGGTCGACAGCGACGCCCGCGTGGTCCGCGGCCGCTGGGATGTCACCCCCGCCATCCACATTCACACGGAACTGCACCGGGTGCGCGACGACGCCAGGGTCGTGATCCACAACCATCCGTACTACGTCTGCGTGCTCGCGGCGCTGGGCCGGCTACCCGAGCTTGTCCACCAGACCGGCTCGCTGTTCCTCGACGACCTCTGCCTGGTCGAGGAATACGACGGCGAGATCGACGGCCCAGACCGGGCGGCCGAGCTGGCGGCGCGCATCGGGGGGGCGAACCTGACGATCCTCGCCAACCACGGCGTCGTCGCCACCGGCCGCACCCTCGCCCAGGCCGTCTACCGGGCGGCGTCGATCGAGCGGGTGTGCAAGCTCGCCTACGACGTCATGCTCACCGGCAAGGCACCCGTCGCCATGAACTGGTCGGACATGGCGGGCATGCAGCGCTCGCTCATCGAACGGGCCGCCGACGTGTACTGGGCGGGCGCCGCGCGGATGACCATCAAGGCCGACCCGGGAGTGCTCGCGTGAAATCGATCGACGAGCTGGCGGGCAACCTCGGCTTCACCACAGCCAAGACGGGGGAGCAGCGCTCGGTCACCTTCCTGCCCGATCCACCACGGGCGCGGCGGCTGTACACCGTGATCTCCGTCGACGATCACATCGTCGAGCCGCCGGACACCTTCAGCGGGCGCGTCCCGGCTAGATTCGCCGACCGCGCGCCCCGGGTCGTCGAGACCGAAACGGGCGGCCAGACATGGGTTTACGACGGTCAACGCCTGCCCAACGTCGGGTTCAACGCGGTGGTCGGGCGGCCGGTGGCGGAATACGGGTTCGAGCCGGTCCGCTTCGAAGAGATGCGCCGCGGCGCGTGGGACATCCATGCGCGCGTCGAGGACATGAATCTCAACGGGATCTACGCCTCGCTGAACTTTCCCTCCTTCCTGCCCGGCTTCGCGGGTCAGCGGCTGCAACAGGTCACCACCGACCGCGACCTGGCATTGGCCTGCGTGCGCGCCTGGAACGACTGGCACCTCGAGGCCTGGGCGGGCCCGTACCCCGACCGGATCATCCCCTGCCAACTGCCCTGGCTGCTCGATCCCGAACTCGGCGCCGCGATGATCCGCGAGAACGCCGACCGCGGTTTCCGTGCCGTGACCTTCAGCGAGAATCCGGCCATGCTCGGGCTGCCCAGCATCCACTCGGGACACTGGGATCCCATCATGGCCGCCTGCGCGGAGACGGGCACAGTCGTCAACCTGCACATCGGCTCGTCGGGATCGTCGCCGTCCACCACCGACGACGCGCCACCGGACGTCCAGGGCGTCCTCTTCTTCGCCTACGCGATTTCGGCCGCGGTCGACTGGCTGTACTCCGGTCTGCCCTCCAGGTTTCCGGACCTCAAGATCTGCCTGTCGGAGGGCGGGATCGGCTGGGTGGCGGGGCTGCTCGATCGCCTCGACCACATGCTGAGCTATCACGCGATGTACGGGACCTGGCAGTCCCTCGGCGAGACCCTCACTCCCGCAGAGGTTTTCGTTCGCAACTTCTGGTTCTGTGCCGTGGAGGACAAATCGTCGTTCGTGCAGCGGGACCGCATCGGTGTGGACAACATCATGCTCGAGGCCGACTACCCGCACTGCGACTCGACCTGGCCGCACACGCAGCAGACGATTCACGAGCAGATCGGCGACCTGCCCGACGACGTCGTACGCAAGGTCACCTGGGAGAACGCGTCGCGGCTGTATCGCCACCCGGTGCCGGTCGAGGTCCAACGGGACCCGGACGCGTTCTGAGCTGCTGGCGCACGTCTTGCGCGTGCGTTTGATAGGCCCCGGAACGTGGGTAGTCGCCTACGGGCGCTTGCCCGCCTCTGGGCGCACCGAACGCCACGGGTGGTTGAAGAATTGACAGAGCGAATGAACACGACAGTGCTGCTGGGCGGCCGCTACGAGTTGCGCGGCAAGCTCGGCAGGGGCGGCATGGCCGAGGTGTTCGACGGCTGGGACACCCGCCTGGACCGTCCCGTCGCCATCAAGCTCCTGCACCCGGCCCTGAGCGGCGAGCCCGACGTCAGGAACCGTTTCGACGCCGAGGCGCGCGCCTGCGCGTCGCTGAACCACCCGAGCATCGTCGCGGTCTACGACAGCGGCGAGGACAACGGCACCCCGTTCATCGTGATGGAACGGTTGCCGGGGGCCACGCTGGCCGACCAGATCGCCCGCGGTCCGCTGCCACAGGAGCGCGTTCACGCCATGCTCGACAGCGTCCTGGCCGCGCTCACCGCGGCCCACGGCGCCGCCATCCTGCATCGCGACATCAAACCGGGCAACATCCTGCTCGGCGCCGACGGCGAGTCCATGAAGGTCGCGGACTTCGGGATTGCGAAGACCGCCGGCGCCGCCCACACGCTCACCGGGCAGATCGTCGGCACGATCGCCTACCTGAGCCCGCAGCGGCTCGCCGGGGCGCCCGCGAGCGTCGCCGACGACCTCTACGCCGTCGGCGTCGTCGGGTATGAGGCCCTGGCCGGGCACCGCCCGTTCCCGCAGGACAACATGGCCGCCCTCGCCAGCGCGATCTTCCACGGCCGGCCGATCCCGCTCGGCCACCTGCGACCCGACGTCGACCCCGCCCTGGTGGGCGTGATCGAACGGGCGATGGCGCCCGACGCCGGACTCCGGTTCACCGGCGCGGGCGAGATGCTGGCCGCGTTGCGCGGCCGTGGGTTCGCGCACCCGGTAGGGCCGCCCGTCGCAGCGCCGCCGCGACTGGCCACCAAGTTCCTGCCCGAGCCCCTGCCCCCGCCGGCGCCCGCAACCCCGGGCGTGCGCCACCGGCACAAGGTGCTCGCGGTGCTGGCGGTCCTCGCGACGCTGATCCTGGTCCCGCTGGCCCTGGCGCTCGACGCTGCGACCTCGCACGCGCCGAGCGGACCTGGGACCACCAGCACCGCGGTCCCGACGCCGGTGACCAGCTCGGCGCCCATGCCCGCCGTGAGCACCTCCGATCAACCGCCTCCGCCGCAGCAACCACCCGCGGGCCCGGCGCCCCACGGGCCCGGCAAAGGCAAGGGCAAGGGCAGGGGTTAGGCACCCAACCGCCCCCGCGATCTGCGGGTGCTAGAACATGCTGCGCCGCAGGGATTTAACCCTCGCGCATTCGGCCCGATCGGGCCGCTGAGCACAATGCGCACAAGCCTGAAAAAGCGCGTTGCGTGGCTATCGGGCACAAGCGCGCCGGCGCCCATCATCCGCCCGTAGCTTTCTGTTCGACGAGGTGCCGAGACCCACCGGACAGGAGCCAGCCGTGTTCACCCAGCCGAACGCCACCACGGGAGCCATCGCCCACCGCCCGACGGGGCGTCCCTATGTCGAGCGCACCGTCGTCGCCGATGACGGTGCGCGGCTGGCGGTCCGCGACTACGGCTCGGCGGGTCCGCGCGACCACACGGTGGTCCTGCTGCACGGGCTCTGCCTGACGCAGTCGAGTTGGGCGCTGCAGGTGCGTCACCTGGTGCGCCGGTATGGGAGCGGCGTGCGGATCGTCACCTACGACCACCGCGGCCACGGCCGCTCCACCGGCGCGGCGATGCAGACCTACCGAATCGACCGCCTCGCAGCCGATCTCGCCGATGTGCTGACGACGTTGCGGGTGCGCGGGCCGCTGACGCTGGCGGGGCACTCGATGGGCGGCATGACGGCGCTGGCCTACCTCGGGCGCCCCGCCGCGGATCGCCCCGTGGAACCGCAGGGTCTGGTACTCGTCGCCACCGCGGCCGGCCGCCTCCCGGAGCGAGGCCTCGGCCGCCTGCTGGGAACCCCCGCCACGGGAATGGTTTTCGACCTCGTCAACAACCTGCCCCGCCGCCTGACGGAGCAGACCGTCAACGGCGTCGCGCGGCCGGTGTACCAAGGCATCGCCCGGTACTCCGGCGCGCAACGCGCCAGTGCCGCGGCGGTCACCCAGTCGGCCATCCACACCATTTCGCTGTCGACCGCCGCCGGCTTCCTGCCCAGCCTCAAGCAATACGACGAGTACCGGGCGCTCGCGTCGATCTCGGCCAACACCATCGTCATCAGCGGGGGAGCGGACAGGACCACGCCCGTCGACCACGCGCGCGACCTGGCCGCGGCGATCCCGGGTGCCACGCATCTGCACCGGCCCACCGCCGGGCACATGCTGCTGGAAGAGGACGCGGGCTGCGTCAGCGACGCCATCGACCGCGTCATGGCCGCGCGCCACGTGGCCACGGCGGCGAGCTGAGCCCCTCAGCGCCGCGTCAGGGAACCCAGCGCCGCCGTCAGTGCGGCGACGGTGTCGGCGTCCAGCGGTACCTCGGCTTCCACCGCGGCGATCGCTTCGACCGGCACACCCGCCGCGTTGGCCAGTTCCTCGGCGGTGAGTTCGGCGCGGTAACGGGCGGCGTACAGGCGCTGGCCGAGGGTGGCCCCGGGCGCGCGCGCCGCGCGCAGCATCAGGTCCTTGTAACTGCGCCGGACGGCGCTCAGCACCAGGGCGACCTCGGGCGCCCCCTTGGCGCTCCTAGCGGCTCCCGCGGCCACCCCCTCGAGCTTCCGGAGGTCGGCGAGGATGCCGGTGGCTCGCCGGCCGAACTCGGGGTCGGAGGCCTCGGGCAGCGATTCGATCGCGGTCGTGATCGTGGTCAGAGCCACCTCGACGGCCTCGGCGAGCAGCGGCGCGCGCACCGTGTTCGTCATCACCACGGTGTCCTCGTTGCCGGCGTCGGGTTGCTCGCGCCGCAGGCGGGCGATGGTTCCGTGCGGCCATTGCAGCGCGTCCTCGAGCCGCGCCAATGTGGCCTTGCGCGGCCACCGCCGGCCCTTCTCGAAGTCGATCAGGGCGCCCGCGTTGACGATTCCGCTGCGCGCCAGGTAGCGCTGTGTCAGCTTCAACTCCTCGCGGCGGGCCGCCACCGCCGCGCCCGCCCGCGCGATGCCGGCGTCGACGGTGTCGAGCGTGCGTTCGCTGTCGTCGTCGTCGGACGCGCCGGCCGCGGGTTCGGGACGTTCGGGTGCGCCGAACGCGAAAGCCACCGGGATGCCCTGCGGGTTCCCCAGATGGATCGTCGTCCCGTCCCGGATCGGGATCACGGACTGACGAACGCCGTCGAGGTAAATGCCGTTGCGGCTCTGATCGACGGCGACCCAGCCGTTCGGCGTGCAGTCCAGGCGCACGTGCGTGCGCGAGATGCGATCGTCCGCGACGCGCACCTGAGCGGGAAATTCCCGGCCGATGGTGATCGGCGCATCGCTGTCGCGCGCGGTGTAGGTCTGGGCGCCGACGCGAATGGTCAGCGACGGCTGCCGGTAGCCGCCCGTGCTTTCCATCGATCACGCTCCCACGTTGCTCGCCACGCTGCTACGCAACGCTAACATGCGCGGCGCCGGTTTCCGTGGCACCACGCTTCGCCTTCGCGCGCGGGCGGTTCCGCCATCCGACGCCGCTGAGCTGGTGCGACGCGGCATCGCCCGGCTTGGTCTCGCCGCGGGTGGCCACCCTGCGCCACGCCTTTGTACCCGCGTCTGGCGTAGCACCGCGGGACCGACGGGTACGGAATGTTATGTGTTTGCAAACTTCTTCCCCGTTTCGCTGCAGAATCCGGTGCGGCTCGATAGCGTCGATCCGCCAGCAAAATGCTGGCCGTCGCCCCGCGAAGGGCGGACCGAACGGGAGGTTGGTCGTGAGGAAGTTAATTGCCGCTGGGGCCCTTGCGTTTTGCGGGCTCATCACCACCGGGGTGGGCACGAGCTACGCCGACGAAGTTCAGGTCGAGGGCAACTATTCGACCGAGGCCGCGTGCAACGTCGACGGCCCGCACGTCGAGGTGGACCACCCCGGGCACTTCACTCACTACCAGTGCGTCCAGCACTCCGACGGGCTCTGGTACCTCTACCTCAGCAATTAGTCCTCGCGCCGAGCGGTCACAGGTCGGAGGCAAGCCGGCGCAGGATGTCGGCCGCCGGTTCTGCGGTCGCGTGCCGGTAGCCGGTACCCGCCCATAGGTGGACGTAGTCGGGCCTGCCCGCGGCCGCGGCCGCCTTGCGCAGCGGGCTGGTCAGGTAATGGATGGCGGGGTAGCCCAGCGGCGCCTGCGCCTCGTGGGCGTCGATGAAGGCGTTGCGCAGGCCGCGCGCCGGGCGGCCGGTGAAGGCGCGGGTGATGACCGTCTCGGTGTAGGCGGGATCGGTGAGGGCCGCCTGGTGGGTGGCCGACGCCCCGCTTTCGGTGGCGCGCAGCAGCACGGTTCCCACCGCGGCGGCCGCGGCGCCCGCCCGGATCACCTCCGCCACCGCCGCCGGGGTCGCCAGCCCGCCCGCGGCCAGGACGGGGAGCGGCACGGCCGCGACGATCCGTTGAACCAGTTCGGCGATGGGGACCGGGGTCAACGGCGCGCGGGGTGAAAGCGTGCCGGAGTGCCCGCCCGCGGTCGACGCCTGCACCGCGAGCATGTCGACGCCGGCGGCGTGGGCCCGCTCGGCCTCGTCGGGTGTCGTGACCGTTTGCACCACAACGGTTCCGGCCTTCTGCAGGGCGGTGATCACCTCGCGCGGCGGTATGCCGAAGGTGAACGACACCATCGGCACCGGGTCGTCGAGCAACAGCGTGATCTTCTCGTCGAACCGGTCCGTGTCGTCGATCGGCTCGGCGGGCAGCGTCAGCCCGAACTCGTCCGCGTCCCGCTGGACGATCGCGGCGTAGGCGCGGTAGGCGTCGCGGTCGACGGGCAGGGGATTGGGCGCGAAGACGTTGATCCCGAAGGGGATTCCCTCGGCGCGGACGGCCTTGATTTCGGCCTCGACGGCCTCGACGGCCTTGTAGCCGGCGGCGAGCATGCCGAGGGCGCCCGCCCGGGTGGCGGCCGAGACCATCGCGACGGTGGTGGGGCCGCCCGCCATCGGCGCCGCGACCAGAGGCATGGACATCCCGAACTGCTCCAGCATCGTCGCGCCCTTCCGCCCGCTGACATTTGGTGCTGCCCTCGACCATATCGGCGACGGGCCGGGCCGGATCAGTGAGATTCGCGATACCTCCGGCGTTCCCTGCCGGCACCGGACCTGACAGGATGCATCAGCGTGAAGCGGCCCAATTTTCTTGTGATCGTGGCGGACGACCTCGGGTTCTCGGACATCGGCGCGTTCGGCGGCGAGATCAACACCCCGAACCTGGACCGGGTGGCGTATTCCGGTATCCGGCTCACCGACTTCCATTCGGCCCCGGCCTGCTCGCCGACGCGCGCCATGCTGTTGACGGGGACCGACCACCACGTCGCCGGCATCGGCACGATGCTCGAGGTCGCGGCCCCGGGGTTCCGGGGCGCACCCGGCTACGAGGGGTATCTGAACGACCGGGTCGTCGCGCTGCCCGAGCTGTTGCGCGACGCCGGTTACCTGACGCTGATGTCGGGCAAGTGGCACCTGGGCCACACGATCGAAACCTCGCCCTGGGCAAGGGGATTCGAGCGCTCGTTCGCGCTCCTGCCGGCCGGCGCCAGCCATTACGGGGCCGAGGCGGGCGGCGGTTTCTCGCCCGTTCCGACCATGTACACCGAAGACGACCACTTCGTCACGATCGGCGGCGACTTCTATTCGTCGGACTCCTACACCGACACGCTCCTGCGCTACCTGCGTGAACGACCGGACGAGGACGACCGCCCGTTCTTCGCGTACCTGCCCTTCCAGGCGCCGCACTGGCCGCTGCAGGCGCCCCGGGAAACCATCGCCACCTACCGCGGCCGCTACGACGCCGGCCCGGACGCGTTGCGCGAGGAGCGGCTGGCGGCCCTCAAGCGGCTCGGCCTGTGCCCGGACGACGTCGAGCCGCACCCGGTGGTGGCCGACGGCGCGCCGGAGTGGGCCGACATGACGGCCGCCGAGCAGGCATGGTCCGCGCGCGCGATGGAGGTCTACGCCGCCATGGTCGACCGGATGGATCAGAACATCGGCCGGGTGCTCGACTACCTCACCGAAACCGGCGAGCTCGACAACACGGTCGTGATCTTCCTGTCGGACAACGGCGCCGAGGGCGCGATCGTCGAGGCGATGCCGTTGCGCGGCGCCGAGATCGCCGCGCGGATCGAAGAGCAATGCGACAACAGCCTGGACAATCTGGGCGGGCCGACCTCGTTCATCTGGTACGGCCCGCGCTGGGCGCAGGCCGCCACCGCGCCGTCGCGCCTGCACAAGGCGTTCACCACCGAAGGCGGCATCCGGGTGGTGGGTTTTGTGACATGGCCGGGCTTCGCGCGGCAGGGCGAGATCGGCACCGCCTTCACCACCGTCATGGACATCGCGCCGACCGTGCTCGAACTCGCCGGCGCACAGCATCCCGGCGCCGCCTACCGCGGCCGCGCCGTCGAGCCGATGCGTGGCCGCTCGCTGGTTGCCTACCTCTCCGGCGAGACCGAGGCCGTCCACGCCCCGGACTCCGGCACCGGATGGGAGCTGTTCGGGCGCAGGGCGATTCGCCAGGGTGACTGGAAAGCGCTCTACCTGCTCCCGCCCCACGGCCCGGGGACCTGGCAGCTCTACGACCTGTCGAGCGACCCGGGCGAGATCCACGACCTCGCGGCCGCGGAGCCCGACAAGCTGGCCGAACTGCTCGGGTTGTGGGAGAGCTACGTCAAGGAGAACGGCGTGCTCCTCGAACCCGTCTCGGTGTTCGACGCCACCTGATCACCGCGGTAGAGGTGCTAGCGTCGGGTCCGTGTCTGGCCAGCTGCGGATCGGCATCCTGGGCGCCGCCCGCATCGCCCCCCTCGCGGTCGTGCAACCGGCCGCCCACAACGACGAGGTCGTCGTCGCCGCGGTCGCCGCGCGCGATGTGTCGCGGGCGCGGGCCTTCGCCGCCAAGCACGGCGTCGAACGGGTGCACGACAGCTACGAGGCGCTGATCGCCGACCCCGACATCGACGCGGTGTACAACCCGCTGCCCAACGGCCTGCACGGCCGCTGGACCCGGGCCGCCGTCGCGGCGGGCAAGCACGTGCTGTGCGAGAAGCCCTTCACCGCCAACGCCGACGAAGCCCGCGACGTCGCGCAGTTCGTCGCCGAGTCGGATCGGGTCGTCATGGAGGCGTTCCACTACCGCTACCACCCGCTGACGCTGCGCGTCGAGGAGATCATCGCCTCGGGTGAGCTGGGCAGGCTGATGAGAGTCGAAGCGGCCATGTGCTTTCCGCTGCCGAAGTTCTCCGACATCCGCTACAACTTTGCCCTCGCCGGCGGCACGACCATGGACGCCGGCTGCTATGCGGTGCACATGGTCCGGACGTTCGGTGGCGCCACGCCCGAAGTGCTGTGGGCGCAGGCGAAGCTGCGCGACCGACAGATCGATCGGGCGATGACGGCCGAGGTCGTCTTCCCCGCCGGGCACACCGGCCGGATCCGGTGCTCGATGTGGTCGTCGCAGTTGCTGCGGATCAGCGCCCGGGTGGTGGGCGAACACGGTGAGGTTCGCGTCCTCAACCCGGTGCTTCCCTCGGCCGGCCACCGGCTGTCGGTGCACTCCGCCGACGGCCGCCGGGTGGAACGTTTCCCGCGGCGCACCACCTACGCCTATCAGCTCGACGCCTTCGCGGCGGCCGTGCTGCGCGCCGGGCCCGTCAAGACATCGCCCGGCGACGCGATCGAGAACATGACCGTCATCGACGCGATCTACCGCGCCGCCGGCCTTCCCCTCCGCAATCCGTCCTGACCGGCGCGCAAGTTTGGGATCGGGCGGCTCTGGGTAACCGTATTGACGAAAATCAAGGGGTCGCTTCGTCGGCCCTGAACGCACACCTGGGGGCACCGCCTCTGTTGAGCGGAGCCGAAAGGAGTCACAGCGAATGATGCTCAAGAAAATCGCAGGTAGCACCGTTGTCGCGGGCGCGCTGAGCGCCGCGGCCCTCGGACTGGGCGCCGGCATGGCGCAGGCGCATCCGGGCCCGTGGCCTCCCGTTCCGCCGGGCCCGCACGTCATCGACGACGGGCACTGGAACCCGCTGCCGCCCGGACAGGTCAAGCAGTTCTGCCCGTGGCAGTCGCCGCCCGGACACTGGATCGGCGGGCCGCACGGCGTGCCGTGCACCTAAGCTTTACGGCACTACGAACGTAGAGTAATCTGCGGGTCCGAGATCACGGACCCGTATGGACAGACGACGCAAGCCCAACCCCACGGAGCGCCGCCGCGACTTGTGTGACGCGGCTATCCGCCTCTTGGCGGACGACGGGGCCAAGGGCTTGAGTCATCTGAAGGTCGACCGCAGGGCGGGAGTGCCGGACGGGACGACGTCGTTCTATTTCCGCACCCGTTCGGCGCTCCTGCGCGCGGTGGCCGAACGGCTCGCCGAATTGGACCTTGCCGACCTGCAATCCGTGGCCGACAGCGCCCACGGGCGGTCGTCGCCGTCGCGGCTGTCGCAGGTGGTCATCCAGTCGGGCAGCGAGCCGCAGCTGTTTCGCACCAAGGCCCGTTACGAGCTGACCATGCAGGCCACCCGCGACCCGGCGCTGGCGGCGATTCTTCAGCAGGCCACCGACGGTTTCACCAAGCTGCACCGCGAGATCCTGGTGCAGCTGATGCCGCGCGGCGCGGAGCTCGAACCCGCCGTGGTGGATGACCTCAGCAACGTCACGCTGACGTTCATCAACGGCCTCCTGCTCCGCTTCGCCCACGGCGACCGCGTCGTCGATACTCCCGAGCAACTCGACGGAATCCTCACGGCCATGGCCACCGGCATCCTGAAAAATCCCGACCGGGGCCGCCTGACCCGCGAGAGCGGCTCCCGCCCGTCCCCGCGGCGCCGCTCGGCGGCCTCCGGCTGAGGACACATGCGCACCGGGTCTTGTCAGCGCCACCGCCGTATGGTTCTCTACAACAATAGAGTGAGCCGACGTCAACAGCCCCGGCCGCGTACGTGCCGAAGCGATGCAATTAAGTGGAGCGTAGAAATTGCCCGAGCCGAATTGCGCGCCGGCACAAGCGCACCGGGCCCACGGGCGCGTCGGTACCCGAATGCGACGGCCGTAGGAGGCATTTCGTGACGGCGAGCACCGACAGCCACATTCGATTCGACCCGTACGACGTCGACCTCATCGCCGACCCGTACCCCATGTTCAAGCGTCTGCGTGACGAGGCGCCGCTCTACTACAACGCCGAATACGACTTCTACGCGCTGAGCCGCTTCGCCGACGTGAACAAGGGGATCCTCGACAACGGCACTTACAGCTCCGCGCGGGGCGTGATCATGGAACTGATCAAGGCCAACCTCGAGATCCCTTCGGGCATGCTCATCTTCGAAGACCCGCCGATCCACGACGTGCACCGCAAGCTGCTGTCGCGCATGTTCACCCCCCGTAAGATCGCCGCGCTGGAGCCGATGATCCGCGACTTCTGCGCGCAATCGCTGGATCCATTGGTGGGTTCGGGGCGATTCGACTTCGTCACGGACCTGGGCGCGATCATGCCGATGAAGGTGATCAGCGCACTGCTCGGGATTCCGGAGGAAGATCAGGAGTACATCCGCGATCGCGGCAACGCCCAACTACGCACCGAGCCCGGCAAGCCGATGAGCGCCGCCGAGCACGGCTTGTCGGTGGGCGAACAGTTCGAGGCCTACATCGACTGGCGCGCCCAAAATCCCTCGGACGACATCATGACCGAATTGCTCAACGTCGAATTCGTCGACGAGACCGGGACGACACGGCGGCTGAGGCGCGAGGAGATCCTCGTGTACCTCAACGTGGTGGCCGGAGCGGGCAATGAGACCACCACGCGGCTGATCGGTTGGGCCGGCAAAGTTCTTGCGGAGCACCCCGACCAGCGTCGCGAACTCGTCGAGAACCCCGGCCTCATCCCGCAGGCAATCGAGGAGTTGCTCCGCTTCGAGCCGCCGGCGCCGCACATGGCACGCTATGTCACTCGTGACGTCAGCATCTATGACCAGACGGTGCCGGAGGGCAGCGTGATGCTGATGCTGATCGGCGCCGCTTGCCGCGACGAGCGGCAGTTCGGCCCCGACGCGGGCGAATTCAACATCCATCGCCCCTCGCGGCCGCACCTTACGTTCAGCGTGGGCGCCCACTTCTGCCTGGGTTCGGCGCTGGCCCGCCTGGAAGGCCGTGTCGCCCTTGAGGAAATCCTCAAGCGGTTCCCGGAGTGGGAGACCGACATGGCCAACGCCACCCTGAGCCCGACGTCGTCGGTGCGCGGCTGGGAAACTCTGCCCACCCTGGTGCCCAGATGACCGGCCGCGTGGCCGGCAAGGTCGCGTTCATCACCGGCGCCGCGCGCGGTCAGGGCCGCAGCCACGCCGTGCGGCTGGCCGAGGAGGGCGCCGACATCATCGCCGTCGACGTCTGCGGCCCGATCGAGCATCTCGCGTATCCCCACGCGACGCCGGAAGACCTGGCCGAGACGGCCGATCTGGTCAAGGCGTTGGACCGCCGCATCGTCACCGCTCAGGTCGATGTCCGCGACCACGAGGGGCTGAAGTCCGCGGTGGACGGCGGCGTCGAACAGTTGGGGCGGCTGGACATCGTCGTCGCGAATGCGGGTGTCGGCACCGACGGTCGCAAGCTGCACCGGATCAGCGAGGACGTCTGGCAGGACATGATCGACATCAACCTGACCGGCGTGTGGCACACGGTCAAAGCCGGCGTGCCGCACATTCTCTCCGGTGGCCGCGGCGGGTCGATCGTGCTCACCAGCTCGGTGGGCGGACGCAAGGCCTACCCGAACACCGGCCACTACATCGCGGCCAAGCACGGCGTCATCGGCGTCATGCGCGCCTTCGCCGTCGAACTGGGCCCGCACATGATCCGCGTCAATGCGGTGCTGCCCTCCCAGGTCAGCACGACGATGGTGATGAACGACCAGACGTACCGCCTGTTCCGGCCCGACCTGCCCAACCCGGGTCCGGACGACTTCGCACCCATCTCGCAGATGATGCACACGCTGCCGGTGCCGTGGGTGGAGCCCGTCGACATCAGCAACGCGGTCTTGTTCCTCGCCTCCGACGAATCCCGTTTCGTCACAGGCGTTTCGCTGCCCGTCGACGCGGGAGCATTGCTCAAGTGAGAGAAGTGGAGATAGCCCATGCCTGAGTTCGACTACGAGGAAATGAAAAATGAAGCCGAGCCGTTCATCAAGTTCGAGAAGGACAAGAAGAACCGCATCGCCTACATCACCTTCGACCGGCCCGACGCGCAGAACTCCGCCACGCTCGGAATGCGGCAGAACTACGCCGACCTGATCCACAAGTGCAACGTGGACGACGACGTCAAGGTCGTCGTGATCCGCGGGGAGGGTGAGGACTTCGGCAGCGGCGGTGACCTGCCCGAGCAGCGCGGCATGATCGAGAACCCCGGCATGCCGCTGCTGCACGAACTGGCGATCAACGACGACGACGTGACGTACCCGCCGGGCGGTTCGTACCGCTACCTGTCCACCGTCACGGACTTCTACGCCAAGGCCCGCGCCGGCTGCCGTCCGCTGCAGGAACTGCGGAAGGTCAGCATCATCGAGGCCAAGGGGTATTGCTACGGCTGGCACTTCTATCAGGCGGGCGACGCCGACCTGGTGGTGTCCTCCGACGACGCGCTGTTCGGCCACCCGGCCTTCCGCTACGTCGGCTGGGGGCCGCGCCTGTGGTGGTGGGCCGAGACCATGGGCCTGCGCAAGTTCTCCGAAATGCTGTTCACCGGGCGGCCTTTCACCGCGAAAGAGATGTACGAGTGCGGATTCGTCAACAGCGTGGTCCCGCGGGAGAAGCTCGAGGAGGAGACGCTGAAGTACGCGATGGCGTGCTCGCGCTCCCGGCCCACCGACACCGTGGCGGTCCAGAAGACCTTCCTGGAGCTCTACAAGCAGCACAAGGGCGAGTATTTCGGCAGCCTGCTCACCGGGATGGTCGAAGGCATGCTGCCGCTGATCAGCAACGACCGGGACAACGAGGTCGACCTCACCGGGGGAACCTTCGAAAAGGGCCTCAACAACGTGGTCAAGGACAACGACCTCAATTTCCCGCCGGAATGGCGCCTGAGCCGCTCGGGCCGCAACAAGCCGTGATGCCGGCATGTCGGCGCTGACGGGAATCAGGATCGTCGAACTCGCGGAGTCGGTCGCAGGAGAGTACTGCGGGAAGCTGTTGGCCGACTTCGGCGCCGAGGTCATCAAGGTCGAAGCGCCCGGGCGGGGCAGCCCCACCCGGGCGATGGCGCCGGTCCTTGCCGACGGTCCCGACGGCAGCGGGCTGTTCGCCTACCTCAACACCAACAAGCGGTCGGTCGTCGTCGATCCGGCGTCGGACCTCGAGCGTCTGATCGCTTCCGCTGATGCGGTGATTTACGACCGCGCGACGTATCCGATCGAGCGGCACCCCGGCGTTGTCTTCTGCTCGATCACCCCCTACGGCGCGCAGGTGGCGGCGGATTCCGACAACGCGCGCAGCCTCAACGTTTTTCACGCGAGCGGGTGGGGATACCACACCCCGAGCCACTCCGACCCCGACAAGCCGCCGCTGCAGGGCCCGGGGCGATTCCTCAGCGACTACGAGGCCGGGCTGGAGGCCGCGCTGTGCGTGGCATCGTCGTTGTTCGGGAGGCTGCACAACGGTCGGGGTGAGGACATCGACATCTCGCAGCACGCCGTGCTGGTCTCCCGGGCCGACTGTATCGTCGGACGCTTCATCACCGGCGAGGTCGAGGCGACGGGTGCCCGCAATGACTACGACCAGGCCGGCCCGGCGGCGTTCTTCGCCTGCGCCGACGGCTTCGTCTACCTCTACATGACCAGCCGCGCCCACTGGCTCGCCCTGAAACAGCTGATGCAGCAGCCAGATTGGCTGGACGCCTTTGAGGACGACTGGCTGGAGTTCGCCGTCACTCCCGACAAGGTCGCCACCTTTCGGCGCGGATTCGCCGAGTGGGTTCGCGGGCTCGACAAAGACGCCGCGGCGGACCGTGCCCAGCGCCTGGGAGTTCCGCTGGTTCCGGTCAACACGGCGGCCGATCTGCACGACTCCACGCAGTATCGTCACCGCGGCTTCTTCCAGTCGGTGCGCCACCCCGTGCTCGGCGACGCGCAATATCCCACCGTGCCCTACACGCTCAGCGCCTCACCCGCCCGTATCACCTCCGCCGCACCGAGTCTGGGACAGGACACCGACTCGGTGCTCCTTCGCCTCGGCAGCCCGCGGCCCCCGTTGACGGCACGCTCGGCTCAACTCAAGCCGCCCGCGACGCCGCGGGGAGGGCCGCTGCAGGGCGTCCGGGTCGTCGAGCTGACCAAGGTGTGGGCCGGCCCGTACGCCGGCAAGCTGCTGGCGATGCTGGGCGCCGAGGTCATCAAGGTCGAATCCGCCTCCAGCCCCGAGGAGATGCGCGCCTACGGCGGCACAGACATCAACCACGCGCCGTACTTCCTGAGCATCAACCCGGAGATCCTCAGCGTCGACCTCGACATCAAGTCCAGCGACGGCATGGCACGGCTACGCGAGCTCATCGGCCGCAGCGACGTGGTGATCAACAACCTCCGCCCGGGCGCGATGGAGCGTCAGGGCCTCGGCTATGACGCGCTCGCGTCGATCAAGCCCGACATCATCTCCGTGTCGATCAAGATGTGGGGCAACGACGGACCCCTGGGGCACCAAACGGGTTATGCGCCTTGCTTTGCCGCGCTGGCCGGGCTCGCGTCGCTCGTCGGTTACCCCGGCGGCCCGCCGCTCGGGATGAGCATGCGGTACGGGGATTCCACGGTCGGGGCGGCCGCCGCCTATGCCTCCGTGGTCGCCCTGCTGCACCGGGACCTCACCGGCGTCGGGCAATTCGTCGATGTGTCGGCCGTCGAGACGCTCTCGTCGATGATCGGCGACCGCCTGTTCGAATACAGTCTGACCGGGAAGCCCCTCGCCCCTGAGGGGAATCGTCACCCCGACCTGTGCCCCCACGGGTGCTACCCCTGCGCGGACTCCTCCTGGATCGCCATCGCCGTGGCCGGCGATGCCGAGTGGCGACGCCTGTGCGACGTTCTCGGGGCCGCGACGCTGGCCGGTGACCCGCGCTACGCCACCATCGGGGAGCGGCGCCGTCACGCCGAGATGCTCGACGACGACTTGGCGCAGCTGACCCGGGTTCACGACGCCGAGGGCCTCGCGCAGCAGCTGCGGCTGGCCGGCGTGCCCGCGACCAAGAGCGCCACGGCGATCGACGTGATCGGCGACCAATGGTTGTGGGACCGCGGGTTGTACCGCTTCGTCAGCGACCACCGCGAGGGCCAGCGTCCCATCATCGGCCCGTCCTGGCGGGTGGCGCGCGACCCGGCCCGGATCGACCGGGGCGCACCGGATTTGGGTGAGCACACCGACTACGTGCTTGGGAAGATCCTGGAGTCGGTGATTGGGGGCGGGCCGTGACGGCACCATTGGCGGACACCGTGGCGCTCGTCACCGGCGCCAGCAGCGGCATCGGCGCGGCGACGGCGGTGGCGCTCGCTTCTCAAGGGGCCGCGGTGGCCCTGCTCGCCCGCCGCGCCGACCGGCTCGCCGGCGTGCGGGCCGAGATCCAATCATCCGGCGGGAC
Source organism: Mycobacterium sp. Marseille-P9652 (assembly GCF_902652685.1). Classification (GTDB taxonomy): domain Bacteria; phylum Actinomycetota; class Actinomycetes; order Mycobacteriales; family Mycobacteriaceae; genus Mycobacterium. The sequence continues at coordinate 77,999 of NZ_CACRUY010000008.1, forward strand.
AGCGCTTGCCGTCCCCGCCGACGTAACCGACGCCGAGCAGGTGGCCACCGCCGTGGCGCGGACCGTGGCCGAGCTGGGACGCCTCGACACCCTGGTGAACAACGCCGGCCTCATGCAATCCGGACCCGCCACCGAGGCGCGCCTGCAGGACTGGGACGCCATGGTCGCGGTCAACGTGCAGGGCGTCCTCTACGCCACCCGGGCCGCCCTGCCGCACCTGATCGACGCCGCCTCCGATTCACCGCGCGGGGTTGCGGACCTGGTCACGATCAGTTCGACCGCCGGCTGGGTGGCCCGCCCGGGGACGGCCGTCTACTCGCTGACGAAGTTCGGCATCAATGCCTTCTCCGAAGGCATCCGGCAGGAGGTGCTGGGCAAGCGGGTCCGCGTCGGTGTCGTCGGTCCGGGAACGGTCGACACCGAGATCTTCAGCTTGTTGGCGCCGGAGGCGCGCGAGGCCGTCGAACGACAGACGGCCGGCATGGTCAAGCTGCGCCCCGAGGACATCGCCGACGCGGTGGTGTACATGGTGACCCGCGACCGCCGGGTCGCCGTCAACCACATGCTGGTGCGCGCGGCCGAACAGACGTGGTGACCGGCCGGTGGGCGCGCGGCGACCGGTTCGGTCTGGACATGCCCGCCGACCCCGAGGCGCTGCGCGATTGTGGAACCCGCTTTCTCACCGCCGCGTTCCGTGCGTCGGGCACCCTCGTCGATAGCGGCGCGATCGCGAGCATCACCGCATTCCGCGAGGTCTCGGGGGGAAGCACCGGGCGCAAAGTCGCCCGGTCGGTCGAATACGGGTGTGGCGCAGCCGGTCTGCCCACCGAGCTGTTCGTGAAGTTCTCCCGGGATTTCGACCATCCGATCCGCGACCGCGGCAGGTTCCAGATGGAACCCGAGGTGCGGTTCGCGGAGTTGTCGCGGTCGCCTGAATTTCCCATCACGGTGCCGGTGGCGCTGTTCGGGGACTACGAGCGGCGGACAGGAACGGGGATCCTGATCACCGAGCGAATAGCGTTTGGCGGCAACGGGATCGAACCGCAGTATCACAAGTGTCTCGACTACGAAATGCCGGAGCCGCTGGAGCACTATCGGGCGTTGCTCAGGGCGGTGGCCCGTCTGGGGGGTACCCACCGGGCCGGGCGGCTGCGAGCCGACCTGGCCGCGCCGGCGGTGGAGCGGGCGCCGCTGAGCCGGGAGAAGTTGGAGCGGCGGCTTTCTCAGCTCGCCGCCTTCGCGTCGGAAACCGATTTGCTGCCTGCACATGTCGCGGCTCCGGAATTTCTGGCCCGCTTTCGCCGCGACGCTCACCGGGTCGCCCGTGACACCGACCGGGTCCTGGAGGGGCTCGCGGCCGACAGCGACTATGTGGGGCTGTGCCATTGGAACGCCAACGTCGACAACGCCTGGTTCTGGCGGGATGCCGAGGGCCTGCACTGCGGGTTGATGGACTGGGGATGCGCCGGCCCGATGAACCTCGGGATGGCCGTCTGGGGTGCGATGTCGGGAGCCGAAACCGACCTGTGGGAGCGGCATCTCGACGAGTTGCTCGGTGTGTTCGTCGCGGAATTCCGGCGCTGCGGGGGACCGGATCTTCAACCCGATCGGTTGTTGCGGCACACGGTGCTCTACGCCGCGGCGATGGCGATTGAGTGGTTGCTTGACGTACCGGCCCTGTTTCGGTCGCGATTCGGTGCCGACGTCCCGGTCAGTCGCATGGATCCGCGCATCAAGGAGGACGAGACCCTGCGCGCGCCGCTGCAGATGCTGTGCAACGTCCTGTACTTGTGGGAGCGGCACCGGGTGGGGGAGTTGCTCGATGCCGCCCTGGCGGACGCGCGGGTGTGAACACCTCAAATAACTTCCACCACAGTAGTTTCAGCAGTCACATTCCCGGCTTTCTTGTCGGGGAATCGCTTTATCGTTCGAACATGGGTTCGAGTGACCGGGATGAGATCGACGCCGACTATGCCGCGCTTCGCGCGGCAGTGTCGCGCATCCTCGGGCACTCCTATGACGCGCTCACCTGCCCGGAGCGGCTGGTCTATCTCGAGCGACTCGAACGCGAGACGCGTCGACTGCGCGCACCCCAGCACGCCCTGATCAACCAGCTGGCCGCCCAATCCAGTGACGAGCAACTTGGCGGCACGCTGTGTTCAGCTCTGGCGAATAGGTTGCGCATCACCAAGGCCGAGGCCGGGCGGCGCATCGAGGACGCCGAGCAGCTGGGGGAACGCCGGGCGCTGACGGGGGAGCCGCTCGCGCCGCGGTTGGCCGCGACCGCGGCCGCCCAGCACGAGGGCCTCGTCGGCGACGGGCACGTGAAGGTCATCCGCCAGTTCTTCGCCCACCTCCCCACCGAGGTCGACGAGTGCACCCGGCACGCCGCCGAAGCCGATCTGGCCGCCCGCGCCGCCGAATACCGCCCCGACGAGCTGACCAAGTATGCCCAGCGGGTCATGGACTGGCTGCACCCCGACGGCGAGTACAGCGACGCGGAGCGGGACCGCAAGCGCGGCATCACGCTGGGCAGGCAGGAATTCGACGGGATGTCGCGCATCAGCGGGCTGGTCACCCCGGAACTGCGGGCGGCCATCGAGGCTTTCCTGGCCAAGCTGGCCGCCCCGGGGTCTTGTAACCCTGAGGACGAGACACCGGTGGTCGATGACGCACCCGACGAAGAAGCGGTGCGGCGCGACAACCGATCCCAAGCGCAGCGCAACCACGATGGGTTGCTGGCCGGGCTGCGCGGCCTATTCGCCGCAGGCACCCTCGGCCAGCACCGCGGCCTGCCCGTCTCCATCGTCGTCACCACAACGCTCAAGGACCTCGAGGCCGCCACGGGCAAAGCCGTCACCGCCGGCGGCACCATGGTGCCCATCGCCGATGTGATCCGCTGGGCCGGCCACGCCCACCACTACTCCCCCGCAAGCGGGAGGTGCCCCCAGGCCATCTTCGACGGAAGCAAGCCGCTCGCGCTTCACCACACCAAACGGCTGGCCTCCCCGGCGCAACGAATCATGTTGTACGGCAAACACCGCGGCTGCACCGCGCCGGGCTGTGACGCCCCGGCCTACCACGGCGAAGTCCACCACGTCACCGGCTGGACCAAGACTCACCGCACCGACATCGACGACCTCACCATGGCTTGCGGCCCCCACAACCGCCTCGCCGAGAAGGGCTGGACCACCCGCACCAACGCCCGCGGCGAAACCGAGTGGATACCACCGCCCCACCTTGACCACGGACAACCGAGAACCAACACCTTCCACCATCCGGAGAAGTTCCTATCGGACGAGGACGACGACGAACCCGATTGACGCGCGTGTCACGGGCCCGTTGTGAGCACCTCGGCGCCGCCGTCGGTGATGTGGACGGTGTCGCGGCGAAAGACCGCGCCCACGCCCCCTTCCCACACGTAGGCCGTGACCGCGAGCACCATCCCGGGCTCCAACCGGTTGTCTTCGTCCGCCGCCGAGAGCGATTCGGAGACCACCGGTGGATCGAAGCCGAGTCCAAGTCCGTGCGCGACCGGCATGGGCGGTAGCGGCTCACCGGCGGACTCGTAGGCGGCGAGCAACCCGGCAGAGGAAGCACCCGGACGGCAGGCCGTAATCAGCCTGTCCCACAACGCGTCCGAACGCGCGAAGAGCCCGTGGCCGTCGGCCGCGTCGCCCGCCGGGCGGGTGCGGCCCACTTCGGCGACATAGCCGTTCGCCAGCGCGCCGGCGGCTAAGACCACGAGATCACCGGAAGCCACGTCACCCGTGCCCCCGGCGCGCCGCCAGGGGTGCTGCCGGGACGTCACCCACGCCGCGTCCTGAGTGGCCGGCGTGCTCACGCCGCCCGCGGCCATGGCGCCCATCATCGCGGCCGCCAACGCGCGCTCCGACACACCCGGCCGGAGTTCGGCTGCGGCCGCGGCTATTCCGCGTTCGGCCACGCTAACCGCGAGGCCCATCGCGTCGATCTCGTCCGGCGTCTTGATGCGTCGTGCGGCACGCATCGCCGGCTCGGCGTCCACGATCTCGGCATGGGGAAAGGCCTCGGGCAGCAGCGCGGCGAAGGTCGGCGTGATCGCGTCCGTTCCGACCCTGCGGGCCGTCTCGGCACCGTCGATCTTTTTCAGCACATCGATGAGAGTCATTGGGTTCCAGGCCAGCCCGTAGAGCCGCTCGCGCCCGATCTCGTCGGGGACACCCTCGTCGTCGGTGCTGTTGAGGTAGATATCGCCTGTCGCGCGCACCACGACGCAGACCGGGCCGAACGGCCGCGTCCCGGCGATCCACAGCTGGGGCGCGCCGGTGACGTAACGGACGTTGGCCTGCCGGCCCAGCACCAGGACGTCGAGGTCGTGCGCCTCCATTTGCGCGAGCGCGCGCGCCCGGCGCCCCGTGCGCAGCGGCCGCGGGTCGGGCGTGACCTCAGTCGCCATAGGGGGTGTACGGGTAGTCGGTGATCGGCGTGTAGCCGCCCTCGGTGATGACGACGATCTCCTCGCTCCGGTAGCCGCCCGTTCCGTCCTCCCAGACCACCGGCTCCAGCACCAGCACCGTGCCGTCGGGGAGGACGAAATTGTCGTCGAACTCCTCACCGAGGTCGGTCCCGATCATGGGCGCCTCGGCCGGATACGTGCCGATGCCATGGCCCAGATAAAAGTGGGGCAGCCAGGGTTTGCGCCCGCCGTTCGCGGCGATGGCTGCGCGCGCCAGATCACCCGACGTGGCGCCGGCCTTCGTCACCGCAAGCACCGCATCCAGGATCGCCCGCCACTGCCGGAACTGGTCCTGCTGGCGCGGCGAGGGCCGGTCGCCGACCAGCCAGGTCCGCCCGAAGTCGGAACAATATCCGGCGTAGGTGATGCTGATGTCGGTCCACAGCACGTCGCCGGCGGCAAGCTCACGCCCGGAGGGCAGCAACGGCAGCGCGAGGTCGCCATGGGTCGTCCACACCCCCGCCTCCCGCGAAGCGGGCATGACCTGCCAGATCGCCTCCAGCATGTTGGTGGTCGCCCCCAATTCGAAGGCGCGGCGCACGAGCGTCGCCGACAAATCGGTCTGCCGCACGCCCGGCGCCAGCGCCTTCTGCACGTCGGCCATGGCCGCTTCGGTGATGCGGCAGGCGCGACGCAGGCAGGAGAGCTCGTCGCGCGTCTTGACCAGTTGCGCGGCCGCCACCACGATCGCGGCGTCGGACGGGGCTCCGGACGGGAACAGGGTGGCCGCCGACCGTCGCATGGCCCCGGTCAGTTCGTCGACCGCGACCGATGCGCCGCGCGGGATCAGGTCGGCCAGCTGCCGCGCGAAATCCGCTATGCCACAATCGAATTCGAGATAGACGGGGCCGTGCACGTGGTCAGCGGGCACCGGCGGATCCGCGGCCGCCCCGCTGCGGAACGGCATGAACAGATGGGGGTGTTCATCGTCGGCCAGCACGACCGCCACCGGGCGCTCCACGTGTGACAGGCCGGCGTCCAGCAACGGCCAGCTGGCGCCCGTCGCGTAGCCGACGTAGCCGTTCATCGACAGGATCAGCGCGTCGACGCCGTGCTCGGCCATCGCACCGCGCAGCCGCGCGCCGACCTCGGAACGCATCCGCGCCCAGTCGGGCTCGTCCGGGATGTCGATGAGCGAGCCGCGGGCACTGAGGGAGCCATGGGCCGACATCTTCACCCCCTCACCATGTCACGGGCAGCTCGTACACACCGTAGGCCAACGAATCGTGTTTGAACGGAAGCTCCTCGACCGGCACCGCCAGCCGCAGCGTCGGGATCCGGCGGAACAGAGTGGGCAGGACGATCTGCAGTTCCATCCGGGCCAGCTGCTGACCCACACACTGGTGGCGGCCATACCCGAATCCGACATGCGGTCCGTCGTCGCGCCGCAGGTCCAACCGTTCGGGCTCCGGGAACTGGCGCGCATCCCAATTGGCCGGGGCGACGTCGAGGATGATGCCCTCGCCCGCGCGGATCGTCTCGCCGCCGACCTCGATGTCCTCGACTGCGATGCGGCGCTGGCCGGTCTGGATGATGCTGAGATACCGAATCAGCTCCTCGACCGCGACCGCGACCGCCTTCGGGTCGTCGGCGTCGCGCAGAAAGGCGAGCTGCTCGGGATGGTCGAGCAGCGCCGCGACGCTGAGGCTGATCATGTTCGCGGTCGTCTCGTGGCCGGCGATGAGCACGCCGGTGGCCAACTGGGCCGCCTCCCGGACGCTCAGCTCCTCGGCGTTGACGCGCTCGGCGAGGTCGGACACCAAGTCCTCCGAGGGACCGCCCATCTTGGCCCGCACGAGGTTGGCGAGGTACTTGGCCAGCGAGGCGGCGCCCTGCGCGGTGTCCTCGGCGGTCGCGTATCGCCCCATGCCGCGCTGGGCCTGTTGCTGGAAGAACTCGGCGTCCTCGTACGGCACACCCAGCAGCTCGCTGATCACCAGCGACGGCACGGGCAGCGCCAGCGTGCTGACGATGTCGCCCGGTTTCGGGCCGGCCAGCAGCGCGTCGATGTGGTCGTCGGTGATCTTCTGGACCGCGGGGCGCAGCGCCTCCACCCGCTTGAACGTGAACGGCTTGGACAACATCCGGCGGAAGCGGGTGTGCTCCTCGGCGTCGGAGGTGAACACCGAGCGCGGGCGCGTGTGCACCGTCGCGAGCATTCCCTCGTTCCAGTGCGGGTAGCCGGGCAGCCGGTCGTCGACGCTGGCGCGCGAGTCGGCGAACAACGCGCGGATCGCGTCGTATCCGTGAATCAGCCAGGGCGTGCTGCCGTCCCAGATCCGCACCCTGCTCAACTGACGGGTTTGATTGAGCGCCAACGATTGTGGCGGCGGGGCAAACGGGCATCCCGGCGCCCGCGTCATCGGGAATTCCGGGACGCCGGTCTCATCAGCCGTGAACGTGTCGGTCATCGTCCTCCTTGCTCGAACCCCAACCCGCCGGACCAACGTGCACCGGCGCGCGCCACAGCCCGACGATCGCGTCGATCAGGCCCTCCCCGGCGACCGGCCAGGCCGACCGTGCTTGGGGGCCGTGTTCGGCCAGCGCCGCCTCGTGCTCGGCGCAGGTGTGCATGAGCAGGTTGCGGACCATCACGATGCGCTCGGCACGCACGCGCCGGGGCAGGTCCGGCAGGCAGCGGTTGATGCCGTCGATCGTGCGCACCAGGAGCGGCGAGGTGAGGGCGTCCCTGGTGACCACGTGCCGGTAGGTGGGGTCGGCCATCGCCTGGGCCGCGAACCGTGCATACCAGCTCGGCGTGCCGAGCGCGGCGAGGTGCTCGGTGAGCGGGCGCACCAACGCGCCCACCCAGTCGCGAAGCTCGGCCGAATCGCCGATGCCGTCGAGCATCTGCGTCCGCAGTTCCTCGATGGGCGCCCGGTGCTTGCTCTCGATCGCCCGCAGCAGGTCCGTTCGGGTGCCGAAGTGGTAGCAGGCGGCGGCGTTGTTGCCCTGCCCGGCCGCCTCGCTGATCTGCCGATTGGACACGGCGTACATGCCGCGCTCCGCGAACAACACCTCCGCGGCCGACAGGATCGCCTCTCGCGTGTTCATCGACCTGGGGGAACGCGCCAGCCGCTCGGCGGTCATCGTCTCAGTGAACACGGCCCTCCATGTTAAATCAAGCAGTTTATTTAACTCACATGCCCGCGCGCCCCGTCACCGGCCGTTCACCGGCCCGACGCCCCGGGTCCAGCGGCGCGGCTTAGGGTCTCGCCATGAATCCGCTGCAACGCCTGGCGCGCAACCCGACGGCCTACCGCCTGCTGGTTCTCGACCGGCACCGCATCGCCGAAAGCCTCGAGGAAGTGATCCGGTTCGTCACCACCGGCCGGGCCGGCGTCCTGGACCTGTTCGGCGTGCCGAACGTTCGCATCGTCACCTCGGGCCGCAAGACGGGCCTCGCGCGCACGGCGACGGTGCAATACGTGCCGATGCCCGACGGACTGGTGGTGGTCGCCTCGAACTGGGGCCGCGAGCGTCACCCGTCGTGGTCGGCGAATCTCCTGGCGAGCGAGCGGGTCACGGTGCGCGAGCGCGGCCACCGCTTCGTAGCCAAGGTCCGGTTGCTCAACGGGGCCGAACGAGACCGGGCCTGGGCGACCGTCGTGGCGCAGTGGCCGAACTATCGGGTCGCTCAGGAGCGCGCCGGCACCCGCCGGTTCCGGTTGTTCCTCCTGACGCCGACGCCCGCCCAGGACGCTCCGTCGAGCGGCCTGCCCGCGGGCGCCGCGACGGCGCCCTAACCCCCCGGGTGCGCCTTCTTCAGGTGCTCGATCTCGCCGCCCCAGACGGATTGGGCGCCGGCGTCACCGACCCGGTAGATCTGGACCGTCGAGGCGATGCCGACGGCGAGCGTCAGTATCCCGACCGCGACATTGATTGCGGTGCGCCGGCTTTCGAACCGGCCTTCGGTGAAGCGCAGGACGACCAATCCGATCGCGATCAACAGCAGCGCCCCGGAGAAATAGATCATCGCCTGGCCGCGCTCGGCATGCTCTTGCAGGATGGGGCTGGGCTTGGCCCTCAGGTCGTAGAGCCATTCGCCGGCGTCGATCGTGATCGGCGTCAGAACCATGTTCGCCACGGCCAGGAGCAACGTCAGCCATAGCAGCTGACCGCGCCGGGCGGCGGGCCAGAAGCCGCACACGACCTCCAGCAACGCGGTGAGTGGTACGAGCACCACGATGAAATGCAGAAACAGGGCATGGGCCGGCAGCCCGCCGATGACGGTCATCACACTCCTCGGCTGGTGGTGGTTGAGGCTCGATCCAGGTTGGTCCGGCGACGACGCCGGCCTAGCTACCCAGCCCCTTCTTGATGGCCGCGTCTTGCTTCTGGCCGACGTCGGTGACGAAGTCCGGCGGCGCGAGCATGTCCTTGGGGCCGTCGAACTCCAGCGTGACGAACGCCCTGCCCTCGGTGAAGAGCAGCAGCGTCACACCCTTGGAACCATCCGGTGAATTGCCCAGCAGCGTCGTCCCACCGGCGCCCACGGAGGACGGCTGGGTCGTCGGGTTCTTGATGGCATTGGACTGCCCGCTCTTGGCACTGTTCAGGGCGTTGGTGGCCGCACCGGGGTCCGCGAGCACCTGAATGGTGTCCTTGATGATGCGACTGCCGTCGTCGTTGCTGAACGTGGTCGCGACGCCCGGTTGCCCGTTGGGGTTGGCGGTCGGCGGGGCGCCCGTGAACGGGATCGGTGCATCGATGTCGGACGCCTGGATCAGCAGCCCGGTGTAGTCGTTCGGCTGTGCCGACCCCGGCGCCGACGTCGACGCCGAGGTTGACGCCGACGGCGCTGACGTGCCGCTGCTCGACGATCCTGGCGTCGACGGCGTTCCCGTCTTCTTGCTGTCGCATCCGGCCAGCGAGCCGGTCAGGGCCGCCCCCGCCACCACGCCCGCGACCACGAGCTGAGAAAGTTTCGTCACACCGCGCTCCCGTCCAGGTCCTTGAAGGCGACACGTCCGAATGGCACAGTACATCTCCGCTGTGCCCGAGCGTGCCGGGGAAGGGCCCGGCCGGGAACGGGTGCGCTATTCGAGGCGGTCCCGCAGGCAACGCAGGGTGCTCGCCAGGATGCGCGAGACCTGCATCTGTGACACGCCGATTCGTTCGGCGATCTGGCTCTGCGTCATCGATTCGAAGAATCGCATGCGCAGGACGTCGCGTTCGCGCTGCGGCAGCCCGTCCACCAGCACGCGCACCGCCTCCCGGTTGGTGATGTGCTCGATCTGCGGGTCGACCTCGCCCACCGCGTCGGCGACCAGCCGGGGCGTTCCCGAACTATCGGCCCCCATGGGGGCATCGAGGGAGTCGAGGCGGTACGCGTCGCCGGCGACGAGGCATTCGATGATCTCCTCGCGCGGGACCTCCAGCACCTCGGACAACTCACCCGCGGTGGGTGCGCGCCCCAGCTTCTGAGCCAGCTCCGATGTCGTGCGGCTGATCTGCACGTGAAGCTCCCGCAACCGGCGGGGTACGCGCATGCCCCAGCTGTAGTCGCGGAAGTAACGGCGGACTTCACCCATCATGGTGGGAACGGCGAACCCGATGAAGCTGGGCCCCTTGTCGGGGTCGAACCGGTTGACCGCGTTCATCAGTCCTACGCGCGCCACCTGGGTCAGGTCGTCGTGACCTTCCCCGCGGCGCGCGAAATGGCTGGCCACATGGTCGGCCAGGGGCAGGCACCGGGACACGATTCGCTCCCGTTGTCTGCTGTACTCGTGCGATTCGGCCGGCATTGTGCGCAGCGCCACGAACATCTCGACAACGTCGTCATAGGAATCGTCCGAGTGCGAACTGGCGGGCCGGGCGGTTGCCGGCTTAATCACTACGTCTTTGGTCATTACGTCGGTCATCGGCTCAAGCGCCTCCTTGGGTCCCGACGCGTCACGAAAACATTGGCGCGCAAACAAAATCGCATCACTGCACACATCCATCGAGGTCGTGTGCAGCGACGTAGCGCGGGTATTCGCCGTCGCCACCACTGCACCCGTAACGTGAGGTCGGGTCGGGTTTCAGCCACACACCAACGAGGGGTGACTTCGGGTGATTTGCCGGAGCCATTCCAAGCCCAGCAGCCGTGCGGCTGGCTGGCCGCTTTGAGCTAAACGGCGAAGAGTCCTCATCGGACTTCACTGGTGACTATACGCCTGATCTGGTGATGTCGCGAAGGCTAGGGCGTCACGGACTCTTCCCAGTTCAGCCAAGGAGATTCGGGCAAACATAAGCATTAATACTTAAGAATCTGAAGTGCCTGTTCGAGGTCGATTCCCGCTCCGGGACCGCAGATCCGGAGCGCTCCGGCAAAGGCGACAAGCCCGACGAAGATGCCGGTTTTCATTTAACCGGGCGCTGGGTACTGTCGGCTGATGCCACCGACCCCCGTCGCGCCTTCCCGGGTGAACCCTTCTCGGAAGGCGCTGTCGTACAAGACGTTTGGAGAGATGTGTCGATGAATGGGCTGCTCGCCGGGCGAGGGGCGGTGGTATGCGGCGGCAGCCGGGGGATCGGACGCGCCGTCGCCGAACTGCTGTGCGCCCTCGGGGCGGGCGTGGTCGTCAACGGCCGTGACGAAAAGGCCGTGGAAGACACCGTCGCGGCGATCGCGGCGTCCGGGGGCAGTGTCACCGGACTCGCCGGCGCCGCGAACGACCAGCGCGTCGCCGAGGCCCTCGCCGACGCGTGTGTCGCCGCGTTCGGGGCGCTGGACATCCTCATCAATTGCGCCGGGGTGGCCGAGCCTCCCGGGTCGTCGATTCTGAGCATTTCGCCGCAGGACTTCGACAGTCTGATCGGCGCGCACCTGGGCACGACGTTTCAGACGAGCCGCGTCGCGGCGCGGCTCATGGCCGGGCAGGGGCGCGGGACGATCGTCAACAGCAGTTCCGTGGCGTTTCTCGGCGACTACGGCGGCACCGGCTACCCGGCGGGCAAAGGCGCCGTCAACGCGCTCACGATGGCGATCGCGGCGGAGCTCAAGGCTCATGGGGTGCGCGCCAACGTGGTGTGCCCCGGCGCGCGCACGCGGCTGTCCACCGGCGCTGAGTACGAGGCCCACATCGCCGATCTGCACCGGCGGGGCCTGCTGGACGAGGCGACGATGCGGGCGTCGCTGGACAGCGCGCCCGCGGCCTTCGCGGCGCCGACGTACGCCTACCTGGCGAGCGACCTGGCTCGCGACGTGACCGGGCAGGTGTTTGTCGCCGCCGGCGGCTTCGTCGGCCGGTTCGACCGGCCGACGCCGCGGGTGCTGGCCTACCGCGATCATCACCACGCCGGCCCGTGGTCGGTGGAGGAGTTGCACGAGATGATCGGCGGCCCGGTGGCGGGTCGGCCGTAACGGTCGTGTTCGGCGGTCGCGCGGCCTACGCTATGGCTCGACCGCAGGGGGGACAGAAGGGAACGGTGACCATGCAGCCCAATCCGCTCGACCCCGTCGCCAGCGAACGACTGTCACATGCCGGGAAGGTGTTCACCTCGGACCTCTCCATCAACGAGTTCGCCCTGCTGCACGGGGCCGGCTTCGAGCCGATCGAACTCGTGATGGGCGTGTCCGTCTACCACGTGGGCTACCAATTCACGGGCATCCGGCAGCAATCGGAGCTGCCGGTGCTCACGGAGGCGACGTATCGCGCCCGCTGGAACGCGATGTCGCGGATGCAGGCCGAAGCGGACTCGCTCGGCGCCGACGGGGTGGTCGGTGTGCGCCTGGAATGGCGTCATCAGGGCGAGGGGGAGCACCTCGAGTTCATCGCCGTCGGCACTGCCGTGCGCTACGTGCAGAAGCCCGGGGCGTATCGGCGCCCCAACGGGCAGGCGTTCACCAGCCACCTGTCCGGGCAGGACATGACGACGCTGCTGCGCTCCGGGTTCGCTCCGGTCGCGTTCGTGATGGGCAACTGCGTGTTCCACGTCGCCGTGCAGGGCTTCCTCAAGACACTGAGCCAGGTGGGTCGCAACGCCGAGATGCCGCAGTGGACACAGGGCAACTATCAGGCGCGCGAGCTCGCGATGTCGCGCATGCAGAGCGAAGCCGAGCGCGACGGCGGCAACGGCGTCGTGGGCGTGCATTTCGCCATCTCCAATTACGCGTGGGGACATCACACGGTCGAGTTCTACGTCGCCGGAACCGCGGTGCGCCGCACCGGCGAGGGGCAGACCCTGACGCCGTCGCTCGTCCTGCCGCTCAGCGACTGAGGGGCCGGCGATTGAGGAACGGCCGATGACCGCCTTCGACGAGGAGCGGGTGAGCCGCGTGGTCGGCGCCGCCCTGTCCGGTCCCGGGGGAGTCGCCTTGGCGGTCAACGTCTTCCGCGGTGTTCCGGGAGTGCTGCTCACCCCTGCGCGGCGGAGCTTTCTGCGGTCGCAGCCGGAGCGGATCCAGATCGGCGACTGGCGGTATGAAGTCACCCCCGACGGTCGCCTGAGCGCCGCGCACGTGGTGAACGGCATCGTGCTTGCCGAGCACGTCCTGGCCGCCGCCGCGGTGGGTCCCCACGTCGCACGGGCGCTCGGGCAGGTCGTGAACAGTTACGGCCCGACGGTCGTTCCCCACATCGACGCAGCGCTCGAGGTCCTCGAGACCGCGCCGGGGTTCTGAGCCGCTACCACTCCTCAGGCTTGCGTCTGGTCGATCACCACCACCCAGCGGTGAAAACGCCAGGACCCGTGCTGCTTGACGGCGGTGAACTCGTAGCGGCCGGTCAGGTCGGGCGTGGGCGGGCCGCCGTCCTTGACGGCAAACACCTGGACATAGCAGTGCCCGGTCGCTTCGTCGGCGGTTTGGCCGGCGATCCAGAACGAGTCGAGCGCGTGGCGCCGTTGATTGTTCTCGGCCTTGAACGCGGCCTTCCTGGCGGCGAGCAGGCTCATGACGGTGTCGATGTCGCCGGACAGCGGCGCGCCGTCGTGCAGCAGGACGAGCTCGGGTGATTCGGTGAACAGCGCGCGGAACTCGTCCAGGCGGTTCTCGTCGTACGTGTGGGCGTAGGCACCGAACAGGTTGATGATGGCCAGCCGGTCGGCGACGTCGAAGTCGACGCCGCCCACGTCGCTTCGGATGCCGTCCCGGTCCGGTTCCCTATCCACCGCCACGCGCGCCCCTCGGTCGAGAGCTGAAAGCTTCCGGCCCAATACTTCCACGGGCGGCGAACTCCGGTAGGCGTCAGAGGCGACCGGCGGCGAAATCGGCCGCCTGGTCGACCATTCCCGTCTCGACGTAGCGCCGATGGGCGGTCGGGTCCCCGCCGCCCGTGCAGATCGGATCGCCCGGCACGCACAGTTCGAGTGTCTTGGCGGCATAGAGCGGGCCGACCGTCACGGGCGGCTCGTTGATGATGCTCATGAACTGGCCTGACGGCTTGCCGAACAGCGTCACCGCGGCGACGTGCCCGGCGACGTCGGACGGCATCGGCTGCAGCGCCTGCACCAGGTGCGCGCCGTCGGGAACCGCGCTGTCGGTGACGAACCCGATCACGGCCGCGCCCTGCGAGTAGCCGCCCAGCACCAGCCTGGTCCTCGGGCAGCTCGCCGCCATGTGTTCGATGTGGGTGCCCGCATCGGTGACCCCGTCGACCGCCGTCGGGAAGTCGGTGGTGGCCGGATAGTTGACCGGGTACACGCCGAGCGACTTCCCCCCGACGTGTGAGCGCAGGCTGTCGACGAAGCTCTGACCGACGCGCCCGACACCGGGCGGTTCGTTGGTGCCGCGGGCGAAGACCACCTCGATGTCGGGACACGGCTCGGCGGAAGCGGACGGCGGCGCCGCGACCGCGGCCCAGGCGGGCGCGAAGGCCGAGCACAGCAGGGCGGCGAGACGCGACATCACGTCGGAAATTTTTTCACAGGGCGATGCCGGCCGCTCGTTGAGCGATTCCGGGCCGGACGGGCCCCGCCGCGCGGACGGCGTCATGTCGGGGGGTTCGGATCGGCCGGCCCGTCCGGGCCGCCGACCGCACGCCGCCGGTGGACGAGCGCACTGGCCGACCGCATCATCCCGCGAATCGTGTACGCGGCGGCGACAATTGACAGCACGATCAGCAGGATGAACGTCGGCAGCCAATTACTCCGGCTGTGGTTGACGTCCCACCAGATGACCGTGAACAGCACCACGCACAGCAGCAGCACCACATCGCGCCAGTTCCCCCGGTAGGAGAAAGCGGCCACCCGCAGCGCGCGACCCCTGTCGCTGGCCTCGATCAGGTCGTCGACGCGGTCGTCGATCGTGCGCTGCAGCTCGGCGCGCCGTCGGGAGGCCTCGGGCGGCAGCCGCTCGAGCAGCTCCATGTCCTGCTTGATCAGCTCCCGAAAATTGGGGGCCCTGAACTGGCCGGCCGCGACGGCCAGCATCACACCACCGAAAACCGGGGCGCTGTTCAGCGCGATCTGTCCCACACCCGCCACGTTCGCTCCTACGGTTGTCGTCGACGTCGACCCGTCGAGAATCCCCGAAGTGCGGGGATCGATCAACCACCCATCGATCAACCTGGGGTCAGGACGCCCTCGACGGCCGTCGGCGCGAGCCGCTCGGCTCCGGGGATCGAAGAGATTCCATCGCGCGCATCATCTGCGGGTAGGCGATCGCCGGGCCGATCCAACGGGTGAGATAGCGGCGCAGGCCGTCCCCACCGCGTGGCGGCCGTCCGGGGTCGGCGAGGAACGAGTGCAGCACCCGTAGGCAGAATTCACTCAACTCGTCCAGGCCGGCATCATCGAATCCATAAGTCTCCCAGTCGATGTCGAAACTGTGCAGCATCGAGCGGCTGAAGGCCAGCGCCGTGTCCGACACGATGGGGACCGCGTGGCCGCCATGACGGCGCTGATTGAGCACCAATTCGAGCTGGGTGTCGGTGGCCAGTTGCTCGACGGCGAAGGCCATGCCTTCGGTCACCGCCACCACCGGATCGGTCACTCCCTTCAGGCGGGACGCCAGGCGATCGAGGAACCCGTCGGCCGAGCGCATCGCGGTCGCCACCATGAGCGCCTTGGTGCCGGGGAAGTAGCGGTAGACGGTCTGCCTCGTCACGCCCAAAGCCCGTGCGACGTCGGCGATCCGCATCGCCGCGCCGCGTTCGTCGATGATCCTGTCGGCGGCGTCCAGGATGCGCTCGATCGCCTCCTCGTCGGAGGCCGGCGTGTTCCCCGCCCACCCGTGGCTGCGCATGCCTGGATCATAGCGTTTAAGGGGGCGCTATCGACGGCGCGAAGGGTGCCGTGCGAAAACGACTATGCCGCTGGGTGCTTCACGGTTCCGGCCGCGGCGCGGACGCCCCCAGGACAAGACCGACGGCCTCGTCGAGCTGCCCCGCGATCTCCGGGAACGTGACGAACCGCGCCGTCATCAACGCACCGGCGAACGTCATCTGCAGCGTGGATCTGACCGCCCGGGGCCACCCCGGGCCGAGCGCCGCGGCGATCCGCCGGGACACCTCCTCGCCGATCTGGTCCCGGATCGGTTTCACCGCCGGATCGTCGGCCATCAGGGCCGCACCGCACGCGGCGGTCAACTCGGGTTCGTCGGCCACCACCACGGCCATGTCGCGCATGGTCGCGCTGACCCGGCTGCGGGCGGTGTCGTTGACGTCCGTGTGCATCGGCAGGTCGCGCAGGAAGCGCAGGTACACCGCCGCGACCAGCGCGCTCTTCGACGGGAAGTAGGTGTAAGCGCTCGCGGGTGACACGCCCGCCCGGGTCGCGACCGCCCGCATCGTCAGCTTGGCGTAGGAGGACTGGCGAAGTTCCTCCAGGCCGGCATCGAGGACCTTGCGGATCGTCTGACCCGGCCGGCGATCCGAGCGGCGCGCTGCGCCGGCCGGGGCGGGCGCATCTTTGGACACCCGTCCAGTGTAGAGAACCAGCCAGGGGCCGATCGGTCCTAGAGTGGCCCCATGGCCGAGGACGACCGGCGGCACTGGGACGAGCGGTACGCCGTCGAGGGCCCACCGTCGTCGACTGCCGCCGGCCCACCCGACGTCTTCGCGCCCTATGCGGACGTCTTCCCCTCGGCCGGACGGGCGCTCGAGATCGCCTGCGGGCAGGGGCAGGCCGCGGTGTGGCTGGCGCAGCGGGGGCTGACGGTATGGGGCGTCGACGTCTCGTCGGTGGCCGTCGACCGTGCGCGAGACCTGGCCCGGCGCACCGGTGTCGCCGACCGCTGCCGCTTCGAGGCCGTCGACCTCGACGGCGGCCTGCCCGCCGGTCCCGCGGTCGACGTGCTGATGTGCCACCGGTTCCGGGACCGGCGCCTCGACGGGGCGATCCGCGAGCGCCTGGCGCCGGGCGGCCTGCTGGCGATGGCCGTCCTGAGCGAGGTGGGGGCGGCACCCGGCAGGTTTCGCGCGGCGCCCGGCGAATTGCGCGCCGCATTCGGCGATCTCGACGTTCTGCACTCGGGTGAGGGGCAGGGTCTGGCCTGGCTGCTGGCGCGCCGCTGATACCTCCCGGGGGACGCCGATCACCCGGTAAGGTCACGTGGATGGAACGTCGCGTGCTGGAAGCGGTCATCTACGAACGCGAGCCGCCGATCGCGCGGATCATCCTGAACCGGGTCGAGAAGGCCAACACGAAGGACGCCGTGCTGGTCACCGAAGTCGACACCTGCCTGCGCGAGGCCGACCGCGACAAGGACATCAAAGTCGTCATCCTCAAGGCCAACGGCAAGGGCTTCTGCGGCGGGCACGTCGCCCGCTGGGGACCGGACGAAAACCCTTACCCCGACTTCGGAAACACCTTCGAGGACCTGTACAAGGGCACCGCGGACCTGTTCCTGTGGCCCACCCTGTACCTGTGGGAGTTCCCCAAGCCGACGATCTCGCAGATCCACGGGTACTGCATGGGCGGCGGCATCTATCTGGGCCTGCTGACCGACTTCTGCGTGGCCTCCGAGGACGCGTATTTCCAGATGCCGCTTGCCCAGAGCCTCGGGGAGCCCGGCGGGCACACCATGATCGAGCCGTGGCTGATGATGAACTGGCACCGCACCATGGACTGGCTGCTGCTGGCGCCCACGCTGTCGGCGCAGGAGGCGCTCGACTGGGGACTGCTCAACAAAGTGGTGCCGCGCGACGAGCTCGAGGGCACCGTCGAGGACATGGCGCGCAAGATATCCCAGATCCCGCTGACCACGCTGATGGCGGTGAAGAACAACGTCAAGCGGGCCTGGGAGCTGATGGGCATGCGGGTGCACCTGCAGGTCAGCCACATCCTCACGAACATGGTGGGCGCCGCGTCCGACGTCCAGGCGCGGCGGGCCGAGCTGATGCAATCCGGCATGAAACCAAGGGATTTCGTGGAACGCGACGAGGCCGGCGGGGCACCAGCGTGACGCTGTCGTCACCTTCGGCGCCGAGCGTGACCACAGCGTCACGCTCGCGGGCGGGCTAGCGACTGCGCTCCCCGGCCACACGGCGACCCGCGGCGTGGCGTGCCGCGACGTAACCGAACACCATCGAGCTGGCGATGCTGGCCCCCGCACCCGGATACGTCCGCCCCATGACCGTGGCGGTGCTGTTGCCGGTGGCGTAGAGGCCGTCGATCACCCGGTCGTGTTCGTCGAGCACCTGCGCGTACTCGTTCGTGACCACGCCGCCGCACGTCCCCACGTCCGATGGCAGCACCCTGGTGGCGTAGTACGGCGCGCGGTCGAGCGGTCCGACCGCGGCGTTGGGCCGGTACCCCGGGTCGCCGAGGCAGTCGTTGTACGCCGACTGGCCGCGCCCGAAATCCGGGTCCAAACCCTTCGCGGCGAACTTGTTGAACCGCTCGATGGTCCGCGCCAATTCGCCTGCGGGAAGGTCGATCTGCCGCGCCAGGTCGGCGACGGTGTCTCCCCGCTTGACCGCGCCGGTCTCGATCAGCCCGGGCGGCAGGCCCTGATTGCGCTTCAACGGGTTGGCGCTCGTGACGTAGCGGTGCACGTACCCGTCGTCGAAGATCATCCAGCACGGCACCGCCTTGTTCGCGTACATCGCCTTGCCGACCTCGACGTAGGAGTTCGACTCGTTGCAGAACCGCCGGGCGGTCGAGTCGACGTAGATCGCGCCGGGCCGCTGCCGCCCCGACCCCAGCGACGCCGCCGCGGCGCCCCCGTTCGCGATGAAAACCGAAGGTAGCCACCATGCCTCGTCGAGCAGGTCGGTCTTGGCGCCCAGCCGCATCGCCGCCTGCAGCGCCTCGCCGGTGTCGCCCGCGTTGGCGATGGACCACTGCCCCTCGTTCGGCTGGTCGCCGCTGTACTGGCGGCGCATCTCCTTGTTGTGCGCGAATCCGCCCGAAGCCAGCAGCACACCTTTGCGCGCCTCGACGTTGAGGGTCGCACCGCCCCGCGAGATCCGGGCGCCGACCACGCGGCCGTCGGAGACGATGAGGTCCTCCATCGCCGCGTCGGTCCACAGCGGGGGTTGCCCGTCCCCGAGTTCGATGAGCGCCTTGAGCATCTGCCCGATGAGCGAGGCGCCGTTGGTGAGGATCTGACGCCGGCGGGCCCGCGCGGCGGCGGTCCGCAGGAACACCCGGGTGGCCACCGCGAACGCGCGCGGGGACCGGTTGAAGTACTGCACGGAGCGAAGCTCGTTGGTGAGCACCACGTAGCCGTAGTTCTTGGCGAGCGGGGGCTGCACCTTGTCGCTCCAGTCGCCGAGTTCGGCGGCGTCGAAGGGGATTCCCTCCACCGCGCGCCCGGCCTCGTTGCCGCCCTTGTGGTTCGGGTAGTAGTCGCTCCATCCGGCGCAGCGCATGAGGCGCACGCCCTTGCGCATCAGGAAGTTGAGCATCTCGTAGCCGGCGGTGAGGAACATCTCCCGGCGTGCGGGCGACGAGGCCGGCCCGATGTCGCCGACCACGTCGGCGAGATAGGCCAGTCCGTCCTCGTGCGAGTCGGCGATGCCGTCGGCCCTCATCAACGGGTTGTTGGGCAGCCACACGATGCCACCGGACAGGCCCGTCGAACCGCCGACCAGCGGCTGCTTCTCAAGGATCAGCGGCTCGAGGCCGCAGTCGATGGCGGCCAGGCCGGCGACCATGCCGCCGCCGCCGCTGCCCGCGATCAGCAGGTCGACGGAGCGGTCCCACCCGGTGGTCATCGGGGCACCGTACCGGCGGGGGCGGTGAAGCCCAGATCGGCCATCGGCACGTCGATCGTGGTGTTGGTCTTCTGGATCGCGGGGACCAGGGCGTCGTAGGGGAGCCCGGCGAGGAACCCGTCGACGACCCGCTCGAAGTTGGAGATCAGCCCCTCGATGCGGCTGGACAGTCGCATGTACTCAAACCCCTTGGAGTGCAGGCCTTTCTGCTGCCTGGGCAGGTTGGCGAAGTCCTGGGCGGGGATGGGCGGCCAGCGCGGGTCGTCCGGCGCCATCGGCTCCGGTGGCGTCGGCTTGCCGGTGACCTGGTCGGGTGGGATGCGGGTGAGCGACCAGATCTCGAACAGCGTCTCCTCGGGTCCCAGCGGGCGGATCCGGTACGACGAGGCGCTGCTGTACTGGGGGAGCAGGAAGTAGTGGGGGAACAGGAAATTGATTGCTTCGGTGATGCCGCGCCGCTCCAGCTCGTTGAGGTCGGGCATGTCGCAGCCGCAGGCCAGGTGCCAGGCGACGACAGCGTCGTTCAGCGCGTGCCGCCAGGCGGCCATCGCCGCCGCCGGGTCCGCCGGTAGCTCCATGGCCTGCAGGCCCTCGGCGATGCGGATGTCGTTTTCGTGGGTCATGCCCGCCATGCCCTCGCCGAGGGTGCGCATGAAGTACAGGTTCGTCTGGGCCAGCCCCGGTTTGGACGTCTTCGGCATCGAGGACGGCAGCAGCTGCGGGTGCGTCTGGGGGACGTGGTAGCCCTCCATGAAGGCCGCCGTGGCCAGCTTCCAGTTCACCGGCAGCCGGCACGCCTGCCACCACTCGACCCGCAGCGACTCCACCTTCCACTCGTCGTAGATGGAGGCGAACGGCTCGAAGCAGTCCCGCAGCGGCGGCGCGTCGGTGTCGAGGTTGATCCATGCGCACCCGCCCCAGAGCTCGCAGCGGACCGAAACCAGCCGCAGATCTTCGGAATTCAGGTTGTGCTCGTCGAACTCCTCGGGACGCAGGACGAAGGTGTTGCGGCCGTCGATGCCCCAGCACCAGCCGTGGAAGGGGCATACGAAGGTGCGGCGGTTGCCGCCACCCTCCACCAGCTTGACCCCCCGGTGGCGGCAGGCGTTGTGGTAGGCGCGCACGGTGTCGGCGTCCAGCCGGACGACGATGATCGACTCGTCGAGGATCTCGTACTCGACGTAGTCGCCGGGCTTCGGGATTTCCTCCAGCCGGCAGGCCATCTGCCACACCCGCGGCCAGAGCATCTCGCACTCCGCGGCGTAGAACTCGGGGTCGTAGTAGCGCTGCTTGGGGATGCGGTCCGGGGTCTGGACCGCCCACGGCACCGGCAGCGGTGCCCAGTTCACATCCATGGCTCTTCCTCGTTCAGACGATCCGGGACACGCGCCCCTGCCAATATCGTTCGCGCAGGCGCCGCTTGTACAGCTTTCCGTTCGGGTCCCGGGGCAACTCCGGGGTGAAGTCGACGGTGCGCGGGCACTTGTAGCCGGCCAGGTGAGCCCGGCAGTGCGCGATGAGCTCGGCCTCGAGGTCGGGGCCCGCCGCCACGCCGTCCGCCGGTTGGACGACGGCCTTGACCTCCTCGCCGAACTCGTCGTTGGGGACGCCGAACACCGCGGCGTCGGCCAGCTTGGGGTGCATGACGAGCAGGTTCTCGACCTCCTGCGGGTAGATGTTGACCCCACCCGACACGATCATGAACGTCGAGCGGTCGGTGAGGTAGAGGTAGCCGTCGTCGTCGAGGTAGCCCATGTCGCCCAGCGAGCGCCAGCCGCGATCGTTGGCCACCGACGCGGTCTTGACCGGATCCTTGAAGTACTCGAAGTCGGGTCCACCCTCGAAGAACAACTCGCCAGGCTCGCCCGCGGGAAGCTCGGCCCCGTCCTCGCCCAGGACGTGCACGGCAGTCATCGGCCTGCCGACCGAGCCGGGGTGCGCCAGCCACTCCTCGGGCCCGATCGTCGTCCCCGCGAATCCCTCGGTGCCGCCGTAGTATTCGTGGATGATGGGCCCGAACCAGTCCATCATCCGGTGCTTGACGTCCACCGGGCAGGGCGCGGCGGCGTGGATCACGCAGCGCAGGCTCGACACGTCGTAGCCCTCGCGGACGGCCTTGGGCAGCTTCAGCATCCGCACGAACATCGTGGGGACGAACTGCGCGTGCGTCACGCGGTGCGTTTCGATCAGCCGCAGCACGGTTTCGGCGTCGAACTTGCGCATCAGGATGGAGGCGGCGCCGACGCGGTTGACCGCCATCGTGTAGTTGACCCCCGCCGCGTGATACAGCGGGGCGGGGGAGAGGTACACGCTGTCGGAGCTCATGCCGTACTTGTGGACGAGCGCCATCTCCAGCACCGCCTGGGCCCACGAGCCGTTGCCGTCGACCGGCAGCGGCCGGCGAACGGCCTTGGGCCGCCCCGTGGTTCCCGACGAGTACAGCATCTCCGAGCCGTCCGAGTGCGGCGGCGGATCGCCGGCCGAGGCCAGCGCGTCCTCGTAGGTCCGCCACCCCGGCAGCCCGCCCCCGACCGCGACATGGAGCTTGACCCCCGAGTTGACCCGCAGGATGTGCTCCGCGAGTTCGGGCATCGACGCGTCGACGAAGACCGCGTGGGCGTCGGAGTCGTCGACGACGTAGGCGACCTCGTCCGGCGTGAAGTGGGTGTTGACCGCGGTGTAGTAGAGCCCGGAAAGTTGGCAGCCCCAGGTGATTTCGAAGAATTCGGGCCGGTTGGGCAGCACCAGGGCCACGCCGTCGCCGCGGCGCAGCCCCGCCTCGTGCAGGAGCGCCGCGGCCCGCAGGCTCCGCTCGTGCAGCGCCGAGTACGAGATGGTGTCGCCGTCCGCGATCACGAGAGCCACCGAGTCGGGGGCCGTCGCGGCGTGGTCGGCGATGTTCATTGGCGGACCGGCCTAACTGGTTGCGGCACCGTCGGTCTGGGAAGCCGCGGCCGCCTGGCGCCGCGCCTGCTCGGCCGGCAGCACCTTGTCCTTGAACACCGTCTGGATCAGCTCCTGCACGTCCCTGCTGATGGAGGCGAGCGCGACGAGGTCGTTGGAGCTCTGCCAGTGCACCCGCATGCCCATCAGCTCCCACGCGCGCTTGAGGTTGGCCTTGGTCGCCAGCAGCGTCGTCATCGGCGCCTGGGCGATGTGGCGGGCGATGGTCTCGACCCGGTCGGTCAGCTGTTCGCGCGGGACCACCTCGTTGATCAGGCCGTACTCCAGCGCCTTGTGGGCGTCGACGACCTCGGCGGTGTACAGGTAGTAGGCGGCTCGCCGCCAGTTCATGAAAACCCAGGGCTCGATGGAGCATTCGCCCGACGGCATGCCGAACCCCTGCAGCGGCGGGTAGGAGAAGTAGGCGTCCTCCGACGCGATGACGATGTCGGTGGTCAGCCCGTAATGCGTGCCCCCGCCCACGCAGTAGCCGTGCACCTGCGCGATCGTCGGCTTGGAGAACTCCCACAGGTTGAGCACCGGCTTGACGAACAGGTCGGTCTGCGGCTTCCAGGGCGTGCCCATCACTTTCGCGCCCTCGACGAAGGCCGGGTAGTCGACCGCGTTGTTGCCGATCGCGTGTCCGGAGCAGAAGCCCTTGCCGTTGGCCTTGAGGATCACGACCTTGATGTCGTAGTCGCGGTCGGCGTCGAGCAGCGCCGCGTCGACCTCCTCGGCCAGCTTCTGGTCCTGGGCGTTGGCCTTCTCCGGCCAGTTCAGCGTGACACGCGCGATCGGGCCCTCCTTTTCGTAGATGATCCTCTCGCGGGTCTCGTTGAGGTCCATTCGCTGCCCTTTCTCCGGTTACGTCGCTTGTCGACTTATGAAGTGATGACGCCAATTTCGGCGCCGATGTCGTAGACGGTCCCGACCTGGCCGGTCCACTGCACGGTGCCCGATGCCCCGGCCTCGATCTCCTGCTCCACCTTCTCGGTGGCGATCACGTAGATGGGCGTCCCCTCGTCGACGTGCTCGCCGGCGTCGACGAGGAGCCCGGTCAGCTCGGCCTCGGAGACGGCCACGGAAACCCGCGGGATGCGAATGACGAAGTCAGCCATGGACCTTGGCCCTCTGGAGGGTGCTCAGCGCGGCGGCGACAATGCGCGACGGCGAGGGGTACACCTGCGCCTCGAGCGCAGGTGCGGCGGGGTTGGGAACGAACCGGGCGCCGACGCGTTCGATGGGCGCGGCCAGCTCGCCGAACAACTCGGCCTGCAATATCGCGGCGATTTCGGCCCCGGGACCGGCGAACTGGACGGCGTCGTGCACGACGACGACGCGCCCTGTGCGGCGGGCGGATTCGACGATGGTGTCGACGTCGAGGGGCACGAGGGTGCGCAGGTCGACCACCTCGGCGCTGACCTGTTGCTCCTGGAGGGTGGCCGCCGCCGCCAGCGCGTCGTGCACGCTGCGCCCGTAGGCGATCAGGGTCACGTCGGTGCCGGGCCTCTTGACGTCGGCCTGCCCCAACGGGATCGAGAACCCGGGTTCGAGCGGGACCGGACCCTTTTTGCTCTGCAGGCGGATCGTCTCGACGAACAGGCAGGGGTCCTCGTCGAAGATCGCCGCGGTCAGCAGGCCTTTGGCGTCACGCGGCGTGGCGGGCACGATCACCTTCATGCCGGGGATGTGCATGAACCACGCCTCCAGGCTCTGGGAGTGCGTGGCGCCCGTCGCCAGCCCCCCGTAGACCTGGGTGCGGATGGTGATCGGTGCCGTCGTGCGGCCCGCGGTCATGAACCGTAGCTTGGCGGCGTTGTTGATCAGCTGGTCGGCGGCGATGCCGATGAAGTCCATGATCATGATCTCGGCCACCGGCAGCATGCCGTCGATCGCCGCCCCGATGGCGGCGCCCACGATCGCGGCCTCCGAGATGGGCGTGTCGAGCACCCGTTCGTGGCCGTATTTCGTCGACAGGCCGGCGGTGGGTCCCGACGCGCCGGGGTCGGCGATGTCCTCACCGAGCAGGAACACCCGCTCGTCGGCCGCCAGGGCCTCGTCCAGTGCGAGGTTCAGCGCCTCGCGCATCGTCATTTCTTTTTCGTCCATCACTCACACCGGAAACTTGATCGGAGTGGCATACACGTCGCGGTCGAGTTCGTCGGCGGCCGGGGCATCCGCGGCCATCACCGCGGCCAGGGCGCTTTCCACAGCGGTCAGCGCCTCCGCCTCGATGCGGTCGAGTTCGTCTGCGCCGCAGATCCCCGCCTGGGCGAGGTGGTCACGGAACCGCGGCACCGGGTCGGCCGCCATCGCCTCGGCAAGTTGATCCTTGGGAATGTAGGGCATGCGGTCGCCGAAGTAGTGGCCGCGGAAGCGGAAGGTTTCGCACTCGAGCAACGTCGGGCCGCCCCCGGCCCGCGCCCGCTCCAGCGCGGCTTCCAGCGCGGTCTTGACCGCCAGCGGATCGTTGCCGTCGACGCGGACGCCCGGCATGCCGTATCCCGCCGCCCGCTCGGCCACGTGCTCGAGTTTCATGGTGTCCGTCGTCGGCGTCATCTCCGCGTAGCGGTTGTTCTGGCACACGAAAACCGTTGGGAGGCACCACAAAGCGGCCATGTTGGCCGCCTCGTGGAACGACCCGGTGTTGGTGGCGCCGTCGCCGAAGCTGACCACCGTGACGCGGTCGAGGCCCTTGCGTCGGGCGGCCATGGCCAGTCCGACCGCCACGGGCGGTCCGGCCCCGACGATTCCGGTGGACAGCATGACGCCCTTCGCTGGGTTCGCGATGTGCATGGTGCCGCCCTTGCCGCGGCTCGCGCCGACGGTGCGACCCATCATCTCGCCGTAGATCTCTTCCAGCGGAACACCCTTGCCGATGAGGTCGTGCAGGCCGCGGTACGTGGTGACCAACTGGTCGTCGGGTCGCAGGCACACACCCATCGCGGCGGCGATGGCCTCCTGGCCGCGCGACGGCCAGTAGACGCACATGAACTCGCCGGTCCCGATGCCCTTGGACAGCCGGTCGTCGGCCGCCTTCATGAGCACCATCAGTTCGTACAGGCGGCGCTCGACGCCCCTCCCCGAATCCCGTTCGCTCACAGCGCCGCTCAGCCCCCCGACCACGGCTTCACCTTGAGGAAGCCGCCGGCGTCGACACGCAGCTGCTGGCCGGTGATGTAGCGCGCCGCGTCCGAGGCCAGGAAGAGGACGGCCTCGCTGATGTCCTCGGGTTCGACGTAGGGGATGGGCATCGCCTGCACCACCGGGAAGACCGGCTCGGCGTCCGCGCGCGTCGGCTCCTTCAGGTCGGGCCGGAAGGCCCGGTACATCGGCTCGCTGTGCAGCATGTCGGTGTTGACATTGGTCGGATGGACCGCGTTCATGCGGATGGAGAACGGCGCCAGGGCCAGGGCGAAGTCGTTGACATAGTGCGCGGCAGCGATTTTCGCGAACGCATAGCCGGCGCCGCCCGGACCACCGTCGATGCCGGTGGTGTTCATCGACGACATGAACGCCGCGTTCGACCCGATCACGATGATCGACGCGCCCGCCTGGAGATGCTTCAGGCTCGCGTGCACCAGGTTGAGGACGCCGACCAGGTCCACGTCGACGGCGTCGGCGAACGCCTGCGGCGGCAGTCCGGCGGTGAGCGGGCAGATGCCGGCGTTCGCGACCACGATGTCGAGGTGGCCGAACTCGGCCACGCCCGCCTCGATCGCGGCGCCCAGGGCCACGCGGTCGCGGACGTCGGCGATGGCCGTGTACGCGCGCTGGCCCTCCTTCTCGACCAGCCGCGCCGTCTCGTCGAGGTCTTCCGGCCGGGCGAGCGGGTATCGGTTGGTTTCGATGTCCGCGCACAGATCCACGGCGATGATGTCGGCGCCCTCGGCGGCCAGCATCCTTGCGTGGGAGCGCCCCTGACCGCGGGCCGCCCCGCTGATCACGGCGACCTTACCCGTCACCCTGCCCATGGTCCGTCCTCCGTCATCGTGGCCGAATCTCAATCATGTTGCTGCTCAGGATCATTCGCCACGGCACCGGGCCGCCGCACCGGAGACCGGGCTCGTCCAATGGTCGGCTCCATCGCATCTCTTCCGCGAACACACTGCGCGTGGCTGCGGCCGGGCTATCGATATCCCTTAGAGTAGCTAGAATACTTAAAATAGCAAGAAAGGCCCGAGGGGGTGGCGATGCCCGGTGTCCTGCAGGGTGTCCGTGTTGTCGAACTGGCGTCGTGGACCTACGTCCCGTCGGCCGGCGCCGCGCTGGCGGATTGGGGCGCCGACGTGATCAAGGTGGAAGGGGTCGCCTCGGGCGATCCCGGACGGGCGCTGGTGGTCGGCGGTTTCACGCGCGAGGCGGCCCGGCCGGACGCCGACTTCATCCTCGAGCTCGGCAACCGGGGCAAGCGCAGCATCGCCGTCGACATCAAGTCCGAGGCGGGCCGCGAGTTCTTCGGCAGGCTGCTGGCCAGTGCCGACGTGTTCCTCACGAACTGGCTGCCCGGCGCGCTGGAGCGGGCGAGGCTGACGGTCGAGGACATCCGCTCCTTCAACCCCGACATCATCATCGCCCGCGGCACCGGGCTGGGCGTGCGCGGACCGGACCGGGACCGCGGCGGATTCGACGCGGCCACCTACCTGGCCCGGGGCGGCGTGGCGTACACGCTGACGCCGTTCGGCTCGGAGACGCCGGCCGTCCAGGGGCCGGCTTTCGGCGACCTGCAGGGCGGGGCGACGCTGGCCGGCGGCGTGTGCGCCGCCCTGTTCCACCGGGAACGCACCGGCAAGGCGACGATCGTCGACTCCTCCCTGCTGGCGCAGGCGATGTGGGCCATCGCGCCGTCGATCTGCGCGGCCGACTTCTTCGGCATCGACGGTATCCCGGGGGCGCCGCCCGGGCTGGCGATCAACCCCTTGGTCAACAGGTACAAGACCAAAGACGGCAGATGGATCCAGCTCGTCTTCCTCCAGCCCGACAAGTTCTGGGCCGGCTTCTGCCACCGCATGGGGTTGCCGGAGCTGGCGACCGACGAGCGGTTCGTGCCGTCGAGCAACCTGATCGCCAATGCGGCGGAGGCGACCGCCATCTTCAACGACGCGTTCGCCGCCCACGACCTCGCGCACTGGCAGAAGGTTCTCGAGGACGAGCCGGGGGTCTGGGGTGCGCTGGCGACACCGCGGGAGACGCTCAACGACCCGCAGGTCGAGCCCAACGGGTACGTGGTGACCAACGTCGACGACCACGGCGAGAAGTACCGGCTCGTCGCCGCGCCCGTCCAATTCGACGAGACGCCGCCCGCCCCTGCGCGGGCCCCGGAGCACGGCCAGCACACGGAGGAAGTGCTGCTCGAGCTCGCGGTCGACTGGGACGACATCGCCCGCGCGAAGGATCTCGGGGCGATACTGTAATCCCGACGGGCTAACCTGGCAGATATATACCCAAAGGGGTATATTGGCGACCTGCCGGCTTATACCCCTGGGGGTACCAAGCGGCACACCGAGACGGAGGATCCAGTGATTGGTGACCAAGACAGCATCGCCGCCGTGTTGAACCGGTTGCGCCGCGCCCAGGGTCAACTGGCCGGCGTCATCTCGATGATCGAGCAGGGCCGCGACTGCAAAGAGGTCGTCACGCAACTCGCCGCGGTTTCGCGCGCGCTCGATCGCGCCGGGTTCAAGATCGTCGCGACGGGGTTGAGGGAATGTGTCTCGGGCAGCGCGGCTGACGGCGGCACCCCGCTGAGCGAAGCCGAACTGGAGAAGTTGTTCCTGGCGCTCGCCTGAGGCGGGCGCCGCAGAATCCGAGCACAAAGGAGTAGTCGCCATGGAACTGGGAATCTCGACGTCGCTGCACAGTTCGTTCGAGGAGGCCGTCGCGCGCACCCGTGCGGCGCTCGCGGAGCAGGGTTTCGGCGTGCTGACCGAGATCGACGTCAAGGCCACGCTGAAGGCCAAGCTCGGCCACGACATGGAGGACTACCTGATCCTCGGCGCCTGCAATCCGCCGCTGGCGCACCGCGCGATCGACGCGAACCGCCAGATCGGGCTCCTGCTGCCGTGCAACGTGGTGGTGCGCAGCGACCCCGACCACGCCGGCACGGTGCTGGTCGAGGCGATGAACCCCGCGATGCTCGTGGAGGTGACGGGCGAGCCGGCACTGCGCCCGATCTCCGAGGAGGTCACCGGCAAGCTGCGGGCGGCCATCGACTCGCTCGGCCGCAGCGCCGCGGTGGCGGGCGCGTAGGACGGCAGCGAGGCGCCGATGTCCTAGGCCAGGGCCGGCCGCGCCGCGTTCAGTAGGGTGACGACGTGCATGTGACCGCGATCACCGCGCTACCCGGCGAGCTGGCCACCATGCGCGAGGTCGTCGAGACGCTGGCGCCGATCGAGCGCGCCGCGGGGGAGCCGGGCGAACGGCGGGCGGCCGAGTGGATCGTCGAGCGCCTGAACGCGGCCGGCGCCCGGAACGCGCGCATAGAGGTCGAAGAGTTCTATGGCGGCTACCCGCGACTGCACGCCAGACTGTCGGCGGTCGGGGCGGTGGCGGGCATCGCCGCCCTGGTCACCCGCCGCCTGCGCGCGCCGGCCGCCCTGGCCGGGCTGGGGGCCGGCCTGGCCATCGCCGACGACTGCTCGAACGGCGTCCGGTTCGCGCGCCGGGCCATCGAAAAGCCTTCCACCACATGGAACGTCGTCGCCGAGGCCGGTGACCCGGACGGCGAGCGGACGGTCGTCGTGTGTGCGCACCACGACGCCGCGCACAGCGGGAAGTTCTTCGAGCCGGGCTACCAACGGTTCTTCGTCGAACGCTTCCCCGGGATCGTCGAGCGAATCGACACCTCGCTGCCCAACTGGTGGCCCTCGATATTCGCGCCGGCGCTGGCCGGCATCGGCGCGCTGCGCGGCAACCGGAAGATGATGCTGGCGGGTGCGGCGGCGAGCGCGGTGGGCGTTGCCGTGTTCGCCGACATCGCCAGGAGCCCGATCGTCCCCGGGGCCAACGACAATCTGTCCGCGGTCGCGCTGCTCGTCGCGCTCGCCGAGCGCCTGCGGGAGCGACCGGTCCGGGGCGTGCGGGTGTTGCTGGTCTCGCTCGGCGCCGAGGAGCAGTTGCAGGGCGGCATCTACGGTTTCATGGCGCGCCACAAGGACCGGCTCGACCGCGACCGCACGTCGTTTCTGAACTTCGACACCGTCGGCTCGCCCGAGCTGATCATGCTCGAGGGCGAGGGCACCACCGTCATGGAGGACTACTACCACCGGCCGTTCCGCGATCTCGTCGTCCGGGCCGCCGAGCGCGCCGAGGCGCCCCTGCGGCGAGGCATGCGGTCGCGCAACAGCACCGACGCGGTGTTGATGAGCCGGGCGGGATATCCGACCGCGTGCTTCTCCTCGATCGACCGCCACAAGGCGCTGTCGAACTACCACCAGATGACCGACACCCCGGACAACGTCGTCTACGAAACGATCACGCACGCCATCACCGTCGCCGAGGCGGTGGTGCGCGAGCTGGCCCGCTGAGCCGTACGGGCCGGTCCGCACAGTCGACGAACGGCACCACTGGTGAGGACCAAAGTCTGCTGACCCCGCGCGCGAGCCGCCGTAGGTTCTGTGCAAAAGGGAGCAGACCATGACGTCATTCATGCGCGCGAGCGACGCCTTCACCTGGGCGATGGAGACCGACCCACGGCTGCGGTCGACCGTGGTGAGCGTGGTGCTCCTGGACCGCTCGCCGGACTGGGACGAGGTGCGCGAACGCTTCGACCTGATCAGCCGCAAGCTCCCCATGTTCCGGCAACGGGTCGTCGAGTCACCACCGCCGACCCCGCCGCGCTGGGAGTACTACCGGGACTTCGACCTCGACTACCACCTGCGACGGATCGCCCTCCCCGCGCCGGGCACGCTCGACGACGTGCTCGAGCTGGCCCGGGTGGCCGAGATGCAGGACTTCGACCGGGCCCGCGCGCTGTGGGAGACCACCTTGATCGACGGCCTCGAAGACGGCGGCGCGGCGATGATGTGCAAGTTCCACCACGCTCTCACCGACGGCGTCGGCGGCGTCCAGATCGCCATGCACCTGTTCAACCTGTCCGAGGCGCTCTACGAGCACGAACCCCTGCCGCCAGAACCCGAGGTGTCGAACCCCGGGCCGCTGAGCGGATACCGCGACACGTGGCGATACGACGTCGGTCTGCTCGGCAGCGCGGTCGCGGGGGCGGTCAGGGGCGCGCCGCGGATGGTGGTCGACACGGCCCGGCGGCCCGTCGCCACGGTGCGATCCGCCGCGTCCACCGCCGCATCGGTGTACCGCACCGTCCGGCCGATCGGCCGGCCCGGTTCGCCACTGGTGACCCGGCGCGGTTTGACCCGGCGCCTCGGCGTGCACGAGGTGCCGATGCCGCTCCTGCGGGAGGCGGCGCACCGGTGTGGCGGGGCGCTCAACGACGCCTTCGTCGCCGGCGTGGCCGGGGGCCTGCGCCGCTATCACGAGAAGCACGGGGTCTCCGTCGGCGACCTGCACCTCACGATGCCGGTCAGCCTGCGCACCAAGGCCGACGACATGGGCGGTAACCGGATCACCCTGATGCGCTTCGACGTACCCGTCGGCGAGGCCGACCCAGCCGCCCGGATCAAGGCCGTCCACGAGCGCACGTCCACGGTGCGCGGGGAAGGCTCGCTGCCCTACACGCAGCTGATCGCCGCCGCGCTGAACCTGATGCCGCGCTGGTACATCGGTTCGGTGCTGCGCCACGTCGACTTCCTGGCCAGCGACGTGCCGGGCGTGCCCGTGCCCGTCTTCCTCGGCGGGGCCCCGGTGCGCGCCCAGTACGCCTTCGGTCCCACGATCGGCGCGTCGGTCAACGTCACGCTGCTCACCTACGTCGACACCTGCGCCCTCGGAATCAACGTCGACACCGCCGCGATCCCGGATTTCGACGTCTTCCATGACGCGCTTGTCGCGGGCTTCGACGAAATACTGGCGCTGGCACGCTGATTCGCGGGTCCCGGAACGGTCACGGGCTCGTATCGATATGGCCCCATGGGGTGGCACAGCCCGCCGATTGCACAAATCATGGCACAGGGCGCCCTTGAGGACCGAGTAGCCGCGACGATGCGCAGCGCATGGTTTCCTCCCGCCGTCGGGTGGCGGATATCGCTGGGGCGCAACAGGAGGTACCACAGCATGATGGCGAACTGGGTTCCAGCCCAGACTTCGTGCGGCCCGAACTCCGGCCGCATTCTCGACACCGCCCGGGGCATCCTGATCGGGCTGCGCCGGTGCCCGTCGGACGCAGCGTTCGACGAATTGCACACCGCCGCACTACGTCACAAGGTGCCGGTGTTCGCGATGGCGTGGGCGCTGGTGCACCTGGCCGGCGATGGCGAGGAGACGCCCAGTTTCGAAGAGGCACAGTCGGCGGCACGGCACGAGTGGGGTGCCCTGTTCGGCCGGACCGCGGCGATGACCCACTGAGCCGAGCTCGAGCGGCCGGGTTCTCGAGGGGTAACGCGGACGGCGGGCTAACTGGCGTGACGGCGTGACTCAGCGCGCCCACACGGGCGAGCCGGCGGCCTTGCGGAGCGCCTGGGTGATGCGCCGCTCCTTGTGCCGGAACCGCTCGGAGGGCGCCGGGACGGAGATGGCGACCACCCCGTGGGCGGCGGTGCGTCGCGCGATGGCCGCCGCGGAGATGCCCGGCGTGTGCTCGTCGCGGTCGAAAGCAAGGCCATTGCAACGGATCTCGTCGATCTCGTCGCGCAGCCGGTCGGCGGTTTCGGGGTCCAGGCGCGACAGGACGACCCGCGCTTCTGCGTCGTCGAGTGCCGCCAGGGCCGCCTTCC
Source organism: Mycobacterium sp. Marseille-P9652 (assembly GCF_902652685.1). GTDB lineage: Bacteria > Actinomycetota > Actinomycetes > Mycobacteriales > Mycobacteriaceae > Mycobacterium. The sequence continues at coordinate 110,374 of NZ_CACRUY010000008.1, forward strand.
CGTTGGCCGTCGACTCCAACGGGAAGCGGACACCGACGGCCGACACCGCCCGCAGCCGGTGTGTGGACTCGATCTGGTCGATGAACCGCATCCGCCGCCCCCGCAGCACCGACAGGTCGACGGTCTCGCCCCCGGTGGCCTGCGCCACGCCCTCGATGGTCGGACGGAAGATCGCCGCAATGCGGGCGCCGTCGGCCCGCCCCATGCCCAGTAGCCGCTCGCCGACGGAGAACCGGCCCCGGGAGTCGACGCTGGCCAACCCGACCTCGACCAGGCCGACGAGCAGGCGGCGAGTCGTCGATTTGGCCAGCCCGAGCCGCTCACCGAGGTCCACCAGGCGCAGTTGACCGGGCTCGGCGGCGATCTCGTCCAGCGCGGCGGCGGCCCTGCGTAACACCTGGATGCCCTCGTCGCGTCCAGTTGGCGAACTGTCCCCCGTATTCGACACACGTCCACTATAGTGATCCGCACAGCGAATCAGCAAAGACCGAAATGCGGTTCAAAGGAGAGGCAGTATGGGCGCGCTTCCGGCCGGGCGGCATTACTTCCGTGGCGACGAGGGTTACGAGGACGCCCGCCGCGCCACCGTCTGGCACCAGGGCGTGCCCGAGCGCTACCCCGAGGTGATCGTCCAGGCCGTGGACGCCGACGACATCGTCGCCGGCCTGCGTTACGCGAAGGCCCACGGACACACGGTCAGCATCGTCTCGGGCGGACACAGCTTCGCGGCCAGCCACCTTCGTGACGGCGCCGTGCTGCTCGACGTCAGCCGCCTGGACCACGCCACCATCGACGCCGAGAACAAGACCGCGGTCGTGGGCCCCGGCAAGGGCGGCAGCCTGCTCATGGCCGACCTCGAGGCGCAGGGCCTGTTCTTCCCCGGCGGCCACTGCAAGGGCGTCTGCCTCGGCGGTTATCTGCTGCAGGGCGGGTACGGCTGGAACAGCCGCGTCTACGGGCCGGCGTGCGAGAGCGTCGTCGGACTGGACGTCATCACCGCCGACGGCGAACGGATCTACTGCGACGCCGACCATCACCCCGACCTGTTCTTCGCCGCACGCGGCGCCGGCCCCGGGTTCTTCGGCGTGGTGACCTCGTTCCACCTCAAGCTGTACCCGCGCCCGGCGGTGTGCGGCACCAGCGTCTACGTCTATCCCTGGGACGTCGCCGACGAGATCTACACCTGGGCCCGAAGCATCAGCGCCGAGGTCGATCGCCGCGTCGAGATGCAGGCCATCGCCACCCGCAGCCTGCCCGAGATGGGCATCGACACCCGCGCCATCGCCTTCGCGTCGCCGGCGTTCGCCGACTCCGAGGAGGAGGCAGAGCAGGCGCTGGCCATCTTCAGCACCTGCCCGGTGGTGGACAAGGCGCTGGTGAAAGTTCCCTACATGCCCAGCGACCTGCCCACCTGGTACACCGCGGTCATGACCCACTACCTCGACGACCACCGCTACGCGGCGGACAACATGTGGACCTCGGCGCCTGCGGAGCAGCTGCTCCCCGGCATCCGGACGATCCTCGACACGATGCCGCCCTCCCCGTCGCACTTCCTCTGGCTGAACTGGGGGCCGTCCCCCCAGCGCCAGGAGATGGCCTACAGCGTGGAAGACGAGATCTACCTGGCGCTCTACGGCTCGTGGAAGGATCCCGCCGACGACGCCAAATACGGCGACTGGGCGGGATCGAACATGGCCGCCATGTCGCACCTCGCGACCGGCATCCAGCTGGCCGACGAGAACCTGGGCCGCCGGCCCGCCCGCTTCGCCTCCAACGAGGCGATGGCCCGCCTCGATAAGGCGCGCGCCACCTACGACCCCGATGGTTTGTTCAACAGCTGGATGGGACGGCTCTAGATGACCGGCGACCTCTATCTCGGCTATCGCCACGACGATGCCGACACGCCTTTCGGCAAGTTCTTCAAGCCCGAGATGGCCCCGCTGCCCAGGCACGTCGCCGAGGCGCTGGAGCACGGTCCGCAGGGGGGCATGGCCCTGCTGGCCTTCGAGGATGCCGCAAGCGTCGCCGCCCCGGGTTACCAGCAGACCGAGAACGGCTACGGCGTGCTCGACGACGGGAGCCTGCAGGTGTCGGTCCGCACCGACATGCCCGGTGTCACGCCGCCGATGTGGGCGTGGTGGTTCGGCTGGCACGGGTGCGACACGCGCCGGTACAAGCTGTGGCACCCGCGTGCTCACCTCTCCGCCGCCTGGAGGGACGGCAGTGCGGATGAAAGGGACGCGGGCCGGCGGGGTGACCGGCGATACGTCGGGCGCTGCTCGCTGATCAGCGAGTACATCGGCTCGAGCTTGCTGCGCGCCGCAATCCAATTCGTCGCGCCGTCGGCGATGGGCCTGCCCGCGGACGGCGGCGACGCCGTGGCCATCTGCGCGAGGCTGGGGTCGGGGGACGCGCCGGTCGACATCGGGTGGTTCGTCCACCACGTCCGGTCCACCCCGTCGGGCGCCGAAATGCGGTCGCGGTTCTGGATGGGCGGCCCGCACATTGCCGTCCGCAACGGCCCCGGCGTGGCGTCGCGGGCCATTCGACCCATCGCCTCGCGGATCATCGGGTCGCCGGAGGTCATGGCCCGAAACCTGCTGGTGCACTGCGCGCAGGAGATGAACCACCTGGCCGGATTTCTGCCCGAGCTCTACGAGGTGTTCGGCGAGGAGTAGCGCTGGGGACCGGAAGCGGTTGCGCCCGTTACCCGGACGGCTGGGGCAGACCGATGACCACGAACGCCTCGACGGCCGTGGCGTGCCCGAAACCCTCGACCTCCACGCGCCACTCGTAGATCCCCGGATCCAGGGGAATGCCGGCGGGGATGTTGAGGGTCAGCGGCATGCGCACGGACGTCCCGTGGATCGCCCCGGGCGGGCGACCGGCCTCCGCGGATGCTTCGAATGAAATCAACTGCGGCCCTTGCGGTCCCATGATCTCCACCGGCTCTCCGTCGGTGGTGAGCAGCTGGCATTTCAGCTTGTGCTGCTTGTTGGTCTCGTCCCAGTCGATGTCGAGGAACACCACCAACGCGAAAGGGGGAGTGGGGGTTTGGCACTGCCGCCAGCCCAGCCCGAGGGCGTGGACTTTGCCGGATTGGGCGTCGGCCTGGGCCGCGTCCGCGAGGAACAGGCTGATTTTCATGCGCCGCCCGAGGCGGGGGTCGATCTTCCGGTCCTCACCGCGACATCCCGCCCTCCGATTGCCGGCGAATCACGGAACCCGGCCGGGCCCGTCGGCTGGATATTACGCCTGGGCCGGGCCCGCCAGTCCGGCTGCCCGCGCTCAGGCGTTGCCCGGCTTCGGGGCCTGGGTGTCCTCCACGGGGGTGAGCTTCTGGGGGCAATAGGCCTGGGCCGCGAGCGCCGCGAACTTCGCCGCGCCGTCGCCCTGGAACCCCGGATTCTTGTCCTGCAGGTTCTTGACGATCTCGAAGCCCTCCATGCCGTTGTCGGCGAGGTCGCACACCGACTTGCCGGCCGCCACCGCCCGCTCGGGGCTCATGTAGACCAGACCGGCCTGGCTGAGAGTGTTCAGGAACGCCTGATCTCTGGCGGTGAGGTCGGCGTGGGCCGGGGCGGCGGTGCCGATCGCCACGGCGACACCGGCCAGCAGCAGTACCTTCTTCATAGTTCCGAGATTCTCGCAAAGTGGGGAGGCGATTGCATCCGCTGCGACGAACGGAACGTTAACGCAGGCTGCCCGGCGGGTGAAATGCCAATGATTCTGAGTGGCAGCACCATTGGCCGCCTTGAAGCGAGCGAATCGGCTACTCCGCCGGCGGCAACTGCCGGGGCCCGTCGGGCGCGTCCAGCTCGCGGGGCCCGTCGCGCTCCATCAACTCCAGACGGGCGTCGCGCCCGCTCGACCCCAGCGTCCGGCGACCCGCGCCCTCGGCGGATATCTCCCGCATCGACGCATGCGCGGCGTCGCCGGCCGCGTACCCGGCGGCCCCGTGGTCACGAGCGTGCTCGCCGCGCGACGATGCGACCCGCCCGGGCGCGGCGGCCGCGGGGCGGGGCTCCGCGCCGCCCGGGTCCGTCGCTTGGGAGTCGAGGGTGACCTTGCGAGTTCGCTTGAGCGAGAACGTGATCTCCTCCACCTCCTCGAACACCTGGCGCGCGGTGCGCAGCGGCGCGGTGGTGTTGTCGATCACCCGGGCGACGAACGGCGGCACCAACGGCCGAACCCAGCGGGCGGCGGCTTTGGTGGCGTCGGGCAGCGACGGGATCAAGGGGGTGGCCCGCTCGCGGTGCGGTTCGACGTCGGCGACGGGTTCGACCGGCGCCGGCAGGCTCTCCGGCGTGCCGTCGTCTGTCGCGCCCGCGGGATATCGCGTGATCGCCCGGCTCGCCGCTTCGGCTTCGGCGGCAATCGGCAGATACATGTCGTCTTCCTCCGGCGGTTCAATCGGCGGGGCGGGCTCGAATTCGCGCCGCGACGACGCGGGCGCGGGCCCCTCGATGGCCTCGGCAACGCGGCGGCGCTGCCGCTCGCGGTCTATCTCGATCTGCGCCTCGACGGCGAGGCGGGCCTGCGTGAGTTGGTGCTCCGCCCAGAGGATCTCGGCCTCGCGGCGCACCTCGGCGCGCTTGACCGCGATCGCGGTGTCGGCGTCGAGCTCGGCGCGTTCGCGCTCCGCGCGCGCGGCCGTCCGCCGGTCGTGTGTCGTCTGGCCACGCCACAGCCCGAGTATCAGCGGCAGGACACAGAGCAGCGCGCACGCCGCGCTCGTCGCCAGCCGCAGCGACAGCGCCCCGGCGCCGGCCAAGTCGTTCATGGCGACCCAGCGGGCACCCAGACCCCGGCCCGCGCCGGCGGCCGCGTTCCGGCGCGCCTCGTCGAGGGTTTGCCGCTCGCGCGCGATCGCGGCGTCGAGACCGGGCGCCCGGGAGTCGCGGGTCGCGAGGGCAACGTCCAACTGTCGTTGCGCGTCGGCGAGAAGGTCGTTGGCCGTGCGCGTTTCGGGCCCCGGGCCGGGAACGCCGGTGATGCGCGTCTGCGGGCAGGCCGGCGTCGGGTTGTACTCGCAACGGGCCACGACCAGGGCCTTGTCCTGCTGCTCGCGGGCCTGGTCGACGGCGCGGTCGAGCGCGGCGCGCGCGTCCACGTCCTGCTGCAGCGAGGCCGCCGCCCGGGCCACGGCCGGCGTGGAGTCCGCGTTGCGCAGCGCCGTCTCGTCCAGGCGGTGATCGATGGGACCCGCGAACACCGCGAGCGACGCCAGTTCACCGATCAAGACACCGGTCGCCAGCGCGACGGCGGCGCGGGCCGCGATGCCCCGCCGGCCCCGGTGCGGCGCCCCGACGGTGCCCCGCGTGACCGCCCCCACGAGCAGCCCGAAGAGCAGGGCGAGGGGCAGCACGGCCGCCAGCGACCACCCCGTCGACTGGCGAAGGGCCACGGCGGCGACCGCCCAGGCGAGCAGCGCCCCCACCAGCACCACCGCGCCGGCGACGGCGTAGGCGGACCGCTCGTGGGGCTCACCCGGCTCGGCGCGGTGACCGCCACCGAGCCACGGGAGCAGGCTTCCGGCGCGGGACACGGCGGCGGGGGACTCAGCGATATCGTGGGCGCCCATAACTGACAAACACCTCCAAGCCGTCAAGCCTCCCAGCCCGCCGCCCGACACACCGAACCGAATAGCCCTGCTGTGGTGGGGTTCACAACACTTTCGAAGGCGCGCGCGTCGAACCGGCGTGGTAGCCGCACCCCGGGCTTCGACCCCGGTTTGCCAGGGGTTGAAGTTTCCGACTCGCCGCGACGCGAACTCCGATCAGCGGCCGTTCCGGCGGGGGACGTGAGACGGTATAAGCCTATGCAGAACCTGGATTATGTCACCTACGAGGAGTTCGGCCGCCGATTCTTCGAGATCGCGGTCACTCCCGAGCGCGTCGCGGCGGCGCTGGCCGACGTTGCGGGCAGCGAGTTCGCGATGGAGCCGATCGCCCAGGGCCCCGGCAAGATCGCCAAGGTCAGCGCGCACGTCAAGATCCAGGAGCCGCGCGTCACCCGGCGTCTGGGTGACAGCATCACCTTCGTCATTCACATCCCGCTGTCGATCGACCTGCTCGTCGACCTGTGGCTCGACAAGCAGCGCTTCGTGGTGTCGGGGGACATCGCCCTGCGCGCCACCGCCCGGGCCGCCGAGCCGTTGCTGCTGATCGTCGACGTCTCCAAGCCGCGGCCCTCCGACATCACCGTCAACGTGTCGTCGAAGTCGATCCGCGGCGAGGTGCTGCGCATCCTCGCGGGGGTCGACGGCGAAATCCGGCGCTTCGTCGCCCAGTACGTCGCCGACGAGATCGACGCGCCGCATTCCCAGGCCGCCCAGATCATCGATGTCGCCCACCAGTTGCAGGAGGTCTGGCCCTAGGCGCCGGTTTTCCGATCTTCTCCGCCGGGTATCAACCTTGCGACCCACCGTCTGGAGGAGGAGTGACACTTGGCGCAGGTAAACGTCTCCATGGCGTCGGATCTGGACCCGGAAGCCGCGTGGAAACTCGCCTCCGACCTGCGCCGGTTCGACGAGTGGATGACGATCTTCGGCGGCTGGCGCTCACCGGTCCCGTCCAAGATCGAGAAGGGCACGTGCGTCTCGTCGTGCGTCAAGGTCAAGGGGTTTCGCAACGTGGTCCATTGGGAGGTCACGTGCTACGACGAGCCGAACGGCATTGAGCTCCAGGGCCGCGCCCGAGGCGGCATCCGCATCGGGGTCGGCCTGAACATCGACCCCGACCACGGCGGATCGGAGTTCCATCTGCGGGCCGACCTCAGCGGGGGCGTGCTCAGCGGCCCGGTCGGCGGGGTGGTCGCCCGGGTGCTGCGCGGCGACATCCGCAAGTCGGTCAACAACCTGGCCGCCCTCCAGTAAATACGAGCCGCAGCGACCCGTAAGGGGTGCGGTCCCGGCGCCGGTGCGTTAAGTTACGCCGAGCAGTCGCACAGGACACTCGGGAGGTCCGCATGGCTCGTCGGTGGTTGTTGGTCGCGATCGTTTCGGCGGTGGCGTTGTCAGCAGGGTGTTCGGGGGGCAAGTCGACGCCTGCCGCATCGACGACGACCCAGTCCACCGGCAAGTCGTCGTCATCGACATCGTCGACGGCGGCAACCTCCAGCGCGACCAGCTCCAGCGCCGCCGCGCCGGCGGCCCCGCTCGACAGCAACCAATGCGTCGATGTCACCGGCGCGTTCGCCGACCTGCTGACCGCGAACGACAAAGACGGGGCCCGAAAGGCCGCCACCACCCTCGAGGGCTACAACCCACCGTCCGACGTCAAGGACGCCATCGAGCACTTCGTCACCACCGGCGGCGCGCATTTCGACGACCCGGACTACACCAAGAACCACAACGCCGTGGACGGCTGGGTCAAGCAGGTGTGCCCCAGCTGAGTCAGGACCAGCGGGCCGGCGGCAGCGCGCCGTCGACCGTCATTTCGCGTTCGGCCTGACGAACCCGCCGGCGCTCCATGGCAAGCCACGACATGCCCGCGCCGACGGTGAGCAACCCGATGCTCGCCACGTCGACGCCCAAGCGGACGTGGCCGAGGGCGAAGTTGGCCACGGAGGCCAGCAGCGTCAGCACGGCGGCCGCGACGACGACCAACCGGGGTTTCCTCTCGACTCGCTCTTCCAGGTCGTGCGCCGATTGCGGAGTTCTGGCGGTCCGTCCCATGCAATCTGAGCTACCCGAATTGCGTTTTCCACAAACGACTTCGGCGGACGGTGGCGCCGGGGCGCTCAGAGCGTCTGGTGCCGCCCGAAATACTTGTGGTCCTCGCTGTAGCCGCCATAGCCGCTGCCGATGTCACGGAAGTCGGCGACGAACTCGATTCCCTTGATCCACTTGACCAGTTTGAAGCCGTGTTGGAGCTCGTTGCGCAGCCGCAGCGGCGCCCCGTGCATGTAGGGCAGTGGCCGGTCGTTCATGTTGTACGCCAGCATCGTCATGTGGTGGTCCATCTGGCCGATGGGATGGGCGTTGTAGTAGATGCCGCCGGTGGCACCGAGGCCCAGCGAATAGAACACGACCCACTTCGCCCCGGGCAGTGGTTTGACGATGTCCATGATCGTCTTCATCTGCACGCCACCCCATTTGGCGACGCCGGACCACGCCTGGATGCAGAAGTGCTGCGAGATCTGGTCGTGGTAGGGCAACGCCTTGAGGTCGTCGAGCGAGAACTCCATAGGATGCTCGACGAGTCCGTAGACCCTCAGCCGCCAGTCCCGGAAGTCGTTCTCCTGCAACTCTTTGTATTCCACCGTCTCCGGCAGCCGGCCGTTGCGCCAGTGGTGCGGCGAGATGTCCTTCTCGGTGAACGCGCCGGGCTTGGGATCCAGCCGTTCCAGGGATCGCTGGAAGGGCCCGACGAGCGCGGAACCGACGCGCTGGATGACCCGGGGGTGCCGGATCGTGAAGGGAGTGGCCCAGACCCACGCGACCGCCGTCAGCACCATGGCCGCGACGAACAAGCAGAAACCCACCCAGCTGTTGTCGTCGCGGGCGGCGAACATGTGGTTGAGGTTGCGCAGCGCCTGCGTCGCGAACACCAGCGTGACGTGCACGACGATGAAGAACAGGAAGTAGGCCAGCACCAAGAAGTGCAGCGAGCGCGCGTGCTGGATGCTCAGCCGCTTGCTCAGCCAATGGACCCGCTGGGACAACGCCGGCGACATCCCGAGCCCGGTGAGCAACGCGGCCGGGGCGGCGATGAAGACGGTGGTGAAGTAGGCCAGCACCTGCAGGGCGTTGTAGGCGACCCAGCCGTTGTCGGTGGGCCAGTGCTCGACCGAAAGGTATTGGATGGCAACGGAAGCCGCATTCGGGAAGACGGACCAGCTGGTGGGCACGATGTGCCGCCACTGCCCGGTGCTGAACAGCAGCACGTAGAACACCGCCCCGTTGACGAGCCACAGCACGTCCATGCCGAGATGCCACCAGCGGGCCAGCCCGATCGAATGCCGGAAGCCGGGCAGCCCGAATTGCGGTGGCAGGGCGACGGTGTCGGAGTTCGCGGTCCAGTATTCGTCGTCGGGGACCGGTGGACCCACCCGCAGCCACTCGTCCTTTCCGGGCGTGGCGTTGCGGCTGAAGTACAGCCGCGGGTGATCGCAGAGGATCTGGATCCCCGACCTGATGATGAAGACCATCATGAACAGGTTGAAGAAGTGGGTCCAGCCGAGCCAGGCGGGAATGCCGGGCGTCTTGGCGTGCGCGTCGACCCCCGGGTAGCGCTGGATGAACGCCTGAATCGAGGGCATGTTGTACAGCCCCTTGCCGATCGCGACCGCGGCCACCAGGAGGGCGAAGCCGATCGGGATGAGCCAGAGCAGGTTGAACCACCGGTCGCGTCCGACCCGCAGCTTTGGCGCCGACGCGCGTCGGGTGAGGTCGAAGCCCCCGCCGTACGTCTGGAGGTCGATGGCGTCCTCGGCGGAATGGATTTCGTTGCGGTAGCCCGGGTCGTCCGTCAGCGGCCTGCCCACCGCAAGCGTCTGGCGTCCCGGGCCCTCGGCGGTCCCGGCGTGCAGGCCCCGGTGGTCGGTGTCCGTCACGATGTCGAAATTACACGAGTCGGCTTGGATAAATCGGAATCGATCCGCAGACGGCCGCCGCGCAGGGCATTTTTCGGGGCCGGCGCAGGCGGCGGGAACCGGCCGGATTGCCGATGACCGCCGCGGACGCGGATACCTGGACGGCCCCTGTGAATGTGCGCATAACGCGCTGGACGAGCCCGAGCGATGGTCGCGATCCGTCCCCCAGCTACGCGGGGGTACCCCCATCGCCCGGCGATGCCGCGCTCGCGATCGCGACTAAGCCGGGTCGTGCGGGCGCAACCGCCGAGTGGGTCGGGTCTCGATGGCGTTGATCGTCAGGGCCCGGCGACTGATCCGCCACCCGGCGTCGGTCAACTCGTACTCGTCGTCGTAGCGCAGATGCCAGACCGCGTCGAACACCTCGTCGCCACGGCGGTCCCAGTGGTGCGCGATGCAGGCGATGCGGCCCCGCGCATTCCCGGGCCGCGCGGCGCCGTCGTAGACCTCCCCGATGATCGCGTGCTCGGTGCGGGCAACCCCGGCCACGGCAGCGAGCGCGGCGGTGATCGCGTCGCGGCCCCGGTGAAGGTGAACCGGGTCCAGACGCCCCGGCGGCTCCGGGACCGCCAGCTCCGCGCCGTCGGCGAAAAGCGATGCGGCTTCGGCGAATTGGCGGTCGTCGACTCCGGCGGCATACCGGTGCACCAGATCGCTGAGGGCCCATCGCACGTCGGCGGACAGCGTCACGGAAGGCCGGCCGTCACGACAGGGACAGCCGCTGCGCGCACGCCGACAACATGTCCTTGGCCTGCTCGACGTCGGTGGTGGGCGGCATGCCCAGCACGATCCGATCGGCGCCCTGCTCGACTAGGCCGCCCGCGCGGTCGGCGTCGATCTTGCTGACCAGGTGTCCCAGCGAGACCTCCAGCGCGCCGGGGTCGCGCCCCACCGCCGCCGCCTCGTCGCGCATCAGCGCGATCAGCGCCGCCAACCGCGGCCCGGTCACGCCGAGCGGCTGGAATCCGTCGCCGAGCCGTCCCGCCCGGCGCGCGGCCGCCCGGCTGTGGCCGCCGATGTGCACCGGAAGCCGGTCTCCGGCAAGGGGTTTCGGGTACGACGCGACGTTGTCGAAGGCGAAGAACTCGCCGTGATGCGACGCGCCGTCGGGGTGGTCGGCCCACAGGGTCCGCAGGACGGCCAGCTGTTCGTCGGCCCGGCGCCCGCGGCTGTCGAACTCCGCACCGCACGCCTCGACCTCCTCCCTCAGCCATCCGACGCCCACGCACAACCGCAGCCGGCCGCGGGAGAGCACGTCGACGGTCGCGGCCCGCTTGGCGAGCATCACCGGATGGTGGTTCGGCAGGACGAGCACGCCGGTGGCCAGGCCCAGCCGCGTGGTGTGGGCCGCCAGGAAAGCGAGCACGTCCAGGGGATCGGGGATGGGGCAGTCCGCTGCCATGCCCACCCGTCCGGAGCTGTCGTACGGGTAGACGCTGTCGTAGCGGGTGGCCAGGACGGTGTGCTCTGCGACGACGATCGACTCGAAGCCGCACCGCTCGAGGTGCGTCGCGAACTGCACCATCCATTCGGGGTCCGCGGTGACGCCGTCGGCCACGGGGGCGACGACCGATACCTTCATGGCCGTTCAAACTACAGGGCGGATCGGGCGTGCCCGCTGATCCGGCGCCTCAGTTGGTGGCCGGCGCGATCGCCGCGCGCACCGCCTCGGCCAGGGCGGCCGCCCGCCGATCGGTGAAGACGTCTTCGAGGAGCAGGGGGCGACCGTCGGGGCCCGCCAGCGGCATCCGCCAGTTGGGGTATTCGTCGGTCGTGCCGGGCTGGTTCTGCGTCCGGCGGTCACCGACCGCGTCGGCCAGTGAGACGCCCACGAGCCGCGACGGGGTCCGGCCGACGTACCGGTGCAGCGCCACGACGACCGACTCCGGGTCGTCGTCGCCCTCGGCCAGCAGCCCACCGCGGCGCAACTCGGCCAGCCACGCCGCCAGCTCGGCGCGGCTCGCTTCCAGCTCCTCCCCGGCGGGCCGGGTCAGCAGCCCCAGCGACTCGCGCAGCCGCACGTGGTCGCCGGCCAGGTAGCCGGCGGTCGGCGGCAGGTCGTGCGTCGTGACCGAGGACAGGCAGTACTCCCGCCAGCGCTCGGCGCGGAGCGGAGCGCCGCTGGCACTTGGGTCGTCGCGGTCCAGTTCGAACCACAGGATCGAGGTGCCCAGCACCCCGCGCAGCAACAGATAGTCGCGCACCCACGGCTCGACCGTCCCGAGATCCTCGCCGACAACGACAGCGCCCGCGCGGTGGGCCTCCAGCGCGACGATGCCGATCATGGCCTCGTGGTTGTAGCGGACGTAGGTGCCCGCGGTGGGCGCGGCGCCCTCGGGGATCCACCACAGCCGGAACAGCCCGATGATGTGATCGATCCGCACCCCGCCGGCGTGCCTGAGCACCGCCCGGATGAGCGCGCGGAACGGCCGGTATTCCTCCTCCTCGAGGCGGTCCGGGCGCCAGGGCGGCTGCGACCAGTCCTGACCGAGCTGGTTGAACTCGTCCGGCGGCGCCCCCGCGGTGACGCCGGGCGCCAGCACGTCCTGCATGGCCCAGGCGTCGGCGCCGTTGGGGTGCGCCCCGACGGCGAGGTCGTGCATGATGCCCAGCGTCATCCCGGCCCGCACGGCCTGCGACTGCGCCGCCGCGAGTTGCTCGTCGAGTTGCCACTGCAACCAGCGATGGAAGTCCACGGTGCCCGCGTGCTTGCTGACGAACTTGGCGACGCCCTTGCCGCCCGGGTGCCGCAGCGACTCCGGCCACCGATGCCAGTCGCCGCCGTATTCCTCCGCCAGGGCACACCAGGTCGCGAAGTCATCGAGCGCGCGTCCCTCCCGTTTCCGGAACGCCTCGTACGCCAGCTCGCGGCCGGCCGACCGGGGCACCCCGTGCAGCAACGCGAGCGCCTCACGTTTCGCCGCCCAGGCGCCGTCCCGGTTGATGCGGTCGAGCCGTCGCGCCGCGCGCTGCACGTCGGCGCGCAACCGCCGCACGCGGCTGCGCTTGACGAGGTCGGCGAACTCCGGGACGGCCTCGACACGCAGGTAGAGCGGATTGAAGAAGCGCCGTGACGTCGGCAGGTACGGCGACGGCTCCATCGGCGCGGTCGGGGCGGCCGCGTGCAGGGGATTGACCACGACGAAATCGGCCCCGTGGCATGTCGCGGACCACACCGCCAGGTCGGCCAGGTCGGTGAGATCGCCGACGCCCCACGAACATTCCGACCGCACGCTGTAGAGCTGGACGGCCGTGCCCCAGGCCCGTCGGGCGCCCAGCCGCTCCGGCAGCCCGAGCCAGTCGGGCGTCACGATGAGCGCGGCCGCGGCCTCGCTGTCACCGGACCGCAGGTGCACCCGGTGGTAGCCCAGCGGCAGGTCGGTGGGGAGCACGAAGCTGGCTTCGCCGACCCATCGCCCCGCCAGGTCGAACGGCGGGGTGAAGTTGTCGACCTGGCGCACGCCGTCGCGCACCGTGCCGTCCTCCAGTTCCAGCCAGACCTCGGCGGGGGCGCCGTGTGTCACGTGCACCCAGAACTTCGTCTGCGCGCCCGTGCGCGCGACGATCGTCGGCGGCAACGGCCGGGCCCAGTACGACCGCAACTGCGTCACCAGCGCGACGTTCCGCTCCTGTTCGTCGCCGGCGGCCACCCCGAGTGCCGCCAGCACCGCGACCACGGTGGACTCGGGGACCGGAACTCGCCTGCCGGTCCAGTCCTCGTACTCCGTGGCGATGCCATACCTGCGGGCAAGTTCGACCAGCGAGGGGGCGAGCTCAGTCATAACGGTCATCTTGCAGCGTTCGCCGGACGACGGCCCGGCGTGCGGGGCGCGGCCGGTCCTCGCCTAGCCGTTCGCCGAAAGCTGACATTCGACAGGACGAGCAGCCGGTTCGCGGCTACCATGAGACCGTCGATTCGCTCGGGGGGTCAGTGGGGCACACGGAATGTGCAGGTGAGCGGTACACACCGCCGCTGCCGCCATCGACCTGCCCGTCGAGGAGAAAAGCTTCGGAATCGGCCGGCACGAGATGTAATAGAGGACGGAAACGGCGCCGCGTGGCGAGGTCCACACGGGTGCCTTACCGTTGTCACGGTTGTGGAAACAATGCGCACTGGACTGATCCACGAAGGCTTTATCCAGGCGTTCTAGCAGACCGGATGGTGAAATAACGTGGCGGAAGAGAGTCGCGGACAGCGCGGGTCGGGGTACGGCCTCGGGCTGTCGACGCGGACACAGGTTACGGGCTACCAGTTCCTGGCCCGCCGGACCGCGATGGCGCTCACCCGGTGGCGAGTGCGCATGGAGATCGAGCCGGGCCGGCGGCAGACGCTCGCCGTGGTGGCGTCGGTGTCCGCGGCGCTCGTGATCTGCCTGGGAGCGTTGCTCTACTCCTTCATCAGCCCGTCCGGCCAGATCAACGAGTCGCCCATCATCGCCGACAAGGACTCCGGTGCCCTCTACGTGCGCGTGGGCGACAAGCTGTACCCCGCGCTCAACCTGGCGTCGGCGCGGCTGATCACCGGCCGCCCGGACAACCCGCACCCGGTGCGGTCCAGCCAGATCGCGAGCATGCCGCACGGGCCTCTGGTCGGCATCCCGGGCGCCCCCAATGCCTTCGCCCCCAAGAGCCCGTCCACCTCGTCCTGGCTGGTGTGCGACACCGTGGCCGGCTCGACCGGAGCGGGTGCGCCGTCCGGCGTCACCGTCACCGTCATCGACGGCAGCCCCGACCTGTCGAACCACCGCCGGGTGCTGAACGGGTCGGACGCCGTGGTGCTCAACTACAACGGCGACGCCTGGGTGATCCGGCAGGGACGCCGGTCGCGCATCGATGCCACGAACCGGTCGGTGCTGCTGCCCCTGGGCCTCACCCCGGAGCAGGTGAGCATGGCCAAGCCGATGAGCCGCGCGCTGTTCGACGCGCTGCCGGTGGGGCCCGAGCTGACGGTTCCCGAGGTGCAGAACGCGGGCGCCCCGGCGACGTTCCAGGGCGCCCCGGGCCCGATCGGCACGGTGATCGTCACGCCGCAGATCAGTGGGCCGCAACAGTATTCGCTCGTGCTCGCCGACGGCGTGCAGACGCTGCCGCCCCTGGTGGCCCAGATCCTGCAGAACTCCGGCCCGGGCAACACCAAGCCGGTGACCGTGGAGCCGGCCGCGCTGGCGAAGATGCCGGTGGTCAACAAGCTGGACCTGTCCTCTTACCCGGACACCCCGCTGAACGTCATGGACATCCGCGAGAACCCGGCGACGTGCTGGTGGTGGGAGAAGACGTCCGGTGAGAACCGCGCCCGCATCCAGGTCGTGTCCGGGCCGAGCCTCCCGATCGAGCAGAAGAACATGGGCAAGGTGGTGTCGCTGGTGAAGGCCGACACCACCGGCCGCGAGGCCGACCAGGTCTACTTCGCTTCCGACCACGCCAACTTCGTGGCCGTCACCGGCAACGACCCCGGCTCCAAGACCACCGAATCGATGTGGTGGCTGACCGATGCCGGGGCCCGGTTCGGCGTGGACGACACCCGCGAGGTGCGCGAGGCGCTCGGCCTCAAGGGCCAGCCGAGCCTGGCGCCCTGGGTGGCGCTGCGGCTCCTGCCGCAAGGTCCGACCCTGTCGCGCGCCGACGCGCTGGTGGAGCACGACACCCTACCCATGGACATGTCCCCGGCAGAATTGGCGGTACCCCGATGAAACGTGGATTCGCAAGGCCGACACCGGAGAAGCCTCCGGTCATCAAGCCGGAGAACATCGTCCTCCCGACGCCGCTGAGCATCCCGCCGCCGGAGGGCAAGCCGTGGTGGCTGATCGTGGTCGGTGTCGTGGTGATCGGCCTGCTGGGCGGCATGGTCGCGATGGTCTTCGCCAGTGGGTCACACGTGTTCGGCGGCGCCGGCGCGATCTTCCCGATCTTCATGGTCGGCGGGATGATGATGATGATGTTCGGCGGCCGGTTCGGCGGCCAGCAGCAGATGAGCCGGCCCAAGCTGGACGCGATGCGCGCCCAGTTCATGCTGATGCTGGACATGCTGCGCGAGACCGCGCACGAGTCGGCCGACAGCATGGACGCCAACTACCGGTGGTTCCACCCGGCGCCGACCACGCTGACGGCCGCGGTGGGCTCCCCGCGGATGTGGGAGCGCAAGCCCGACGGCAAGGACCTCAACTTCGGTGTGGTCCGCGTGGGCGTGGGCATGACCCGTCCCGAGGTGACCTGGGGTGAGCCCCAGAACATGCCGACCGACATCGAGCTGGAGCCGGTGACCGGTAAGGCACTGCAGGAGTTCGGCCGCTACCAGAGCGTCGTCTACAACCTGCCCAAGATGATCTCGATTATGGTCGAGCCGTGGTACTCGCTGGTGGGGGACCGCGAGCAGGTGCTGTCGCTGATGCGCGCGATCATCTGCCAGCTGGCGTTCTCGCACGGGCCCGACCACGTGCAGATGATCGTGGTGAGCTCGGACCTCGACGAGTGGGACTGGGTGAAGTGGATTCCCCACTTCGGTGACCCCCGGCGCCAGGACGCGGCCGGCAACGCGCGCATGGTGTACGCCTCGGTGCGCGAGTTCGCCGCCGAGCAGGCGGAATTGTTCGCCGGCCGTGGGTCTTTCACGCCCCGGCACGCCAGTTCGTCGGCCCAGACCCCGACGCCGCACACGGTGATCATCGCCGACGTCACCGACCCGCAGTGGGAGTACGTGATCAGCGCCGAGGGCATCGACGGCGTCACGTTCTTCGACCTGACCGGCGCGTCCATGTGGTCGTCGGTGCCGGAGCGCACCCTCCGGTTCAACGAGCGCGGCGTGATCGAGGCGCTGCCCCGCGACCGCGACACCTGGATGGTGATCGACGAGCAGCCGTGGTTCTTCGCCCTCACCGACCATCTGACCGGCGCCGAGGCCGAGGAGTTCGCGCAGAAGCTGGCGCGCTGGCGGCTCGCCGAGGCCTACGAGGAGATCGGTCAGCGGGTCGCGCACATCGGCGCCCGCGACATCATGGCCTACTACGGCATCGACGACCCGGCCGACATCGACTTCAATGAGCTGTGGGGCAAGCGGACCGATGCCCTGGGCCGGTCGCGGCTGCGGGCGCCGTTCGGCAACCGCTCCGACAACGGCGAGCTGCTGTTCCTGGACATGAAGTCCCTGGACGAGGGCGGCGACGGCCCCCACGGCGTCATGTCCGGAACCACCGGTTCCGGTAAGTCGACCCTGGTGCGGACCGTGATCGAGTCGCTGATGCTCGGCCACCCGCCGGAGGAGCTGCAGTTCGTGCTCGCCGACCTCAAGGGTGGGTCGGCCGTCAAGCCGTTCGCCGGCGTGCCGCACGTCTCCCGCATCATCACCGACCTGGAAGAGGACCAGGCGCTGATGGAGCGCTTCCTGGACGCGCTGTGGGGCGAGATCGCCCGCCGCAAGGCCATCTGCGACAGCGCCGGCGTCGACGACGCCAAGGAGTACAACTCCGTGCGCCTGCGGATGCGAGCCCGCGGCCAGGACATGCCGCCGCTGCCGATGCTCGTCGTCGTCATCGACGAGTTCTACGAGTGGTTCCGCATCATGCCCACGGCGGTCGACGTGCTCGACTCGATCGGCCGTCAGGGCCGCGCCTACTGGATCCACCTGATGATGGCGTCGCAGACGATCGAGAGCCGCGCCGAAAAGCTCATGGAGAACATGGGTTACCGGCTGGTCCTGAAGGCGCGCACCGCCGGTGCCGCGCAGGCGGCCGGCGTGCCGAACGCGGTGAACCTGCCGGCGCAGGCCGGTCTGGGGTACTTCCGGAAGAGCCTCGAGGACATCATCCGGTTCCAGGCCGAGTTCCTGTGGCGGGACTACATCCCGCGCGGCCTCACCCTCGACGGCGACGACGGTCCGGCGCTGGTGCACAGCATCGACTACGTGCGCCCGCAGCTGTTCACCAACTCATTCACCCCGCTCGACATCACCGTCGGCGGACCCGACATCGAGGCCGTCACCGCCCACTCCAACGGTGAGCTGCTTGAGGCAGAGGCCGAAGACGAAGAAGAGGGCGGCATCCGCGTGCCGAAGGTCGGCACGGTGATCATCGACCAGCTGCGCAAGATCGACTTCGAGCCGTACCGCTTGTGGCAGCCGCCGCTGAACCAGCCGGTCGCGATCGACGAGTTGGTCAACCGCTTCCTCGGCCACCCGTGGCAGCAGGACTACGGCACCGCCCGCGACCTGGTGTTCCCGATCGGCCTCATCGACCGGCCGTTCAAGCACGACCAGCCGCCGTGGACGGTCGACACCTCGGGCCCGGGCTCCAACGTGTTGATCCTGGGCGCCGGCGGGTCGGGCAAGACCACGGCGCTGCAGACGCTGATCTGCTCGGCCGCGCTGACGCACACCCCCGAGCAGGTGCAGTTCTACTGCCTCGGCTACAGCAGCACCGCGCTGACGACGGTGGCCCGCCTGCCGCACGTCGGCGAGGTGGCCGGCCCCACCGACCCATACGGGGTGCGGCGCACGGTGGCCGAGTTGCTGGCGCTGGTGCGCGAACGCAAGCGAACCTTCCTCGAGTACGGGATCGCCTCGATGGAGGTGTTCCGGCGCCGCAAGTTCGCGGGCGAGCCCGGCCCGGTGCCCAACGACGGGTTCGGCGACGTGTACCTGGTCGTCGACAACTACCGCGCGCTGGCCGAGGAGAACGAGGTCCTGATCGAACAGGTCAACGTGATCATCAACCAGGGCCCGTCGTTCGGTGTGCACGTGGTCGTCACCGCGGACCGCGAGTCGGAACTGCGGCCGCCGGTGCGAAGCGGCTTCGGATCCCGCGTCGAGCTGCGGCTGGCCGCGGTCGAGGACGCGAAGCTGGTGCGGTCGCGGTTCGCCAAGGAGGTTCCGGTCAAGCCGGGCCGCGGCATGGTCGCGGTCAACTACGTCCGCCTCGACGCCGACCCGCAGGCGGGCCTGCACACGCTGATCGCCCGCCCCGCGCTGGCCACCACCCCGGACAACGTCTTCTCCTCCGACAGCATCGTCGACGCGGTCAGCAGGCTCACCAGCGCCCAGGCGCCGCCGGTGCGCCGGCTGCCGGCCATCTTCGGCGTGCAGCAGGTGCGCGAGCTCGCCGCGCGGGACACCCGCCAGGGTGTCGGCGCGGGCGGAATCGCCTGGGCGATCTCGGAATTGGACCTGGCGCCGGTGTACCTCAACTTCGCGGAGAACTCGCACCTGATGGTGACGGGCCGCCGCGAGTGCGGGCGCACCACGACGCTGGCGACGATCATGTCGGAGATCGGCCGGCTCTACGCGCCGGGCGCCACCAGCGCGCCGCCGCCACCGGCCGGGCGACCCTCGGCACAGGTGTGGCTGGTCGACCCGCGTCGTCAACTGCTGACGGTGTTGGGTTCCGAATATGTCGAGAAGTTCGCCTACAACCTCGACGGCGTCAACGCCATGATGACGGACCTGGCTGCCGTCCTGGCCGGCCGCGAGCCGCCGCCCGGATTGTCGGCGGAGGAGTTGCTGTCGCGGTCGTGGTGGAGCGGTCCGGAGATCTTCCTGATCGTCGACGACATCCAGCAGCTTCCGACGGGTTTCGACTCGCCGCTGCACAAGGCCGCGCCCTGGGTCAACCGGGCGGCGGACGTCGGTCTGCACGTGCTCGTCACCCGCACCTTCGGCGGATGGTCGTCGGCGGGCAGCGACCCGATGCTGCGGGCGCTGGCGCAGGCGAACTCGCCGCTGCTGGTGATGGACGCCGACCCCGACGAGGGCTTCATCCGCGGCAAGATGAAGGGTGGACCGCTACCCCGAGGCCGCGGCCTGCTCATGGCCGAGGACACCGGCGTGTTCGTCCAGGTGGCGGCGACCGAACTCCGCAAGTAAGGGACGGCTGCCGCTGCGTTGGGGTTGGGAGATCAGCCCCAGCGCAGTGGTAACTCCCTGAGGGCGAAGGTCTTCGACGGGAAGTTGATTTCCGGGGAGTAATCCGCGGGCAAGTCGAAGTCCGGGATCTGTCGCAGCCACTCGCCGACGACCACAACCAGCTCGATGCGCGCGAGGTGCGAACCCAGGCAGCGGTGCGGTCCGCCGCCAAAACCCCAGTGCCGGTGCACCTTCCCGTCCATGACGATGTCGTCGGTGGACACGGTGTCACTGCCGTCGCGGTTCACCGCCGCCGTGCACAGCCGCACCGGCGTCCCCGGGGGCAGCGTCATGCCGCCGATGTTGACGAAATCGGTGGTCACCCGCGGCGCCACCGGCGCGGACGGCTCCAGCCGGACGATCTCCTCGATGAAAACCCTTATCTGCCTGGGGTTGTCGCGCAGCTTGTCGCGCAGCTCGGGCCGGCGCGCCAGTTCGAAGAGGGAGAATCCGATGGCCGCGGTCACCGTGTCGAGGCCGGCGAGGATCAGCAGGTGGCTCATGCCGAGCAGTTCAGCATCGGTGAAGTCGCCGTCGCTGGTCATCACCTTGGACAGCATGTCGGTGCCCGGGTTCTGCCGGCGCTGCGCGATCACGTCGGCGAGATAGGCCAGCAGCGCCTCGCCCTTCTCGATGTCCTCCGGGGAGAGGAAGGGCTTGTCGGCGATGACGGCGTCTTTCCAGGCGATCAGACGGTCCCGGTCCTCGATCGGCAGACCGTAGAGGTCGAGGAACACCTGGAAGGGGTACAGCCGCGCCAAATCGGCCATAACCTCGCATTCACCCCGGGCCGCGATAGCGGCGATCATCTCGGCGGCGTGCCGCTCCAGCACGGGACGAGACTTGCTCAATCCGAGCGGACTGAAGAACGGCTGCAGGATCTTGCGGTAGCGCGTGTGCTCCGGTGGGTCGAAAGCCAGCGGCACCACCGGCAGCGGGTAACCGGGCGGCTGCAGCGCCAGGCGCGACGAGAAGACCTTCGGGTTGCGCAGCGCGGCCAGCACGTCCTCGCGCCGCGTGATGTAGTAGTGGCCGTTCATGAACACCACCGGGCCGGCGTCACGCAAGGTCTTCCAGCCGACGCCCCGGTCCTCGGTCATCGGCAGCTTGAAGTAGTCGAGCCGGGGCAGGTGAAAAGCGCCCGGCTGGCTTTCGCCGAGAGTGCTCATGATGCGCTCTGATCTCCGCCTGCTCGTGGAAGTTCGCCGGTGCCGGCAACGCCGTGCACGGCTCGCTGTTACCGCCCTCTGGTGGCACATCAATATCGCATGTACGGCAACGGGTCACCAATCCGGCCGAATGGGCAACGTCGGACGCCACTCGTTCGGCCTTGACGCGCGATCGTCTTCTAGACTCCATCGATTGATGTTCCGCGCCGACAAAGGAAGCCGCGTGAGGGTTCGTCTCGACAAGTCCCGATGTGTGGGCCATGCCCAGTGCTACGCCGTCGACCCCAGGCTCTTCCCGATCGACGAATCCGGCTACTCGATCCTCGAGGAGCACGAGGTGCGGCCCGAGGACGAGCAGGTGACCCGCGACGGTGTGGCCTCGTGCCCCGAGATGGCGCTGACCCTCGACGAGGATTAGAGAACGGCCGGAAGCGGACCCGACGCGCCGCGACCGACTCGCTCCCGTGCGCCAAATGCGAACGGCACGTGAACATTCGGTTGTTCCAGATGAACGCCGGTTGGCCGGGATTGAACAATCGTTGGCGCCGAGTGAACAGTTGGCATCGCGGGTCGGCGCACCCGTCGGGAGCAGTTAATCTCGTTTGCGAGCGGCAGTTCAGTGCAAAAGCGGGCTGTCGCTCGGTTGCTGACAGCGGGGGTGATTGGGGCAGATAGTGCATGTCGATCCTGATCAGAAGTCCGGGAATGCCGGTGGCACACCACCGATCCGGACGCGACGGACGGATGCGCCACCGGCTCCCGGCCACCTTTGCAACTGGGTTTGCTGGTCGAAGGATCCAACTCAGGTAGGCGGTGTCTGATGGGTCAACGAAGCCCGAGGCCGGCGACGCATGACAAGGCCGTGACGGCGGCCGACTTGAGTTCTTAAAGTTCTTATATGAGAGCCGAGATCGTTATCGATCACGGCCGACTGAGGAGGACACGGTGTTCGACTTCGGAGCGTTACCGCCCGAAATCAATTCCGGTCGGATGTACGCGGGCCCGGGGGCTGAGTCGATCATGGTTGCCGCCACGGCGTGGGACGCGCTGGCGGCGGAACTGTCGACCGCGGCGAGTGGTTACAACTCGGTGATCACCGAGCTGACCAGCGCCCCCTGGGTGGGGCCCTCGTCGACCGCGATGGTCTCGGCCGTCGTGCCCTACGTCAGCTGGCTCAGCTCGGCGGCCGGCCTGGCCGAGGAAAGCGCAAGTCAGGCGCGGGCGGCCGCGGGCGCGTTCGAGGCCGCGTTCGCGATGACCGTGCCGCCGCCGGTGATCGCGGCCAACCGGGTGCTGCTGATGACGCTGGTGGCGACGAACTTCTTCGGGCAGAACACCCCCGCGATCATGGCGACCGAGGCCCAGTACATGGAGATGTGGGCCCAAGACGCCGCGGCCATGTACGGCTACGCCGCCTCGTCGGCCGCCGCCACACAGCTGACCCCCTACCAGTCGCCGCAGAACACGACCACCCCCGAGGGCGTGGCGAACCAGGGCCTCGCGGTGGCCCAGGCCACCGCCCAGCCGGCCGGCAACACCGGGCAGACGGCGGCGGCGACCACTAGCAACCTCACCCAGGCCGCCGGGATACCCGACATCCTGCAAGCACTGTCGAACTACACCGCCACCAACTGGCCGTTCACCATGATCCAGAACCAGATCCAGGCCTTCCTCACCTACGGGCTGCCCACCCCGACCAACAACTGGTTCGGGATCACCACGGGCATGTACGACACGATCCGGCGCTTTGCGCAGGCCTACTTCGGCGTCGGCCTCGCGAACTTCGGCTGGTCGATCGGCCAGCAGTTGACGTTCGGCCAGGGCACGACGGTCGGCGCGGCCGACGGCCCGTTCCCGACGCCGCAGTTCGCCGGCCTGCACCTGGGCGCCGTCAGCGGCGTCAGCGCCGTGAGTGGCGGCAACCCCGGCGGCGGAGCCCTGCTGGCCAGCGCCGGTAGCGCCGGCAAGGTCGGCGCTCTGTCCGTGCCGACCAGCTGGACCAACTCGGCGACCGAGGCCACGCTCGTCAGCGCGGTGTCCGAGGAGGCCCCGGCGGCGGGCGCGGGCGGGCCCGGCAGCAACACCCTGTTGCGCGGGATGCCGATGGCAGGCACCGCGCGGCGCAGCGCGGGCTACGGCTACACCAACAAGTACGGGTTCAAGCACAGCGTGCTGACACGACCGCCGTCGGCCGGGTGACCACGATGTCCGTTCGAGCCAGGCCGCACAGGGCCGCAAATGAACACCAGTTGTCCACCAGTGAACAGTTGGCGCTAAGGAGGCGCGACGCGACGCGATCCGATTAGTCTCACTAGCAAGCCATGCCTGCAGTGAAATTCGAGCAGCAAACATTCTTTCAAGGTCACCGAGCCTGAGGTTGAGGAGGGATTTTCATGTCGTTTGTGACTACGCAGCCCGAAGCGTTGGCGGCTGCGGCGGGCACGTTGCAGGGCATCGGCTCGGCGCTGAGCGCCCAGAACGCCGCGGCGGCTGCCCCGACGACGGGTGTAGTGCCCGCGGCCGCCGACGAGGTGTCGGCGCTGACCGCGGCTCAGTTCGCCGCGCACGCGCAGATGTACCAGGCCGTCAGCGCCCAGGCTGACGCCATCCACCAGATGTTCGTCAACACCCTGGGCGTCAGCTCTGGGTCGTACGCGGCGACCGAGGCGGCCAACGCGGCCGCGGCCGGCTAGGGGGTCAGAACATGACTATCGATCTAGGCGCACTGCCGCCGGAGGTCTCCTCCGCGATGATCTACGCGGGCCCGGGTTCCGGGTCGCTGACGACCGCGGCAGCGGCGTGGAACGGCCTGGCCGCCGAGCTCAACGCGGCCGCACTGGGCTACGACCAGGTCATCACCTCGCTCGCGGGCGAGGAGTGGCTGGGGCCCGCCTCCGGCGCCATGGCGGCGGCGGCGCAGCCGTACGTGGACTGGATGACGACCACCGCCGGGATTGCGGAACAGACCGCCGGCCAGCACATGTCGGCCGCGGCGGCCTACGAGACCGTGCTCGCCTCCGTCGTCCCGCCGCCCCTGATCGCCCTGAACCGCGCCGAGCTGGCGCAGGCACAAGCGACGAACATCCTGGGCCAGAACAACGGCATCATCGCGCAGCTCGAGGCGCAGTACGCCCAGTTCTGGGCGCAGAACGCGTCGGCGCTGTACAGCTACGCCGGCCAGTCCGCGGCGGCGACGAAGGTGACGCCCGTCCAGAACGCGCCGAACATCGTGAACCCGTCGGGAACCACCACCCAGGCGGCCGCGGTCACGGCGGCGCAGGCCACTCCGGCCGCGACGATCCAGGACTTCCTGACCCAGGTCCAGCAGCAGCTGGGCGCCCTGGCGGGACCGTTCGCCAACGTGGGCGCGACGCAATCCGCGGTCACTGGGATCACGAACACCAACCCGCTGCTGACGGAGGCGTGGTTCCTGATCAGCGGCCAGACCGTATTGCCGAGCAACTTCGGCACGATGATCAACGGCTACGCGCCCTACGCCAGCCTCTTCTACAACACCGAGGGTCTGCCCTACTTCAGCGTCGGTATGGGCAACTTCGGTGTCCAGATGGCCAAGACGCTGGGCATGATCGGCGGTGCGGCCCCGGCCGCCGCCGCGGCCGTGCCGAAGGCGCTGCCCGGCCTGGGCGGTCTCCTCGGCGGCGGTGCGGCCGGCGCGGCGGCCCACCTCGGCAGCGCCACCTCGATCGGCAAGCTGTCGGTGCCGGCCACCTGGGCCAGCGCCGTCGGCCCCGGCACGATCGGGCATGCGCCGCAGCTGGTCAGCACCGTGAGCGCCGCCCCGGAGGCGGCTGGCGGAACCGGAAACCTGCTGGGCGGCATGCCGCTGGCGGGCATGGGCACCGGGACCTCCGGTGCCGCCGGCCCCCGTTACGGCTTCAAGCCGACCGTCATGGCCCGGCCGCCGCTGGGCGGGTAGCCACTCGTTTCACCACCGATGCTCCGGGCGTCCCACCGTCGCCCGGAGCAGCGGTGTTTTCCTGGCAGATGACCGACCCGCTCGCGGGTCTGGACGGGCTCCGGACCGGCTTTAGCCGCGGCCGGATTTTTTTGCCTCCCGGGCGGTTTGGCACCGCCGCCCACGGCCCGGGACGCCGCTGCCCGCGCCGCCCAAAATCGGGTCGGCGCGCCAATTCATGACGCGTTTCCCCAGATAGAAGCCCTTTCCGGGCGAGAGCCCTCCCCGCGGGGCGCCGCTCGCCCTCTGCTCCGATCGTGCGGCCGCGCGGCGGCCGTCGCAGGCCCGTCGGGCGCATCGCCGGGCCTCGGCCGGCGCCGGCCCGGCTTAGCCTCGCAAGCGAGCGGGTCAGGGTCGGCAGTCATAACAGCTTGCGGGGAATCACATGTCAATCGAGTCCGGCGGTTCGTAGGCCATGGACTTTGGTGCGTTGCCGCCCGAGATCAACTCGGGCCGGATGTACGCGGGCCCGGGCTCGGGGTCGATGATGGCGGCCGCTTCGGCGTGGGACGGCCTGGCCGCCGAGTTGGCTACGACGGCGGCGGGCTATTCGTCGGTGGTCTCCGAGCTGACCGGCTCGCCGTGGTTGGGCCCGGCGTCGCGGTCGATGCTCGCCGCGGCCACGCCGTACATTTCCTGGCTGAACGCGGCGGCCGGGCTGGCCGAGGAGGCCGGCAGCCAGGCGCGCGCCGCGGCCGCCGCCTTCGAGGCCGCGTTCGCCATGACGGTGCCGCCCCCGGTGATCGCGGCCAACCGGGTGCTGCTCATGACGCTGATCGCCACCAATTTCTTCGGCCAGAACACCCCCGCGATCGCGGCCACCGAGGCGCAGTACGCCGAGATGTGGGCGCAGGACGCCGCCGCGATGTACGGCTACGCGGGCGCGTCGGCGACCGCCACCCAACTCACCCCGTTCGCCGAACCGGCGCAGACCACCGACCAGGGCGGGCTGGCCGCCCAGGCGGCCGCCGTCACCCAGGCCCTGTCCACTCCGGCCGGCACCGGCGTGTCCCAGGCGGCCGCCGCGACCCCCGGGGCGGGCCTGATTCCGGACTCCTTGTCACCCACGTCGGTATTCGCGTCGATAAACCAACTGTTGCAACAGCTTTCGTCGGGCGCCCTCGCGTCGCCGCTGAATCCGTACACCTGGCCGCTGGTGCAGCAGTTCACCGACCTCAACGTGGCGAACCGGACCGCGCTCTCGCGCACCACCGTCGGTCTCGCCTACTTCTCGGTCGGCATGGCCAGCTTCTTCGCGTCGATCCAACAGCAGCTGACCTTCGGCGCCGGAACGACCGCCGGTGCGCAGGGCGCCTGGTACGCGACACCGCAGTTCGCCGGCCTGCACCTGGGGGCCATCAGCGGCGTCAACGCCGTCAGCGGGCACACCGGGGGAGCGGTGCTGGCCAGCGCGGGCGGCGCCGGCAAGGTCGGGGGCCTGTCGGTGCCGTCGAACTGGGCCGGCGCGCCGGGTGCCGGCGAGCAGGCCGCCACCCAGGCGGTGACCGCCGATTACGTCACCGGCGAGCAGGCCGGAACCAGCGGGCTGCTGCGCGGCATCCCGATGGGCAGTGGCGGCCGGCGCGCAGCCGCCTTCGGCTCCTCGCGCGAATACGGCTTCAAGCGAAGCGTCCTCGTCCGTCCCCCGTCGGCCGGGTGATGCGCATGCCGATCGCGAATCATCCAGCGCGCCAGCAGATTTCATCTCCCGTGCGGCGCCGTTCCATCCAACCGGCCGCCGGCCCATCGCCTGCGCCGGTCGAGGGCGCGTTACCCGTTTCATTCCGAGGACAGGAGTGAGCAGCATGGCATTCGTGACCACCCAGCCCGAGTCCCTCACCGCGGCGGCGGGCGCTCTGCAGGGCATCGGTTCGTCGTTGGCCGCGCAGAGCGCCGCGGCGGCCGGCCCCACGACGGGAGTGGTACCGGCCGCAGCCGACGAGGTGTCGGCGCTGACGGCCGCGCAATTCGCCGCGCACGCCCAGCTGTACCAGGCGGTCAGCTCCCAGGCCGCGGCCATCCACGAACTGTTCGTCAACACCCTGGGCATCAGCTCGGGGTCCTACGCGGCGACGGAGGCGGCCAACGCGGCCGCGGCCGGTTAAGGAGTCAGGACATGGCAATCGACTTTGGTGCGTTTCCGCCGGAAGTGAACTCGGCACGCCTGTACGCGGGCGTGGGCTCGACCCCGCTGGTGGCGGCGGCCTCGGCGTGGAATTCGCTTGCGGCCGAGCTCAGTTCGGCCGCGATCGACTACGACAAGGTGGTGACCCAGCTGGCCGGCGAGGAATGGCTTGGGCCCGCCTCGGCGTCCGCGGCGGCAGCGCTGCAGCCGTACGTCGAATGGGTGGGTGCGACCGCCGCGCTCGCCGAGCAGGCGTCCACGCAGGCCAGCGCGGCCGCGGCCGCCTACGAGGCGGCGTTCGCGTCGATCGTGCCGCCCCCGCTGATCGCCGCCAACCGCGCCGAGCTCGCGCAGGCGGTGGCGACCAACGTGCTGGGGCAGAACACCGGGATCATTGCCCAACTCGAGGCGCAGTATGGCGAGTTCTGGGCCCAGGACGCCGCGACGATGTACAGCTACGCCGGGAACTCGGCGTCGGCGTCCGCCGTCACCCCGTTCGCCGCGCCGCCGCAGGTCGCCAACCCGGCGGCCGCGGCCACCCAGGGGGCCGCGGTCGCCGCGGCGACAGGCCCGACGGTCAGCTCGATCCAGAACCAGATCAACAGCACGATCAGCCAGATCACCGCGCAGCTGTTCAACCTGGCGGCGCCGTTCGCCTCGCCGTTGCAGACCGAATACAACTACCTGTCGTCGGCGTCGGGACCGCTGTCGTGGCTGTGGCAGGGCCTGTTCGGGACGCCGGCTTTCCCGGGCCAAAGCCTGTCCCAATTCATGACCGCCTACCAGCCCTACGCCGGCGTCTTCTACAACACCGAGGGTCTGCCGTACTTCAGCATCGGCCTGAGCAACTCCTTGACCCAGACCGCGAAGACCCTCGGCGCGATCGGCGGGGCGGCCCCGGCTGCGGCCGCCGCCGTTCCCAAGTCCCTGCCCGCGCTGGGGGGTCTGCTCGGCAGCGGCGCCCCGCCGGTGGCGGCGCACCTGGGCAGCGCGACCTCCATCGGGAAGTTGTCGGTGCCGGCCTCGTGGTCCGCGCCGGTACAGGCGATCAACCACGCGTCCGCGATACCGGTCAGCAACGTCCGGGAGGCCCCCGACGCGGCCCCCGGCAACCTGCTCGGCGGAATGCCCCTGGCGGGCGTGGGCACCGGGGCATCCGGCTCGGGGCCCCGGTACGGGTTCAAACCCACGGTCATGGCCCGCCCGCCCGCGGCCGGATAGCCCGTCGCCGTGTGAAGATCACGCATTTGCTCCACGGGTTTGGCTTCCCAATGCGGTGCGCGCCCTATACCCTGGTCAGGAACCATGTGACGGGTGGGCCCGCACGGGCCGGCTGACGATTTGCTGTGATTGTGTTTTGACGTCAGCGGGCGGGGTCCGCCGCTGTTACTGTGTCGTTACCAAAAATGAATTCGCCGTGCCGTTCAGTGAACAATTGCGAACAGGCGGCTTCGGAAAGGTCTTCCGGCGGCGCGCGTCAACTACTCTCTTCGCAGGGAGTGGGGGAATCAACTTAGGAGGAATCCAATGTCGTTTGTGACGACACAGCCCGAGGCACTGGCCGCGGCGGCCGGCACCCTGCAGGGCATCGGCTCGGGCCTGAGCGCCCAGAACGCCGCCGCGGCGGCCCCGACCACGGGCGTCGTGCCCGCGGCGGCCGACGAGGTGTCGGCGCTGACCGCGGCCCAGTTCGCCGCGCACGCGCAGATGTACCAGGCCGTCAGCGCCCAGGCTGACGCCATTCACCAGATGTTCGTCAACACCCTGGGCGTCAGCGCCGGTTCCTACGCCGCCACCGAGGCGTCCAACGCCGCCGCCGCCGGCTGACCGGGGAAGCTCACTCAGGAATCCGGTCCGTCGGTAGTGACGTGAACCGGCACCACAGTCTTTTTGACGGCAAACAACCATTAATCACGCAGTAAGGAGTCAGCCACATGGCAACACGTTTTATGACCGACCCGCACGAGATGCGGGCGATGGCGGGCCGCTTCGAGGTCCACGCCCAGACCGTTGAGGACGAGGCCCGCAAGATGTGGGCGTCGTCGATGAACATCGCCGGTGCCGGCTGGAGCGGCCAGGCCCAGGCGACCTCCTACGACACGATGGGGCAGGTCAACCAGGCCTTCCGCAACATCGTCAACATGCTGCACGGGGTGCGCGACGGCCTGATCCGCGACGCCAACAACTACGAGCAGCAAGAGCAGGCTTCGCAGCAGATCCTCGGCAGCTAGTCGCCGGCCAACTTTCCCAGACATTCAAACTTTGAGAGGACGTAAACCATGACGATTAACTACCAGTTCGGCGACGTCGACGCCCACGGCGCGACGATTCGCGCCCAGGCCGCCTCGTTGGAGGCCGAGCACCAGGCCATCGTTCGCGATGTGCTGGCTGCCGGTGACTTCTGGGGTGGCGCCGGTTCGGTGGCTTGCCAGGAGTTCATCACCCAGCTGGGTCGCAACTTCCAGGTGATCTACGAGCAGGCCAACGCCCACGGCCAGAAGGTGCAGACGGCAGGCAACAACATGTCGAGCACCGACAGCGCCGTCGGCTCCAGCTGGGCCTAACTTCCCACTTCAGGCGCGGCAGCACACCACCCATCCGGTGTGCTGCCGCGTCCTGCGGTTTCCGTGCAATTCGACCTCGAGGTATTGATGGACCAACAGAGCACTCGCACCGACATCACCGTCAACGTCGACGGTTTCTGGATGCTCCAGGCGCTACTGGACATCCGGCACGTCGCCCCGGAGTTGCGGTGCCGGCCCTACGTGTCGACCGACTCCAGCGACTGGCTCAACGAGCACCCCGGCATGGCGGTGATGCGTGAACAGGGCATCGTCGACGCCAACAACGAGGTGCACGAGCAGGTCGCCGCGCGCATGCGAGTGCTCGCCGCACCCGACCTCGAGGTGGTCGCGCTGCTGTCCCGGGGCAAGCTGCTCTACGGCGTGGTCGAGGACGAGAACCAGCCGCCCGGATCCCGCGACATCCCCGACAACGAGTTCCGCGTGGTGCTCGCCCGCCGCGGCCAGCACTGGGTGTCCGCGGTGCGGGTGGGCAGCGACATCACGGTCGACGACGTCGCGATCGCCGACAGCGCCTCGATCGCGGCCCTGGTGATGGACGGCCTCGAGTCGATCCACCACGCCGAGCCGGCGGCGATCAACGCCGTCAACGTGCCTCTGGAGGAAATGCTGGAGGCGACGAAGGACTGGCAGGAGTCCGGATTCAATGTCTTCTCCGGCGGTGACCTGCGGCGCATGGGCATCAGCGCCGCCACGGTGGCCGCCCTGGGCCAGGCGCTGTCGGACCCCGCGGCCGAGGTCGCGGTCTACGCGCGCCAGTACCGCGACGACGCGAAGGGCCCCAGCGCCTCGGTGCTCTCCCTCAAGGACGGTTCCGGTGGCCGCATCGCGCTGTACCAGCAGGCGCGAACCGCCGGATCCGGCGAGGCGTGGCTGGCAATCTGCCCCGCGACTCCGCAACTCGTCCAGGTGGGCGTCAAAACGGTTCTGGACACGCTGCCCTACGGCGAATGGAAATCGCACCGCAGGGTGTGAATTTCCGATGCGAAACACAATGTTTACCAATGGTTTTGCGCTTAGCAGGCGGCCGAGATGCGAACACGGCATACTTCTCTAGAATCATCAGCAAATCCCAGACAAGTGTCACCACGACTCATGACCGCAAGGCGAGGCAGATGAAATCCGAAATGCTCGGGCTGGTGGCACGCAATCACACAAACACCATGGCAGGGGGTGCACGGCGATGACCGCGGTAGTTGAAGCGCCACAGCCTGACGTTGAGGGACTGTCTCAGCCTCGGGCGGTAGTGGTCGGCATCATGGCCGGCGAGGGAGTGCAGATCGGGGTGCTGCTCGACGCCAATGCCCCGGTCTCGGTGATGACCGACCCCCTGCTGAAGGTCGTGAACAGCCGGCTGCGCGAGCTCGGTGAGACCCCGCTGGAGGCCACGGGCCGCGGCCGATGGGCCCTGTGCCTCGTCGACGGCACCCCGCTGCGCTCCACCCAGTCGCTGACCGAACAGGACGTCTACGACGGCGACCGGCTGTGGATCCGGTTCATCGGAGACACCGAGCACCGGTCTCAGGTCATCGAGCACATCTCCACCGCGGTGGCCGCGAACCTCAGCAAACGCTTCGCCGCGATCGACCCCGGCATCGCCCTCCAGGTGGGCGCGACGATGGTCGCGGTCGGCGTCACGGCGGCGTCCGGCCTGCTGGGCTGGTGGCGCTGGCACCACAACTCGTGGCTGCCCACCGTCTACGCCGCGGTGATCGCCGCGGTCATGCTCGGCGTCTCGTTGCTGCTGCTGATGCGCGCCACCACGGACCGGGATCGCCTCGTCGGCGACACCATGCTGCTCAGCGGCCTCGCGCCGCTCACGGTGTCCGCGGCCTCCGCGCCGCCCGGGGGAGTGGGCGCGCCGCACGCGGTACTAGGATTCGGCGTCCTCACCATCGCCGCGATGCTGGCCCTGCGCTTCACCGGGCGCCGGCTGGGCCTGTACACCGCGATCGTGACCATCACCCTGGTGACCGCGATCGCCGCGCTGGTGCGCATGGTCGCCAACTCCAGCGCCGTGACGCTGTTCACCAGCGTCGTGTTGCTGTGCGTGCTCGTCTACCACGGCGCTCCCGCGCTCTCGCGCAGGTTGGCCGGCATCCGCCTGCCCGTCTTCCCGTCGGCCACCAGCCGGTGGGTCTTCGAGGCCCGGCCCGACCTGCCCACCACGGTGGTGCGCTCCGAGGGTGGTCCGCCGGTGCTCGAGGGGCCGGCGTCGGTTCGCGACGTCCTGCTGCAGGCCGAGCGCGCGCGTTCGTTCCTGAGCGGTCTGCTCATCGGTTTGGGCACGCTGATGGTCGTCTCGCTGACCGCGCTGGCCGACCCGCACACCGGGCAACGCTGGCTGCCGCTGCTGCTGGCCGGCTTCTGCGCCGGGTTCCTCATGCTGCGCGGGCGTTCGTACGTGGACCGCTGGCAGGCGATCACGCTGGCCGTGAGCTCTGTGCTGATCGTCGCGGGTGTGGTGGTGCGGTACGCGCTGGTGCTGCAGTCGCCGCTCGCGGTGTCGGTCAGCGTCGCGATCTTGGTGCTGCTGCCGGCGGCGGGCGTGGCGGCCGCGGCCGTGGTGCCGAACACCGTCTACAGCCCGCTCTTCCGCAAGTTCGTGGAGTGGATCGAGTACCTCTGCCTCATGCCGATCTTCCCGCTGGCATTGTGGTTGATGAACGTTTATGCAGCCATCCGATACCGCTAGTCGCACGGCGTGGCGTGGTCGCGCATCCCGCGTGACCATCGCCGCGCTGTTGCTTGCGTCGGGAGCACTGGCCGGCCTGCCGCCGGCCTACGCGATCTCGCCCCCGACGATCGATCCGGCCGCGGTGCCGCCGGACGGTCCGCCCGGGCCGCCGGCGCCCATGAAGCAGAACTCGTACTGCACCGAGGTCGGTGTCCTGCCGGGCACCGACTTCCGGTTGCCGCCGAAGTACATGGAGATGCTGAACCTCCAGGAGGCCTGGCAGTTCGGCCGCGGCGCCGGACAGAAGGTCGCCGTCATCGACACCGGCGTGACGCCGCACCCGCGGTTCCCGCACCTGCTTCCCGGCGGCGACTACATCATGGGCGGCGACGGCCTGTCGGACTGTGACGCCCACGGCACGATCGTCGCGTCGATGATCGGCGCGGCCCCGGCCAACGGCCCCCCCCCCCCGCCCGCCGCACCGCGCAAACCCGTCAC
>NZ_CACRUY010000009.1 GCF_902652685.1 Mycobacterium sp. Marseille-P9652
CCCGTGGCGGTGGCGCCCGGCCCGCCGCCGGACGCCACCGCCACGGCCGTCGTCCACCCGCTTCCGGACGGCGCCAGGGTCATCCTCGTCGCGGACACGACCCAGACGACGCAGGTGACCCGGCAGCTGCGTCAGCTGATGGTGGGGGCGGGCCTGGTGACGCTGCTGGTCGCCACGCTGCTGCTGGTCGCGGTGAGCCGGGCGGCGCTGCGGCCCCTCGACCGGCTCACCGCCCTGGCCGATGCCATCACGACGGGCGACCGCGGCCGCCGCCTGCGCCCGCAGCGCACGGACACCGAACTGGGCCGCGCCGCCGGCGCTTTCGACCGGATGCTGGATGCGCTGGAGACGTCCGAGCGGCGCGCCCGGCGCGCCGCCGACGCGGCCGCCGGGCGGGAGGCGGCGACCCGGCGCTTTCTCGTCGACGCCGCACACGAACTGCGCACGCCGATCGCCGGGGTCCAGGCCGCCGCCGAACAACTCGCCGTCAACGCGTCGCGCCACGAGGACGACGCCGACGCGCGTGACCAGTACCGGCGGGCCAGCCTGTTGCTGACCGATGCGCGCCGGGCCGGCCGGCTGGTCAGCGACATGCTCGACCTCAGCCGGATCGACGCGGGGCTGCCGCTGGATCTGGACGACGTGGACCTGGCCGTCGTCGTCGATGCCGAAACCGACCGCGCCGGCATGCTCGCGCCCCAGATCACCGTCACGCGTACGGGCCTCGCGACCCTGGCCGTCAGGGCGGACGCGACGCGGGTGGCGCAGATCTTGTCCAACCTGCTCGACAACGCCCGGCGCCACACCCCGGCCGGCGGGGCCATCACCGTCGACCTTCGCACCGGCGACGACGGGTGCGCCGAGGTGATCGTCACCGACACCGGCCCCGGCATCCCCGAGGCCGAGCGGGACCGGATCTTCGAGCGGCTGGTCCGCCTCGACGCCGGCCGGGCCCGCGACCACGGCGGCGCCGGTCTGGGCCTGCCCATCGCCCGCGCGCTGGCCCGCGCGCACGGCGGCGAGCTGACGTGCCTGCCACACGAGGGCGGCGGACGGTTCCGCCTCCGCCTGCCGCTCGCCGCGAGGCCCTGAGGGCTCAGTGCAGGGCGGCGGGCTCCGGGGCGGCCGCGCCGGCCTCGTGCTTGGCGCGGTGGTGCCGGCGGTAGTGGCGAATCTCGACGATCAGGCCGGTGAGCCCCAGCGCCGCCGTGCACACCGACACCAGGTACAGCAGCGAGCTGGGATGGCCGGCGAGCGCGTCACCGAGGATGACGACGGCCGCGGTGCCGGGCAGCAGTCCGGCCAGGGTGGCCAGCGCGTAGGGGAGCACCCGCACGGTCGACGCGCCGGCGGCGTAGTTGAGCGCCGAGAACGGCACGGCGGCGATCAGGCGCAGCGACAGGATCGCCAACCAGCCGCGCTGCCGCAGGCGCTCGTCGACGGTCTTTACCGATCGGTGCCGGACCAGCCGGTTGAGCCGCCAGCCCGCCGCCCGCACGAGCAGCATCGCGATGAGCGCGCTGACGGTGCTGGCGACGACCGCGATGACGATGCCCAGCACCGGCCCGAACAGCAGGCCGGCCGCCAGCGTGAACGCGGTGCGCGGCACCGGCACCACTGTCACGACGACGTGCGCGAGAAAGAACGCCAACGGGAACCACGGACCCACCGACTCCGCCCACGCGCGCAGCTGCACCGGCGAGGGCAGCGGCAGCCATGTCGCGAGGACGACAACGACTGTGATACCGACCACTGTCGCGACGATGCGTGGCCGCGACACCTGGCGCGCGGCGGCGCCCAGCGCGTTGCCGAGATCGCGCAGGGTCGCGGTGATTTTGCTGGTGGCGGAAGCCGTCACGGGTCTCAAGGTTACGGGGCCGAGATGAATAAACCGTTGCCCGAGGCTGGCGTTTCATCGCCGGGGAAGCCCCGGGCGCGCACCTCGCAGTTTTTCGCGGGCGCCCCATCACTTAGCCTGATTAGCGACTGGCGTTCCGGCGGTAAACCGCCACTTGCTGGGAAAAAGGGAGCTATCGGTGTCCATTGATGTACCCGAACTCGCCGACCTAGAACAGGTTCGCGGGCGGTGGCGCGAAGCGGTTGCCGGCGTGCTGGCCAAGACCACCGGCAAGGAACCCGCGGAGTTGGGGGACCGGCCCGAGCTGCTGCTGGAAACCCCGACCTACGACGGGATCGGAATCCGTGCGCTGTACACGGCGCTCGACGAGCTGGCCGAGCCGCCGCTGCCGGGCGAGTGGCCGTACGTGCGGGGCGCGGACGCGTCGCGCGACGTCACCGCGGGCTGGAAGGTCGCCGAGGTGTTCGGCGCGTCGGGTGACGCCAACGACCGGTTGCTGGCGGCGCTGTCCGACGGGGTCAGCGCCCTGGTGATCCGGGAGAGCAGGCCGGCGGAGCTGGCGCAGTTGCTCACGGGTGTCTACCTCAACCTGGTGCCCGTCATCCTCGACGTGGGCGCCGACTACGCCGACGCGAGCGGCGCCCTGCTGGCGCTGGTGGAAATGCTGGACGCCGACGCGTGCGCGGGCGTGTCGATCGACCTGGGCGCCGATCCCCTGACCGCGCGGCTCAGTGGGCGGGACGCCCCCCCGATCGAACACGTCGTCGCGGTCGCGACCGGGGTGCCCGGCCACCGCGGCGTGCGCGCGATCACGGTCGACGGGCCGGCCTTCCACAACCTCGGCGCCAACGAGTCGTGGGAGCTCGCCGGCAGCATCGCGGCCGCCGTGGCCTACCTGCGTACACTCACCGCGGCCGGGATCTCTGTCGGTGCGGCATTGCGGCACATCAGTTTTCGGCTTGCCGCCGACGACGACCAGTTCCTGACGATCGCCAAGATGCGAGCCGCCCGCCGGCTGTGGGCACGCGTCGCCGAGGTCGTCGGCGACCCCGAGGGCGGCGCCACCGTGCTGCACGCGGAGACGTCGCTGCCGATGATGACCCAGCGCGACCCGTGGGTGAACATGTTGCGTAGCACGCTGGCCGCCTTCGGCGCGGGCGTCGGCGGCGCCGACACGGTGCTGGTGCACCCGTTCGACGTCGCGATCCCCGGCGGCTTTCCGGGGGTGGCGGCCGGCTTCTCGCGCCGCATCGCCCGCAACACCCAGCTGCTGCTCCTCGAGGAGTCACACGTCGGGCGGGTCCAGGACCCGGCCGGTGGCTCGTGGTACGTCGAGGACCTGACCGAGCGGCTGGCGCAGGTGGCGTGGCAGCATTTCCAGGCCATCGAGGCCCGCGGCGGATTCGCCGAGGCCGGCGACTTCGTCGCGCAACAGATCGCCGGGATCGCCGAGCGCCGCGCCGACGACATCGCCCACCGCCGCACCGCCGTCACCGGGGTGAACGAGTATCCCAACCTGGAGGAACCGCCTCTGCCGCAACAGGATTCGGCGCCGACGGTCGCCCGCTACGCCGGGCAGTTCGAAGCCCTGCGCGATCGTTCGGACGCCTTCCTGGCCCGCACCGGATCGCGGCCGAAAGCGCTGCTGCTGCCGCTTGGGCCGCTGGCCGAGCACAACGTCCGGGCCACCTTCGCGTCCAACCTGCTCGCCTCGGGCGGCATCGAGGCCGTCAACCCCGGCCCCGTGGACACCGACGGGGTGGCTGCCGCGGTGTCCGAAGCGGGGTCACCGGCGGTCGCCGTCATCTGCGGCACCGACAAACGCTACGGAACCGAGGCGGGGGCGGTGGTGGACGCGGCCCGCAAGGCCGGAGTCGCCCACGTCTGCCTGGCCGGTCCCGAGAAGGCGGTCGAGGATGCCGCCCAGCGTCCCGACGAGTTCCTGACCGCGAAAATCAATGCGGTCGAAGCCCTTTCGAATCTGCTCACCCGGTTGGGAGCGTAACCGAGATGACGACGACGACGCCGGTGATCGGCAACTTCTCCGAGGTCCCGCTGCGCAGCGACCGCGACGTGCGACCGCCCACCGCGGCCGAGGCCGAGAAGCACGTCGCCGCGGCGGCGTGCGCGCCCGGCTACACTCCCGACCAGTTGCACTGGCGCACACCGGAAAACATCGACGTCAAGCCGGTCTACATCGCTGCCGACCGCGCCGCGGTGGCCGCCGACGGCTACCCGCTGAACAGCTTCCCCGGCGAGCCCCCGTTCATCCGTGGCCCGTATCCGACCATGTACGTCAACCAGCCGTGGACCATCCGCCAGTACGCCGGCTTCTCCACCGCCGCGGACTCCAACGCCTTCTACCGCCGCAACCTCGCGGCGGGCCAGAAGGGTCTGTCGGTGGCCTTCGACCTGGCCACCCACCGCGGCTACGACTCCGACCACCCGCGCGTTCAGGGCGACGTCGGAATGGCCGGCGTCGCAATCGATTCCATCCTCGACATGCGCCAGCTGTTCGACGGCATCGACCTGTCCGCGGTCAGCGTCTCGATGACGATGAACGGCGCGGTGCTGCCGATCCTGGCGCTGTACGTGGTGGCCGCCGAGGAGCAGGGGGTGCCGCCGGAGAAGCTGGCCGGCACCATCCAGAACGACATCCTCAAAGAGTTCATGGTGCGCAACACCTACATCTATCCGCCCAAGCCGTCGATGCGCATCATCTCCGACATCTTCGCCTACACCAGCGCCAAGATGCCGAAATTCAACTCGATCTCGATCTCCGGCTACCACATCCAGGAGGCCGGGGCCACAGCGGATTTGGAGCTCGCCTACACGCTGGCCGACGGCGTCGACTACATCAAGGCCGGCCTGGACGCCGACCTGGACATCGACAAGTTCGCGCCCCGGCTGTCGTTCTTCTGGGGCATCGGGATGAACTTCTTCATGGAGGTCGCCAAGCTGCGCGCCGGCCGGCTGCTGTGGAGCGAGCTGGTCGCCGGGTTCGGCGCCAAGAACCCGAAATCGCTGTCGTTGAGGACACACTCGCAAACCTCGGGCTGGTCGCTGACCGCGCAGGACGCCTTCAACAACGTGGCGCGCACCTGCATCGAGGCCATGGCCGCCACCCAGGGCCACACCCAGTCGCTGCACACCAACGCCCTCGACGAGGCGCTGGCCCTGCCCACCGACTTCTCGGCGCGGATCGCCCGCAACACCCAGTTGCTGCTGGCCCAGGAATCGGGCACCACCCGGCCGATCGACCCGTGGGGCGGCTCCTACTACGTGGAGTGGCTCACCCACCAGTTGGCGCAGCAGGCCCGCGCGCACCTGGCCGAGATCGCCGAGCACGGCGGCATGGCGCAGGCCATCGGCGACGGCATCCCCAAACTGCGCATCGAGGAGGCGGCCGCGCGCACCCAGGCCCGCATCGACTCGGGTCAGCAGCCCGTCATCGGGGTCAACAAGTACCAGGTCGACGAGGACCAGAAGATCGAGGTCCTCAAGGTCGAGAACAGCCGCGTGCGCGCCGAGCAGCTGGCCAAGCTGAAGGAACTGCGGGCGAGCCGGGACCAGGCCGCCATCGACGCCGCGCTGGGCGAGTTGTCGCGGGCCGCCGCCGCGCACGGCCGTGCCGGAGAAGACGGCCTGGGCAACAACCTGCTCGCGCTTGCCATCGACGCCGCCCGGGCGAAGGCCACGGTGGGGGAGATCTCCGACGCGTTGGAGAAGGTGTACGGGCGCCACCAGGCGGAGATTCGTACCATCGCCGGGGTTTACCGCGACGAAGCCGGAAAGGCCACCAACATCGCCACCGCAACCGAACTGGTCGAGAAGTTCGCCGAGGCCGACGGCCGCCGGCCCCGGATCCTGGTCGCCAAGATGGGCCAGGACGGCCACGACCGGGGCCAGAAGGTGATCGCCACGGCGTTCGCCGACATCGGTTTCGACGTCGACGTCGGCTCGCTCTTCTCCACGCCGGAGGAGGTGGCCCGGCAGGCCGCCGACAACGACGTGCACGTCATCGGGGTGTCCTCCCTGGCCGCCGGGCACCTGACCCTGGTGCCGGCGCTGCGCGACTTGGGGGCCGCCGTGGGGCGCCCCGACATCATGATCGTGGTCGGCGGTGTCATCCCGCCCGACGACTTCGACGAGTTGTACGCCGCCGGTGCCGCCGCGATCTTCCCGCCCGGCACGGTGATCGCCGACGCCGCCATCGGCTTGCTGCACAAGCTGGGCGAGCGGCTGGGGTATGAGTTGAGCTGACTCGGCACACAACCAACCCGTTGTCGCGCTGATCTTGGCGCCGACCGGCCGAATGCGCAGCTATGCAGAGGTCACGGGTTTCCTCGGCGGGTACCCCCCCTGTGGACATCCGCGATCCCTTTGAATAACTCGTGACCTTGCTCAGCCGATAAATACCGGCAATAGGACGAAAGTCCCTGCCTTACCCAGCTGGCGTCGACTAATCTACCGCCAGACTTCATCGGGAAGGTGCGGGTAATGCAGTTATTGGTCGTCCCGGAATATCGAACCGGGGACCCAATCCCGCGGATCCCGCGGATGCACCCGCAAACCGCGAACAAGCTCTCACCGCTTTATGTGCTGACGTCCAGTTGGCTGGTCATCTGGGTCGTCGTCCATATGCTGTTCCAGCGAGTCGTCTTCTCCAACGATCTGTGGTGGCTGCAGTACTACGTGCCCAGTTACGCATCGGGCTTCGTACGCCGCGGGCTCGGTGGGGAATTCATCCGCATGTTCCCGCGCGCCCACTACTTCACCGTCGCATACGGGATCCTGTGGGCGTCGATCGTCGTCTCGCTGATCGCCATCGCCGTGCTGATGCGTCGGATCCTTTCGACCGGGGTGCGGTCTCAGCGCAGGGTCTTGCTTGCCCTTGTGGTGCCGGTGCTTCCGTTCGCGCTCTCGTACGCCATTTACAGCCCTCATCCGGAGCTCTTCGGCATGGCCGCGCTGGTGGCGTTCAGTTGCGCCGTCAACGCGGCACGAACCCGGCGCGTTTTTATGCTGGTAAGCGCGCTGTACGGCTTGGCGATAGCGGTGCTCGCACTTGCCCATGAAGCGATTCCGCTGCAACTCGCGCTCGGCGCCATCTTGGCGATCCTCGTTCTGCCCCGATGTGCAACGCTTGCCACAAAACGGGTCTGCGCCGTCCTGGCGGTGGGTCCGGGGATCGCTTCCACCCTGTTGATCGCGTGGCTGGGGCGCCGCGATATCGCGGCGCAGGTGTGTGCCCAGGTGCCCCACGGGCTGATCGAACATCCATTTGGAGTCGCGACGACACCGCTGAGAGCCATCGACTACATGCTGGGTCGCGTCGAGAGCCGGACCGACTTCCACGACTTCATGTGCAGCAAAGTCATCCCGATACTCGACGCCGATACCCGCGGCGCGGTCATCATGGTGCGGGGTTGGGGGCTTTTCCCGCTCGCCGGTGCGTTTCTGCTGGGCGTGGTGTATTTCATTGGCACCACGGGCATCATCCGTCATTTCTCCGGCGTTCCCGTGCGAGCATTCGTGAACGAATTCCGGCACAATCCGGGACTGCCATTGCTGGCAGTGGCCTTTCTGGTTCCGCTGTTCGTCACGGCCGTCGATTGGACGCGCTGGTGGATTCTGATTTCCTTCGACGTGGCCGTCGTGTACATCCTGTATGCGATCAAGAGGCCGGAGATCGACCGACCGCTGTCGCGAAAAAGCGCCGCCCTGTTCCTCTACGTCGTGATGGCGCTGGCCGTCCTACCGACCGGAGCCGCCAACAACGTCGGGGTGTGGAGCGTGCATCTGTTCTGATCCGCCGGCCCTATACGCTCAGGGATCGTGTCGGGACTCAACGTGATGCGCCGCCGGCCGGTCGGAATCCGATGACATTCGACGGCGACACCGTCGATGCGCTGGCCGAGGCGGTCCGCAGTGGCGACCGCGCGGTGCTGCCGCGGGCCATCACGCTGCTCGAATCCACACGCGCCGACCATCATCAGCGCGCCCAGGAGCTGCTGCTCGCGCTGACGCCCGACTCCGGCAATGCCCACCGGGTGGGCATCACGGGCATTCCGGGCGTAGGGAAGTCCACCACGATCGAGGCGCTCGGGATGCACCTGATCGACCGGGGCCACCGCGTGGCCGTCCTGGCCGTCGACCCGTCCTCCACGCGAACCGGCGGTTCGATCCTCGGCGACAAGACCCGCATGGCGCGGTTGGCGGTGCACCCGGACGCCTATATTCGGCCTTCCCCGACCTCCGGGACGCTGGGCGGGGTCGCCAAGGCCACGCGGGAAACCATTGTCCTGCTGGAGGCGGCCGGGTTCGACGTGATCCTGGTCGAGACCGTGGGGGTCGGCCAGTCCGAGGTGGCCGTGGCCAACATGGTCGACACCTTCGTCCTGCTGACCCTGGCGCGTAGCGGTGACCAGTTGCAGGGCATCAAGAAGGGCGCGCTGGAGCTGGCCGACATCGTGGTCGTCAACAAGGCCGACGGCGACCATCTCGCCGAGGCGCGCATGGCCGCGCGGGAACTCTCCTCGGCGATCAGGCTGATCCATCCGCGCGAATCGCTCTGGCGCCCGCCGGTTCTCACAATGAGCGCAATGGAGGGGACC
Organism: Mycobacterium sp. Marseille-P9652; assembly: GCF_902652685.1. Taxonomy (GTDB): domain Bacteria; phylum Actinomycetota; class Actinomycetes; order Mycobacteriales; family Mycobacteriaceae; genus Mycobacterium. The sequence continues at coordinate 8,476 of NZ_CACRUY010000009.1, forward strand.
GGGCTGGCCGAATTGTGGGATACGGTCGAGCGCCATCGGCAAGTGCTGACCGAGGCCGGCGAGTTCGAGCAGCGGAGGCGGGCGCAGCAGGTCGACTGGACCTGGCAGATGGTGCGCGACGCCGTGCTGGACCGGGTGCTGTCCAATCCGGCGGTACGGAAGCTCCGCGCCGACGTGGAACGTCGGGTCAAGGCGGGGGAGTTGACCCCCGCGTTGGCGGCGCAGCAAATCCTCGCGGCCGCCTCGGGCCTAACGGAAAGGTAAAGAAGTGCCAATAGCCCCTACGGAAGGTATGAAATCCAAGTAAATTCGAGACTGTGACGATGGACACCGGAGTCGATCGACGCGCGGTCAGCATCCACGATGGCCCTGACGCAGGCCATCGTGTGTCTGGCGCGGCGGACTCCCATTTCGGCTGCGTCATCAGGGCTTTCTCCAGCATGTTCCCCGGCCGCTGGTTCGGCGGAGGGGCGCTCGCGGTCTACCTCGACGGTCAACCCGTGGTCGACGTGTGGACCGGCTGGGCCGACCGCGCCGGCCGCGTGCCGTGGTCGGCGGACACCGCGCCCATGGTTTTCTCGGCTACCAAGGGGATGGCCTCCACCGTCATCCACCGGCTCGCCGACCGCGGCCTCATCGACTACGAGGCCCCCGTCGCGCGGTACTGGCCCGAGTTCGCGGCCAATGGCAAGCACGACATGACCGTGCGCCAGGTGATGCGCCACCAGGCCGGCCTGTCGGGATTGCGCGGCGCCTCCATGGACCAGTTGCTCGACCACCTCGGGATGGAGGAGCGGCTGGCGGCCGCGGCTCCGGGCCGCCTGTTCGGCAAGTCGGCCTACCACGCGCTGACCTACGGCTGGCTGATGTCCGGGCTGGCGCGGGGCGTCACCGGGAAGGGCATGCGGACGCTGTTCCGCGAGGAACTCGCCGAGCCGCTGGGCACCGACGGCTTCCATCTGGGTCGTCCACCCGCCGGGGCGCCCACCCGGGTCGCCGAGATCATCATGCCGCAGAGCATCGCCAGCAACCGGGTGGTCAACTGCTTGACGCAGAGGGTCGCCAATCAGGTTTCCGGCGCGTTCCGCTCGATGTATTTCAAGGGCGTGCTCGGGGCCATTCAAGGGGATACGCCCCTGCTCGACGCCGAGATCCCCGCCGCCAACGGCGTTGTGACCGCCCGCGCGCTCGCCCGGATGTACGGGGCGATCGCCAACCACGGGGAGATCGACGGGACCCAGTTCCTCTCACCGGAACTCGTCGCGCGCCTGACCGGGCAGCGTGACATGCGCCCGGACCGAAACCTGGTGATTCCCATGAGTTTCAACCTCGGCTATCACAGCGTGCCGTTCCTCAACGTGATGCCCGGATTCGGCCACGTCGGGCTCGGCGGCTCGCTCGGGTGGGCGGATCCCTCGACGGGCCTGGCGTTTTCGTTCGTGCACAACCGGCTGCTGTCGCCGTTCGTGTTGACCGACCACGCCGGCTTCATCGGCATCAGCTACCTGCTTCGGCAGGCGGCGGTGAATGCGCGCAAGGACGGCTTCGAGCCGGTGACGGAATTCGGGGCGCCTTACTCCGAGCCGGGGGCCGCCGCGGGCTGACGCCGCCGCGCGGCACCCGCCAACTCGGTGCCGCCGTTACGGCTTGTGTTCGCGCCCACTTCTATACAGTGGGTGATCGTGCGCCCGTCCGACAGCGTTGACCCCGCGGTCAGCGTTCTTCCCGCCCCGGGGGCGCAGGAGAAGCGCACACCGGAAAGCGGATTCCGCAACGACATCGAAGGGCTGCGCGGCTTCACGCTGCTCGCCATCGTCGGCTGGCACATCTCGATGCCCGGCGTCAGCGGTGGGTTCGTCGGCCCGGACATCTTCTTCGAGATCTCCGGCTTCGTCATCACCGGCCAACTCTGGCGGCAGGTGAGCACCACCGGCACCGTCGGTCTGCGCAAGTTCTACGGCGCCCGGTCCCGCCGACTCCTGCCCGTGTCGGCCACGGTGGGCGTCATCACCGCGGTCGTCGCGGCTTTCCTGCTCCCGCAGGTGCAGGCCCAGGGCGCCCTCAAGGACGCCATCGCGTGCGCGTTGTACGTCCCGAACTTCTGGTTCATCGTCCAACAGGTCGACTATTTCGCCGGCGGCGCACCGTCGCCGTTCCAGCACTACTGGACGCTCGGCGTGGAGGAACAGTTCTATCTGCTGTGGCCGCCCATGATCGTCGGCCTGGCGTGGCTGATTCGCCGTTCGCGCCGGCGGGCAAAGGCCGGGGCGCCCGTAAGAGCGCCGTCGAAAACCCCCTATCTGATCCTCGTCACCTTCATTGCGGTGACGTCGTTTCTGCTGTCGTGGCTCGTCACCTACGTGATGCCGCTCGCGGCGTATTTCTCGCTGTTCACCAGGGCATGGCAGTTGGCGCTCGGCGCCCTCGTGGCACTCACGGCCGACCAATGGCGCCGGCTCCCGGCGCGGGCCGCGGTCGCCACCGGGTGGATCGGCCTGGGCATGGTCCTGCTGGCCTGCGCCTATTACACGCCGGACATTCCCTACCCCGGCACCGCCGCCCTGTTGCCCGTCCTGGGCACCGCGCTCCTGCTCGCCGCGGGTTGTTCGACGCCGAACCAGGGCGCCGGGCGCCTGCTGGGATGGTCGCCGATGCGGGCGACCGGGCGGTTGTCCTACTCGTGGTACCTGTGGCACTGGCCCGTACTGGTGTTCGCGCCGATCGTGGTGGGCCACCCGCTGGGGCTGGCGGGCAGGTTCATCGCGGCGGTCGTCGTCTCCGGCGCGCTCGGCTGGCTCACGCTGCGGTATATCGAGAACCCGCTTCGCTACGCCGCCGCGCTGCGTAAATCCCCGATGAAGAGCCTGGCGGTGGGTGGTTTCGCCACGTCGGCCGCGGCGTGCGTGGGGGTGGTCCTGCTCCTGTGGGTGCAGTCGCAACCGATGCCCGTCGCGGTGGGGCACGGCGCCCCGGCGGCCGCGCTGACGATCAAGGCGCCGCCCGTCCCGACGGGCGACAACGAGGCGGCCTACGACGCGGCCGTGCAGAACGTCTTCGCGCAGGTACAGGCGGCCGTGGCGGCGTCCGCGGACGTGAAAGACGTTCCGTCCAATCTGAATCCGTCGCTCGCCGACGCATCGGGCGAAGTCGGCCGAATGATGTTCGGCGGCTGCCTGCGCATGCCCGTGCAGGCCGGACAGCCCGAATGCGCGCTGGGCGACACTGCCTCGAAAACCACGGTCGCGGTGGTCGGCGATTCGCACGCCTCCATGTGGATTCCGGCGTTCGAGCAGATCGGATCCCAGCGGCCCTGGCGCATCGAGACCATGGCCAAGGCGGCGTGCCCCATGATGGACCTGCCGATCGCCAATCGCATCGCCGCCCCGATAGTCGAGGCCATTCAGCACTGCGAGCAGTGGCGCGGCCAGATCATGGCCCGATTGAGCGCCGAGCACCCCCGACTGGTGATTTTGAGCGTTTTCCGGGGCTACACGGCCAGCCACAGCAACGGTTTCCTGTCCGGGTTCTCGTCTTACGACCACGCGTGGATCGACGGCATGACACGCCTGGTGCAGCAACTGCGCGGCATCGGCGCCAAGGTGCTGGTGCTGGGGCCGCTGCCGCACCTGGAGACAGCGGTGCCCGGCTGCCTGTCCGAGCACTTGTCCGACGCGACGGCCTGCTCGCCGCCCATGTCGTCCGCGTTCGACCGGGCCGGCATGGCGGCCGAGTCCGCCGCCGTCAAAGCGGGCGGCGGCCAGTACGTCGACCTCTCCGACCTGTTCTGCACCAAGAACCGTTGCCCCGTCATCGTCGGCAACACCCTGGTGTACGTCGACGCGGGCCACCTCACGCTCGAATACTCGCGGCTGCTGGCGCCGGCGATCGCCGCGCTGGCCGATCGGGCGCTCGCCCGCGGTTGACGCCCCGTGTCGTCAGCCCGGCACTTCCCCGGTGATGCCGTCGGTGAGTGCTCGTGTAGGCGCGAGCTTGGAGAACCAGCGATCCAGAATGAAGAAGCGCCCGACCCAGACGACCCCGAACGCGAGCACCTGGACCAAGAACACGGCCGCGCCGCGGACAGGGGTTGGCTGGCCTTGAGTGGCATGGTCTACGAGGTAGGTCGAGAACGTCGCCAGCGACACGGCCAACATCACGATCAACCAGAAACTCAGGATCTGGTTGCGCAGGTTCTCGCGCGAGGTGGCCCGCCACACGAAGTACTTGTTGGCGAAGAAGTTCGGGATTGTGGCGATGGCCGCGCCCGTCAACGACGCGGCGGCGTAGTCGTCAAGCCACAGTCCCAACGCCTGAATCAGACCTTGGCTGATAGGGAGGAACGCTGACGCCACGGCGGCGTATCGCAGCTTCTTGCGTCCCTCCACCGTGTGGGCATAGGCAGCCAAGCCCCCGACGAGCCCCATGGGTCAGCAAGCTACGCCGTAATCACTCACTGCGGGCTCGAACCGAAAGAAGCGGTCTTCATCAAGGGCAGATCCACCACCCGGTCACACGGATCGGCCCGCCTACTCAGGCCGGAGCCTGCAACAGCTGAAGTTGTCAGCTGGTGTCAGCGCTTCGCGGCGAACGCTCTCGTCGTGCTGCGGTCACGAAGAACAAACCCGCCCCCACTGCGAGCAACGCGGGTCCCATCGCGAGGAGGACGTGAACCGCACCGGCGGTCACACCAGCGAGGGCCCCCTTCAGCCGCATGTGTTTACGGGCGTCGGCGTTGTCAGCGTCGGCGGGTCGGATTTCGGGCGGCAGTATCGCTCGCACAGCTGGGTCTTGAAGAATGTGGGCCAGTGGCTGTGGGTTGAAGTAGGTGACGTTGATCCCCGAGCCGGGGTCGGGCCTTGGTTTGAGGTACGCAATGTCGTTGGTGGCGAGATATTTTCGCACGTTGTCCAGTTGCTGGCGTGCCGACGTATTCCACTGGATCGCCGCAAGTGCGTTCACAAAGCCTGTTAATGCAATCAGCGATACGACCAGGGACACCCATACCACGGCGCCTCCCCGCGCGTAGCGGCCAAGCCGTGTGACAGAAGCTCTTTCGGCGAATGCGAACACCGCGACCAGCCCGACCGGATAAATAAGCAAGAGCAGGTCCATGTAGCGCGATATCAGCACCTGATTTCCACGGCCGTATGCCAGCAGCGCGACCTGAATGACGACCCACGCGACGATTCCCACTGCAACCCATGCGCGGTGGGAGATGGCGGGGCGCTGTGCCACCGTGTGCCGGCAGAACCACACCGCCGGGACCAGTGCGGGGGCAATGATGCCGGTCAACAGGACGAATCCCTCCAAAATCGTCGACGGGGTGGTCGCTGTCCTGCCGCCGGAAGGCATGTACACAACTATTGCCACGGCGAGGGATGCCAAAACGGCGACCGAGGTGAATTCGCGCGCGCAGCGCTTCCTGTTGTTGGTCACGAGCTGCAGCCCCACGATTGCCGCTGCGGCCACAAAGGTGGCCAACCCCGACGTGAAAGACAAGTAACTGAGGACCGCGGCGGCCAATCCGAGAAACCAGCGCAAAGAAAAAGCGCGTGCGGCGGCGAAGGAGACCAATGCCGCTATGCCGAACAACGCCGTCAAATAGAAGTGAATGTTGAAACCCAGTAGCGTGTTCTCGAAGCCGATTGGAACCGCAAACAGCAAAGCGACGAAACACGCTAGGAGCATCCGGCGTTGCGGCGCGACAAGGGGCAGCAGCAACGCGGCCAGCCAGGTGATCAGGGCTGTGTGCACTATGGCGCAAAGAATCATCTCCAAGCGGGTGTTCCACTCGCCCGCCAATTCGAGATGCATCAACGTGAACACCCGGGTGAGGAAAATGCGGTGTCCGTTGAACGGAGCAAAAAGGTCGGAGAAGGTCAGCGTGCCGTGGAGATACGGGCCATATACGCCCGTCGCCTCCCCGTCCCACTGATCCACCAAGGGCATCGGTGAACCGAGTGTCGAAATGGTGAGGAGCTTGGCGCCGAAGACAGCGCAGGCCACAGCCGCCAGCAGTAAAGCAACCGCTCCGCGCGGCGATGGGGCGGGTGGCCCGCCGGTGCTGGTCAGGGGCTGGCCGTGTACTTCAGCGGGAGCATCGGCGCAATCCCACCCGGGTCGTGGACTGGCGTCGTCAGATGACGCAATCCGCTTCGCCAGTCGCGGTGCCATGCGAACCCCTGCTTCCCAGTTTCCCCGAACCTGACCGCAGACATGGCGCAATTGAGGCCGTCTTTATGCGGTGACTTGCTTTCGTCTCAGGCTAGGAGGTTCACGCCTTGGCAGCAGCGCTTCGCGCAAATCGGACCAGCCGATGCCCGCACCGCCCTCCAGCCCACGGCCTTTAGGTGGCGCCCGGCAAGCCGGCGGTTCCGCATCGTCCCCGTCAGCGGCGGCTGTGACGGCTGCACGCTCCACCTGCGTGACGTCTCGTCCGGGGTCTCGGCGGCCTTATTCTTCGCTGTCCCAAAGCCGGGTTCAATCGAGGCTCTCGAATGCCTGAATTTGTTGTCGGGTCACGGCCAGTGGGTCGGCGCCGTCAACGACCTGCCTTTCCCAGTCGATCGTCCAGCTGACGGCATCACGAAAGCCGAGTCGGTTACGCCAGCTGAGTTCGGCCTGGGCCTTGGTGGCGTCGAGGGCGAGCAGGTTCGCCTCGTGGGGGTGCTCGCCGGGTTGACGGCCCCAGTGGGCACCGCCGCCCCACAGGTTCGCGGCGAGGTCGGCCACCTGGCCGACCTCGACGAAGCTGTCCCGGCCGGGCCCAATGTTCCACTGGCCCAGCCCCGAACCGTCCAGCAGTGCGTCGGCGATGGTGAGGTAACCGTTGAGGCAGTCGAGCACGTGCTGCCAGGGCCGTACTGCTTTCGGGAACCGCAGCAGCGGTGCCTGGCCAGTTGCGAAGGCGCGCACCAGGTCTGGCATCAGCCGCTCCTGGCTGACGTCGCCGCCCCCGATCACGTTGCCGCCGCGGGCAATTGCGGTGGGGCAGCCGGGAAAACTGCGGATCCAGGACTGCGTTAGTACATCGGCCATCGCTTTGGAGGCGCTGTAAGGGTCGTCGCCGCCAAGGGGATCGGATTCGACGTAACCCTCTTCCTGATCGACGTTGCGGTAGACCTTGTCGGAGGTGATGACGACGTGCGCGCGTACCGATGGGGTGGCGGCGACGGCCTCCAGCACGTTGAGGGTGCCCATCACGTTGGTCTCGTAGGTGAACCGCGGCTCGCGGTAGGACTCGCGGACCAGGGACTGGGCGGCCATGTGCACCACGACGTCCGGGGCGGCGGCCTGGATCGCCGATGCGGTGGCGCTCGCGTCGCGGATGTCGACTCGGTAGTCGTTGACGAGGTGGTCGGCCAGTCCGGCCCGGTCGAAGAGGCTGCCTTCGGGCGGATCCAGAGCCAGGCCGGAGACCTGGTGCCCGCGGCCGAGCAGGAGGAGGAGCAGCCAGGGTCCTTTGAAGCCGGTATGCCCGGTGACGAGGTAGTGCACGGTTAGCGCCCCTCTGCGCGATCGGCCTCGAACCCGCGGTGCCCAGCACCAGCATTACCGAATTGTGAAATGAGATCTCCTCATGTCCAGGTAGGTGATCACCACACTAAGCGGCAGCATCGAGCTCCACCTCGAACTGACTGCCCCGACAACTACCGGGATGCGGCCAGCGCCGGAACCAATGCCTGTCACGCCGCCTTCACGCGTCAGTCCAGCACCGCGTACGAGATTTGGGGAGTAAAAGGGAAGCGGCGAATACGGAGATTCCGGATTCCGGCCGCCTCCAGCACTGCAACCGTCTCGCCTGGCCAGTATTTCTGGTTTAGCTCGTCGAAGGCCAGGACCGCCCCTTTGGGCATTCTGGGCAGGAACGTCTGGATCGCTGCCAACGTCGGTTCGAACAAATCGAAGTCGAGGTAGAGAAGGGCGACCACCGTGTGCTGGTTGTCTTCCAGGTAGGCGGGGATCGTATGTTGGGCATCACCCTTGACGAGTTCCACCCGCTCGATGTGCCCCAGCGGGCGGTTGAGATCGTAGAGGGACACAGCGTGCCGGATGTCTTCTTCGATGCCTTGCACCGCCAAGCCGCCGACCTTGGCGAAGGACAGGCTTGCGTCGTCGGCCGTGGTGGCGTCTTCCTCCGCGATGCTCGGGAAACCGGCGAACGTGTCGAACCCCAGGATCCTTCGGGTGTGGTTGTAGGGCTCGTAGATGGCCGAGAGCTGCGCCCACGTCATCAGGCCGCCTCCCATGAACACGCCGCACTCCACGACATGGCCGTGAACGTCCACAATTTGCTTGAAGATCTCGTTCTTGGCCAGGAACGCTGCCATGGTCTGCCGTGGAACGAACTTAGCGAAGTTCTTCAGCTTGGCGATTGTGTCGCCTTCGCCCGCGTTGAAAAATTCCTGCATCCTGGTTGCGTATTCTTCGTCGGCGGACGTTTGCGCGCGCGCGTCGAGCATTGAGAAGCGGTTATCCATCACTCACCCTTTTTCGGTCTGACTTACGGAAGAAGCGGCGCCCGCAAGTGTGCGGCGCAGCCCATCGCTTAGATTGGTCGTCGGGCGCCATCCCAATTCCGTCTCCGTTGATGACCAATCAAGGAAAACGTTTGCTATGTCGTCATCAATTTTCGTCTCTTGAATCTCCGCGCGGCATCCGATGATTTCGCCGATTCTGCTGACGATTTCGCGCGGTTCGTAGGAGAAATCGCCACCGAGGTGGTAGATCGGAGCGCTTCCTCCCTTTTCGACGATGGCGGCAAGGCCGGAGACAGCGTCGTCAACGTAGAGAAGCTGCAACGCTGGCAACCCGTTGCGATAGCGGTGGGTGACGATCGCCCGTCCCTCTGTCACGTACCGATGCGCTAACCCTATCAAGCGTGGCCGCGAGCTTTGTGGGCCGAAAGTCGGAGAGATCCGGACGATAGTGGAGTCGACCTCACCGTTGGCGCGCGCATTTTGCACGAGGACTTCCTCGAGGAACTTTGTTTCGCCGTATACCCCCCGAGGACGCGTCGTTGTGTTGACGTCTGCGATCATCGAGCTTGATCGGTAGGCCGAGAACACCATCGCGCCTGAGGGCAAATAGAGATGGATTCCACGCGAGTTGCAGACGTCGAGAATGCCTCTCAGCATGGTCAAACTTTGGCCCATGGCGTCGTTGTTTGTGTAAATCCGCGGAGAGGCGAGATGAATGATCTTGCCGATCTTGTTGTCTCGGCAATAGTGGTCGAGGTGGACAACGGGACCGAGCAGGTCGACCGCGGCGCGGTGGGGCGCGAGCACACGATGCGATCTCGCGAGGCGTTTGCGCAGGGCGGCGCCTAGAAAGCCGCTGCCGCCGGTGATGAGAATGCCATCGCCTTGTCCGCCCGATTTTTCAGACTTGGACAGCGCTGCGCGCAGCGAGTCGACCATCTCGAGCTTGATGGCGTGCTCTCCAGTTGCCGCAATGACTTGAGCCACTGCCGAATCCAGATCGATGCCACGCCATTCGGCGAGCATGCCCGCCGCGAGGGTGTTGCTCCGCGACACTCCGAAATCACAGACCACCACGACAGAGCCGCCACGCCTGAGCTCTGCCACACCCTCCCGTACCTTGGCGAGCATCTCATCGGCCGAATTGCCGCGCTTGTCGACCATGGCTCTGGTATCGACGATGCTGAAGGGGAAATCGCCCGCAATACTGTCGCCCGGCGCAGTCCCGAGCCGGTTTTCGACAATCCAGCGGATCATTTCACGACCTTGTCGAGCGGAACGGCGACCTCGCTCAGGGTCCGCAGGTACCAACCAGGAGTGATGTCCAGAGCTGACCGCGGGCTGCGGCCGAGAAGGCGTTGGACGTAGAAATCGACTTCGTTGAAACCCGCGAGTGTCCTCAAGTAAGTGCTGGCCGAGAAGCGGGCGTTGATTTCGAACGGGACGAACGTACCGTCGGCGGTCATCCTGCCTTGAATGTTCAGGGGACCCGTGCTGCCGAGGCGGTGCGCGATCAGTTCCGCGATCTCGCAGACGGCGGGGTAGGCCTCGATCAGACCTTGGCTATATCCGCTCGAGATGAGGAAGTCCGTGCCGCGCATGGAGACGGATAGTTTGCTGTTGAACGCGCGCTTGAGCGCAATCGCGCCCGCGCAGGTGCCGTCGGGTAACGAGAGGACGCCGACCGTGAACTCGCCTCCGTCCTCGGACAGATACTCTTGGATCACCGGAGCGCGACCGTTGTTGTGCAGATAAGTGCAGTACAGGCGTGCTTCCTCGCGGCTCTTGGCAAAGAACACGAATACGCTGCCGCCGCTCGCTACCGCGGGCTTCACAATGCACGGCATCGGGAAGTCGCTAATGTCCGTCCCCGGTTCGACGGTGAGCGTTCGGGGCGTTCTGACGCCGGCGCGCTTCAAGATCTCGAAGCATTGGCCTTTGTGGGCGAGGCGCTCGGTGAGTTGCGGGTTGTTCTGACCGAGCTTTATCCCGGCGCGCGCGAACAGCTCGTGGGCCCTGCCGATGAGCACCGCAGGCTCGTCGCCACCTGGAATAAGGCATTCGACCTCCTCGCGGACGCAAAGATCCAGCAGACTTTGCGCATAGGTCTCGCGATCGACCAGGAATGTCGAGTTGAAATGTGAGTCGTAGTGCCCGAAGGCGAGCGGGGAGATGTCACACCCCAGAACGTCATAGCCGCCCGCATGGTTGAGGGCTTTGGCGATCTCTGTCCCCAGCGACGCACCCGCGATGCCGGCAATCAGCACCCGCGGGCTCTTGCTATGCAAAGCCAAGCTCCCGGACTACTTGCACGACTCGGTGCTGCTCGTTCTCTGTGATGTCATGGAAACTCGGAAGGTTGATCGCGCGGTCGCAGATATCTTCGGCCCATTTGCCGCCGGGCGAACCCGCAAACGGAGGGGTTGCAGACAGCGGATGGAAGAAGACCCGGGCGTCAATATTTTCAGCCGCAAATGCTGCCGTTATACGCTCCGACGTCAGGCCCTTCGACCGCTCGAATACCACTGTCGGCATCCAGAACGAGTTCCGTGTGCCGGGCGGCTCAGGGTTCATCGACAACCCCGCAACATCCGACACGCCGTTGCTGTACACCTGGAATATGTCCCGCTTCCGGGTAACCAATTCATCGACACGTTCTATCTGCGCCGAACCGATAGCAGCTTGTAGGTTCGACATTTTGTACTTGAATCCAACTACGTCTGGCCAGAACTGCTTCTTCTGACCGCGGGCGCGGCCGTGGTTGCTGAGCGTGAGAACCTTCTCGTAAAGCTGGTCGTCATTAGTCACGAACATGCCGCCCTCACCAGTGGTGATCGTTTTGGTGCCGTGAAACGAGAAAGTCCCAAAGCGACCCATGGATCCGGCGAGCTTTCCGTAGTAAACCGAACCAACGGCCTCCGCGGCATCCTCTATTACTGGGATACCGTGCTTCCGTCCAACTTCCAGCAAACGGTCCATCTCGCACAGGTTGCCGTAAAGATGCACCGCGACAATGGCCTTGGTGCGTGGGGTGATCGCGGCTTCGGCCAGTTCCGGGTCGATGCACCAACTATCGGGCAAAATATCGACGAATACCGGGGTGGCCCCCAGATGAACGATGGGCGCCGCCGTAGCGATCCAGTTGCTGTCGGCCATGATGACCTCGTCGCCGGGACCGATTTCGAGGCCGGCCATGCCCATGTGCAGCGCGCCGGTGCAACTCGACGTCGCGATCGCGTGTTTGACCCCCAGATAGGCCTTGAAGGAATTCTCGAAGCGCTCGAGGTATGCATAGCAGCGCTCGCCCCAGCCGTTTGCCGCAGCATCGGTTGCGTAGCTCACCTCGAGGTCGGTGATCGACGGTCTGGTGTAAGGGATGCGAGGTTTCACAGGTAGCTCAGCTCTGGAACGGCTGTCACGAACCGGGTACCGCTGCGGACAAGATCAGCCAACTGGGTCTGCACCTCCTGAGCGATGTTCCAGGGCAAGATGACCACAAAATCAGGCGGATTGTCGCGTAGTGCCTCCGGCGAGCGGATAGGGATATGGCTTCCGGGCATGAACTTTCCTTGCTTGGACACCGCGGCGTCACAGACGTACGGCAGCAAGTCTGGCCTGACACCCGCGTAATTCAGCAGGGTGTTGCCCTTCGCTGCGGCACCGTAGGCAGCCACGTGCCGGCCGGCGTACTTCTGTTCGATCAAGAATGTCAGAAGATCGTCCTTCACGCGGTCGGCACGCTTCTGGAACTCGGTGTAGGTCTCAAGCCGTGTCACCCCGAAGTGGTCCTCGCGAGTCAGCAGCGATGTGACGCGGTCCGTGGTAGCGGCCGCCGCACCGGCATGGCAGCCATACACCCTCAGGCTGCCGCCGTGCGTTGACAGCTCTTCCACGTCCTGCACCCGCAATCCCGCCTCGGCAAAGATAGTCGCCACGGTGGTGAGCGACAGGTACGAGAAGTGCTCGTGGTAGATGGTGTCGAACTGGGTCCGTTCGATCAACGGCAGTAGATGGGGAAATTCCAGTGTGACGGTGCCTTCGGGCTTCAATGCAGCGGCCAATCCGCGGGTGAAGTCGTTGATGTCAGGCACATGAGCGAACACATTGTTGCCCGCAATCAAATCCGCGCACATTCCGTCGGCGGCCAGTCGGCGACCTAGAGCTTCGCCGAAGAACTCCCGCCGGACTGGGATTGCCAGCGCCTCAGCCGCCGCGGCGGTGCTTGCGGTCGGCTCAATACCCAGGCAGGGGATGCCGGCTGCGACGAAGTTTCTCAGCAAATAACCGTCGTTAGAGGCGACTTCGATGACAAAACTCTCGTGGCCCAGTTGCAGTCGCTCAGTGATCATGCTCACGTAAGTGGCGGCATGTTCAAGCCAACTGCTCGAAGTGCTGGAGAAGTACGCGTATTCGGCGCTGAACAGTTCTTCGGCGCGGGCGTAATCCTCGGTCTGCACCAACCAGCAACGGTCGCACACCATCACTCGCAGCGGGTAGTACACCTCCGGGTTCGACAGGTCCGCGGCGCACAGGTAGGCGTTGGAGGGGGGCGCAAAACCCAGGTCCACAAAACTGTTCTGCAACGGCGTGCCGCAGTGTCGGCAGTTCATAACGCGACTCCCGTGAAATCGGCACCAAGCAGCGGGTGGGAAAGGTCACGAGGTGAAAGGTCCTGCGGTGCCAGTGGCCAGGCAATCCCAAGGCGCGGGTCATCGTGGCGCAGTCCGCCCTCGGAAGCCGGTTGGTAGAACGCGGTGTGCAGGTACAGCAACTCGCTGTCCGGTTCCAACGCCTGAAAGCCGTGCGCGAATCCTTCGGGGATGACCATCATCTGCGCGTCGTTTTGCACCAGTTCGCGGGCGTACCACCGCAGGAACGTAGGGGATTCTGCCCGCAGGTCCACCGAGACGTCCCAGACTCGGCCACGAAGACAACGAATCATTTTCATTTCCGCATGCGGCGGATGTTGGAAATGTAAGCCACGCACGGCCCCGACATGGCTGGTTCGGGAGTGGTTGATCTGCGCGATCTGGCGGTGGCCCAGCAAGGGCTCAAGTTCCTGAGCGCAGAAAAGCCGGACGAAAGCTCCGCGAGAATCGTTGTGGGGTAAGGACTCCACGATCTTCAGGTCCGCGATCGGCGTGTCGATGATTTTCATGCCGCGGCCCACCTGGGAGTTACGGCTCGGGTGGCGTAAGTGTTGATCAACTGCTGATCAGCTAACTGGCACCCGCAATGAACAGCTTCGAAGGTGTTCAACGCCAGCATTTCCACGGAGCTTCGCCGCTATCCCACAGGTCGTCCAGCAGGTTCTTGTCCCGAAGGGTGTCCATCGGCTGCCAGAAGCCCGAATGTGCGAACGCCATCATTTCGCCGTCCGCGGCGAGACGGGCCAAGGGAGCGCCTTCCCACGCGATCTGGTCTCCGTCGATGTAATCGAGGACCGCGGGGGACAGGACGAAAAATCCGCCGTTGATAAGGCCGCCATCGCCGCGTGGCTTCTCGACAAAGCGCGTGACCCGGTTGTCCGCGCACTCGATGGCCCCGTAGCGTCCCGGCGGAAGCACCGCCGTGACGGTGGCGTGACGACCGTGGTCACGATGGAATTCGATGCTCGCACCGATGTTTACGTCGCTAAGCCCGTCACCGTAGGTGAAGCAGAAAGCTTCTTCATCTTGAATGTAGGTTGCTACGCGCTTGAGCCGCCCGCCCGTCAGGGTGTCGTCGCCAGTGTCGACCAGCGTCACCCGCCACGGTTCCGCGTGGTGCCGATGCACTTCCATTTTGTTAAGGGACATATCGAAGGTTACGTCCGACATGTGCAGGAAATAGTTGGCGAAATATTCCTTGATCACGTAACCCTTATAACCACAGCAAACGACGAAGTCGTTGATGCCATAATGTGAGTAGAGTTTCATGATGTGCCATAAAATGGGCCGCCCCCCAATCTCCACCATTGGCTTAGGGCGGATTGCGGTCTCTTCGCTCAGGCGAGTGCCGAGGCCACCTGCCAGTATTACTGCCTTCATCGTATCCGCTCAGATCTGGGTTGGAGCCAAATCGACCGGCTCGTCGGATCGGCTAATCCACAAGCGCAACCTGCGTCACCAACTTTTTTCACAGTCATATATTCCAAATTTATCCAAGAAGTGTTTGAATACTGTTCGGTACGACGATAACTAGGATGAAAGACCCCCGCGGTTAGACACTGCGCGACCTCGCCGCCCAGGTCGCCTCCGGGCGCATGAGTGTAGTCATGCCACCCGAACCAGGGACCCTGATCGGGAGGAACACGCGGTGAGCGTACACCGGCTACCAACGCCGCCGGCTGGAATCGCGCGACAAACCCCGCCTGATCACTCTTCGGGTGAGCCTTCGGACTTCGACTTTTCAAGAAGCGGAGTCTGCGCACGTCCTCGTGCTACGGCTCATATCAGGTGTCGCGTCGGCGAAACGACAATCGTCAGCACTTGCGGGGTCAGGCATCGGTACAGTCACCTAACGGGATCCGTACGTTGGGGAGGCATCGCGTGACTGGTGACGATCAATCGAGCCGTGTGGACTCGGTAAGTGTTGTCATCCCGGTCTACAACGGGGCCGTGACATTGCCCGGCGTAGTGAAGGAGCTTGAGCAACTTCGGTCGACCCAGAAAACCGCCGAAGGTCGTTCCTTTCGTGTCGATGAGGTGCTCCTGGTGTGGGACCGGGGCATCGCCGGTAGCGGCGAAGTCGTGCGGAAGTTGGCCGAGCGTGCCGACTGGGTTCGGCCAGTGTGGTTGTCGCGCAACTTCGGACAACATCCGGCGACACTTGCCGGTATGACGTCTTCGGGCGGCGACTGGATCGTCACGATGGACGAGGACGGGCAGCATGATCCGGCCTACATCGGCGACCTACTCGATACGGCGTACCGGGACCGCACCCAATTGGTCTATGCAACGCCCAGTAATCAGCCACCTCACGGTGTTTTTCGTAACGCCGCGTCGTCGCTGACGAAGTGGTTGTTCGTGCGCTTCCTGGTGCCCCCGGGTGGGCCCAAGACCTTCAACAGTTATCGGCTGATTCTCGGCGAGGCAGGACGCAGTGTTGCGGCCTACACCGGTGCAGGGGTGTTCTTGGACGTCGCTCTCTCATGGGTTGTCACCAACCCCTCGACCTGTTCGGTGTTTATGCGCCAAGAAGGACGACCCGCCAGCGCCTACAACTTTCGTCGCTTGGTCTCGCATTTCTGGCGGCTCGTCATCTCCTCGGGCACTCGGCCGCTGCGTTTTGTTTCCATGATGGGCATTTTTTTCGCCCTCGCGGGTTCTGGCGTGGCGATCTATAGCGTGATCCAGAAGTTGTTCGGGGACATCACAGTTCAGGGGTGGACGTCGGTGTTTGTGGCGACGCTGGTCGTCGGCGGCGCCGTCTTGTTCGCATTGGGGATCATCGCCGAGTACATCGCCGCGGCAGCGACTATGGCCATGGGCAAGCCGGTGTATGTCATCGTGCGCGATCCCAGCGACATATTCGACAATCCGGCGGCCTGAGGGGTGCTCACCTGGATCGTGGGACGCGGCGGTCTGCTTGGCGGTGCCGTATCGCGGGCGGTGGGTCCCGAGTTCATCGGGCTCCCAGTGGCATGGGAGAACCATGATGCCGCCGTAAGCGTGCTGGACTCAGACATCCAGCGATTCATCACAGAGGCCCGAAACGACGATTGGTCGG
The DNA here is from genome assembly GCF_902652685.1 of Mycobacterium sp. Marseille-P9652. Taxonomy (GTDB): domain Bacteria; phylum Actinomycetota; class Actinomycetes; order Mycobacteriales; family Mycobacteriaceae; genus Mycobacterium. The sequence continues at coordinate 24,666 of NZ_CACRUY010000009.1, forward strand.
TGATTTGGGCCGCCGGCAGCGGCGTCATCGGTTCCACGGCCGATAAACTCGCCGCAGAGACACGTATCTTGTCTCATTTCGCCATGAGATTGCGGGACTCGCGGCCGACAGGTCGGGGTGCATTCTTCCTCTCCTCCTCCGCGGGCGGCGTTTACGCGGGGTCGGTTTGTCCGCCGTTCACCGAATCGACGACGCCGCGGCCGTTAAGTCTCTATGGCGAAACGAAATTCGCGCAGGAGGAGATGCTGCGGACGACACTCGCGGGCCGTCTGCCACTCGTCATCGGACGGTTCTCGAACCTCGCGGGACCAGGCCAAAACCTAACGAAGCAGCAAGGTCTCGTCAGTCAGCTGTGCAGCGCTGTAGTAATGCGACAGTCGTTGAACGTCTTCGTGCCGATGGAGACGCTCCGAGACTATTTGGATGTCGATGATGGCGCCGCGATGGTGCGCACGCTAGTCGAGAATGCGGTAAGCGCCCAACCGTCGACGCCTGTGCTGCGCAACATCTCGTCTCAACGACCGGTGTCTGTCTGCACTGTCCTTCGAACGGTGCAACAGGTTGCCCATCGCTCGGTCCGCATCGCGCTCGGCAGCAGCCCGTCGTCGCGCTACCACGTTCGGGACCTGCGGCTGCGCACCGAGTTCCCGGATGACTTTCACAGCGTAGCCATCACACCATTTCCGGTGACAGTCAAGCGCGTATACGACGATGTGCTCCGGCGCCGAGCAATGGCCAATCAGGTTTGACCGAACTGCCTTTGCCGACCGGACCGATCGCTCAGTTGTTGTAAGCCGGTGCCTCAGATATCGACTGCAGTCTTTTCACCGAGCCCTAGCTCGTTTTGCTGGTATCGGGGTGACTGTTCGCAGCGGACGAGGTGGGGTGCATCCGCCGGCCAAGCCAGCGGTACACGGCATGGCGTCCGAAGGCGTTCACACGGGCACGCGCGCTACCGATGAGCACGTCCCGCCGACTGACCAGTTCAGGGTAATCAGCGGCCAGAACGCGAAAGAATTTGATGACCTCGGTGGCCTGCAGTTGTATTTGCATACCCACACTGGCCTGAATACCGCTGACGCGGAATGCCCACAGCGGCTGGGGTACCGCAATCAAAGTGCCTTTGCTATGCAGTAGCAACGTGGAGTAGGTGGCGAGATCCATCAAAAACGGAAATCGGAAATCCCAGCCACCGGCGGCAACGAAGGCGGCGCGTCTGAAGAGCGCCGATGGCGGCTCACCGTAAAGGTTCGTGCCGGCGAGCACGCTGCGCCGGATAGCCTCAGGTCCGGTGATTTCACCGCGCAATCCGCCCAACCCGCGGTTGCGCAGGACGATCCCACCTGACGCATCGATAACGTCTCTGGAACTGACAGCCAGCACCGCTGAAGGGTGCGCCCTCAGCTCATTCACCAGTACCTCGAGGTTATTGGGATAGAGAATGTCGTCGGCGCAGACCGCTTTGATGAACTCACCAGTCGCGAGACTCGTGACGGTTTCGAAGTTCACCGTTGCCGGAGCTCTGGAAGGCAGTCGGGTCAATCGCACCCGCGGATCGACGGTGTAGCGCTGTAGGGCCTCCCAGGTCCCGTCATCGGAAAGCCCGTCCGAAACCACGAGTTCGAAGTCGGTGAATGTCTGCGCCAAGATCGACTTCATGGTTGCATCGATGAACGCGATGCCGTTGAACACTGGCACGACGACGGAAACTACTGGCGCCACGATGCTGCCTCCTATTGCTCGGCTACGCGGAGTTCGGCGGGATGGCGGCGAACGCGAGACCCGACTGAGTGGACCACCCGCACGACACGATCACTGTGACCAGCTGCGACAGTTGGATGTACCCCCGAAGCGCATCCTTTACGTCATGGCCGGGCACCACCACCGGGAGCGCCGGGGTAGGGACCGGGACCATGCGCAGCAATTTAGTTCTTAACTCAGTCTGGCGCTAAGTTTCGCACAGATGGCGCGGCACACCCGAGAGCGTGGACCGCCCAAGAGCATCCGCCTACTCCCCAAGCGTCGCTTGCTGAAATGGAGAGCAAGGCATGACCATTTCCAAGGCTGTAAGCGTGGCCACGGCGGTGAAAGCCCGCGTGGGGCGGCCCGTTCTCCTCAACCTCCGCCCCCTGCGAGACCGCCGCGCCGACGCGGCGGGCCGCCGCGTGGTTTGTGGCGCCGACACCACCTTCGCGTTCAACTCCTGGACGGTCCCCGACGAGTTGGACGCACTTTGGGCCGATCCCAGCGTGTCGCTCGCCAACGCCCGACGCGAGAGCTCGTTCTGCCGATCCTGCTGCAGCAACCTGAGAGTGAGACGGGATCGCCGAGGTCCTCCTCGATCTCTACGGGAACGCCGAGTATGGGATGAATCGTGTACACCGGGCTCGTACACGCCCACTCGCCTATTCGCGTCGGCGGACCCGCTGCCTTAGGACCGCGATTCCGCTTCTCTGTCCGCCCACTTGGCCATACAGGCGAACGGGACATCGCGATGGACTTAGTCAGTTGCCGATGGTCTAACCGCAAAACCGTCTACCCGGGCTGGCGCATCCCCGGCCGGAACAGTGCCCCTCCGCTTGAGACGAGATTTTAAAGACATCGCGGGCTTCTCGACCAAAAACCAGCTCAGTGCGGCTAGCGGCAAGGTGGCGATCGTTGCAATGATCGTGAAAACAATCGGGTTCAGACTCACGAGGCCACAGATGACCAGCAACTGTTGGATCGGCCATCCGTAAATGTACACGCCGTAGGACATATCGTTACGTAATCTCAAGCGCTTGTTGTGGATTAGGGCACCCGAGACGATGACGGCGTAAGCCAGCGGAACGGCGGCGACTACGCGGTAATTCGGCAGCAGGCCGGCCGCCAGCACGATGACGACGCTCACCGCGACGAGTGACCATCGAGCGCGAATCACGTTTCGGAACTGATGCAGGAGCGCTCCGGCAAGAAACATCACAGCGAAACGCGCACACATCTGCGGGACAGTTGGCATTGCAGAGATTGGGTACGAAATCAGCGCGGCACACGATAGTGCCAGTGCGAACGCCACCGGAATAAGCCACCGGCGACTTAGGAGTCCGACTACGCCGAGACCGGCAACAGCGATATAGCAAGTCACCTCAAACGGGAGGGTCCAGAGAGAACCGTTCCACTCACCCGGCCGCGGGACCCCGCGCGGTGTTCCGCCGATACCGTGGTGGAGTACATTCAGCACGCCGTTGTCTAAGACGTAGTCGATCGGCGCGCGGGAAAATAGCAGGTCCGCGGCCGAACCCCCCTGAATCGCCACACCCAGCGGAGCGATGATAAACGCGATGACGACCAGGCAGACCCACAAACCGGGAAAGATGCGAAGACCTCGAGCGACCAAGTAGTTGCGGAGCTGCGGCTTGCTGAGCCAACTTGATGTGATCAGGAATCCTGAGATCGCAAAGAACCCATCGACCCCCACCTGATCAAGAAGTTGCTCAGCCGGCGCGTACCGCACCTCGCGGCCGGTGATTGGGTAGGAGTGGCACAGGATAACCGATGTCGCCAGCGCTAACCGCCACGCGTTCAGCGCGTTCTCGCGAGGATCGAATACCTGCCCGAGTTTGATGCTCCCCATCCGTCGCCGCTTTCGCCAGCGGCTGACGATGGTATTGACGCCAGCGATTTCAGAGTTCGTGCTCATAGCAAATGATTCCTACGCGTTCAATCGGGCGAACTGACCTTGCCCGTCTGCAATGCCCCGGAAGCGCAGCGAACTAGACCACTCCCTGGACTGCCAAAGCCGCCGCGGGACACCAAAGACCGTAAAGCCTGGGCTTTTGTAGCGCTCACCGATACGACTGGGACCACGTCGAGGTCTCGGCAACGCCGCCCCAATCCCGCCCATGATCAACAAGCGTGAACACCGTGTCATTGGGCTGCAGACCGGCGCTCTCACTCAACATGGCTGAACGGAAGGCTCAATCACCTGCAACAGGTTACCTTGGCCAGCACCGCCGCACCCTTAGATTGGAAAGTTACTTGGTTTTCCGTACGGCTTCATCTGGGAAGGTGTTGCTTCGCCGTCACCAGCTTGTGCATGAGCTGCTCGGAGCTGTGCCGCTTCCTCTCGCCATGACTTCCGTCGAGCCTTCCTGCCCATGTCGTAGGCCGCAAGACCCTCACACGCCCTTGATCGACTAACCGGGTTTAAGCCACATCACTTGTGGCCCTTTCCGGTTCGTGTCCGTAACACCACCAATCTTTCCCCGCGGCGTCGATGACATCTCTGGAACTGACAGCCAGCACCGCTGACGGGTGCGCTCTCAACTCCGCGACCTGCACCTCCCAGCAGAGAACCTTCACCGGCAGTGCCGAAGGAGGGGCCGAAGTCATGCGCGCCCTCTGGTTCAGCAAGCGGTGTTTGCGGCCCGAGGTGTGCATCGCCGACAGCGCCGAACAGGCCTCGGATGCGGCGATCAATGCGCGGGTGCGCCGACGACGGCACCGGCGCCGAGACCATATTCGCGGTCGCGTCCGCGGGTGACCGCGTTTGCCTAACGTCGAGATGATGAGGTATTCGGGTATTTGTCTGTGGGAAGCGCTCCGATACGAGGGAGAGGGATGGAATCGTACAGCTGGCGTAGTCGGCTAGGCTTCCGCGATGCCCTGGCATGGACGACCGACCGGGAGCGGCGCATGCACCCCGACGCCGACGCGCTTATGGTGACCTTTGGGCAGGTCGCCGCAGTCGAAGGACTCGAATGACTGAATTCGATCTGCCGCCCGAATCGGCGCCGCCTGGACCGCTGATCCGGTTCGTCCGCGACCAGCGGACCGCTTTTGTGCTGGTAGGAGGCATCAACACCGCGGTCGGCTTTGGGATCTTTGTCGCTTGCTCGCAGACCGTTGGCCATTTCGTCGACCGTAGGTTCGGCGCGATCGCCGGAACCCTTGTCACGATCGTCATCTCGCACATACTCAGCGTGTTATTCGCCTTCGTCATGCATCGACGGTTCGTATTTCGTGTGGAAGGCCACGTGCTGCGGGACCTCTTGCGCTTCGAGAGTGTCTACGTCACCACGTTCGGCATCAACGCCGTCGCCTTACTTGTCCTCGTCGAACTGGGAGTGCACCGGATACCAGCGCAAGCAATCGTCTTTGTGCCCACCCTGCTGCTGAACTACCTCGGTCACCGCTACTTTTCCTTCCGGCGAAGTCCCGCCGGAACTCAGGACGAGTCGCCGCGAAATTAGAGCAGGTAGCCGAGGGTGTGAAGGAGATCGCCGCCACGGCCCCGGCCCCTCGCCAGTTGCGCTGTACCTCTCGCCGACCTGTTTATGGTTGATCACGCGCGCCGAGCACCCCGCGTGCGCTGATCTCGATCTGACGATCAAGCGAAGCGCTCGCCAAACCCCGTCTGTGGCAACGCCGTTCCCAACCCTGGCCGTCGGAGTAATGCCTATCCAGATCAGGGGTATCCACCTCGTCGCGGGTGATCACCGCGTCAGGTCGCACGACGGCGGCGATCCGCGTGGCGAGTTCGGCCATCTCCATCAGTCCGCCGCCGCTGTCGACCGTGGCGGGACCCACGCCACCCTCCGCGACGCCTATCGCGAATAGCTCTTCGGCGAGCACGTAGCGGCGAAATACTGTACGGCGCGCCATGATTCGGATGGTTCCCGCATCAGCATCCCGGATCATCGAGCCCAACGCGTAGCCCTGTGGCTTCTGCACGTGGGCGCCCGAAATGCTCCGCGCGCGCAGGACAACGGGTATCGCACCGCTTTCGGCGGCGGCCACCGATTCTGGGCAGCGTCCAATCGGCCAGGAGTCGCCGTCATGCCAGCCTCGGTGCCATTGCCGACACCGCTGTTGTTGAATGAGACGCATGCTGCTCTCGGACACCGGCCGGCGTGCTGACCGCCTCATCCGTCGCGCGTACTACGTGGGCCGAGGTCAATGCAACATATGCGGGAGCCGCGTCCGCTTCAGGAGCGTGAGTCGCACGGTCGGCGGCACGCTGGCCACGTACGGTTGCCCCTACTCACTCGACGAATTCGAGACTCTGAACCACCGCCGGTACCTCTGTCCGGTGTGCGGCTCCGTCGACCGGGACCGGCTCTACAAGCTGTATATCGACCGCTTTCTTCCGCCCGACGGCGTCCGGCGGGTGCTGGAATTCGCGCCGTCGGCGCCCCTTTCGGCGTACCTGCGCAGCCGCGCCGACTTCCAGCACCGCACTGCGGATCTGATGATGGCGGGCGTCGACGACGTCGTCGACATCACCGACATGCCGATGTACGCAGACGCATCGTTCGACTTCTTCATCTGCTCCCACGTCCTCGAACACGTCCCGGACGACGGCCGCGCCCTGAAAGAGCTGTACCGGATACTGGCGCCCGGCGGGCGTGGCATCGTCATGACTCCCATTGCGCCTGAGGGCAGCTTCGACGAAGACCCGGCGGTGACCGATGAATCCGAGCGGTGGCGCCGCTTCGCCCAAGGGGATCACGTGCGGCTCTACGATCGCTCCACGCTCCTCTCACGAATCCGTCAGAGCGGGTTTGAGGTTGCGAGCCTGGACTCATCGACTTTCGGCGACGAGACGTTTACCCGGCACGCCATCGCGCCCGGCTCGGTGCTGTACGTCGTGCGCAAGCCGGAGGCCGACGCCGTCTGACAGGCCGACCGTGGTTGGGCGGCGCTAACGCCAGTCGCCATGCGGCTAAACGGGACTGCCGGCCTTCTCCCACTGGTGCTTGAGTCGGCCGGGGGATATGTCGACGAGTCCCCTGCGGCTCGGTGAAGCGGCGGCGAGCTTGCGGCGAATGGTCTTGAACCGTCGCCTCGGCGTCGTCCACCGGTGCTGCAGTGCCAGCATTGCGGACCGGGGGTGCCGTGTGATGGTGTCCAGCAGCGCCGCGCGCCCCTCCGGGCCCGGGACCTTCGCGATCTCGCGCAGGACCCAGTCCGCCTTGCGCGCGACGAGATCCTCGCGCACGGCGTCGCCGCGGACCACGTCGAACATCGCGTCGAACAACGCCGCGTGCCCGAGACCTCGCCTCAACCAGAACCGTCGGGGGTCCGCGTCCCTGTTATGCCACATACCCTCAGCGTGGCGGCGGTAGACGGCCATCGTGTCGGGCAGCATGACGATGTCGCCGTGGACCGCGTGCCGGACGTGGAGGTACCAGTCCATGGGCATGACGTCGACGGGGATGTCGTCGTAGCGCGCGAGGCGGCGGTAGATGACCGAGTTGGTCTGGATGAAATTCCGCGAGATGAGGGTCTCCACGCTCAACCTGCCGCGAATTTTGAGTGGCGGGAATTTCGAGTCTCTGGCGTGGCCGTCGGTCCAGGTCATCCGCACGGGATGGAAGCACACCGCGGTTTCGGGATGCCGGTCGAGGAACGCAACCTGCTTGGTCAGCTTCAGCGGATCGATCCAGTAGTCGTCTCCCTCGCACAGAGCGAGGTACTCGCCTCGAGCGGCGCACAGCGCGTCGGTGAAATTCGCGTAGGTGCCGACGTTCTCGGACCGCAGGATAGGACGGAACAGGTGCGGGTGGCGATCCGCGTACTCCCGGATGATCGCCGGGGTGGCGTCGGTCGAGGCATCGTCGGCGATGATGAACTCCACGGGGAAGTCGGTCTTCTGGGCGACGAAGCCGTCCAGGGCCTCTCGAATGTAGGCCTCATGGTTGTAGGTGATGGACACCACGCTCACCTTGGTTGGGTTCGCGGGTGCCTGTTCGGTCACCGCGAGCTCCCTTCCTGGACGGCGGCAACGACGCGCGCGACATCTTCGGGGGCCATGTTGTCGTGGACCGGCAGTGAGACGATTCGCGAGCAGATGTCCTCTGTGACGGGCAGGCCGGCTGACTCCACCTGAGGGTTTGCCTTGAAGTACGGCTGCAGGTGCAGCGGCGGGTTGTAGTAGTCACGGGCCTGGACCGCGTGTTCACTCAGGCTGGCGAGCACCGCGGCCCTGTGGTCGGCGGACGTGCAACATGCGCTCGCGAAACAGAGCGAAGCGGCGTCGGCGTTCGGCTGGAACCGCAGACCCGCGCCGCTGAGCTCGCCTCGATAGCACTTCAGGACGTTACGGCGGCTCGTGAGGCGCCGATCGAGCCCGACCAGTTGGCGCAGGCCGATGGCGGCGTTGATCTCTTGCAGCTTGCCGTTCATCCCGAGCTGAGTGGACTCCCGCCGCGACGCCGTGAAGCCGAAGTTCTGAAAGCGATTCGCCTGTTCGACGAGCCGCGGGTCGCGAGAGGCCAGCGCGCCGCCCTCACCGACCGCGAACGGCTTGGTCGCATGAAAGGAGAAGATCTCGCAGGCGCCGCGGCCGCCGAGGCGTTCGCCGTCGGCGTACATCGAGCCAAAGCCCGCCGCCGAGTCGACCACCATGGGCAGCTCCCACTCGGCGGCGAGATCCTCCCAGCTACCGATGTCGGGGTTGCCGACGCCGAACGTGTTGGCGACCAGGATGCCGGCGACCTGGTCGCGGGAGCGCTCGAGGACTGCACGGGCGGAGGCCGCGCTGGGCTGCCATGTGACGGGGTCGATGTCGATGAACCACGGGCGGTAGCCGGTCCACAGAGCGGCCTGAGCCACCGCGATGAACGTGAACGACGGCATCAGCAGGTAGCTGTCCTGCGCTCCGGGACCGAAGGTGATGTCGAGTGCTGCGAGGAGCGCCACGGTACCGTTCGCGAGGGTGGCCACGTGCCGGTCAGGTCCGAGGTATTCGCCCAGGGCGCGGGCGAACTGCCGCTCCTTCGGGCCGAAGTTCGTGTACCAGTTGGCGCGAACGATGTCCTCGAAGTCCTCGGCGAGCTCGGCCGGCCCGGGAAAACTCGGGCGAATGAAGGGAATCTCAGAGGACTCGGTCAAAAGCGAGTCCCCCTTCCTTAACGGCGGCGACGACCCGTCCCGCTTGGATGCCATGTCGTCGTGGATCGGCAGCGACACGATTCGCAATCAGATGTGCTCCGTGACTGACAGATTCGCGAACTCTACCACCTGGGGGTTCGCCACAAAGTACGGATGCCGGTGTGTAGTGGTTGTTGTCGTCGACATGCCTGAAGTGCGTGTTCGCGCAGACTGGCAGGCACGGCGCCTTCTGGACAGTGGACACGGAGCACGCGCTCCTGAAGTAGAGTGCCGAGCCCTCGGCAGTGGGCTGGAATCGCAGAACTGCGTCGGTGCGGCCGCTCCTTTGGGCCGAAATTCATGTCCAGTGCCTGGTTTGATGATTTGATGTCTCTTGCAGCTGTCGAGGCGACGAGAACGGGCCCGGCCAGGCGCAAGGAAGAGCATTGCGGGGCATCCGCGGGCCGGATATGTCGCCGCACCCGGGAATGACTTTCCTGTGTGGGGCGACTTCGTCGAAACCAGACGTAAGTCTGGCGAACTGAATCTTAGGGAGACCACCCATGGCAGACGATGGCCACGGTGCGAATACGTCGCGCCTGTCGCCTGAGCCAACCACTGTCTTCGACATAGCGTTCATCGGCAGCGGCGTCGCATGCTCCATGACTCTGCTGGAACTGGCCGAGATTTTGCTGAGGCCCGGGCTGCCGCAGCCCAGGCTGCGCATTGCGGTGGTGGAGCGGGACGAGGAGTTTTGGTCGGGAATTCCCTACGGTCGGCGTACCAGTGTCCGCTCGCTCGCCATTCAGAAGCTCGACGATTTCGTCACCGGGCCCGAAAGGTCCGCGTATATCGCCTGGTTGGAACGCAACAAGGCGCAATGGCTGGCATCCTTCCAGGAGCATGGGGGTGAGGCAGCGGCGTGCTGGATCCGCGACAACCGCGAGGCTCTGGACGCCAACAGCTGGGGTGGGCTTTACCTGCCGCGGTATCTCTTCGGGGTTTTCATCGCGGAACAGGTAAATGCCGCCATCGCGGAGCTTCGCGAGCGCGATCTGGCCGAAGTCGTCACCATCCATGCCGAGGCCATCAGCGCCCGGGCCGCACAGGGCCACTTCCTAATCGGCCTCAGCCCGTGCGGAGAGGGGCCGACGGAGATCGAAGCGGGCAAAGTCATCGCGGCGATCGGCAGCCCGCCTACCAAATCGATCGTCGAGTGCGGTTCCGACCCCGCGTTCACCTATATCGACGATTTCTACTTGCCCTGCGAGGAGACCAATCTGCAGCGGCTGCGCGAGTCGCTCGACCGCATCGAGCCGCGCGAGAAGCGCAACGTGCTGGTGGTGGGGTCCAATGCCACCTCTCTCGAGGCGCTTTACCTCATGCGTCACGACACCCGGATCCGTGAGCGAATCCATTCCATCACCGTCGTCTCGCGCTCGGGCATGCTTCCCTACAAGATCTGCGACGAGCCGCCGGAGTTCGAATTTCCGCGGCTCAACGCGCTGCTCGGTGAGGAGACGGTAGAGGCGGCAGATCTTATGTCCGCGATCCGGGCCGATCTGGGAATTGCCGAGGAACGCTCGCTGAACCTGGCTGATTTGTACGACGCCATCGGCGTCTTGGTGGCGCAGGCACTGGCGCAGATGGATATCGCGCAGCAGGAGGAGTTCTACTGCGTACACGGCATGAACTTCACCAAGTTGGTGCGGCGCGCGGGGCGTGATTGCCGCCAAGCATCGGAGGAATTAGTCGCGGACGGCACGTTGAACACGCTGGCCGGCGAAGTGTTGCGCGTGGAACCGTGTGCATCCGGCCAGCCGTTCGCCACCATGATCTACCGCGCCGGCGGTGCCGAGCATGTGCATCCCGTACCTTTCTCCGTGGTGGTCAATTGCGGCGGTTTCGAGGAACTGGACGCATGTTCCTCGCCGTTTCTCGTCAGTGTGATGCAGAACGGCCTTTGCCGACCCAACCGCACCAACCGGGGCGTCTTTGTGAACGACGATTTCGAGGCGAGCCCGGCTTTTTACTTCATCGGGCCGCTGATCGGCGGGAATTTCAATTCCAGAATCCGCTTGTGGCACGTGGAGAACGCGCCCCGCATCCGCTCGTTGGCGAAATCGCTGGCTGCCACCCTCGTTGCTTCGCTGGAGCAGACCGTCTCCGCTCATGTTGCCGCGGGCACCCAGAAGCTCCCGGCGGGGAGTCTGGTGAGTGCGTCGATGGTGCCCGTTCCCGTGGTTGCCCGTGAGGGCGAGCGAGGGGCGTAGGGCGCTACCCGGCCGGCGTGTTTGGCCGTATCACCCTCGCGGGCGTTCCGTAGGCCACCACACCGTCCGGAATGTCTTTCAGCACAAGCGAACTGGCGCCGACCAAAGCGTCGGCCCCAATGTTGACGTCCTCGAGCACCACGGCGCCTGGGCCCACCCAGGCTGCGCGGCCGATCGTCACGCGTCCCGAAATGTGCACGCCCGGCGCGATGTGCGCGCCCTCGGCTACACGGCAATCGTGGTCAACGCTACAGGCCGTATTCAGAATGACATTCGCGCCGACCTTGGCCCCCGTACTGACGATGGCGCCCGGCATGACAATTGCTCCCGGGCCAAGCTCCGCGTTTGGCGCTATAACCGCCGAAGGATGCACGAGGTTAGGCATCTCGAAGCCGAGTGAGCGCACCAGGGCGGCGGACTTCAGCCGCCCCGCGCAATTGCCGAACGCCACCGAAGCCAGTGCCAGTCCCTGTTTCTTCAGTTCCGGGAGCAAATCAACTCCACCCAGTATTGTTTTGCCGCGGAATGTGGTTCCGTGGCGGGCGGGATCGTCGTCCAGAAAACCAGCGACCTCGAATCCGTGCGCGATCGCTATATCGAACGCAACTGTAGCGATGCCTCCGGCTCCCAGAAAGATCAGCTTTTGCGTCAGATTGCACCCTTCCCGGATGAAAAGCCAGCGCCTGATCGCACTCGAATCGGTGCGAGACAACGGTTTTCGTTATATCACACTGCCGACAACCAGAGCCGATGTGCCGGCCTGCAAATCGTGCAGTCGCTCGATGGCGGCCACAACGCCGCAATCTTCATCATGATAGATTCCGGGCGGCCACGGGAAAGGAGCTGACCATCCGTAGCGTTTGCGCGCGGCCCGCCGTCGTAGATGTCTCGGTTGCCGCCGTGCTCGTGGTAGCCACCGTAATCCTGCGCGGACACGCGATCACCGACTGGCGATTCCTCAACCCTGACGAGACGGGGCTGTTGGTCTGGGGGCGCGCCGCGCTGCACTCTCCCGTCCCGTTCAGCACCTGGCAATTTGCGACCCTCGGCCCATTCTGGCCACTTTTCCTCGCCGGGCTCGCCGCGCTCGGCGCCCCGCTGACGTTTGCCTTCGCACACATGCTGACGGCAATTCTGTTGGCGCTCACCGCCGCAGTCTTCTTCGTCGCCGGGTCCCGCGCCATCGGTCGGGGACCCGCGCTGGTGGCCACGATGGTGTGGTGGCTACCTCTCGCGACGACTTTCGGGTTGGGCTTTCCGGAGGCTTACAACACGCTGAGCACCGAGTACTTGCCGGTACTGCTCGTTGTGGCGTCGGCGCTGGTGCCCCGCGAACAGTTGGCGGCGCGGCCTTGGCTGTTCGCCGTCCTCGGCCTGTTGGCCGGCCTCGCGATCGGCGCGAAGCCTCAAGTCGCTCCGCTGGCCGGCGCGTTCGCCGTGGCGCAGGTTATTGTGCTGCGCCCCAACGTGAGGCGCATCGTCGTGGCGGTGCTGTGGTGGCTGGTGGGCGCGATCCTGCCATTGGCCGCGATCGCTTTGGTCGTCGTGGTCTCACCGGCGACCAACTGGACGCTCGTCGAGCAGAACTTCTCCGCCGTGTTGAGCTACGGTGCCGGCCCATCCCTGGTGCAGCGGTTCGCAGTCACCTTCGGGTCGCTCATCGCGCCGGGCGGTTATATTCTCGTGGCGCTAGCCGGCCTGATCTGGCTGGCCCGGCACAGCGACAGATCGTCCAACGTGGCCCGCGTCGTCCTCATCACGGGCGGGTTGGCGGCCATGCTGTTCGGCGGCAGGGGTTTCCCCCCTTACAACATCCTGTTGTTCGGGGCCGGCGCCCTGGCCGCCACCATGCCGGTCAACCCTGACGCCAGCTTGCTCCCGCCGCGGATGACGCCGAAATTAGTGGCCGGGGCACTCGCCATGGTGGCGGCTCTCGTGCTGGTAGCCGGTTACCTCACCAACACTTGGCGACCAACGCCACCCCGGATGGCCCTGGCCGCTTTCTCACCTAATTCGGTCCACCGCAACCCGATAATGGCCCGAGAGTGCCCGCCCGGGTCGAGAGCCATGGTCTGGGGCTGGGCGGGTGAACTCTATATCGAACAGGACTGGCAGAGCACTACGCCCTACACGATTGTGGGCGGGCTGGTCTACAGCGATGCGTTAAAGAAGTCGGCTGAGCCGGTGGTCCGTGCCAGCATCGACCAGGCAAAGTGCGTGGTCGATACATCGAGCGTGAAGCGGGCCAAATGTCCCGGCGAGAGCCTCGACGCCCCAGTGCCTGAGTGCCTTCCGGAGAGGATAACGCTGTCGCGGTTCTATCCCGAACTCTTCGCGCTCGTGGCCCGGCAGTTCCACGCCATCTCGGTCGACGTCCCCGGCTGTGAAGGCTGCGTGCTTTACGTGCGCAACGTCCCGTCGTGAGCGGCGGCGCGCACAACCCGCTGACGGGTCAACAGCAGGCGTCGGTCGCGGCGGGTTGTTGCTGTTCAGGACATACTTTTTAGCTTTTTCTCAGTCGCGCCACGGGAAGCGCCACGGGCTAGTAAAGTCCCCCTTGATGTGGACGATAGTCGTGGTGTGCGGGCTAGGCATGGCGATTGATCCCGTGCGGATTGGTCTCGCCGTGATCATGATGTCGCAGCGGCGACCCTTCAGAAATCTCATGGCTTTCTGGTTGGGTGGCGTAGTGGCTGGCGTCGCCGTTGGACTGGCCGCGCTGGTGGTGATGCGTGATCTGACAACTATGGCGTTGCACTTCGTCGTGGACGTATTGACGAGGGTCAGGGTCGCCACCGTCATCTTCATGGGCGGGCGTTTGCAGATCGCCTTCGGTGTGCTCGCGTTCGTGATCCTTGCAGTGATGACGATCCGGGCGCGCACCGCGGCGCGATTGAGTGTCGGCGGGGCCGATATGGGCGGTGGCCATGTAGCCACGCTGGTGGAGGAGCGCCCGGCGAACGTATTCCAGCGATTGGGAGCCCGAAGCCACGACATCCTGAGCGGGGATCGCCTCTGGCCACCGTTCTTCGTGGGCCTTTGCTCGTCGTTTCCGCCTTATGAGGGCTGGTTGGTAGTGGCCGCGATCGGCGCCTCGGGAGCCGCGGTGGGCACCCAGTTCGGCGCGCTCATGCTCTTCATGCTGCTGCTGCTTGCCGTCATCGAGATCCCGCTGCTCTGCTATCTGGCGGTCCCGGCGAAGACCCACGCGGTGGTGGAGCGCATCCACGAGTGGATGAGGACCTATCGCCTACAGCTCACCCAAGCCATCATCGGCTTCACGGGCGTTATGTGTTTGTTCCAGGGTGTGACCAGTCTCTGAGTCACCCGCGGACCGGCACGATGACATCGGCTGTGTTTCGGTGAACCTGAACGGCATTGACCAACCGTCGTCGAGTCCGCTGGTCTCGGTCTGCATTCCGATGTACAACAACGGCGCAACGATCGAGCGTTGCCTGCATAGCATCCTGGAGCAGGACGGCGTCGACTTCGAGATCGTGGTGGTTGACGACGATTCGTCCGACGACGGCCCCACCATTGCCGCCGGGATGCTGCGGCCGCAAGACCGGCTGGTGCGGAACCAACCCCGTCTGGGCCTCAACGGAAACCACAACAGGTGCCTGGAACTGGCTCGCGGCAGGTGTGTCCAGTTCGTCCACGGCGACGACTGGCTGCTGCCCGGTGCCTTGGCGACGCTCTCCCGGTGCTTCGACGACCCGGCCGTCGGCTTGGCGTTCGCGCCACGGCAGGTGGTGGGCGACGACGAGCGATGGCGGCGCAGATACGGCAAGGTGCACAAGCACTTCCGGAATCTGCGCGAACGCAATGACGGGCCGTCGTTGGTGCGACAACTGGTGCTGAGCGGCGGAAAGCACAACTGGGTGGGCGAACCAAGTTCCGTCATGTTCCGGCGCCGGCTTGCCCTTGATGTAGGCGGTTTCCGCGACGACATCTACCAGATGGTCGACCTGGACATGTGGCTGCGGTTGATGCTGCGCTCGGTTGTGTGCTTCGTGCCGCACGAACTGTCGGTGCGCAGTCACATGAGGGGAACGGAAACGACGCATGTCATGAGCACCTGGCGCAATGTGCTCGACCAGCTACGCATCCTCAGCTGGCTGGCCGTTGATCCGGCGTCGCCCCTCTCCGTCCGGATCATCGCGCTGCTATGGTGGGTGCCCGCATGGCTGAGGCTGGCCGTCGAAGTAGCCGTATTCGGGCCGCAGCGGAGGATGCATCTGAAGACGTTGGCGGGGGCGCCTTCCGCGTTCTCCCACGCTCGGCGGGTGCGAGACGGCCTAACCGCGAAGCCGGAGACACCGCTGGCCTCCGGCTGAGCGTGCGGCTCGCGGGCTCCGTTGCGGGCGCGCGTCTGCGTGGTCTCAACTCGCGGTTCCCGGCCGGAAAGGTGGGCGGCGAAGGTAGTGTGTTGTCCGTGGTTCTGTCTTCGATCCCCGACGTGTTGCGCGAGCGCGCCAGCCTGCAGCCGAACGACACGGCGTTCACATACATTGACTATGACCACGATTGGGAAGGCGTTGCACATACGCTGACGTGGTCGCAACTGTATCGGCGAGTGCTCAACCTGGGCGATCAGCTCAGAGCCCACGGATCCACCGGTGACCGGGCCCTCATCCTCGCCCCTCAGGGGCTCGATTACGTCCTTGGCTTCCTCGGAACCCTTCAGGCCGGACTGGTCGCCGTTCCGCTCTCGGTTCCCTACGGCGGCGCCCACGACGAACGCACGATCGCGGTGTTGGCCGACACCTCGCCCTCAGTAGTTCTCACGACGTCCCCGGTCATGGACAACGTCAGCGCGTCACTTCGATCGCATCAGGCCGGATCAGAACCCGCGGTCGTCGAATTGGACTTGCTGGATCTCGAGACCCGGCAACGGCCCACAGGCAAGAGGCCCCGCGCCGGCGCCGGCGACAGGTCGGATTTCATATTCCTGCAGTACACCTCCGGGTCGACCCGGACGCCGGCCGGTGTCATGGTGTCCAGCCGGAATGTTTTCGCCAACTTCGAGCAAATCATGGGCGACTTCTTCGCCCCCGAGGGCGGGGTGCCGCCCCCCGACATCACGTGTATGTCGTGGCTGCCGCTTTACCACGACATGGGACTCTTCCTGGGAATCATCATGCCCATCTTGGCGGGCGTGCCGACGGTGCTGACGAGCCCGGTCGGCTTCCTGCAGCGGCCTGCTCGCTGGATGCAACTGCTGGCAACAAACGGATGCACGATCTCGGCTGGACCCAACTTCGCCTACGAGTTGGCGGTGCGCAAGACGTCCGATGACGACATGGCCGGCCTCGACCTCTCCGGCGTGCACACGATTCTCAACGGCGCCGAGCGCGTGCAGCCGGCGACGCTCAAGCGATTCGCCGACCGGTTCGCCCGCTTCAACTTCGACCCACGGGCGTTGCGGCCCTGCTACGGCATGGCCGAGGCGACGGTGTACATGGCGACGCGACAGGTGGGTGAGCCCCCCGAGATCGTCTACTTCGATTCGGAGAAACTTCCCGGTGGGCAAGCGCAGCGGTGCGAAAGCGGCAGCGGCACACCGCTGGTCAGCTATGGCGATCCGAAATCGATGCTCGTGCGCATCGTCGACCCGGAGACGCGACGGGAGTGTCCCGAGGGCACCGTTGGTGAGATATGGGTGCGCGGGGACAATGTGGCGGCCGGATACTGGCAGAAACCCGACGAGAGCGAGCGCACGTTCGGCGGGTCCATCGTTGACCCGTCGCCGGGGACACCCGAACAGCCTTGGCTGCGAACCGGAGACTCTGGCTTCTTCTCTGCGGGAGAGTTGTTCATCATCGCCCGCATCAAGGACTTGTTGATCGTCTACGGCCGCAACCATTCTCCGGACGACATCGAGGCGACGATCCAGGAGATCACCGCTGGCCGCTGTGCCGCGATCGCGGTGCCCGACCGGGGCGTAGAGAAGCTGGTCGCGATCGTCGAGCTCAAGAAGCGGGGCGACTCCGAAGAGGAGGCGGCAGATAGGCTGCGGGGCGTGAAAAGTGAAGTCGCGTCAGCGATTTCCAAGTCGCACGGTCTGAAGGTGGCGGACCTGGTCCTGGTGTCGCCGGGCTCGATTCCGATCACCACCAGCGGCAAGATCAGGCGATCGCAATGTGTCGAGCTGTATCGCCAGGACGAGTTCGTCCGGCTGGACGCGTAGACGTTCAGGCGTTCGGCCCGAAGAGCGGAAGCGGGTCGCCCGCCTCGTCCTCGGCCGAATCTTTGGCGCGCCCGTTGCCGTTGGTATGACCATTGGCTTTGGCGCTGAGAGTGATTGGGCGCTGAACCGCCGCGCCGTGACCGAACAACGGCAGAGAGTGGCCGAGGTACCGCTCGGCTTTCCGCTTGCCGTTGGACGCGGTCGTCGGCGCTGTGTCCAGCGCCGAGTCTCTGAGGTCGTCGGTCACGTGGTCCGGCAAGCCGCTGAGGTCGAATAGGGGCAGCGCATGCGTGGGAACAGGAACGGTCGATCGTGCTGCGCCGGCCGCGCGTGGCTTCGCCTGCCCTTTCCGCGGCTTGCGGTCGGGCACCATCTTGAGGCGCACCAGCAGGTCGCCGGGGGTCGAAAACTCAGCGTCGCCGTTCGGCTGGGCGACCGGCGCCGGCTTGATCGTGTGCGGGCTCGGTAGCACCTTCATCCGGACCAGCTGCTCGCTCAGCTGTTGCAGCTGTGCCTGCTTCTTCTGGTGGGCCGCGTAGACCTGTGTGGCGCTCTTGCCCAGGTGGGACGGCCACCAGTTCTTTTGGCCGATCATCGAGGCCAGGGCCGGAACCGTAATCGATCGGACCAGGAACGTGTCGATCAAGATACCCGTTCCAAGGATGAAGCCCGCCTCCGCCATGGTGTAGATGCTGGCGGTCGTCAAGCCGAACATCGAGGCCGCAAAGATGAGGCCGGCCGAGGTGATCACCCCGCCGGTGGATCCGACGGTGCGGATGACGCCGACGCGCACACTATGCGCCGACTCGTCGCGGATGCGCGAGATGAGCAGCATGTTGTAATCCGCGCCGACCGCGACGAGCAGGATGAAAGACAATCCCGGCAAGCTCCAGTGCAGGTTGTGCCCCAGGATCAGCTGAAACACGAGCACGCCGAGGCCCATGGCCGACAAGTACGACAGCAGCACGGAACCGATCAGGTACAGCGGCGCGACGATCGCCCGCAACAACACCACCAGGATCAGGAAGACGATGAGGATCGTCGCGATCACGATGAAGGCGATGTCGCCGTTGTAGTAATCGCGGGTGTCCTTCAGCCCGCTGGTGACGCCGACCAATGACACCTTCGCATCCGCCAGGTCGGTGCCCGGTGTAGCCGTTTGGGCGGCCTTGATGATTCTGGGAATCTGGTCCATGGCTTCGGTGGTGAACGGATTGAGCTCGCTTTGGACCAGGTAACGCGCGGCGTGGCCGTCCGGAGAGATGAATATCGCGGCGCCTTGCTTGAACTCGTCTTTCGTCATGACCTGCGGCGGGATGTTGAAGCCGGACATGGATGCTTTGGCGTCCGTGTCGTGCTTCATGTTCAGCAGGAATTCCGACGCCTCGCCGAGGCCGCTGCCGATCTGCCTCGTCGAGTCGACCAGTGCCTTGACCCCGCCGGCGACCGCGCGGCTCCCGTCGGCAAGGGCGTTGGCGCCTTGTTCCGCCGACGACATCGTGCTCTGCAGGTTCTTGATCGTTGTCATGGCGGCCGAGGCCTGCGTCAACGTCTGCTGGATCTTGTCGAGGGTCTGCCCGATAGAACCCGCCTGCTGCGCCGCCTGAAGGTTGCGGGCCATGATCTTGATCGAGGTCAAGGTCCCGTCATTGTTGGCTTGGACCAGCGCCGCCAAACTCGAACGAGAACTCACGCAGCCCGGGTCGGCGTTGCAATCCGGGCTGTTGTTGAGCGCATTCAACATCGGTCCGCCCCAGGCCGCGATGTTCTCCGCGTTCGCGGTCGACGAGCTGAGGTTGTCACCAAGGGTTTTCATCCGACCGGTGAGGGCAGCCCCCTGATCGAGGGCGGCGATGGTGCGGTCGCCGCCCGCCAACTGCTCCATGGTCGTCAGCAGTTCAACCACGGGGCTCAGGCTGGTCACGGCGCCGGTGACCTGGTCTCGGAGTCCCGCCAGCGCGTCGGCCAACTGGTTCGACCCGTTGACCAACCTGTCCAAATCCCCGTTGCGGGTGCGGATCTGGGTGGAGGCGTCGTCGAGCTTGCCGCCGACCTCGCCGGCCTGGTAGGAGACTTTGGTCTGCTCCAGCGGTTCCCCGTTGGGACGCGTCAGCCCTCGCACCATCGCGATACCGGGCACCTGACTCACGCGTGCGGCCATCTGCTCCAAATCGGCGAGCGCGGCCGGTGTCCGCAAGTTGTGTGACGGCGACTGGATGAGCATCACCATGGGGTTGAGTGCGTTGTTGGGGAAATGGCGATTGATCGCGTCCCAACCCCGGGAACTGTCGACGGAATCCGGCATGGACTTGAGATCGTCGTAGTTGAAGCGCATCACGGATGTGCAACTCGCCAGGGCGATCAGCACGATGAGGCTGCCGGCCAGATGAACACGTGGTCGGCGCACGACGCGCGTCCCCGTCACCCTCCAGAACCGGGTCGTCAGATCCCGCCGGGGCTTGATCCACCCGCGCCGCCCGGCCAGCACGAGCACAGCGGGGAGCAAGGTCGTGGCAGACAGCAAAGCCACGCCGACCGATACCGCGATGGACGGGCCGACCGTCGAGAACACCTCGAGTTTGGTGAACACCATGGCGAGGAATGTGACCGCCACGGTGGCTGCCGATGCGGCGATCACCTTGCCGATCGACATCAACGCCATCTTGACCGCTTCATCGGAATCGTGGCCGCGTCGCACGTAGTCGTGATAGCGACTGATCAGGAAGACGGCGTAGTCCGTTCCCGCCCCGATCATGACCGCGCTCATCAGAACCATGCTCTGCAGATTCACCGGCAGGCCGACGGTTTCCGAAAGTGCGGACAACACGCCCTGCGTGGTCCCGATGGACGCACCGATGTTGGCCAGCGGGACCAACATGGTGACCAGGTTGCGATAGATGAGGAACAGGATCAACAAGACGGCGGTCACTGTGCCGATTTCAATGAAATGCGCGTCCTCTTGCGCCATTTCGGTCGCGTCGATGAGACTCGCCAGCGGTCCGGTGACATTGGCCTTCAGCGTCGTACCTGCTGTGACCTGCTTGGTGATCTCCTGGGCCTTCTTGTAAGCCTCGATCGTCACCGGCGCGGTGGGAGCGCCCGGGAAGGAAACCGGCAAAACGAACGCTTTGCCGTCCTTACTGGCCATGACCTCCCGTATCTGCGGCGACCCGAGGAAGTCTTGCACCGTCGGTTGGTGCACCTTGTCCGCGCGGAGCGCTTCGACCAGCTTGCGATAGGTGTCCTCGTCGGCCTTGGTGAGACCTTTCTCGTCGGTCAGCAGAATCATCAGCAGGGAACCGCCGGCGCCCAACGGATTCGTTGCGGCCGCACTACTCGGTGGAGGTGTGGACTCGCTGCCGGGATTCCCGCCACCACCGGGTTTGCCTGCCTTGTCAGCGGGCAAAGCTATGGGCGCGAACGCTTTGCCCATCTCCCTGTTGGTGATGTTGGTCGGAGCGTCGTCGGGCAGGGGCTTCTGCTCGTGCTTGCTGGCCGCTTCCATCAGGGGCGGGAAGGCCAGCGCCAGGCTGCCCGCGACCGCGATCCAGCAGGCGATGACGAGCAGCGGCCAGCGCAGGACCACGTCGCCGAGGCGGTCGAAGAGTCCCCCAGGCTTGGCTGCCTCGCCTGTATGGATCCGGCTTGACACCCGATCGATCCTACAATCGACCGCTTCGCGGCGAGGGCTAATCAAGATCTCTCAGGCTACCCTCAGGTTGCCGCGACTTGGCCGTACAGCGGCGTTTACCGCAGGTCAGGGCGTGTCGACGTGTCGACGTCACTCATTCGGCGGCCCCGTGCCGCGCATCCATGCGACACTGTGCCCCGTGGCTCTCAGATACCGCCTGCAATCGAATCCGCTCGTCGGAAAGGTGACTACCAAGTATCTTCTGCCCCTGGGTACCCGGCAGGTCGGCGATGACGTGGTGTTCTTCAACTTCGGCTACGAGGAGAATCCGCCGATGGCGCTGCCGTTGGACGCCTCCGATGAGCCCAACCGCTACTGCATCCAGCTGTATCACCAGACCGCGAGCCAGGTGGATCTCACCGGCAAACGGGTCTTGGAGGTCAGTTGCGGCGCCGGTGGCGGGGCGTCCTACATAGTGCGCACCCTGGGCCCGGCCTCGTACACGGGTCTCGATTTGAACCCGGCAAGCATCGAGCTGTGCAAGAAGAAGCACAAGCTTCCGGGACTCGATTTCGTGCAGGGCGACGCGCAGAACCTGCCCTTCCCCGATGAGTCATTCGACGCGGTGATCAATGTCGAGGCATCGCACCAGTACCCCGACTTCCCCAAGTTCCTGACCGAGGTGAGTCGTGTGCTTCGCCGCGGAGGACACTTCCTGTACACCGATTCCCGCCGCAACCCGGTTGTGCCCGAATGGGAGTCGGCACTGGCAGCTGCGCCACTCCGCAAGATTTCCGAACGCAACATCGAACAAGAGGCGAAACGCGGCCTGGATGCCAACACCCAACGCTCGCAGGAGGCCATCGGTCGGCGCGCGCCGGCGTTGCTCGCCGGCTTGACCCGATACGCCGTGAGCGTCTTGGACTGGGACCTGCGCCGCGCCGGTGGATTCTCGTACCGGATCTACTGCTTTGCCAAGGACTGATGACGCGGACGTGCCCCTGAGGTTGTTGAAGCTCAGGTGCCGCCGATGAAGTTCGTCGTGGCCAGCTACGGCACTCGAGGCGACATCGAGCCGTGCGCCGCCGTGGGATCCGAACTGCTGCGCCGCGGGCACGATGTCGTTATGGCCGTGCCGCCCAACCTGATTGGGTTCGTCGAGTCGGCGGGGCTTGCCGCGACTTTGTACGGGCGGCGGGACTCGCAGCAGCAACTCGACGAGCAGTTTCTGCACGAAGTGTCATGGAAGATCCAGAACCCGATCAGGTTGGCGCGACAAGCCATGGAGCCGGTCACCGCGGGCTGGGTCGAGTTGGGTGAGATGCTGACGCCCGTAGCCGACGGCGCCGATTTGCTGTTGACGGGCCAGATCTACCAGGAGGTGGTTGCGAATGTCGCCGAGCACTACGACATTCCGCTTGCCGCTTTGCATTTCTATCCCATGCGGCCGAACGGCCAGATCGCCTTCCCGGCCCGGTTCCCGCCGGCGGTCGTCCGCTCCACGATGAAGACGCTTGACTACATCTACTGGCGCGCCACCAAGCGGGTCGAGGACGCCCAGCGCCGAGCGTTGGGCCTGCCGAGGGCAACCGCGCCGGCGCCGCGGCGGATGGCCGAGCGAGGTGCGTTGGAGATACAGGCCTACGACGAACTGTGTTTCCCGGGACTGGGCGCGGAGTGGGACAACCGACGACCGTTTGTCGGCGCGTTGACGATGGAGTTGCCGACGGAGGCTGACGACGAGGTGGCCTCGTGGATCGCTGCCGGAAGCCCGCCGATCTACTTCGGTTTCGGCAGCATGCCGGTCGGATCGCTGGCCGACAGGGTCGCGATGATCGGCGCCGCCACCGCGGCGCTGGGGGAGCGGGCATTGATCTGCTCGGGACCGGCTGAGGTACGCGGCATTCCGAGTTTTGACCACGTCAAGGTCGTGCGCGCGGTCAACCATGCGGCCGTCTTTCCCAGCTGCCGGGCGGTGGTCCACCACGGCGGTGCGGGAACCACCGCGGCGGGTCTGCGCGCGGGAGTCCCGACGTTGATCCTGTGGGTGACGTCCGACCAGCCGATCTGGGCTGCACAAATGAAGCAGCTGGGGGTCGGGCTCGGCCGCAGATTCTCGAACACGAACCGAGAATCGCTGATTGCGGATCTGCGGACCGTTGTCTCGCCCGAGTTTGCCGCCCGCGCCCGGGAGATCGCCTCCCGCATGACCAAACCCGCGGCAAGCGTTACCGACGTCGCCGACCTGGTGGAAGCCGCCGCTCGCCGCGGCTGACCTGCGATGGGCGTCGGGAAAGACCACTCCTCACCGGACCTGCCGGGGTACGCTCCGGCTGTGTCCCTTCTGATCACGGTGCCGGTGTTCGGGCAGCACGAGTACACCCACGCACTGGTGGCCGACCTCGTCCGCGAAGGCGTCGATTATCTGATCGTCGACAACCGTGGCGACTATCCGAAGATCGGCAATGAACGTGTCGTCACGCCCGGGGAGAATCTCGGCTGGGCCGGCGGCAGCGAACTCGGCTGTCGGACGGCTTTCGCGGAGGGCTACTCCCACGCGATGACACTCAACAACGACACGCGAATATCAAAAGGCTTCGTCGCAGGCTTGCTCGACCCGCGGCTGCCGGCTGACGTCGGGATAGTCGGGCCGATGTTCAACATCGGTTTCCCGTATGCGCTCGACGACGAGGCGCCGGCCGCTTCCGATTACATCCCCCGGCCGCGGTACCGCGTCGTCCCTGCCGTGGAGGGGACCGCGCTGGTGATGTCCCGGGCATGCTGGGACAGCGTCGGCGGAATGGATCTGGCGACGTTCGGTCGTTATGGGTGGGGCCTCGACCTGGACCTCGCGCTGCGTGCCCGAAAAGCTGGATTCGGCGTGTACACAACGGAAATGGCCTATGTCAATCACTTCGGACGGAAGACAGCCAACGCTCATTTCGGTGGTCGCCAGTACCACTGGGGCTCCAGCTGGGCGATGATCCAGGGCTTGCGGCGGACGCATGGCTGGCCCGCGGCCATGGGCATCCTGCGCGAGATGGGTATGGCGCACAAGCGCAAGTGGCACAAGTCATTCCCGCTCCCGCAAGAGGCGCCCGCCCGAGGGTAGAGCAGCCCGCGCTAGATCAAACCCGCGCCCCCACGGTCTGCTCCAACAGGTCGGCGGCGGTGGCGGCGCTGCGGGCGGGTGTCGACATCTGGGGGGCAATCCGGCGGGCGCGGGCCACGCATCCGGGCTCCATGATCGCGCGGAGCTCCGCCACCAGGGATTTGCGCGTGATCCTCAACAACCGCCGGGCGGATCCCACCTTGAGCCGTTTGACCTGAGTTGCCCAGATGAACTGGTCGGCGACATCCCACAGCACCAATGTCGGCAGCCCGGCCCGCAGGCTCGCGGCGGTGGTGCCCGCGCCGCCGTGGTGCACCGCCGCGCGGCACATGGGCAGGATCGTGGCGTAGTTGAGGTGGCCCACGAGCTTGACGTGGTCGGGATGCGCGACCGAGTCCTGGGTGCCCGAGTAGATCAGCGCCCGCTCGCCCACCTCCGCGCAGGCCTCGGCGATCATGCTCACCGTCTCGGCCGGGGAGCGGACCGGCGTGCTGCCGAAACCGAAGTAAATCGGCGGCGACCCCTGCGAAATCCATGACACGACTTCGTCGTCGGTGTCCGCGCCCAGCCCGAGCGTCAGGCCGCCGACGAACGGCCGCCGGCCATTCCATTCCGCCTCGAGCTTCGGGAACAGGGCCGCGTCGTAGGCCTGGATCTCGAGAGTCCTTGTTTGGGCCATCCGCTCCCAGGCCGGAACGGAGGTGGCCGGCAGGCCCAACGCCCGGCGCTGGGCGTCCTCGTCGGCCTTGGTGATGACACGCGAATACAGCCACCACGCCGCCCGCAAGGTGTTGCGCGCCACGGGCGCCGGCGTCGGAAGGAACGGGACGCCGAGCTGGCCGTTGACCCGGACCGGGAAGTGATGCAGCCCCGCCACCGGAATGCCTTGGTATTCCGCGACATTCGCCACGACCCCGTGGTAGGTCTGGCCGGTCAAGAGCAAATCGGCCCCGTCGGCCAGCGAGGTGAGGGTGCGGCTCATCTCCGCCCAACCCTCGACGAAGAGCTCACGCAGGTCGCGGAACATCTTGGCGGGGTTCTGGACCGTCAAGGCGTTGTGGGTGAAGTCCGCGACGGCCTCCACCTGTTCCCGGGTGTCGGGCCCGTAGGCGACGCCGCACAGTCCGGCGTCCTCGACGAAGCCGACAAGGTTCGGCGGCACCGCCATTCGAACGTCATGCCCGCGGCGCTGCAACTCGACACCGACCGCGGCGCCGGGCTCGATGTCGCCGCGAGTCCCGTGCGCCGCCAAGACGAACTTCATCGGCGAAGGTGAGCCTTTCGACCGGGACGCGAAGCCGCGATGCCTACCTGGCGACGCGAACCGCGACCTCGGACAGGCGGCCGGCGACGACCCGCTCGAACACCGACTTCAGCTGGGCGGTGAAGCGCATCACCGACTCTCGGGCGATCGGGTTGTTCGGGTAGGACACCATGATGGAGACCTCGTCGAACAGCCGGAACACCGTCGAGTACATGTACGCCGGGCTCCTGCCGTCGGTGAACGCGGTCGCATTCACGCCGTCCAGCGCGGTGGCGACCACACCGGAAAGGGGCGGAAGTCCCGCATCCATGTAGCTCACCATGGTGAACTGCGGTCCGGGCCTCTGGAGCCAGGGGGCCAGCTCGAGCACGCGGTCGTACGGCACCTGCGCGCAGTTCATGTTCGCGTCGAAGGACGCCTGCGCGGCGCGGGCCGTCTCCTCGAACGAGGTCGGGTCGACCGGAACGGTGAACGGCACGACACCGGTGAACCAGCCCACCGTCAGGAAGTCCTCCGGGCTCTTGCGCTTGTCGGTGGGGGTGAGCCCGTAATACGTTTCGGCGCCGGTCATTTCGTAGTGCGCCAGTGCGAGGCAGGCGAACAGGCCACCGCTGAACCGGGCACCCGCGCGCTGGCACAGGGCCTCGAAGTCGGCGGTCTTGTCCGATCCCAGCAGCTGCTCCACGTGGACGTCACCGCCGCACGGAATCGACTGATCGCCCAGCGGCAGCGGGAAATCGGGCAGCGTGCCACCGTTGGCTTCGGCGAAGTCGACCCAGGTCCGCACCTCCGGCGAGTCCAGCGTCATCGACTCCACCGTTTGGCTTTCCCGAAGGCAGAACTCGTCATATCCGTTCGCCGGCGGCAACGCGACCGGCGCCTTGCCCTCCAGGATCGACGTGTAGTTCATCAGGATCTCGATGTAGAGCCCGGAGAGCAGCATCGGGTCGCAGTGCAGGTGGTCGACGACGGCGTAGAGCGTGAATCGGTCGTCGTGCTGAATGACGCCGAACCGGAAGCAATCCCACTGCAGCGGGTCGGGGGTGGCCTGCACGTGGTCGTGCCACTGCTGCTGTGTGAGGACGCCGTATTCCTTCGGGACGAAGTTGATGTCGCGCGGGTTCTTGATGGTGTGCCGGATGATGTTCTTCTCGTCGCGGTACTCGAACCAGCTGTGGTAGGTCGCCTGGCGCCGCAGGTGCGCGTTGATCAGGTACGTCATCGCACGGATGTCGCACTTGCCGGGCACGTCCCAGGAACCCATGACCGTGCGGGAGTAGTCGAGGCCGCGCTCGCGGAACTCGACGTATCCGCGAAGGTGGCCCGCCTGCATGGAACTCGGCGGAACCGAGGTCGCCGGCGCCTGGCGCGCCTTCGCGAGTGAACTGGGCGTTGGATGCCACGTAATGACGTTCCCCGCACCGGGGTTCCAGTCGTAGGCGCTCCCTACGCGCAGGCTGTCGTGCTCCGACCCTCCACCTATGAACACGATTCCCTCCTATTTTCCACCCGCTGCGGTAAAGGCGACTTTGCCGTCTGAAGATCAGTCACGCAGTTGCGCCCTCTTTCGGAGCCAGCTTGTCGAACAGGTGATCTGCGAGCCCCCGCACCGTGGTGATGTCGGCCGAGGTGATGCGCACCCCCGTTTGCGCCTCAATGTGTGTCCTCAGCTCGAGGTTACCAAGCGAATCGAGTCCATACTCGGAAAGTCGCTGATCCGGATCGATGTTTCGGCGCAGGATGAGGCCGATCTGCTCGGCGAGCAGACGACGCAACCGGCCGGGCCACTCGTCGAGGGGAAGTTCGGCCAGCTCGGCGCGCAACTTGCCGGAACCCGAGCGCTTTTCGCCCGCCGACTTGAACAGCTCCAGGAACTTGCTGCGGTCGGCGAAGGACGATATCCACGGCGTACCGACGAGCGGCGTGTAACCCGTGTACGCGCGGTCGTGGCGCAGCAATTCCTCGAACGCGTAGGCGCCTTCGTCGGGAGTGATTGCAGCGCCGGTGCCTTCGGCGAAGCCTGCGCCGCGGCCGATCTCACCCCAGGCTCCCCAGGCGATCGCCGTTGCCGGCAGGCCCTGGGCGCGACGCCAGCGCGTGAAGGCGTCCAGCCAGCTGTTGGCCGCGGCGTAGGCGCCCTGTCCGGGCGAGCCCAGGAGGGCGGCCGCTGAGGAGAAGGAGCAGAACCAGTCCAGGTCCGCTTTGGCGGTCGCCTGGTGCAAGTTCCACGCGCCGTAAACCTTTGGCGCCCAGTCACGGTCGACCAACTCGTCGGTGATGTTGGTCAGGGTGGCGTCCTCGACCACCGCGGCGGCATGCAGCACGCCGCGCAGCGGAAGTCCCGTGGCGGTGGCCGCCGCGACCAGCCGTTCCGCGGTGTCCGCCTGCGCGATGTCGCCGCACTCGACCACCACGTCCGACCCGATCGAACGCACGAGTTCGATTGTCTCCAAAGCTTTCAGCGTCGGCTCGGAGCGGGAGCTGAGCACGATCCGTCCGGCACCGGCGCCGGCCATCTTCTCGGCGAGGAACAGGCCCAGGCCGCCCAGACCACCCGTGATGATGTAGGAGCCGTCGCGGCGGAACACGTGAGCCTGCTCGGGCGGCAGCACAACACTGCTTCGCCCGGCCTGCGGGATGTCGAGGATGAGCTTGCCGGTGTGCTCGGCCGCGCTCATCACGCGAATCGCCGTCGCCGCCTCGGCCAACGGGTAGTGCGTGGTCTCCGGCATCGGCAGCTTGCCTTCGGCGGTCAACCGGTAGACCGTGCCCAGGATGTCACTGACCTCCCGCGGGTGGGTGACCGACATCAGCCCGAGGTCGACCCCGTAGAAGGCGAGGTTGCGACGGAAGGGGAAGAGGCCCAACTTGGTGTCCCCGTAGATGTCACGCTTGCCGATCTCGACGAAACGCCCACCCAGCGAAAGCAGTTTGAGCCCGGCCAGCTGCGCGGCGCCCGTCACGGAGTTGAGGACGATGTCGACGCCGTAGCCGTCGGTATCGTGGCGGATCTGGTCGGCGAACTCCACGCTGCGCGAGTCGTAGACATGCTCGATGCCCATGTCCCGCAACATCTGCCGACGCTGTTCGCTGCCGGCGGTGGCGAAGATCTCCGCACCGGCCGCGCGAGCGATGGCGATCGCCGCCTGCCCCACGCCGCCGGTGCCGGAGTGGATCAGCACCTTGTCGCCGGCCTTGATGCGGGCCAGGTCGTTCAGCCCGTACCAGGCGGTGGCGTGCGCGGTGGTCACGGCCGCGGCCTGGGCGTCCGTCAACCCCTCGGGCAGCGTCGTCGCCAGCCGCGCGTCACACGTGACGAAGGTTGCCCAGCAGCCGTGGGGCGACATGCCGCCGACGTGGTCGCCGACCTTGTGGTTGGTGACGTCGGGTCCGACGGCCGTCACGACACCCGCGAAGTCCGTGCCCAGCTTCGGCAGGATGCCGTCGAGGCTCTGGTAGCGGCCGAACGCGTTGAGGACATCGGCGAAGTTGATGCTCGACGCCGTCACGGCGACCTCGACCTGTCCGGGACCCGGCGGAACCCGGTCGAAGGCGGCGAACTCCATCGTCTGCAGGTCACCAGGAGTGCGGATCTGCATGCGCACGCCGTCGCTCTCGTGAGCCGCGATCGTGCTCTGCCGCTCCTCGGGGCGAAGGGGGGAGGGGGACAGGCGCGCCGTGTACCACTCGTCGTTACGCCAGGCGGTTTCGTCCTCGCCCGGGCCGGCCAGCAGGAGTTGGCGAACCACGTGCTCGGCGCCGGTCTGCTCGTCGACGTCGATCTGAGTGGTGTGCAGGTGCGGGTGTTCCATGCCGATCACCCGGAGCAGGCCCCGCAGACCGCCCTGCTCCAGGTTGGGCACGTCCTCCGGCAGCACCGCCTGCGCGTTGCGCGTGATGACGACCAGGCGGGGCGCCTCGCCCTGGATCTCCGGCAGCTCGCGCGTGATGCGCACCAGGTGACGCACGTAATCGCCTGCGCGAGAGGGCGATTCCTCGTCAGGGTTGCCGTTCTTGGCGGCGGTCACCAGCACCACGCCGGTGAACCCGCCCCGAGCGATCAGCTCCCGCAGCCGCGCGGCCGTCGCCGAGTGGTCGGCGTAGTCCGGCCAGGACAGGGTGGTGCATTCCGCGTCGTGCAGCTTCAGCGCGTCGGTGTAGGCCGTCGCCACGAGGTCCGCGGCATCGGAAGTGCTGACCAGCAGCCACGATCCGGGTTCGGTGGTCGCCACCTCGGGCAATTGGCGTTGCTGCCACTCCACGGTCAGCAACCGCTCGCTCATGACGCGAGCCCGCTCACCGCCCTGCGAGATGCCGGTGCCCATCTGCAGTCCGCGCACGGCCAGCAGGACGGTCCCGTGCTTGTCCAGGATGTCGAGGTCGGCCTCGACCGCTCCGCCCGTCGCCGCGGTCACCCGCGAGTAGCAGTAGCGCGCGGTGTGAACCGGGGCGTAGGTCCGCAGCTCCCGCACGCCCAGCGGCAGCAGCAGACCGCCCAGGCTGGCGTTTGCGACGCTGGGGTGGGCCGCCACGGACTGGAAGCACGCGTCCAGCAGGGCGGGGTGCACGCCGAAATTCGTTTGCTGCGTGCGGATCACGCTGGGCAGCCCGATCTCGGCCAGCACCGTGGTGCCGGTCTCGGCGGTGTGCGCCGCGGCCAGGCCGGTGAAAGCCGGGCCGTACTGGATTCCGCACAAGTCCATGGCGTCGCGCAGGTCGTCACCGTCCAGGCGGCTGGGGTGCGCGGCCAGCAGCAGCTCGATGTCGTGGGCGGCCGGCTGTGCC
Source organism: Mycobacterium sp. Marseille-P9652 (assembly GCF_902652685.1). Classification (GTDB taxonomy): domain Bacteria; phylum Actinomycetota; class Actinomycetes; order Mycobacteriales; family Mycobacteriaceae; genus Mycobacterium. The sequence goes on from NZ_CACRUY010000009.1 coordinate 54,774, forward strand.
GGCTCTGCGGCGTCTTCGAGCGCTTCCAGCACGGCCGACGCCCGGCGTGTCTGGAGCCCGTCCTCACTGGTGTCCACCGCGAACGTGAGGTGGCCCGGCACTTCCGCGGTGGCGGTGAGGCTGATCTGCGTCTCCTCGTCGAGGAGCAGCATCTGCTCGAAGCGGACGTCGCGGACACCGGCCGCCTCCCCGAAGACGGTGCGGGCCGCGGCCAGCGCCATCTCGCAGTAGGCCGCGCCGGGCAGGGTGGCCATGCCATGCACCTGGTGGTCGGCCAGCCACGGCAAGGTCGCGGTGCCGATCTCGGCCTGCCAGACGTGGCGCTCGGGCTCCTCGGGCAAGCGAACGTGCTGACCCATCAGCGGGTGCACCGCCACGCTGGACCGCAGCGCCCGGGAGCTGTGCCCGTCGCGGCTCAGCAGCAGCGTGCGGTGCGTCCATGCCGGCAGGGGAGCGTCGACCAGGTGTCCGTACGGGTAGAGCGCGGAGAAGTCGATCGCGGCGCCGGTTGCATACAGGTCGCCCACGAAGCCGCGCATGCCGTGAGGCAGGGGCTGCTCGCGCCGCATGGCCGCCAGTGCGGCGACCGTCATGTCCAAGCTGCGGGCTGTCTGGTCGACGGCGTGGGTGAGCAGTGGGTGCGGCGCCAGTTCGCCGAACACGCGGTAGCCGTCTTCGAGCGCCGCTTGCACCGCCGCCGAGAACCGGACCGTGTGGCGCAGGTTGTCGACCCAGTAGTTGGCGTCGCAGTACGGCTCCTCGCGAGGGTCGAACGACGTCGCCGAGTAGTAGGGGATCTCGGGGCTCAGCGGCTCGATCTCGGCCAGCACGTCGTACAGCTCGTCGAGGATCGGGTCGACCTGCGGCGAGTGCGACGCCACGTCGACCGCCACCTCCCGGGCCATGATGTCGCGCTGCTCCCACGCCTCGACCAGCTCGCGAACGGTCTCGGTCGCGCCGCCGATCACAGTGGACTGCGGAGACGCCACCACCGCCACCACGGCGTCGTCGACGCCGCGTGCCATCAGTTCCGAAAGCACTTGCTGCGCGGGCAGTTCCACGGAGGCCATCGCGCCGGATCCGGCGATCTTGGTCATCAGTCGCGACCGGCGGCAGATCACCCGCACGCCGTCCTCGAGGGACAGGGCGCCCGCGACGACGGCCGCGGCGGACTCACCCATCGAGTGGCCGATGACCGCCCCCGGACGCACCCCGAGCGACTTCATCGCGGCCGCAAGTGCGACCTGCATGGCGAAGACGGTTGGCTGGACGCGGTCGATGCCGGTCACCTTCTCGGGCGCCGAGAGCGCCTCGGTCACCGAGAACCCGGATTCCGCGGCGATCAGCGGCTCGATTGTGGCGATGGTCGCGGCGAACGTGGGCTCTTTGGCCAGCAGGTCCGCGCCCATGGCGGCCCACTGCGATCCCTGCCCCGAGAACACCCAGACCGGTCCGCGCTCCTCCTGGCCCACGACGTCCTGGTAGAGCGCGTCTCCGTCGGCCGCCTCCCGCAGGGCTTGCACCAACTCGGCGTTGTCGCGGGCCAGCACGGCGGTCCGGACCGACCGGTGCCCGCGCTTGCGGGCGAGCGTGTATGCCAAGTCGGGAGTGGCCAATTCCGACGCATGCGCCTCGACCCAGTCGGCCAGTCGTTCGGCCGTCTCGCGCAGCCCCTCCGCCGAGGAGGAGGAGATCGGGAACAGCATCGCGCCGTCATCGCCCCGCCGGACCGCCACGCCGTTGCGCGACAAAGGCGCGGGAGCCTGCTCGACGATGGCATGCACGTTCGTTCCGGAGAGGCCGTACGCCGAAACCGCCGCGCGGCGCGGTTCGCCCCCCTCGAGTGGCCACAACGTGTTTTCCTGCGGCACAAAGAGGTTCGTGTCGATCCGCGCCATCTCTTCGGGCAGCGCCTCGAAGTGCAGGTTCTTCGGAACGACACCGTGCTGGACGGCAAGGACGGCCTTCATCATGCCGAGCGCACCAGCCGCGGCCTGGGTGTGGCCGAAATTGGTCTTCGAAGCTCCGAGCACGCAAGGGTTCTCGACGCCGTATACCGCTGCGAGGCTTGAGAATTCGATCGGGTCTCCGACAGGTGTGCCGGTGCCGTGCGCCTCCACCATGCCGACGCTGCCGGCCTCGACGCCCGCGGCGGCCAGCGCGGCGCGGTACACCGCGGCCTGCGCCTCGCCCGACGGCATCGCGATGTTCGCGGTGTGGCCGTCCTGGTTCGCCGCCGTCGAGCGGATGACGCCGAGGATGCGGTCACCGTCGCGCTGCGCGTCCGTCAGGCGCTTGAGCAGCAGCACCACGCAACCCTCGCCCGACACGAAACCGTCGGCCTTGACGTCGAAAGCGTGGCAGTGCCCGGTCCCGGACAGCATGCCGCCGGCCGACGCGGAAGCAGACCTGCGAGGCTCCAACATCACGTTGACGCCGCCCGCGAACGCCATCGTGCTCTCGCCGTCGTGCAGGCTGCGGCAGGCCTGGTGGATCGCGAACAGGCCCGAGGAGCAGGCGGTGTCCACCGTCGACGCCGGGCCGTGCAAGCCCAGGGCGTAGGAGACTCGTCCGGACGCCATGCAGGAGATGGTGCCGGGATTTCCGTATGGTCCGTCGAAGGCGTCGGTCGTGGCGTGCAGGAATTTGTAGTCGTCGTGCATCAACCCGACGAAGACGCCCGTCTGCTTGGCGATGGTGTCCTTGGTGAGGCCGGCGTGCTCCATGGCCTCCCAAGCGGTTTCCATCAGCAACCGGTGCTGGGGGTCCATCGCGGTCGCTTCTTTTTCGGTGATGCCGAAGAACTCGGGGTCGAAGTCGCCGACCTCGTCGAGGAACGAACCCCACTTGCACACTGAGCGGCCGGGAACACCGGGTTCCGGGTCGTAGTAGTAGTCCATGTCCCAGCGGTCCGCGGGAATTTCCTTGACAAGGTCTTCCCCACGGAGCAACGCTTCCCACAAGAGGTCAGGGGAGTTGATGCCCCCCGGCAGCCGGCAAGCCATCCCGATGACAGCTACCGGAGTAACGCCTGCCCTGTCCACTTCCTTCACCTCTCCTTGCCCATCCACAAGTTCCTATCACTGCTGCGAGCTCTTATCAGGGCTTCGAGAAATATCGCTGAGTTTTTTTGTCACACCGGCGAAGTCCGGTGACAACGCGCGAAAAACCCACCGACCCCCCATGTAAACCCGGCCCGAAGAAGCTGGCGCGATCAGCAGCGTAGCGGCTTCGCTTCACACGCGTGGAAAAATCGGGCGTACGTACAAAAATTTAACAAGGCGTCGATCCTCCAAGGCTGGTCAAACGATGTTTGAGCCATCATCGGATCCGGTGTGTTGCACGTTACATTCCCGTTATATCCGCAGCTAGAAGGCTTGTGCGCCAAGGGCGCCCGCGCGTTCGGCGGGACCGGGCCCGATCGCGGCCCGACTCGTCACGACGGCGTGCTGCGCGTCCGTTCGGGGGTCGGGACGCCGCGCGCGCCACCCGTGTGAAGAGCGTGTAACGGGCTGGTGGCCAGCGGAACACGCAGTTTCAATACCGTGAGCTTGTATGCGCCTGCATGCGAATTCAGCCCCACCTTAGAAAGGCAGGGCGGCGCCAATTAGACGCGTCGAAACGTCGCATCGGAAGTCCCCAGTCAGGCCATGTTAGAGCGTGTTGCGATTCCGCGTGGGCGAATCGAGAAATCTCGAAGATTGCAAGTCAAGACCGTTCGCCCGCAGCCCATGGCCCTGGCGACCGGGACACGGAATGCTCAGGTCATGACGACCCCACGGATACCCCTGCTGCCGCTCGCCGAGGCCAAGGCCGCCGCGGACGAAGCGGCCGTGCCCGACTACATGGCGGAGCTGAGCATCTTCCAGGTCTTGTTGCACCACCCGCCGCTGGCGCGCGCCATCAACGACCTGCTCGCCACCATGCTCTGGCACGGTGACCTGGACCCGCGGCTGCGGGAGCTGGTGATCATGCGGATCGGCTGGCTGACCGGATGCGAATACGAGTGGACACAGCACTGGCGAGTCGCCTCCCGGCTGGGTGTGACGCCCGACGACCTCCTCGCGGTGCGCGACTGGCGGTCCTATGGCGGGTTCGGCGCCGTCGAGCGCGCGGTGCTGGCGGCCACCGACGACGTCATGCGCGAAGGCGCCATCAGCGAGCGGACCTGGGCCGACTGTGAGCGCGAATTGAGCGGTGGCGCAACGGTTCTCCTGGAGCTCGTGGCCGCCATCGGCGCCTGGCGCATGGTCGCGTCCATCTTGCAGAGCCTGGGCGTCCCGCTGGAAGATGGCGTGTCCGGCTGGCCGCCGGACGGCCGGTCGCCCCAGCCGACCGCGCCTCCTCCGCCGAGCGTGTAGCCAGGGCGGGATCCGCTGCGATTTCTCGCCGTGGCTTCACGTTCGGCGCGGCGCCGTGCGGCTGATTGACTTGTCGGTCGGTAATTCCTAGCGTCACCCGGATGCGCACCCGAGTCGCCGAGATGCTCGGCGTGGAATTTCCGATATGTGCTTTCAGTCACTGCCGCGACGTGGTCGCCGCGGTGACCAACGCGGGCGGGTTCGGCGTCCTCGGCGCCGTTGCCCACAGCCCGAAGCGGCTCGAGAGCGAGCTGTCGTGGATCGACGAGCAGACGGGTGGGAAGCCCTACGGGGTGGACCTGCTGTTGCCGCCGAAATACGTTGGCGCTGAGGAGGGCGGCATCGACACCAAGCAGGCCCGCGCCCTGCTGCCAGAGGAGCACCGCGCCTTCGTCGACGATCTGCTGACCCGGTACGGCATCGCTGCGCCGGCGGATGAAACGCGGGCGTCGGCCGGCGGCCTCAACATCTCGCCCAAGGGGTACGAGCCGCTGCTCGACGTCGCGTTCGCCCATGACATCCGGCTCATCGCCAGCGCCCTCGGGCCGCCGCCCGCGGACCTGGTGGAGCGGGCCCACAACCAGGACGTCCTGGTGGCCGCGCTTGCCGGCACCACGCGACACGCCCAGCGGCATGCGGCGGCCGGGGTCGACCTGGTGGTCGCGCAGGGCACCGAGGCCGGCGGCCACACCGGGGAGGTGTCGACCATGGTCCTGGTCCCGGAGGTGGTGGATGCGATCGCGCCGGTCCCCGTGCTGGCCGCGGGCGGGATCGGTCGGGGTCGCCAGGTCGCCGCAGCCCTCGCCCTGGGCGCGGAGGGCGTCTGGTGCGGGTCGGTGTGGCTGACCACGGAGGAGGCCGAGACCGCGCCGGTGGTCAAGGAGAAGTTCCTGGCCGCGAGCTCGTCGGACACGGTGCGGTCGCGCTCGATGACGGGCAAGCCGGCGCGCATGCTGCGGACGGCCTGGACCGAGGAGTGGGAGCGGCCCGACAGTCCCGACCCGCTGGGCATGCCGCTGCAAAGCGCGCTGGTCACCGAGCCTCAGGTCCGCATCAACCAGGCCGCCGGTCATCCCGGCGCCAAGGCCCGCGACCTGGCGACCTACTTCGTCGGGCAGGTGGTCGGCTCGCTGGACAGGGTCCGGCCGACCCGTGCGGTGGTGCTCGACATGTTCGAGGAGTTCATCGACACCATCTCGAGACTCGAGGGCCTGGTCGAGAGGTGACGCGCGGCGCGGGTCGTTTGCGCTGGTCAGCGGCAAAGTCGGGGCTGGCTGGCGCGTCGAGGTGAACGACGCGTAAAGATTCGGGAACGCCGGCGAGGGAAGTTGACCCGGTCAGACCCGTCGTGCATTATCGGTCCGGTATGCACCTCGTTAGGTGAGGCGTCTACACGAATACAGGCCACTGACCCCGAACGTCGAAAGACGCCCCGGGTCAGGACAGCTCCTCCCGGCTTAAGGGTTGAGCCCAGGTGGCTTCCGGATTTTCGGACACGTCGTGTGGTGCCAAAGCTCTGACGAGAGGGGTGCCGATCACCGACGTCGTCGGTTTCTGCTCTCCTTGCTGCGCGTACACCGTGTGCGGCCGACGCACGCGTCGTGACCATGAGGAGGTGAGGGACCCATGAGCTCCAGCGACAGTCCGGACCGAAGTCCGAACTGCGTCTCGTCCCGATCCGATCTTCGGCACGACGTTTGCGGCTGAGTAGTCAATTTCCTCACGGGCCAAACGTTTTCCAGATCGGAACCAGCACGGGGCGGGACGCGTCAGTCCAGTCAGTCCCAGATGGCGATCCGACCAGGAGACGATCATGACCGCAGTTCTGTATGACACCGCAGTTCTCCACGACGAAGTGGTAACCGTAGCTCCCGCCCCCGTGCTGACGGTGGTGCGCGACGTCGACACGATCCCCGACACGAACCCCGCCCGCAGGCCCAAGAAGGTCACCCGCACGCCCGTCGGCGGCGGCGACCCCCTGGTGGACGGTGCGGCCCGCCTGTTGAGCATCCCGCTGCGCCACCTGTACGCGGCTCTGTGGCGGGTCGGTGTGCTCGAAGTCCAGGTCTAGTCCCGGTGGGCGGCGTGCAATCGCGCCTCCGAGGGGCTACCCGGCTTCAGGCACCGCCTGAGGTCAGGCGGCCCCTCGGAGTGCCCGGCCCGTGGATTTGCGCCGATCCGTAGAATCGACTCAGCGGCGTCGATCCGGCCATCACCGGGGAGCCTTCGGAAGAACGGCCGGCAGGGCCCAGTAGAACCGAACGGGTAGGCCCGTCACAGCCGTCATCGAGCGGCCGTGCGCAAGCGCGGCAAGCGGGGTGGTACCGCGGCGCCCGCGCAACCTGCGTGTCGTCGTCCCCGTCGTCCAGTGATGTTGGGGCGCAGGGAGAATGACGCACTTCGATACCGGAAACGCTGTGACCGACGACGCCGACTCCGTCCGGGTCTATCCGAAGCCGGCCGGCGGCGCGCCGGACTTCCCGGCGCTCGAGCTCGAGGTGCTCGACTACTGGGCGCGCGACGACACCTTCCGGGCGAGCATCGCCCGCCGCGACGGCGCACCGGAATACGTCTTCTACGACGGGCCGCCGTTCGCCAACGGCCTGCCGCACTACGGGCACCTGCTCACCGGCTATGTCAAGGACATCGTCCCGCGGTACCGGACCATGCGCGGCTACAAGGTCGACCGCCGTTTCGGGTGGGACACCCACGGGCTGCCCGCCGAGCTCGAGGTCGAGCGCCAGCTCGGCATCACCGACAAGTCCCAGATCGACGACATGGGGATCGCCGCGTTCAACGACGCGTGCAGGGAGTCGGTGCTGCGCTACACCGACGAATGGCGGGCGTACGTCACCCGCCAGGCGCGCTGGGTGGACTTCGACAACGACTACAAGACGCTCGACCTGCCCTACATGGAGTCGGTGATCTGGGCGTTCAAGCAGCTCTGGGACAAGGGACTGGCCTACGAGGGCTACCGCGTGCTGCCCTACTGCTGGCGCGACGAGACCCCGTTGTCCAACCACGAGTTGCGGATGGACGACGACGTGTACCAGAGCCGGCAGGACCCGGCGATCACCGTCGGGTTCAGGGTGGTCGGCGGCGAGCTCGACGGCGCCCACCTCCTGGTGTGGACGACGACGCCGTGGACCCTGCCGTCGAACCTGGCCGTCGCGGTCAACCCGGACGTGACCTACGTCCAGATCCGGGCCGGCGACCGTCGTTTCGTGCTGGCGCAGCCGCGGCTGGCCGCCTACGCGCGCGAATTCGGGGAAGAGCCCGAGGTTTTGGGCAGTTATCGGGGCGCGGACCTGCTGGGCATGCGGTACCTGCCGCCGTTCCCGTATTTCATGGATACCGCCAACGCCTTTCAGGTGCTGCCCGGTGACTTCGTGACCACCGAGGACGGCACCGGCATCGTGCACATGGCGCCGGCCTACGGCGAGGACGACATGGCCACCACCGACACGGTGGGCATCGTGCCGGTGACGCCCGTCGACTCCAGGGGCAGGTTCGGCGCCACCGTCCCGGACTACCAGGGGGAGCATGTCTTTTCGGCCAATGCGCGGATCATCCGCGATTTGAAGGACGGGACCGGTGCCGCGGCGGCCAACGGCGCGGTGCTCGTCCGCCACGAAACCTACGAGCACCCGTACCCGCACTGCTGGCGGTGCCGGAATCCGTTGATCTACCGCGCCGTCTCGTCCTGGTTCGTCGCCGTCACCCAGTTCCGCGACCGCATGGTCGAATTGAACCAGCAGATCACCTGGCATCCCGACCACGTGAAGGACGGTCAGTTCGGCAAGTGGCTGCAGGGCGCTCGCGACTGGTCGATCTCGCGAAACCGCTACTGGGGCACACCGATTCCGGTGTGGAAGTCCGACGACCCGGCCTACCCGCGCATCGACGTGTACGGCAGTCTCGACGAACTCGAGCGGGATTTCGGTGTGCGGCCCACCAACCTGCACCGGCCCTACATCGACGAACTCACCCGGCCGAACCCCGACGACCCGACCGGCCGCAGCACGATGCGGCGCATCCCAGACGTCCTCGACGTGTGGTTCGACTCCGGCTCGATGCCCTACGCGCAGGTGCACTACCCGTTCGAGAACCGCGACTGGTTCGACGGCCACTACCCCGGGGACTTCATCGTCGAGTACATCGGGCAGACCCGCGGCTGGTTCTACACTCTGCACGTGCTGGCCACCGCGCTGTTCGATCGCCCGTCGTTCAAAACCTGTGTCGCGCACGGGATCGTGCTGGGCTCCGACGGGCAGAAGATGAGCAAGTCGCTGCGCAACTACCCGGACGTGTCCGAGGTGTTCGACCGCGACGGCTCGGACGCGATGCGCTGGTTCCTGATGGCGTCGCCGATCCTGCGGGGCGGCAATCTGATCGTCACCGAGCAGGGCATCCGCGAGGGCGTGCGCCAGGTCCAGCTGCCGCTGTGGAACGCCTACAGCTTCCTGGCCCTCTACGCGCCGAAGGCCGGCGCCTGGCGCACCGACTCGGCACACGTGCTCGACCGCTACATCCTGGCCAAGCTGGCCGTGCTGCGCGACGACCTCACTGCGGAAATGGAGGCGTGCGACATCTCGCGGGCCTGCGAGCAGCTGCGACAATTCACCGAGGCATTGACGAATTGGTATGTGCGAAGGTCACGTTCGCGCTTCTGGACCGAGGACGTCGACGCCATCGACACGCTCCACACCGTGCTGGAGGTGACGGCTCGGCTGGCTGCCCCGCTGCTTCCGTCGGTCACCGAGATCATCTGGCGCGGGCTGACCGGCGGGCGCTCGGTGCATCTCACCGACTGGCCCGAGGACGGCGTCGTACCGGCGGATCCCGACCTGGTCGCCGCGATGGACCAGGTCCGCGAGGTGTGCTCGGCCGCGTCGTCGCTGCGCAAGGCCAAGAAGCTGCGCGTGCGGCTGCCGCTGCCGAAACTCACCGTGGCCGTGGACAATCCCGGGCGCCTGGAGCCGTTTGCGGATCTGATCGCCGACGAGCTCAACGTCAAGTCGGTGGAGCTGACCGACGCGATCGACACCTACGGGCGGTTCGAGCTGACCGTCAACGCGCGCGTGGCCGGGCCGCGGCTGGGCAAGGATGTGCAGGCGGCCATCAGGGCGGTCAAGGCGGGGGAGGGCCGCGTCAATCCCGACGGCACCCTGACGGCCGGCCCGGCGGTCCTGCTGCCCGAGGAGTACAGCTCGCGGCTGGTCGCCGCCGACCCCGAGTACACCGCGGCGCTGGCCGACGGCGCCGGACTGGTGGTGCTCGACGGCACCGTCACCCCGGAACTCGAGGCCGAGGGCTGGGCCAAGGACCGCATCCGCGAACTGCAGGAGCTGCGAAAGTCGACCGGCCTGGACGTCTCCGACCGCATCCGGTTGGTGATGGCCGTGCCCGCCGAGCGGGCCGACTGGGCGCGCACGCACCGGGACCTGATCGCCGGGGAGACCCTCGCGACGAGCTTCGAGTTCGGTGACCCCGGGACGGACGGTGCCGAGATCGGCGACGGTGTGCGGGTGAGCATCGGGAAGGCGTGATCCTCCGGGGTGGGAAGCGCCGCGAGCCGACGGTCGCCGTGCCGCCGGGACGCCGCCGAAAATTTTCGAAAAAAGTGTCCGAGTGATCGGGGGTGGCCGCTCATACCTGTGACGACGGCCCAACGGGGGCCGCGACCACAGTTAAGGACCCCACCATGAGCACCATCGAAGACTTCCAGTCGGCCACCTTCGCCGCAGTCCCCTACGAGGACCTCACCGTCGCCGAGGCGTGGGCGTCGAGCCCGCTGGGCGACCCCTCGATCGAAGACGGCTCCCTGGCCAAGGCGGCAGCCGCCGACGACGGGCCGGCCACTACCGTCATCGCGCGACCGCGCTCGAGGGCACGGAACGCCATCGTGGCCGGGGCCGTCGTCGCCTCCCTCGGCGCGGTGGCCGGGCTGGGCGCGATACTTCTCGGGGCCACCGACTCCAAGGAACAGAAGCCGGCCGTCGTTGTGCCGAACGCCAGCGTCGGCTCGGTGGCGCCACAGGCTCCCAGCGCAGCTCCGCCGTCGCCCGCCGCGCCGCCGGCCCCATCGGTCGCCGCTCCGGCGGACGCCGGGCAGGCCGCGCCGGGCGTGACCGGACCGGGCCAAGAACCCCTCGTGAGCATCCCGGCGCCGCAAGCTCCCGTGGCGGCGCCTCCGCCGGCCGCGCCGGCCCAGCCGCCGGCCGCCGACCCGGGCACCCCGCCCCCCGGAACATCGGTGACCGTCGACGTTCCCGTCGTGGTCCCGGTGCCCATCCCGGTTCCCGTGCCCTCGGCCCCACAGCAGGGTGGCGGCAACCCGCCGCAGCAGGGTGGCGGCAACCCGCCGCAGCAGGGTGGTGGCAACCCGCCGCAGCAGGGTGGTGGTAACCCGCCGCAGCAGGGTGGTGGTAACCCGCCGCAGCAGGGTGGTGGCAACCCGCCGCAGCAAGGTGGCGGCCACCCGCCGATCCAGTGCCTTGCCTGCCAGCTGCCGGTGCAGCAGCAGCCGGTGCACCCGCTGCCGGTCCACCCGTTGCCCGTTCAGCAACAGCCGGTGCACCCCCTGCCGGTTCAGCAACAGCCGATTCAGCACCACTGACGCGAGTCGCCAAGGTGAGGCCGGACGAATGTCCGGCCTCACCGTCGTGCCGTCAGGAGGTTCGCGACCGCAGCGCGTGACGCGCGTGCGGCCAGAACGGCATCCCGGCCACCACGGTCGCCCCGGTGGCGATCAGGCCGACCGCGACGTCGACGCTCTCGCGCCCGTCCTGCGCCCAGTAGACGTCCTTGAGGTCGAGCAGCAGCGCGAGTTCGTCGACGATCATCGCGTTCGCCGCGCCGTACGCGACCGCCGCGGCGGGGTGCCGGCGCTGCCGTTCCGTGCCCCTCAGGCCCACCCCGGCCACCGTCGCCAACATCCCGATGCCGAGGTTGTAGTGATGAAAGTGCCTGCCGCCCACGGAGACCCCACCGCCCGACGGTCCGTGGCCGGCCCGGATCCAATGCGTGAGCCCGCGCAGGCCGGCGAACGTGAGCGTGAAGGACGCCCACGCCAGCACGGTGGCCTGTTCACCGGGGGCCAGCCGCTCGTCCCACTGGCGGCGAAGCCGGGCCAGACGCGTGCCGGGGGCGTCGCTGTGCATCATGCCGCCTTCACCGCGCGCCAACGTTGTCGGCCGGCGCGTACTTCGACGTCGATGTCGCGAAACCCCGCGGCGCGCAGGCGATCCGGCATGGTCGCCGGGGGAATCGGATTGCACGTGTCCCGGAAATGCAGCACCTGGAACTTCAGCGACGGCACCCCGTCGCTCCCGGCGAAGATGCCCCCGGGGCGAAGCACCCGCAGCGCCTCGGCGAACAACCGGTCCTGCAGCTGGGCCGTCGGTACGTGGTGCAGCATCGTGAAGGACACCACCGAGCTGAACTCGCCGCCCGGCAGGCCCGTATCGGTGCCGTCGCCGTTGATGATCCGCGCCCGGCTGCCGTACAGGTCCTGGAGCCGCCGCGCCATCTCGGGGTCGATCTCGACGGCGGTGAGCCGGGGCGTCTTGTCGACGAGGACCCTCAGGAAGGCGCCGTAGCCCGGCCCGATCTCCAGGGTGTTGTCGCCGAGATCCACATCGGCGAGCACCCACGGCAGCAGGTGGTCCTCGACCTCTCGGGCCCACCGGTCGGAATTGCAACACCACCTGTGACAGAGGTTCATCGCCATACACCACGAATAGCATTTGCTGCTGTGGAGGCGCGCTGGGTTTTGCACCTGGACATGGACGCGTTCTTCGCCTCCGTCGAACAACTGACCCGGCCGACGCTGCGGGGGCGGCCGGTGCTGGTCGGTGGCCTGGGCGGGCGCGGGGTGGTGGCGGGGGCGAGCTACGAGGCCCGCGTCTTCGGCGCCCGGTCAGCCATGCCGATGCACCAGGCCCGCCGCCTGATCGGGGTGACGGCGGTGGTGCTGCCTCCGCGCGGCGTGGTGTACGGGGTGGCCAGCCGGCGCGTCTTCGACACCATCCGCGGCATCGTGCCCGTCGTCGAGCAACTGTCGTTCGACGAGGGCTTCGGCGAACCTCCGCAACTCGCCGGGGCGTCGGCCGCGGACGTCGAGGTGTTCTGCGAGGAACTGCGGCGACGGGTCAGGGAGGAAACCGGGCTGACCGCGTCCGTCGGGGCGGGCTCGGGCAAACAGGTCGCCAAGATCGCCTCCGGGCTGGCCAAGCCCGACGGCATCCGGGTCGTGCGGCGCGCCGACGAACGAGCCCTCCTGGGCGGGTTGCCCGTGCGCCGGCTGTGGGGGATAGGCCCGGTCGCCGAGGAGAAGCTGAATCGGCTCGGTATCGAGACCATCGGCCAGCTGGCCGCGCTGACCGACGCCGAGGCGGCCAACATCCTGGGCGCGACGATCGGGCCGGCGCTGCACCGGCTGGCGCGCGGCATCGACGACCGCCCGGTGGCCGAGCGCGCCGAGGCCAAGCAGATCAGCTCCGAGTCGACGTTCGCCGTCGATCTGACCAGCCTGCAGCAGTTGCACGAGGCGATCGGCCCGATCGCCGAACACGCGCACCAGCGCCTGCTGCGCGACGGCCGTGGCGCGCGCACCGTCACGGTGAAGCTGAAGAAGTCCGACATGAGCACGCTGACCCGGTCGGCGACCCTGCCCTACGCGACGACCGAACCCGGCGCGCTCGTGGCGGTGGCCCGCCGGCTGCTGCTCGATCCGCGCGAGATCGGGCCGATTCGCCTTGTTGGCGTTGGCTTTTCGGGACTGAGCGACGTCCGGCAGGAGTCGCTGTTCCCCGACCTGGAGTTCTCGGCGCTGGAGTCGGAGGAGGACCATCACACCCTCGAGGCGCTGCCTGCGGCGGACAGCGACGCCGGCTGGCAGGTGGGGGACGACGTGGCGCACCGCGACCTCGGCCACGGCTGGGTACAGGGCGCGGGTCATGGCGTTGTCACCGTGCGGTTCGAGACGCGCGGCACCGGCGCCGGGCAGGCTCGCACCTTCCCGGCCGGCACCGCCGAACTCGTGAGGGCCAACCCGGTCGATTCGCTGGATTGGCCGGAATACGTTGGCGCGCTGCAGGTTGACGCGGAGTCAGCCCCACCGGGCGAAGACGTCGGCGGGGGGTAGCCCGGCGGCCAACGCCGCCATGAGCAGCACCCGCGCCTGCGGCGGCCGGAGGCTCGGCACCATGACCGCCCCCGCGGCGGCCATGGCGTGCCCCGGCCCGTAGGCGGCCCCGACCCGCCCGCCCGGGACGCGGGTGGACACCGCGACGACCACGCCGTCTCGGCAATGCCGGCGCACCGCGTCGACGACGGCGGCCCCGGCGTTGCCCGAACCCAGCGCTTCGAGCACCACGGCCCGCGCGCCGGCGGCCACGCAGGCGTCGAGCGCCACGCCGTCGCTGCCCAGGTACGCGGCGACGATGTCGACCCGCGGCGCCGCGGCGGCGCTCAGCTCACCGAGATGTGGGCGCGTCTTGGCCTTTGTCAGCGTCACCCCGCCGTTCACCGAGCCGAGCAGCTGTCCGGTGAAGCCGCTGAGGTCGGGCGTCGCCACCTTGTACATGCCCAGCGGCTGCAGCACTCGGCCCGCGAAGCACACCGCCACCCCGAGCCCGCGCGCCGCGGGGTCGGCGGCCAGCGCCAGCGCGTCGCGCAGGTTGGCCGGCCCGTCGGCGCCGGGGGCGTCGGCGCTGCGCATCGCGCCGGTCAGGATCACCGGCGCCGGGCCGCCGTACGTCAGCTCGAGCCAGAGGGCGGTCTCCTCGAGGGTGTCGGTGCCGTGGGTGACGACGACGCCGTCGGCGCCGCCGTCGACCGCGTCCCGCACCGCCGCGCCGATCCGGTCCCAGTCGGGCAGCGTCAGCTCGGAGCTGTCCACCGACAGCAGGTCGACGACGTCCACGTCGAGGCCCGCCGTGAGGTCCGACCCGCTGCGGCTCGGCCGGCGCACCCCGTCGGCGCCGGTGCTGGTCGAGATCGTGCCTCCGGTGGCGATCACGGTCAGGCGGGACCTGGCGGACGGCTGATGGGACGGCATAGTGGAATGATCGCGCACGCCGACGGCGAACACCGGCCGCCCAGGGGATGATGCCGGCCCGCGGCCGCCTAAGGGATGATGAGAGAGTGCCCGAGGAATCAACTGGATCGACAGAGCCGGTGACCTCAGCAGACCAGGCTGAGGACGATTCCGCTGCGCCCCGGCCGCCGAGGCGGCTGCGGCTGCTGGTGGCGGTGGCGGCCGTGGTCCTTACGCTCGACGTCGTCACGAAGGTGCTCGCCGTCAAGCTGCTCCCGCCCGGCCAGCCGGTGTCCATCATCGGTGACACGGTGACCTGGACGCTGGTGCGCAACTCCGGTGCGGCCTTCTCGATGGCGACCGGTTACACCTGGGTGCTGACGCTGATCGCGACGTGCGTGGTGGTCGGCATCTTCTGGATGGGCCGGCGGCTGGTATCGACGTGGTGGGCGGTGGGCCTGGGCATGATCCTGGGCGGCGCGATGGGCAACCTGGTCGACCGCTTCTTCCGGGCACCCGGTCCGCTGCGCGGCCACGTCGTCGACTTCCTTTCCGTCGGCTGGTGGCCGGTGTTCAACGTCGCCGACCCGTCGGTGGTCGGCGGCGCCATTTTGCTGGTCGTGCTGTCGATCTTCGGCTACGACTTCGACACCGTTGGTCGGCGCCGGGCGGGCGAGGACTCGCCCGGTCGCCCTAAGGCCGACCAGCGGTGACCGACCGCTCGATGCCCGTCCCGGAAGGCCTGGCGGGCATGCGCGTCGACGCGGGACTGGCGCGCCTGCTCGGGCTGTCGCGCAGCGCCGCGGCGGCCATCGCCGAAGACGGCGGGGTCGAGCTCGACGGTGTGCAGGCCGGCAAGTCCGACCGCCTGACCGGCGGGGCCTGGCTGCAGGTGCGGCTGCCCGAGGCGCCGGCGGCGCCGCAGAACACGCCCGTCGACATCGAGGGCATGGCGATCCTCTATTCCGACGACGACATCGTCGTGGTCGACAAGCCTGCGGCCGTGGCCGCGCACGCGTCGGTCGGCTGGACGGGGCCGACGGTGCTCGGGGGTCTCGCGGCCGCCGGGTACCGGATCACCACCTCGGGCGTGCCGGAGCGGCAGGGCATCGTGCACCGCCTCGACGTCGGCACCTCCGGCGTCATGGTCGTGGCGCTGTCCGAGCGCGCCTACACCGTCCTCAAGCGGGCGTTCAAGTCCCGGACGGTGGAGAAGCGGTATCACGCGCTGGTGCAAGGGCATCCGGACCCGTCGAGCGGGACGATCGACGCGCCGATCGGCCGGCACCGCGGCGGCGAGTGGAAGTTCGCCGTCACAACGGGCGGCCGCCACAGCCTCACCCATTACGACACGATCGAGGCCTTCGTGGCCGCCAGCCTGCTCGACGTCCATCTGGAAACCGGCCGCACGCACCAGATCCGCGTGCACTTCTCCGCGTTGCACCACCCCTGCTGCGGCGACCTCGTCTACGGGGCCGACCCCAAGCTTGCGAAAAGGCTTGGGCTGGAACGCCAGTGGTTGCACGCGCGTTCGCTGGCGTTCGCCCATCCGCACGACGGCAGGCGGGTCGAGTTCGTCAGTTCCTATCCGGCCGACCTGCAGCACGCGCTGGACGTCCTGCGCGACGAGGGGTGACTCAGCCGGGCTTGCGGGCCTCGACGAGCACCCGGCAGGACTGGGCGGTGAACCGCCCCTCGGCCTCGATGCGGTCATGAAGGGCCCGGAGTTGCCCGTGATAGCGCTGCACCGTGAAGTCGGGCACCGTCCACACCACCTTGCGCAGGAAGTAGATGACGGCGCCGATGTCGAAGAACTCCACGCGCATCCGTTCCATGCGCATGTCGACCACGTCCAGGCCGGCGGCCCGCGCCTCGGCGCGCTGGGCGTCGGGATGGAGCTCCGCCCACTTCTGCGGTTGCGGCCCGACGAACTGCTCGACGAGCTCGGACATGGTCGCCGGGCCGATCTGCTGGGCGAGGTAAGCGCCGCCCGGCCGCAACACCCGGGCGATCTCGGCCCATCGCACGTCGATGGGATGGCGGCTGGTCACCAGGTCGAAAGCCCGATCAGCGAACGGCAATCGCGGCTCGTCGGTGGTGGTAACGACGACCACGCCGCGCGGGTGCAGGCGCTGGGTGGCCAACGCGGCGTTCGGTGGCCACGACTCCGTCGCCGCCATCGCGGGCGGGAACGTCGCGGCGCCCGCGAGCACCTCGCCGCCGCCGGTGTCGATGTCGAGCGCGGACGAGACATTGGCGAGCCGCTCGCTCATCAGGCGCTGATAACCCCAGGTCGGGCGCTCCTCGGTCGCGCGGCCGTCCAGCCAGGAGAAGTCCCAGCCGTCGACCGGCGCCGACTCGGCTTCCGCCACGAGGTCGTCGAAGGTGTGAGCCACCCGAGCATTGTGCCCCGCCGCGCGATGGCGGTCCGGATCAGACCTTCGCGCGGTCGCTCGTCGCGATCTCGGGGGCCAGCGGCGCGATGGCGCCGAGTATCTCGGTGACGGTCGCCGACGGCACCCCGGCCGCGGTCAGGGCGTCGGCCAGGTGCCCGGCGACCAGGTTGAAGTGGAGCATGGTGATGCCGCGCCCCTGGTGGACCTGCTTCATCGGCGCGCCCGTGTAGGGCTCGGGTCCGCCGAGGGCGGCCGCGAAGAACTCGACCTGCTTGCCCTTGAGGCGATTCATGTTGGTGCCGGTGAAGAAGCCAGAAAGTCGGTCGTCGGCGAGCACCCGGGCGTAGAAGTCCTCGACCACGACCTCGATGGCTTCGTGCCCTCCGATCCGGTCGTAGACGGACTGCGGCCGGGACTTGCGGAAGTGCGCCAGAATTTTCATAACCCCGATTGGAACATTCCGGCGTTGCCCCTCAGTTAGTGCGCGATCACGCGCGGATGACCCTGAGTAACAACGGGATTGCCGTCGGGTGACGCTCGCCCGGGCGGCCCCGTGAGGCGGCGTCCCGTGCGACGTGGCGGCAATCTGCATCCGGTGGGCGGGCGATGTCCTAGGTTTGGTTTATGACCGACGTCACAACACCAACACTGCCCCGCAAGGCGGTTCCGGCGCACGGCCGGGCCGCTCGCGGTCGGGGGGCCGACCTCAGGAGCGAAAACCGATGAATCTGGGCGACTTGACGAATCTCGTGGAGAAACCGCTCGCGGCGGTGTCGAACACGCTGGTGGAGCGGCCGCTGGCGGCGGTGTCCCACCTGATCAACACCCCCAACTCGTCCGGCCGCTACCGGCCCTTCTACCTGCGGAACCTGCTCGACGCGGTGCAGGGCCGCACCCTCGAGGACGCCGTGCGGGGCAAGACGGTCCTGATCACCGGGGGCTCGTCGGGGATCGGCGAGGCGGCGGCGAAGAAGATCGCGGAGGCCGGGGGAGCTGTGGTGCTGGTCGCCCGCACCCGGGAGAACCTGGAAAAGGTCGCCGACGAGATCCGGGGCAACGGCGGGACCGCGCACGTCTACCCGTGCGACCTGGCCGACATGGACGCCATCGCCGCCATGGCCGACCAGGTGCTCGACGACCTGGGCGGGGTCGACATCCTCGTCAACAACGCGGGCCGCTCGATCCGCCGCTCGCTGGCGCTGTCGTACGACCGGATCCACGACTATCAGCGCACCATGCAACTGAACTACCTCGGCGCCGTCCAACTCATCCTGAAATTCATCCCCGGAATGCGGGAGCGCCAAAGCGGCCAGATCATCAACGTCTCGTCGGTCGGCGTACAGACACGCGCTCCCCGCTTCGGCGCCTACATCGCCAGCAAGGCGGCGCTGGACAGCCTCTGCGACTCGCTGCAGGCCGAGACCGTCGAGGACAACGTTCGATTCACCACCGTGCACATGGCACTGGTCCGCACCCCGATGATCAGCCCTACCACCATGTACGACAAGTTCCCGGCGCTGACGCCGGACCAGGCCGCGGGCGTCATCTCCGACGCCATCGTGCACCGGCCCCGCCGGGTCAGCTCGCCCTTCGGACAACTGGCCGCCGTCGCCGACGCCGTCAACCCGGCGGTGATCGACCGCGTCCGCAACCGCGCCTACACGATGTTCGACGATTCCGCCGCGGCCAAGGGCGGCGAAACGTCAACCGAGGAAACGCAATTCGACAAGCGGAGCGAAATCTTCGTGCGCGCCACCCGCGGGATTCACTGGTGACGCGATGAGCCTCCCCAAACCCGACACCGACACGACGGTGGTCATCACCGGGGCGTCGTCCGGGATCGGCGCCGAACTGGCGCGCGGCCTGGCGCGCCGCGGCTACCCGCTGCTCCTGGTGGCGCGGCGGCGCGACCGCCTCGACGAGCTGGCCAACGAAGTGGGACAGGAGAATTCGGTCGCGGTCGAGGTGATGCCGCTCGACCTCGGCGATGCGGACGCCCGTGGGAAGCTCGCGGCCCGGCTGCGCAGCGAGCCGATCGCCGGCCTGTGCAACAGCGCCGGCTTCGGCACCAGCGGGGTCTTCTACGAGCTGCCGATCGAACGCGAGAGTGAGCAGGTGACCCTCAACGCCTTGGCGCTGATGGAGCTCACGCACGCCGCCCTGCCCGGCATGGTCGAGCGCGGCGCCGGCGCGGTGATGAACATCGCCTCGATCGCGGGCTTCCAGCCGATCCCGTACATGGCGGTCTACTCGGGGAGCAAGGCCTTCGTGCAGACCTTTTCGGAGGCCGTGCACGAGGAGCTGCACGGCACGGGGGTGTCGGTGACCGCACTGTGCCCGGGTCCCGTGCCGACCGAGTGGGCCGAAATCGCCAACGCCGAGCGCTTCAGCATCCCGGCGGCCCAGGTGTCGCCGCGCGACGTCGCCCAGGCGGCGATCGGAGGGATGCTGGCCGGCCGGCGCAGTGTGGTGCCGGGCGTGGTGCCCAAGGCCGTCAGCGCGGGCGGCCGGTACGCGCCCAGGACACTGCTGCTCCCCGTGCTGCGGATCGGGCAGCGGCTGCGCGGCGGACCGGACCGCTGACGAAGGGTCGCCGGACGACGAGCGAATTCCCCACTGGCAAGGGCTGATTCGCGCCGGTGTCGGGGCGCTTGTCGCGCCGCGTCGCCCTTCGTTAGGCTCGGGCAATGGCTGCTGTGGACATGACCGCCGATGTGCCCATGACGCCCCAGGACATGTGGGCCCGGGTGTCGGACCTGTCGGACCTAGGGGACTGGCTCGTCATGCACGAGGGCTGGCGCAGCGAGCTGCCCGACGAGCTTTCCGAGGGTGCGCAGGTCGTCGGCGTCGCGCGGGCGAAGGGTTTCCGCAACCGGGTGACGTGGACCGTGACGACGTGGGACCCGCCGCACCGGGTCGCGCTGTCGGGATCCGGCAAGGGCGGCGCCAAGTACGCGGTCACGCTCACCGTGCGGCCCACCGATGCGGGGTCCACGCTCGGGCTGCGCCTGGAGTTGGGCGGGCGGCCGCTGTTCGGCCCGGTCGGCTCGGCGGCGGCGCGGGCCGTCAAGGGCGACGTGCAGAAGTCGCTGGAGCAGTTCGTCGAGTTGTACGGATAGCTAGCGAGACTTGGCCGGCAGCACGGCCGGGTCGTCGTCCTCCCACAGCAACAGCTGACGGACGGACGCGCGGGATCCGTAGGGCTGCAGCATGGTGCTCGCCGGCCGGGGCCGCACCCGTTGCGGCCACCAGAACCAGCGCCCGAGAAGCGTTGCGACGGAAGGCGTCATGAACGACCGCACGATCAGCGTGTCGAACAGCAGCCCGAGCCCGATGGTGGTCCCGATCTGACCGAGGACCTGGAAACCGCTGAACACGAACGCGCACATGGTGACCGCGAAGACCAGGCCCGCGGAGGTCACGACCGAGCCCGAACCGGCCATCGCGCGGATGATGCCGGTCTTGAGCCCGGCATGGATCTCCTCCTTGAACCGGGAGATCAACAGCAGGTTGTAATCGGAGCCGACCGCCAACAGCAGGATGACGGCCAGCGCCAGCACGACCCAGTACAGCTGGATGCCGAACATGTACTGCCACACCAGGACCGACAGCCCGAAGGAGGCGCCGAGCGACAGCGCCACCGTGCCGACGATGACGAGAGCGGCGATCAGGCTTCTCGTGATGATCATCATGATCAGCAGGATGAGGGTGAGGGCGGCCAGTCCCACGATGATCAGGTCGTAGAAGGCGCCGTCCTGAATGTCCTTGTACGTCGCCGCGGTGCCACCGATGTAGAGCTGTGCGTCGGCATCCGGCGTGCCCTTCAGCGCCTCGTGCGCGGCGTTGAGGATCGGGCCGATGTGTGAGATGCCTTGCGGCGTCGCCGGATCCCCCTCATGGGTGACGATCATGCGGGCCGCCTTGCCATCGGGGGACAGGAACAGCTTCAGGCCGCGCTTGAAGTCCGGGTTGTTGAACACCTCGGGCGGCAGGTAGAAGCTGTCGTCGTTCTTCGCGGCGTCGAAGGCCCGACCCAGCGCCGTCGCGTTGTCGATCGCGGCCTGGGTCTGCGCGTAGATGCCGGACTGGGTGGCCTGGCTCGCCAGCGTCAGCGCGCGGTTGGTCTCCTGGCTGTCGATCTGGGGCGGAATCAGCGCGACCAGCTTCGGCTGCAGCGCATCGAGCTTGTCCAGTGTGGCCGTGAGGTTTTCGAACTTCTCGGTGAGCTGGTCGATGCCGTCGAGGGCGTCCAGGACCGACCGGATCGCCCAGCAGGCGGGGATGTCGAAGCAATGCCGTTCCCAGTAGAAGTACGAGCGAATCGGCCGGAAGAAGTCGTCGAAATTCGCGATCTTGTCGCGCAGGTCCCTGATCGTGTCGACGGTGTCGTGAAAGCTCTGCGTTTCGCTGTGGGTGGCGGCGGCGAGCTGCTGCTGCAGCGCGTACTGCTGCTTGAGGATGTCGATGGTCTTCGACAGTTCGCCGGCCTGCTTGAGCAGGTCGTCGGCCCGATCCCGCTGGTAGGTCAGGTTCTCCTGCTGGGCGGCGCTTTGGTTGCTGATGACGAACGCGAGCGAGCTGTGGTCGAGCGGGGTGCCCAGGGGCCGGGTGATGGTCTGCACCTGGGCGACGCCGGGCACGTGGAAGACCGCCTTGGCCACCCGGTCCAGGATCAGCATGTCGGCCGGGTTGCGCAGGTCGTGATCCGTCTCGACCATGAGCAATTCGGGTTCGAGGCGGGCCCGCGAGAAGTGCCGCTCGGCGGCCGTGTAGCCGACGTTGGCGGGCGCGTCGGCCGGCATGTAGGGGCGGGTGTCATAGCTTGTCTTGTAGCCCGGAAGCGCGACCAGGCCCACGAGCGCCAGCGCCGACGCCGCCGCGAGCACCGCGCCGGGCCAGCGGACGATGGCCGTGCCGATTCGCCGCCACCCTCGCGTCCTCATCGCGCGCTTGGGGTCGAAGACGTGGAACCGGGAGCCGAGGGTGAGGATGGCGGGGCCCAGCGTCAGCGAGGCGACCAGCGCCACGACGATCCCGATGGCGGCCGGAATGCCCAGACTCTGGAAGTAGGGGAGGCGGGTGAAGCTCAGGCAGGCCACCGCGCCGGCGACCGTGAGGCCGGAGCCGAGGACGATGTGCGCCGTCCCGTGATACATGGTGTAGTAGGCCCGATCCCGGTCCTCGCCGGTGCCGCGCGCCTCCTGGTAGCGCCCGACGAAGAAGATCGCGTAGTCGGTGCCGGCGGCGATCACCAGCAGTGTCAGCAGATTCGTCGCGTAGGTCGACAGCCCGATGATCCCGGCGTTGCCGAGGAACGCGACGATGCCCCGGGCAGCGGACATCTCGATGAGCACGGTCACGAGCACGAGCAGCGTGGTGAAGACCGAACGGTAGACGAAGAACAGCATCACCGCGATCACGCCGATGGTGATCGTGGTGACTTTGGCGGTGCCCTTGCTGCCGACGTCGAACTGGTCGGAGATGAGCGGCGCGGCGCCGGTGACGTAGGCCTTGACGCCCGGGGGCGGCTGCGTGTGCTCGACGATCTTGCGTACGGCGCCGACGGATTCGTTGGCCACCGCCGACCCCTGGTTGCCTTTCAGGAACACCTGGACGTAGGCGGCCTTGCCGTCGCTGCTCTGCGACCCGGCCGCGGTGAGGGTGTCGCCCCAGAAGTCCTGGACGTGCTCGACGTGCTTCGTGTCCTGTTCGAGCTTGCGGACCATCTCGTCGTAGAAGCGGTGGGCGTCGGCGCCCAGGGGCTTGTCGCCCTCCAGCACGATCATGGCCTGGCTGTCGGTGTCGAACTCCTGGAATTTCTGGCCGATGCGCTTGATCGCCTTCAGCGACGGCGCGTCGGGCGAGTTCAGCGCGACGTTGTGGGTCTCGCCGACCTTCTCCAGCTGCGGCACGAGGCTGTTGGTGACGGCGGCCAGCGCGATCCAGAACAGCAGGATGGGCAGGGCCAGCAGGCGGATGGTGCGCGGCACGCGGGGCCGCGGCTGGTCGTCGTCGGTCATCCCGACTTGTCCAGGCAGTAGGTGTACGCGTCGACCTTGTTGACGGTGCGTTCGTCCTTGACCTGGCCGTTGACGGTGATGCGGCAACCCAGCGTGTCGCCATCGCCCTGCGCCACGACATTGCCGACGACGGCGGGCTCGGTGGTGGTGATCGTGTACGACCAGGGCAGGGGGGCGTTCTTCACCTGCTGCGGCTGGGCGTTGACGTCAAGGTAGTTGATGGTCGCGGTCGCGCCGGGGGCGCCGAAGACTTCGAGGACCACGCTCTTGGGGTTGAAGGGGACGATCTGGTTGGCCAGGCCGCTGTTGGCCGAGGTGTTGGCGTGCGAGCCGAAGATGCCGTGCAGTCGGTAGATGGCGAATCCTGTGATCGTCACGACGACGACCGCGACGAGCGCCATCCACCCTCGCTTTACGTAGCGTCCAATCGAAATCCGTTTCACCCGTTGGCCTTTCGATGCTCGGGTAACACGGCAACCGCGCCGATCGTTGGGTCTAGAGTACGGTACTGATCCGTACTGCACAAGAGACGAGAACGTACACTCTTGCCGGGCGGCGAGTCGATGCGCCCCGTCGCCTCGCGCGGGGCGCGGAGCGGGCGCGCGCCGCTCACGCGCGCGACCGGGTGAGTCCCGGGATGATGACCTCGTCGACGAGGGCCTGCACCGTGCGGCGGGTGGGCGGCCGGTTCGGCATGATGCACCGGAAGATGAGGTAGCCGGGCAGCAGGTCCCACAGCTCGTCGTTGACGGCGGCCTCGGCGATCTCGCCCCGGTCGATCGCCTGGCGCAGCACGAGGTCCAGAAGGGCCTTGCGCTGATCGAGGAACTGACGCTGCATGGCCTCGTTGAGGGCGGGGTGGCGTGACACCTCGACCAGCACCGCGCGGATGGTGCTGGCGTGCTGGCGTCCCTGTTCGGAGCAGACCTCGCCGATCTGCAGCAGGTCGCCCCGCAGGCTGCCGGTGTCCGGTGCGACGGCGGCCTGGCGCACGCCCTCGATGAAGGCGGCCAGCACCAGCTCGGCCTTCGACGGCCAGCGCCGGTACACCGTGGCCTTGCTGGCGTGGGCGGCGCCGGCGACCGCGTCGACCGTCAGCCGCTCGTACCCGTGTTCCTGGAGCAGCCGCAGCGTCACGGCCAGCAACTCTGACTCGCGGGGCGACCACGGCGACGCCTCCGCGGACCGGTCAGCGGTCTGAGTCATGACGCCCACTGTAGATCCGGGAAACCAGTTCGAGACACACTTCGCGACACGCCCGAAACCCGTCGGTGCTCGGTCATAGACTGGCGTCCCTATGAGCGCTTCGTCTTCGCGGTCCTTCGTGCACCTGCATAACCACACCGAGTACTCGATGCTGGACGGGGCCGCGAAGATCACGCCGATGCTGGCCGAGGCCGAGCGGCTGGCCATGCCGGCGGTCGGGATGACCGACCACGGAAACATGTTCGGCGCCAGCGAGTTCTACAACGCGGCCACGAAGGTCGGCATCAAGCCGATCATCGGCGTCGAGGCCTACATCGCGCCGGCCTCCCGATTCGACACCCGCCGGATCCTGTGGGGGGACCCGGGACAGAAGTCCGACGACGTCTCCGGCAGCGGGTCCTACACGCACCTGACCATGGTGGCCGAGAACGCCACGGGGCTGCGCAACCTGTTCAAGCTGTCCTCGCTGGCGTCCTTCGAGGGCCAGCTCGGCAAATGGTCGCGAATGGACGCCGAGCTCATCGCCGAACACGCCGAGGGCATCATCGCCACCACGGGCTGCCCGTCGGGCGAGGTGCAGACGCGGTTGCGGCTGGGGCACGACCGCGAGGCGCTGGAATCGGCCGCGAAGTGGCGCGAGATCTTCGGCGCCGACAACTACTTCCTCGAGCTGATGGACCACGGGCTGTCCATCGAGCAGCGGGTTCGCGAGGGCCTGCTCGACATCGGCCGCAAGCTCGGCATCCCGCCG
The DNA here is from genome assembly GCF_902652685.1 of Mycobacterium sp. Marseille-P9652. Taxonomy (GTDB): domain Bacteria; phylum Actinomycetota; class Actinomycetes; order Mycobacteriales; family Mycobacteriaceae; genus Mycobacterium. The sequence goes on from NZ_CACRUY010000009.1 coordinate 79,550, forward strand.
CTGGCCACCAACGACTGCCACTACGTCACCCGTGACGCGGCGCACAACCACGAGGCCCTGCTGTGCGTGCAGACGGGCAAGACGCTCTCCGACCCCAACCGGTTCAAGTTCGACGGCGACGGTTACTACCTGAAATCGGCCGACGAGATGCGCCGGATCTGGGACGACTCGGTGCCTGGCGCGTGCGACTCCACGCTGCTGATCGCCGAGCGGGTGCAGTCCTACGCCGGCGTGTGGGAGCCGCGCGACCGGATGCCGGTCTTCCCGGTGCCCGAGGGCCACGACCAGGCGTCCTGGCTGCGCCACGAGGTGATGGCCGGGCTGGGGCGCCGCTTCCCCGACGGTGTCGGCCAGGATTACCTCGACCGGGCCGACTACGAGATCAAGGTCATCTGCGACAAGGGCTTCCCGTCCTACTTCCTGATCGTCGCCGACCTCATCAACTACGCGCGGTCGGTCGACATCCGGGTGGGTCCGGGCCGCGGTTCGGCGGCGGGTTCCCTGGTGGCCTACGCGCTGGGCATCACCAACATCGACCCCATCCCGCACGGCCTGCTGTTCGAGCGGTTCCTCAACCCCGAGCGCCCGTCGGCCCCCGACATCGACATCGACTTCGACGACCGTCGGCGCGGCGAGATGGTGCGCTACGCCGCCGAGAAGTGGGGCCACGACCGCGTAGCACAGGTCATCACCTTCGGCACCATCAAAACCAAGGCGGCGCTGAAGGACTCGGCGCGCATCCACTACGGCCAGCCCGGTTTCGCCATCGCCGACCGGATCACCAAGGCGTTGCCGCCGCCGATCATGGCCAAGGACATCCCGCTGTCGGGCATCACCGACCCGGCCCACGAGCGGTTCAAGGAGGCCGCGGAGGTCCGCGGTCTCATCGAGACCGACCCCGACGTGCGGACCATCTACCAGACCGCGCGCGGCCTCGAGGGCCTGATCCGAAACGCCGGCGTGCACGCCTGCGCGGTGATCATGAGCAGCGAGCCGCTGACCGAGGCCATCCCGCTGTGGAAGCGGCCGCAGGACGGCGCCATCATCACCGGCTGGGACTACCCGTCGTGCGAGGCCATCGGCCTGCTGAAGATGGACTTCCTGGGCCTGCGCAACCTGACGATCATCGGCGACGCGATCGAGAACATCAAGGCCAACAGGGGCATCGACCTCGACCTCGAGTCCGTCCCCCTGGACGACAAGCCCACCTACGAGCTGCTGGGTCGCGGCGACACCCTCGGGGTGTTCCAGCTCGACGGCGGACCCATGCGCGACCTGCTGCGCCGCATGCAGCCCACCGAGTTCAACGACATCGTCGCCGTCCTGGCGCTGTACCGGCCGGGCCCGATGGGCATGAACGCCCACAACGACTACGCCGACCGAAAGAACGGCCGCCAACCGATCAAGCCCATCCACCCCGAGCTCGAGGAGCCGCTGCGCGAAATCCTCTCGGAGACCTACGGTTTGATCGTCTACCAAGAGCAGATCATGACGATCGCCCAGAAGGTCGCCTCCTACACGATGGGCAAGGCCGACGCGCTGCGCAAGGCAATGGGCAAGAAGAAGCTCGAGGTGCTCGAGGCCGAGTACAAGGGCTTCCGCGAGGGCATGACCGCCAACGGGTTCTCGGAGCGGGCCGTGAAAGCGTTGTGGGACACCATTCTTCCGTTCGCCGGGTACGCCTTCAACAAGTCGCACGCCGCCGGCTACGGGCTGGTGTCCTACTGGACGGCCTATCTGAAGGCCAACTACCCGGCCGAATACATGGCCGGGCTGCTGACCTCGGTCGGTGACGACAAGGACAAGGCGGCGGTCTACCTGGCCGACTGCCGCAAGCTCGGCATCACCGTGCTGCCGCCCGACGTCAACGAGTCCCTGGTCAACTTCGCCTCGGTCGGCAAGGACATCCGCTTCGGGCTGGGCGCGGTGCGCAACGTCGGCGCCAACGTCGTCGGGTCGCTGATCAAGACCCGCAACGAGAAGGGCAAGTTCACCGACTTCTCGGACTACCTGAACAAGATCGACATCTCGGCCTGCAACAAGAAGGTCACCGAGTCGCTGATCAAGGCTGGCGCGTTCGACTCGCTGAACCATGCCCGCAAGGGCCTGTTCCTGGTGCACACCGACGCCGTCGACTCGGTGCTGGGCACCAAGAAGGCCGAGGCGATGGGTCAGTTCGACCTCTTCGGCGGCGACGACGGGTGCACCGAGGCGGTGTTCACCATCAAGGTGCCCGACGACGAGTGGGAGGACAAACACAAGCTCGCCCTGGAGCGGGAAATGCTGGGGCTCTACGTGTCCGGGCATCCTTTGAACAAGGTCGCGCACCTGCTGGCCACCCAGGTCGACACCCAGATCCCGGCCATCCTCGACGGCGACGTCCCCAACGAGACCCAGGTGCGCGTCGGCGGCATCCTCGCGTCGGTGAACCGGCGCGTCAACAAGAACGGAATGCCCTGGGCCTCGGCGCAACTGGAGGACCTCACCGGTGGCATCGAGGTGATGTTCTTCCCGCATGCCTACTCCGCCTACGGCGCAGACATCGCCGACGACGCGGTGGTGCTGATCAACGCCAAGGTGGCCATCCGCGACGACCGTGTCGCCCTGATCGCCAACGAGCTTGTGGTGCCGGACTTCTCGACCGCCCAGGCCGACCGGCCGCTCGCGGTGAGCCTGCCGACGCGGCAGTGCACCATCGACAAGGTGAGCGCGCTCAAGCAGGTGCTGGCCCGGCACCCCGGGACCTCGCAGGTGCACCTGCGGCTCATCAGCGGCGACCGCATCACCACTCTGGAGCTCGACGCGTCGCTGCGCGTCACGCCGTCGCCGGCGCTGATGGGCGACCTCAAGGAGCTGCTCGGCCCCGGCTGCCTGGGCGGCTGACGGGTCTCGCCGCCGCGAGCGTGCGCAGACGCACGGCAGTCGCGGCGTGTCGTCGTGCAATACGCGCGCTCGCGGTCCGTTGATCGACGCCGTTGAAACCATTCCCTAGACCTGAGCGCGGACGTACGCTCACCGGGTGCGGTACCAGACGGGAAGAGGTCGGACATGAGCACAACGGCGCGGCCGGCATGAGCGGCGGAGCGGCGGCGACCGTCCGCGAGCTCGGCCGCTCGGGCGTGCGGAAGCTGTTGCAGCGCACGGGCATCGTCGGCGAATCGACCTCGCCGTTGCCCACCGACTCGGTCGAGGTCGTCCAGCTGCTGGCGACGCCCTGGTACGAGGAGCGGCTGGCCAAGCTCGCCGACGACCTGGGGCGCGACCCGGCGAGCGTGCGGGCGGAGGCCGCGGGCTATCTGCGCGAGATGGCCGCCTCGCTCGACGAGGGGGCCGTGGAGGCGTGGCGTGGTTTCAGCCGCTGGCTGATGCGGGCCTACGACGTGCTGGTGGACGAGGACCAGATCGCGCAGCTGCGCAAGCTCGACCGCAAAGCCACTCTGGCGTTTGCCTTTTCGCACCGCTCCTACCTGGACGGCATGCTGCTGCCCGAGGTGATCGCGGCCAACCGGCTCTCGCCGGCGCTGACGTTCGGCGGCGCGAACCTGAACTTCTTCCCGATGGGGACGTGGGCCAAGCGCACCGGTGCGATTTTCATCCGGCGCCAGACCAAGGACATCCCCGTCTACCGCTTCGTGTTGCGGGCCTACGCCGCCCAGCTGGTGCAGAACCACGCCAACCTGACGTGGTCGATCGAGGGCGGGCGGACCAGGACGGGCAAGCTGCGGCCGCCGGTGTTCGGGATCCTGCGCTACATCACCGACGCCGTGGACGAAATCGACGGTCCCGAGGTGTATTTGGTGCCGACGTCCATCGTGTACGACCAATTGCACGAGGTCGAGGCGATGACCACCGAGGCCTACGGCGCCACCAAGCGGCCGGAAGACCTGCGCTTCCTGATCCGACTGGCGCGCCAGCAGGGGCAGCGGCTGGGCCGCGCCTACCTGGACTTCGGTGAGCCGCTTCCGTTGCGTCAGCGCCTGGAGGAACTGCGCGCCTTGGAAACCTCGGCATCGGGGACCGGCACCGAGATCGAGCGCATCGCCCTGGACGTCGAGCACCGGATCAACCGCGCCACGCCCGTCACACCCACCGCGGTGGTGAGCCTGGCGTTGCTCGGTGCGGACCGTTCCCTCTCGATCAGCGAGGTGCTGGCCACCGTCCGGCCGCTGGCCAGCTACATCGCCGCCCGCAACTGGGCGGTGGCCGGGGCGGCCGACCTGACGAATCGCTCGACGATCCGGTGGACCCTGCACCAGCTGGTCGCCTCCGGCGTGGTGACGGTTTACGACGCCGGCACCGAGGCGGTGTGGGGGATGTGTCCCGACCAGCACCTGGTGGCCGCGTTCTACCGCAACACCGCCATCCACATCCTGGTCGACCGCGCCATCGCCGAGACGGCGTTGCTCGCCGCGTCCGAAACGGCCGAGACCTCCGCGGACGGTTCGGTTCTGCCGGCCGCCGTGCGGGACGAGGCGCTCAGCCTTCGGGAGCTGCTGAAGTTCGAGTTCCTGTTCTCGGCGCGGGCGCAGTTCGAGAAGGACCTGGCCGACGAGGTCCGGCTCATCGGGCCCGCCGAGCCGCCGGTGGATACCACCCGGGCCGCCAGCGCGGCCGAGGTGCGGCGCCTGCTCGAAGAGGCGGACCTGCTGCTGGCGCACCTGGTGCTGCGTCCGTTCCTGGACGCCTACCACATCGTCGCCGACCGGCTGGCCGCTTACGAGGACGAGGCGTTCGACGAGGAAGCGTTTCTCGCCGAATGCCTTCAGGTCGGCAAGCAGTGGGAGCTGCAGCGCAGGATCGCCAGCGCCGAATCGAGGTCGATGGAACTGTTCAAGACCGCGCTGCGCCTGGCCCGGCACCGGGAACTCGTCGACGGTGGCGACGCGTCCGACATCGGGCGGCGGCGCCGCGAGTTCGCCGACGAGATCGCCACGGCGATCCGCCGGGTCAACACGATCGCGGAGATGGCCAAAACGCAGTTTTGAGCGCGCCGATCCGGGGCCGGCCCGCGAGCGGTCGCCCGAGGGATTCACCTTCTCGTCAACCACTGTCGGTAGGCTTCGGCCGGGCCAGCCGATATGCGGTCGCGATGCGGGGTGTGACGTGCGCATCGTGCCCCGGGGGGAAGGGATTCGACAGCTGTGACAACGGATTCGGCGCCGCGCTCAGACGACCCGGCCGGTCAGAATGGTGATGACGTTGCCGGTCCGGTTCGGCCGCTGATCGGATTTGTCGCCGGCGGCAATGTGCCGCCGATCGTGCCGGCGCCCGTTGGGCGGCCGTGGATGTCAGAGAAGTCGTTGAGCTGGGCCAACCGGTGTTTGCCCATGCTCATCGCCAACCAGAGTGGCTGGGAGCTGCGCAACCCCTGCGCGTTCACCGCCGCGTGGATGGGCCGAGACGATCGTCTGGGGGTGACAATCACACCCGACAAGCGCGACGCGGGCCAGTTACTGCCCTGCAGCGAGTTCGGTCATGGGATCCTGACCTGGCACCTGCCCCTGCTGTTCCGCACCCCACCCGGCTACAACTTGTGGGTGCGGGGACCGGTGAACTATCCGAAGGACGGCGCGTGGCCGTTGGAGGGCGTCGTCGAAACCGACTGGGCCAGTGCGAGGTTCAGCATGAGTTGGAAGCTCACCCGCCAATTCATGCCGGTGCGGTTCGAGGTCGACGAGCCGATCTGCCTGCTCGTCCCGCAGCGCCGGCGCGAGCTTGAAGAATTCAGGCCCGAACTCAGGCCGATCGAGTCCGACGAAGATCTTCGCCGCAAGGACGAGGTGTTCCTGCAATCCCGCTACGAGCTCGGGCAACGTCAGGCGGCCGCCCACGCCGACACAGTCGCGGGTATCCCGTGGCAGGGCGACTACGCGCGGGGCAGACACGCCGACGGTGACGCGGGGGCCCCGGATCACCAGGCCCGCCGCCGCCTGCATCCCTTCGCGGGGGAACGCGGCGCGACCTAGAGTTGCGCGTATGCCGCTCGAACTAATGCGGCCACACCCCCCCGAGCCGGAAGAGCACTGACTGATGAGTGAGGTCACGAGCGAGGCGCTCACCAAGGTGCCGGCGGTCACCCTGGGGTTCTGGATCATCAAGATCCTGGCGACGACGCTGGGCGAAACCGCCGGCGACACCGTGACGATGACGCTGAACTGGGGCTACGTGGCCGGCGTCGTCCTGTTCGGGTCCGCGCTGCTCATCCTCGTTGCCGCGCAGATCGTCGCCAAGCGCTTCCACGCGAGCCTGTACTGGGCGACCATCGTCGCCTCGACGACGTTCGGCACCACGCTGGCCGATTTCGCGGATCGCTCGCTGGGGATCGGCTACACCGGCGGATCGCTGCTGCTGCTCGGCTGCCTTCTGGCAACCCTGGGGCTCTGGCGGTGGTCGGAGGGCACGGTATCTGTGAGCACCGTGTCGACGCCGAAGGTCGAGGCCTTCTACTGGGCGACCATCACTTTCTCGCAGACGCTGGGCACCGCGCTGGGCGACTGGCTCGCCGACACCCGCGACTTCGGTTACGAGCGGGGCGCGTTGGTGTTCGCCGGCGCCCTGCTGGTGGTCGTGGCCCTCTACTACTGGACCGGGTTGTCGCGCGTCGCGCTGTTCTGGGTCGCGTTCATCCTGACGCGGCCGCTGGGCGCGACAGTCGGGGACTTCCTCGACAAGCCGGTCGCCGACGGCGGCCTGGCGCTCAGCCGGCCGCTGGCCTCGGCGGTGATCGCCGCCGTCATGATCGGCTTGATCGTCGTCCTGCCGCAGCGTCCGGGCCGTCACCCCGGCGGGGCCGAGGGGCGCGCGCCGGCCGCGGACGCGGACGACGAGGTGGCGCAGTGATTCCGCATGCGGCGCCCGCGCCGCGCCGCGCCTAGAGTTGGGCGTATGCCGCTCCAAGGTGAATACGCGCCCAGCCCGTGGGATTGGTCCCGGGAACAAGCCGACAAGTACGCCGAATCCGGCGGTACCGAGGCCGCCGACATGAAGGGCAAGCCGATCATCCTGCTGACTACCGTCGGCGCCAAGACCGGCAAGCTGCGCAAGACGCCGCTCATGCGCGTCGAGCACGGCGGCGAGTACGCCGTCGTCGCCTCGCTGGGCGGCGCGCCGAAGAACCCGGTCTGGTACTACAACATCAAGAAGAACCCGCGGGTCGAGTTGCAGGACGGCTCCGTCACGCGCGACTACGAGGCGCGGGAGGTGTTCGGCGACGAGAAAGCCGCCTGGTGGGAGCGCGCCGTCGAGGCCTGGCCGGACTACGCCGACTACCAGACGAAGACCGACCGCCAGATCCCGGTGTTCGTCCTCACCCCGGTGAGCTAATCCCTGGTGGCCCGGCATGGCACCATTGATCGGTGTCCGCCGAACTGAGTCAGAGCCCGAGCGTGGCACCGCTGTGCGCGGCTGACATCGAGGGGGCGGCGAAACGGATCGCCCCGGTGGTCGCGCCGACCCCGTTGCAGCTGAGCGACCGGTTGTCGTCGATCACCGGCGCGCAGGTGTACCTCAAGCGCGAGGACCTGCAGATCGTCCGCTCGTACAAGCTGCGCGGCGCCTACAACCTGCTGGTGCAGCTGTCCGACGAGGAGCTCGCGGCCGGGGTCGTGTGCTCGTCGGCCGGCAACCACGCGCAGGGCTTCGCCTACGCGTGCCGGGCGCTCGGTGTGCACGGCCGGGTCTACGTGCCGGCCAAGACGCCCAAGCAGAAGCGCGACCGGATCCGCTACCACGGCGGGGAGTTCATCGAGCTGATCGTGGGCGGGGCGACCTACGACCTGGCCGCCGAGGCGGCGCTGGCCGACGTCGAACGCACCGGCGCCACATTGGTGCCGCCGTACGACGACCTGCGCACGATTGCCGGCCAGGGCACGATCGCCGTCGAACTGCTCGACCAGCTCGAGGTCGAGCCCGACGTGGTGGTCGTGCCGGTGGGCGGCGGCGGTTGCATCGCGGGGATCACCACCTACCTGGCCGAGCGGACCGCCAACACGTCGGTGCTGGGCATCGAGCCCGCCGGCGCCGCCGCGATGATGGCCGCGCTGGCCGCCGGTGCACCGGTGACGCTGGATCACGTCGACCAGTTCGTCGACGGCGCCGCGGTCAAGCGAGCCGGCACGCTGCCGTATGCCGCGCTGGCCGCCGCCGGTGACATGGTGTCGATCACCACGGTCGACGAGGGTGCGGTGTGCACCGCGATGCTGGACCTGTATCAGAACGAGGGCATCATCGCCGAGCCGGCGGGCGCGCTGTCGGTGGCCGGCCTGCTTGAGGCGGACATCGAGCCCGGCTCGACGGTGGTGTGCCTGATCTCGGGCGGCAACAACGACGTGTCGCGCTACGGCGAGGTGCTGGAGCGGTCGCTGGTGCACCTGGGGCTCAAGCACTACTTCCTGGTCGACTTCCCGCAGGAGCCGGGTGCGCTACGCCGGTTCCTCGACGAGGTGCTCGGGCCGAACGACGACATCACCCTTTTCGAGTACGTCAAGCGCAACAACCGGGAGACCGGTGAGGCGCTGGTCGGCATCCAGCTGGGGTCGTCGGCCGATCTGGAGGGCCTGATGGCCCGGATGCGGGCCACCGACCTGCACATCGAGGCCCTCGACCCCGGCTCGGCCGCCTACCGATACCTGCTCTGACCGGCCGGAGATCCGAGGTAAGCCGGTAGCGGTGTGGCCGCGTCGAGGTCGGCCGACGGCACCGGTGCGCCCCTCTCGAGGCTCAGCGGAACGACGCCAGCCCAGTGCGGCAGCGGTAGATCCTCCGCGTCGTCGACCGGGGGACCGGTGCGCACCTTGGCCGAGACCTCGGCGAGGTCGAGGGCGAGCATCCCGGTCGCGGCCAGTTCGCGTGCGTTGGGGCTTCGGCAGTCGGTGGCGCGGCCCGGCGCGATGTGGTCGAGCAGGCTGCCCAGGGCGCGCGCCTTTTCCGCCGCGTCGTCGACGACGCGAGCCGCGCCGACCGCGACCACCGAGCGGAAGTTCACCGAATGGTGCATCGCCGAGCGGGCCAGCACCAGACCGTCGACCAGGGTGACCGTCACGCACACCGGCAGGCCGGACCCCGAGGCCTCGGCCGCCCTGGCCGCCAGCAGGGGACCGCAGCCGGTCGACCCGTGCAGGTAGAGCGTTTCGCCGAGGCGGGCGTGGGTGGTCGGCAGGACCACCGGCCGCCCGTCCCTGAGGTATCCGAGGTGGCAGATCAGGGCCTCATCAAGGATGGCGTGGACGGTGTCGCGGTCGTAGCGCGCGCGCTCGCGGTAGCGGGTCGGCGTGGTGCGTGGGGTGGGTTCGTAGGTGATGTCCACGTGATTGCCTTCAGTATTGTTCTAGTACATAATATATCTCGTGCCAGTACAATATACGGGAGCTGGGGCGGAATCCATAGCCGCCAGCGTCGAAGAGGCGATCTCGAGCGGTGGACTCGCGCCGGGCGACCCGCTGCCGCCCGTGCGTGAGCTGGCCGCGCAACTCCGGGTCAACGCCAACACCGCCGCCGCGGCCTACCGCCTGCTGCGCGACCGCGGCGTCGTCGAGACGGCCGGCCGGCGCGGCACCCGGGTGCGGCACCGCCCCGCGACGACGCCGCGGTCACTGTTGGGGCTCGACGTTCCCGCTGGCGCGCGTGACCTGTCCACCGGCAACCCGGATCCGGCCCTGCTGCCCATCGCCCTGGTTGACATGCCGCGGGCCAGGCCGGTGCTTTACGGCGAACCGGCGATGTCGGCGGAGCTGGTGGAGCGCGCCCGAGCAGCGCTCACCGCCGACGGCGTGCCCGCCGACCATCTCGCGGTGACCAGCGGGGCGCTGGACGGCATCGAACGGGCGCTCGGCGCGCACCTGCGTCCCGGCGACCGGGTGGCGGTTGAGGATCCCGGCTGGGCAAATCTGCTCGATCTGCTTGCGGCGCTTGGTCTTTCCCCGCATCCGGTGCGGGTCGACGACGACGGCCCGCTGCCGGAGGATGTGCGCCGCGCGCTCGCCGGCGGCGTGCGCGCGCTCCTGATCACGAACCGGGCGCAAAACCCCACTGGCGCGGCGTTGTCCGCGGACCGGGCCGGCGAACTGCGAGACCTGGTGGCCGGTCGCGACGTGATGGTCGTCGAGGACGATCACTGCGCGGGTATCTCCGGCGCCCCGCTGCACACGTTGGCCGGCTCGACCGAGCGCTGGGTGTTCGTGCGTTCGGCGTCCAAGGCCTACGGGCCCGACGTTCGGGTGGCGACGCTGACGGGGGACCCCCGCACCGTCGAACGGGTGCAGGGGCGTCTGCGGTTGGGGCCGGGATGGGTGAGCCATCTGCTGCAGGACCTGGCGGTCCGCCTGTGGTCCGACGGGGCGGCGGCGCGCCGCGTCGCCGCAGCGGAGAAACAATACGCGGACAACCGAACACGGCTGTGTCGCGCGTTGGCCGGGCGCGGCGTCGTCGCGCACGGCCGGTCGGGGCTCAACGTGTGGGTTCCGGTGCCCGACGAGACCGTCGCGGTCACGCGGCTGCTCGCCGCCGGATGGGCCGCGGCGCCGGGCGCGAGGTTCCGCATCCGCACCCCGCCGGGCATCCGGCTGACCGTCGCCACTCTGGCCGCCGACGAGATAGATCGGCTCGCCGAATCGATCGCCGATGCCGTGCTGACCGGCGGCCGGTTCAGCGTGTAGCGATGCCGGCGGCGCGGGCGACCTCGCCGTAGGCCGCCGCGAGACCCTCCAGCGACGCATGAGCGTTGCGGCCGCTCGGGTTGGGGACGACCCACAGTTCCGTTGCGGGATAGGGCGATACCTGCCTGCCGGCGCGCGCTCGGCTGTCGCCGAAAGCGTCCCGGAAGGCCGTGATTCCCAGGACGGCGACAACCTTCGGGGAGTACTGCCGAACCGTCCGGTCCAGCTTGCGCCGGCCCTCGACGAGCTCCGCGGGCGTGAGCTCGTCGGCGCCCGCCGTGGCCCTCTCGACGAGGTTCGTGATGCCGATCCCGCGGCGCAACACGTACTCTCGGTCGGCCGGCGCGAAGCCCGACGAGGCGTCGATCAGATGATCGGTGATGCCCGCGCGGTAGAGTGCCGGCCAGAACCGGTTGCCGCGGGGGGCGAAATGGGCTTGCACCGCAGCGGTTCTCAAGCCGGGATTGATTCCGACGAACAGAAGCTGGACCTCGCCCGAGATCAGGTCCGGCAGCGTCTTACCGCTGAACCGCCTCAATTCGTCGCGGCCGAACCGGACTCCGTCCCGCGCAGCGTTGGCCACACCGCAGTATTGCAGGAGGGTCCGGTCGGACCGCGGCCGATCAGTACCAGTGCCGGCGGCCAGCAACCGCACGCCCGGTGGAGCCGAGGATCCACAGGACCGCGCCGATCACGAGCACGACGATCCCGATGGTCCACAGGATGGAGATCTTGAGCAGGAATCCCGCGATCAGCAGGATGATTCCGAGAATGATCACGACGAGCCTCCCTGTAGTTGTGATGACGTTGACGGCCTCAGTCGACCACCCCTTAGGGGGGTGGCAATACACCCCTAGGTAGGTAATGTTCCGGGCATGCCACCCCGTGAGCCGATCACCGTCGCGCTGGTCGACGACTACGACGTGGTCGTCAAGGGCGTGGCCAACATGCTCGATCCCTACCGCGACCGGATAGTCGTCGCCGAGCTCGACTCCACCATGCCCGTCGAGGACACCGTCGACATCGTCCTGTATGACTCGTTCGCCCAGCCGGAATCCGACCACGAGGAGATCGGCGTCCTGGTCGCCAATCCGCGGGCGCACCGAGTTGTGGTGTACACGTGGAACTTTCATCCCGACCTCGTGGATAGCGCCCGGCGGCAGGGCGCGCACGGCTACCTGTCCAAGACACTGCCGGCGCGCGAGCTGGTGGCGGCACTGGAGGCCGTGCATTCCGGTCAGGAGATCGTCAGCGACGTGCCGCCGCGTACCCGCAGCGCACCCGGTCTGGACTGGCCGGGCCGCGGCGAGGGGTTGAGCGACCGTGAGGCGGAAATCCTGGCGTTGATCACGCAGGGCAAGAGCAACGCCGACGTCGCCCGGCTGACCTACCTCAGCCCGAACACCGTGAAGTCTTACATCCGAACGATTTACCGCAAGCTCGGCGTTGGCAGCCGCACCCAGGCCGTGCTGTGGGGTGTCGATCATGGCTTCACGCCCGACCACCACCGCATCGAGCACTGGCGCGGCGGGCCGTAACGCGGCCCTCATCGCGGGTTCCGTCGGCCGCTCGGGACGCCGCGTCACGACAGTCGGCGGCAGTGATCCTCGTCTCATTCGGCGACCGGGCCGAAAGAGGGGTCAGATCGGGGCGACGGGGGCCATAACGCCTGCTGAGCGCCCCTGGGGCTCCCGTTGATTCGGTCAGATCGCCGCTTCCTCGCCGCCGAAGCCCACGAGGGGGTGATGCGGCGAGTGTCACGGCGCCGAGGCCGTCGTAATTGCGGCCGTCTCCGACTGTGGTGATCGACTCCGGCGCGCAAGCCTTCAACTCGGGCACGGTCCCGAACGGCTATAGCGAAGCCATTTCTCGGCCGCCGCGAAAAGCGCAACCCTTGGAGGTTCACCGGAATATCGGTGGCGGACAAAGATCGAGAAAGTTGGGATCGGCGATTTCGTTGCGGCGCTCACGGGCCGAAATGCCCGAGCATCCCCGAAAGCGCTGGGGCAGAACGTAATCCAGGCCCAGCGTGGTCGAGGTGCCCATGGGAGACGATCGCTTTCGCTCGAGAAGCGTGCGCGGTCTTGTCGGGGCGTATCCGCAATTCTGCACACGCCCATACTCAGTTTCTAGTGACCGCCCGATCCGAATGCGAACGGCGTTTTCACCGCCGTTGCCCGAGTGGGCGTTCGACCACTCGAAAAGGTCGTTGACGAGCCCTTTCTCGGTTCCCTCAAAGACGGGCCGCATTTGCGAGCGGGCGCATCAGGGCACTCCCCGGGCCCATCAATCTGCGGAAACCGCAAGTCGGTTCGAGCGGTTGCAAACCGACCGGAGGTATGTAAAGTTCGAGCGGACGGGTTTCGGGTACCCATCAGCGGGCGGGATTGCAGTGCAGCGAGATCGGCTCGCACGGGCCGGTTCTCTCGGGGGGATAGATGTTTTTTGTGATGACACGCGCAGCCGTGTCCTCATCCGGGTCGGGGCGACCGCGCGGCATCGGCTGCGCGGGCCACCGGGATGTTTCTGCGAAATGCCAACCGGCCGAGCGGTTTAACGCCGCCGCCGAGGCGGCGCACACGGCCGTGCGGTTCGCCGCGGCGACCGTTCCATTCCAGCGGTTGAGGACACATGCCGCCGGGGTCGATCGACGACTCGTCAGCTCGCGGGGAACCGGTGCGGGTTCCCGTGCGTGCGTCGAGCGCGCCGACTCCGTCATCACCCCCTAGTCCGCGCATTCGCCATGGATTACGGGGCTTTCCCGCCGGAGTTCAACTCCGGGCGGATGTACGCTGGGCCGGGTTCGGGCCCGATGTTGACCGCCGCGGCGGCCTGGGACGCGTTGGCGGCCGAATTGAGTTCTGCGGCTTCGGCTTACGGGTCGGCGATATCGTCGCTGACCAGCGGGCCGTGGATCGGGCCGTCGGCGACGGCCATGGATGCCGCTGCCACGTCCTACGTGGAGTGGATGACCGCGACGGCAGCTCAGGCCGAACTGGCGGGCGCGCAGGCGCGGGCGGTGGCGGGCGCGTTCGACGCAGCGTTCGCAATGACGGTGCCGCCGCCGGTGATTGCCGCGAACCGCGCCCAGCTGATGGCGCTCATCGCCACCAACTTCCTCGGCATCAACACACCGGCGATAGCCGCGACGGAAGCAGAATACGCCGAGATGTGGGCGCAGGATGCGACGGCGATGTACAGCTATGCCGGGAACTCGGCGGCGCTGACCTCGAGCGTCACACCGTTCACCGCGGCGCCGCAGACGACCAGCGCCGGCGGGCTCTCCGCGCAGACGGCGGCCGGCGCTCAGTCGGCCGGCACGTCGATCGGTGGTGCGCAGTCGACGTTGTCCGAACTGGTCTCGTCGATACCCGAGACGCTGCAGGGCCTCGCCTCACCCAATGCGTCCGCCGCGGGCGGGGGACTCCTGGGCAATCTGTCCAGCGACAGCCTGACGACGATGCTCCTGGGCCAAAACGGTGACAACGCATCGCTGTTCGCGATGTTCATGGCCACCAACGCCTTGGCCCCGCTGTTCAACCCGAGCACCTTCCTGGGCTTCGCTCCGCAGACGGCGGCCGCAGCGGTGGCCGACGGGGCCGAGGCCGCGGCGGCCGACGGTGCGGCGGCCGCCGACGGAATCGGCGCCCTCACCGGCCTGAGCGGAATGGAGGGCCTGGGTCAGGCAGCCGCCGTCGGCGGCCTGTCGGTCCCGGCGAGTTGGGGGTGGGCGGCGGCCGGGTCGCCCGCGATGCTGACCGGTTTCCCGGCCATGATGCCGATCGCGTCGGTCGACCCGAATATCGGTGGCGGCCTGGGTCTGCCCATGATGCTGGGCGGCCCGTCAACGGGGGCCGCAGCCGGAGCGGGCGGTAAGGCGGGCAAGTACGGGCTGCCGCTCGCCGCCGTCATGACCCGTCCGCCGGCGGCGGGATACGGGCCCGCGGCAACCGGTCCCGCCGCCGCGGCCTACCCGGTCCCGGCCGGCTTCCCGACGAATGGCCACGCGCCGCCGGGATACCAGCCCGCGATCGTGTACCTGCCGTCGAACGGAAACGCGTCAGCCTAGGCGTGACAACGGGAGCCGGCCGTCCCGATCGGACGGCAGCTCAACAGGTTTTTCGAATTGCACCAGGGGGAGGGCTTTCCATGACCGCAATCAGCGGCTCGTTACCACAAGCAACGACGGCGTGCCGTCCATCGACTTCCGCCGCGGTCGGGTCTCACCGTGGAGGGCACCGGTGATGACCGTGGCGGCTGCGGATCCAACTCGGGTCGGTCGGGCACCATGACGCGGCCCGAAGCCCTCGATGTGCCGGAGGCCGGACTGAGTACGGTCCTGAATCCTCGCGGGGTCGCTGGCGGTTCCCGCGGTCGAACGTGGAATGGGCGCCTGCAAGTCGTCGACACGGCGGCAACGGACGCTCCCGCGGCGCACCGGGATCGCGACCTTCGGCGGGGCGTATGGCTACTCAGCCGTGTCCGGGCATGGATGTGCGTGCCGCCCATGGATTTCGCGATGATGGCTCTCCCAATCGTGTGGCGGCCGTACCAGATTCATGCGGTGTTGGTGATGGCCGTCTTGGGCCTGTTTCTGCTCTCGGGCGGCGGCAGGTATCGCGCGCGGCTGCACCTGAGCGTCCTCGACGAACTGCCCACCATCGTGGCGCGATTGCTGACCGCCGCGGCTGCCGTCGCCCTCATCATCGCCCTGCTTCACCAGAAGGAGGCCGTGCTGATGTTCCTCGACACGGCCTGCCTGGCAATCCTGCTTGTGGTGGGCGGACGGGTCATCACCACGCAGTTGATCGCGCTGGGCCGACGTTCGGGAATCACCAGGCACCACACCGTCTGCATCGGTGGTGGCCCGCTGGCGGCCGAACTGGCCAAGATCCTCGGCGAGCATCGCGAATACGGCCTGGCGGTACACGGTTTCGTCGACGACGGCGACGACCACCATGCCCAGGCGGAGGTGCCGCGCCTCGGCACGCTGCGCGAACTCGACGCGGCGGTCAAGGCGACGTCCGCCGACGTGCTGCTGATCGCCGACGGCAACTTCCAGGAACGCGTGCTCCTTGATGCCGTGCGCACGCCCGCGTGTCACCGGACCGACCTGCTGATCGTCCCGCGCATGCATCACTTCCACACGCAGACCGGAATGGCGGACCACATCGGCTCCATTCCGGTGATGCGGATCCGCACGCCCAACCTGCGCGGGCCGTCGCGGCTGATCAAGCGAATGTTCGACATCGTCATCGCGCTGACGGCCGCGGTGCTGGCGGGGCCGTTGATGGTGGTGGCGGCGGTCGCGGTGCGCATCGAAGGCGGCCCCGGGATCCTGTTCCGGCAGACCAGGATCGGACGAAACGCGAAGCGCTTCGAAGTGCTCAAATTCCGCACGATGAAGCCGGCCGACAAGGCGGAGTCGGACACGACCTGGTCGGTGGCCACCGATCCCCGCGTGGGCCCGGTCGGCCGGTTCCTCCGCCGCACCTCGATCGACGAGCTGCCTCAGCTGTGGAACATCATCCGGGGAGACATGACGCTGGTCGGTCCGCGTCCCGAGCGACCGCACTTCGTCGAGCAATTCTCCGCGCAGTTCGACCGGTACGCCCACCGGCACCGGGTCCAGGCCGGGCTCACCGGCCTCGCACAGGTCAGCGGGCTGCGGGGGAACACCTCGATCGCCGACCGGGCCCGATACGACAACTTCTACATCGAGAACTGGTCCCTGTGGCTGGACATGAAGATCGTCCTGCGGACCTTCACCGAGGTCGTCTTCCGCGGGGGCCGGTGATGGGAGGCGAGGATGCGCGAAACCGATCGACGCCGAAAGGGGCGGATGGCCGTGGTTGATACGCAACCGATTCCGCGAGACGCGCGGGTGTATGTCGCCGGACATAAGGGACTTGCCGGATCGGCAATCTGGCGCGCCATGCGTGATGCCGGCTTTCGCAACATGTTCGGTGTGTCGTCGCGTGAGGTGGATCTGCGGGAGCGAGACGCCGCCTTCTCCTACGTGCGGTCGGTGCGTCCGGACGTCGTCGTCGTGGCGGCGGCGCGCGTCGGCGGGATCGTCGCCAACAGCGCGCGCCCCGTCGACTTCCTGTCCGACAACCTGCGGATCCAGGTCAATGTCTTGGACGCCGCGCTGGCCGCGGGCGTCGGCCGGCTGCTGTTCCTCGGCTCGTCGTGCATCTACCCCAAACACGCCGAGCAACCGATCAAGGAATCCAGCCTGATGACCGGCGATTTGGAGCCGACCAACGACGCGTACGCGGTGGCGAAGATCGCCGGGCTGACGCAGGTCGCCGCGGTTCGCCGTCAGTACGGCATGGCGTGGATCTCGGCGATGCCGACGAATCTCTATGGGCCCGGGGACAACTTCGACCGCGAGGGCTCGCACGTCTTGCCGGGGTTGATCCGCCGCTTCCACGAGGCCGCGCAAGAAGGACGCGACGAAGTCGAGCTGTGGGGGAGCGGAACGCCGCGCCGCGAGTTCCTGCATTCCGACGACCTGGGCCGGGCCGTTGTGTGCCTGTTGGACTCCTATGACGCGCCCGAGATCATCAATGTCGGCTCGGGACAGGACATCAGCATCCGCGAGCTGGCCGAACTGGTCGCCGAGGTCGTCGGGTTCGGGGGCCGGATCGTCCAGGACCGAACCCGCCCGGACGGAACCCCGCGGAAGTTGCTCGACGTGTCACGGATCAGCGATCTGGGCTGGCGGCCGACCATCGGCCTGCGATCGGGCCTGGAGAGCACCTACCGCTGGTTCCTCGAGCATCACGAGGGCGCCCGGCTCGAGGCGGTGCGTCGATGAGCGTCGTGACGATCGCCGGACGACCCGAAAAACGCTGTGCAACAACGATCGGCCGAGCTGCGGCCCAGGAGCCGGGGAGGCGCGCATGAAGAAGGCTCTGATCACCGGAATCACTGGTCAAGACGGCTCTTATCTGGCGGAGCTACTGCTCGAGAAGGGCTACGAGGTCCACGGTGTGATCCGGCGAGCCTCCACGTTCACCACGTCGCGGATCGAGCATCTCTACACCGATCCGCACGAGGACGGGGCGCGCCTCTTCCTGCACTACGGAGACCTGACCGACGGCTCACGGCTCGTCACGCTCCTCGAGAAGGTCCGTCCCGACGAGGTGTATCACCTTGCGGCGCAGTCGCATGTGCGGGTGAGCTTCGACGAGCCGGAGTTCACTGGCGACACGACGGGTGTCGGCACCACTCGGCTGCTGGAGGCGATCCGCATGATCGGGCTGGACTGTCGCTTCTATCAGGCCTCGAGCTCGGAGATGTTCGGCGCGACGCCACCGCCGCAGAACGAGCTGAGCCCGTTCCATCCCCGCAGTCCGTACGGCGTCGCCAAGGTGTACGGCTACTGGATGGCCCGCAACTACCGCGAGGCGTACGGCATGTACGCGGTCAACGGGATTCTTTTCAATCACGAATCACCGCGCAGGGGAGAGACTTTCGTCACTCGCAAGATCACGCGTGCCGTCGGGCGCATCAAGGCGGGCCTCGACAGGGAGCTGTACCTGGGCAACCTGGATGCGGCTCGGGACTGGGGCTATGCCAAGGACTACGTCGACGGCATGTGGAGGATGTTGCAGGCACCGGAGCCCGATGACTATGTGCTCGCGACCGGGACGTCGTACACGGTGCGCGATTTCGTCAGGGTCGCGTTCGAGCATGCGGGGCTCGACTGGGAGAAGTACGTCAAGTTCGACCAGCGCTACGTGCGGCCCGCCGAAGTGGACTCCCTCGTCGGTGACGCCTCCAAGGCGGAGGCGCTGCTCGGCTGGAAGCCGCAGGTCTACATGCACGACCTGGCCCGGCTCATGGTGGACGCCGACTGCCGGGCCGCCCACGCCCAGGCCGCGCGCGATGAGACCGATCGGCAGCCGCAGAGAGCTGACGGCGGGGCGGTGACGGCCCTGCGTTCCCACCGGCGCTGGGAGCCGCAACCACGGCTGGAGGAAAAGAATGCCCTCGGCGCTTCGTAACCATCCACGTGACGGGGAACGGCGGAATCCATGAATCCCGAGGAAGCCGAAGAATTCACCAAGGGGCTCGATCAGATCGTCTCGGGCGTCTGGCGTCAGGTGGACGAGGGCGCGCGACTGGGTGTGCCCCAAGCGCTTGGCCTTTCCACCAGCGAATGGGCCCAGACGCGGCTCGGCAAGTCCCCCGCCGCCGACGCCCAGGCGCCTCCGCAAGCGGCCGAAGATGCGGCGCCCCTTCACGCAGAGGAGGGGGGCCGGCATCAACTCGTGACGGACGGCGCGTCCGCCTCCCGCGGCGAACTGCAACTTCGCCAGGGGACCGCCCGACGAAATGTCCGACGCGGACCCAAGATTTGGCTGGTCGTTCCCTTCTGCGGCGCCATCGGGCTGCTCGGGGGCCTGGCGGCGACGGCCGCGACGACGCCGACCTACGAGGCGGAGTCGGCTGCCTTCGTCAGCATGACGGCCCTCCCGGTCGACGATCCGAACAGCAATGACCCGTTCGGGAGCTCGCAGTTCGCGTTGCAGCGCGTGCAAAGTTATGCGCAGCTCGCGACGTCGCCGCAGGTAATCCAGGGAGCGATGCGCGACCTTCACCTCGGTGACGGCGCCGCCCCGGACGTGAAGGTGACCACCACCGGCGGCGTGATGCTCTGGGTCACCGCTACGGATCGCGACCCGCACACCGCGGCGCGGATGGCCGACGCCGTCATGGCGAACCTGGTGCGCTCGGTAGCCACGCTGGAGGCGGGCGGCGGCCCGCATTCACCGATTCAGCTGGTGCCGGTGCAGCCGGCGATCGTTCCGGACGCACCGGAAGGCAACGGCGCCCTGGTCAAGACGTTGATCGGGCTGCTCGGCGGAGTGGGCCTGGGCGGGGCCGCCTACTACGTCATCCGGTCGCGCTACGGCGGCAGACACCAGAAGGGCGCGGCCAGAGGGTATCGGAGGCCACCCGTCCGGCCCTCCCGGCCACGTCCACGCCAGGAATTGGCACCCTCCTTCGAGCCGCCGGCCCGCCCGGAAGCGAAGCCGGAGCGCCGCGTCGACGGCGACGTCATGGTGCTCCGCATCGGCGATGGACGTGAGTTCCCCCGGCGGCCGGGCCAATGACGACGAAGACCCTGCCGACCGTCCTGCCTGGTGAAGCCCATGGCGGCGTGGAGAGCGTTGAGCCGCAACCTATCTGGCGGCTGATACTGACCTCGGGCGGCGCGCGCTTGGTGGTGCTCCCCGTAAGCGCGGTCTGCGGGCTGGTGGTCGCGCGGCTGACGACACTCGCCGTGGGTATCGATCAGTTCGGTGTCGTGATGCTCGTGGCGACGCTGAGTCAGCTCCTGATGTTTGCGGACCTCGGCGCGGGCGCGGCAGTCGCCACCGGACGAACGCAAGCGCACGACTCGCCGTCGGCGACCGAGCAGTTTCGGCGGACCATGCTCACGGCTATCCGCACCACCCTGGCGGCCGCCGTCGTGCTGGGCTTGCTCGCCGTCGTCCTCGGCCTGGCCGGAGTCTGGCCGGCGCTGCTGGGCATGCACGGCGGCGTCGGCGACGGGGCCAATCTCGCTGCCGTGCTGGCGCTGTCGGCGTTCAGCGTTTCGATACCCTTTGCCCTCGGGGCGGACGTGCTCCGGGGGAGTGGGCGACTGCACGAAGCCGTTGTCCTGGGCGGGGTTTCCGGCCCGGCGTCCCTCGCGATGACGGCCGCGCTGTACCTGATGCACGCCCCGCCGCTGGCGTACGCGCTGCCGATTCCGGTCGGTTTGCTGCTCGGCTATGTCCTGTCGGCCATGCGGGCCCGGCACACCGACAAGCGGATCATGGGCGGGCTGCTGCGCAAGGTGCTGCGCCCGAGGCGATTCCCGGGTGCTGCGATATCCGCAACTGCCGCACCGATGTTCGTCGTGATGATCGGGCTGCCGCTGGCGCTGCAGTCGGACCGCATCGTGCTCGCGCACCGCGTCGCCCCGGTGGCGCTGTCCGGCTATTCCTACGTGGCCCAGCTCTACGCGCCGCTGTGGTCGGTCATCTCCGTTGCGGGACTGGCGCTGTGGCCTCACTTCGCGGCCGACAACCTGGCCGTCGACGCACTTCGGAGGAGCTGGCTGACGGGACTGAAGATCCTCGGTGGCGCCGGGGTGGTCGCCGCGGGCTGCTTTGTGGCGCTGAGCCCCGTTGTCGTCGTATGGATGAGCGCGGGGACCGCACGCCCGGGGTGGTCCATGCTTCTCGCGTTCGCCGCGCTGCTGGTGGTGCAGTCGCTGCACCTCACCTCCGGCATCATGCTGATCTCGCCGGAACAGCTGCGCTTCCAGGCGGTCTGCGTCGTCGTTCTCGTTCTCGTGAACCTTCCGCTTTCGTGGGTCCTGGCCGGATCCTGGGGCCCGTCCGGTCCCGTGTGGGCCTCGGCGATCACCGTGGCCGCCTGTCAGCTGGTGCCCGGGGCGGTGGTCGCGAACCGGATCGCGTCACCCCGCGCCGAGGCGCCCGGGAAGGCACCCCGTGGCTGACTCGATCACCACCGCGGTCATGGTCACCCTCAGCGTGGTGGCCGTTCTGATCCTGTTCAGCGGGCTGCGGAAAATCCGAGCGGCGGGGGAGTGGTCGCGCACCGCGACGTTCGGCGCCGTGATCATCGTGACGACCACCAGCCTGGTCGAGGTGGCCGTGACCTACCTCGGCAAATGGACCAAGGTGCGCAACGCCTACAAGACCGTGACCTGGGTCAAGCCGGACCTGGCACACCAAGCCAACCGGTTGATCCTGGTGCTGCTGGCCGTCAGCGCCACCGCAGTCTTCGTGGTGATGCTCAAGCGGCGCGGTACGCTGATCAACCTTCCCGCAGTGCTTTTCATGCTGATCGAAGTCGTTTCGGCGGAGTCGGCGTTGCTGCACGGCGACAACCCCTTCCGGCCCTTCTCGCTGGTCTTCCTGACTGTCGTCCTCGCATGCACGGTGGCGCCGCGGGGATTGGGAATTCACATCGGCGTCGGCACGGCGTGCACGATCGCCGCGATTGCGAGCGGCTTCACGTTCCTGATCCAGCGAGACTTCAGTGTCTTCTCCTGCAGCGTGGGCACTTTCACGTCGGACAAATGCGGGCTGTTCGACTTCGACTTCCGGGGCACCATGGAGAACGAGAACGCCCTGGCAATGTATCTCGCGCTGGCGATGCCGTTCGTCTACCTGGGTTTCGGCTCGTGGGAGGGTCCTGCCCTCAGCGGCTACATCCTGTGTCTCGCCCTCATGACCGGCGGCCGCTCGGGCATGACCGCCGCCGCCGTCACTTTCCTTGCCCTGCTTGTGTTTCGACCCAACGTCCGAAGGGGAAACGCCGCGGCACCGGTACGCAACGCATTGCTGTACGCCGGGCTTGGCGCGATGGCCGTGATCGGCTTCGTGACACCGTTCCTGACCACCGACCCGGACGCCTACCACGGACGGGCCGCGTTGTGGATCATGGCGCGGGAGGCCCTCACCGACCCGGCCACCCTGATCCACGGAACCGGGATGTACGGATGGCAGCACGTGCGCGACAGCGGGATGATCGACCCGTCCGCGTCGTACTCCGTTCACAATCAATGGCTGCAGGTGTTGTTCTCGACCGGGCTCCTGGGCCTCGTTCTGTACCTTGCCGCGCTGGGCGTGCTGATCTGGCAGTCCCGGCGCGGCTACAGCCTGGTCATCGGGTGCGTGCTGCTGCCGGTCTTCATGCTGTCGCTGACCGAGCGGCCCTGGCCGCTCGACTTCACCGACTGGCTGACGTGGGCGTGCCCGGCGGCCTTACTCAGTTATCCGGCGGTGCGACGCCTCCCGAGATCGACCGGGCGGGAAGACGTGTCGCAGCCACAGTCCGGCCACACCGTCGCGGAGTTGGTCCCGTGACGGTGAACGGCGGGCGCAGCGTTTCGGTGTGCGTCAACGGCAAGTGGCTAGCGCAGCCCGCGTCCGGTACGCAGCGGTACGCGACGGGGGTGATGCGCGCCGTCAGCGCCACGCCGATCGCGCCACACGTGACGCTGATCGTGCCGCGGGATGCGACGGAACCGCCCTGGGCGGGGCGCTTCCGGATCGTCCGGTCCCGCCTTCGGGGCCAGCTGTTCGAGCAACTGGCGTTGCCGTGGCTGTCCCGGGGAGCGCACCTGTATTCGCTTGCCGGGCCCGCCCCGCTTCTCAAGCGCAAGCAGACCGTGGTCATGCACGACGCCATGCCGTTTCGCTGCCCGGGCACGTTCCGGTTGGCCTTCATCGTCTGGTACCGCTTCATGTACACG
Source organism: Mycobacterium sp. Marseille-P9652 (assembly GCF_902652685.1). Lineage (GTDB taxonomy): Bacteria > Actinomycetota > Actinomycetes > Mycobacteriales > Mycobacteriaceae > Mycobacterium. The sequence continues at coordinate 102,491 of NZ_CACRUY010000009.1, forward strand.
GTGCTGTCGCGAACCGCGACGCGGCTTTTCACGGTGTCGTCGTTCAGCCGGACGGAACTCTCCTCCGTGTTGGGCGTTCCGGAACGCCGATTCGAGCTGGCCCCCTGCGGGGCCGACCATGTGGACGCCCGGCCCCTCGCGGATGCGGGCACCCCGCTCCCATTCGCTCCCGGGTCGTACGCCCTGATCGTCGGCAACCTGGCTCCGCACAAGAATGTGATCGCCGCGGCCGGTGCGCTTTCCGGCGGCGGCGTGCCCGTCGTCGTGGTCGGGGGCGCCCAGCAGGTATTCCGCGACGTCGCGCCGGACCGCCCCAGCGCCGTGTGTTTCCTCGGCCGCATCGACGATCGGCAGCTGCGGCGGCTGTACGGCACCGCCGGAGTGCTCGTGGCCGCGTCCAGCTACGAGGGTTTCGGACTGCCGATCGTCGAGGCGGGCAGGCTGGGGTGCCCCGCGGTGTATGCGACGGGCTCCGCGTTGACCGAAGTGGCCGGCGAGAGCGGATGCGGCTTCCCGCCGGGAGATTGGGACCGCTGCGTCGAAGTGGTCAGGCGGATCCTCTCCAGCACCGACCTTCGCCATGAGCTTGCCGCACGCGCGCGAAGCAACGCCGCCCGATTCACGTGGGCCGGCGCCGCCGACAAAATCTTCGCGGGCGCCAAGCCCGCACACGACGACGGGAGGCGCGTGCCGTTGCGCGTGTTGCACGTCACGGAGACGTTCTCGGCGGGAACCGGCTCCGCGATCATCGGATACGCCCGGGCCGTCCGCGACCACGGCGTCGAATCGATGCTGCTGGCACAGGATCGCGGATCGGGCCTGCTGACGGAACTCGGCGGATCGTCCCCGTTCACCGCGGCGCGCATCGTCGGTCCGGGCTTGGCGAACCTGTGGCGGGCGATCGGGTCGGCGGTCAAGGAGGACAACCCGGACATCGTTCACCTGCATTCGTCGATGGCCGGCGGGGTGGGGCGGCTGCGGCTTGCCCTCGGGCACACGCCGATCGTCTACAGCCCCCACTGCTTCGCATTCGAGCGGCGCGACGTTTCCCCGATGCGCAGGTGGGCTTTTCACGGTGTCGAGTTTCTCCTTGCGCGACGGACGGGCGCGTTCGTGTGCGTGAGTCCCCACGAGGCCGGGCTCGCCAGGCGGCTGGCGTCGAGGGCCGACGTGGTTCACCTGCTGAACTCCTTCTCCCCGGCGCCGGCGACCTCGGCCTTCGGTTCCATGCCCGGCGCGGACGCGGCCGCGATGCGGATCGTGACGGTGGGAAGGGTTGCCCCACAGAAGGATCCGGGCCTGTTCGTCCGGATCGTGACGATGCTCGCCGACGCCGGTGACGTTCACGCCACCTGGGTTGGCGATGGGGCCGGCAATGCGCGCGACGCCCTGGAATCGGCCGGTGTGTCGGTGACCGGCTGGCTACCGGTAGAGCAGGTCCCGGCCGCGATGGCGAGCCAGACCGTGTACCTGCACACGGCGGGATGGGAGGCCGCCCTGCCGATCGCGGCGATCGACGCCATGCAGGCCGGGCTTCCGGTAGTGATGCGGCGCAACGCCGCCTACCATTCGATGCTGCCCGACGACTGGCAGTTCGATGACGCCCCATCGGCGGCCGAGATGATCCGGGCCCTCGCCCGCCGGCCGGCGCGCCAGCGTCGCATCCGTGAGCAGTTCGAGCTCCTCGTCGAATTGCGCAAGGACAACCCCGCGCTTGTCCTCCCACCCGAATACCGCCGCCTGTTTCAGAAGTCGAAGGCAGGACCGCGCGCTGGCACGTCCCACTCCGACGGCGGGACGCTCCCAACCGGACACGACAGCACGATCATGAAGGAGAGCTGGTGGCGAAACCGCTATACAGCATCGTGACGATCACCTTCCAGAACCTGGAAGGTCTGCAGCGCACGGTCGAATCGCTACGGTCCCAATTCTATTGCGACTTCGAACACATCGTCATCGATGGCGGCTCGACCGACGGCTCCCGGGAGTGGCTGGCGGCCGGCTTCGACGGGACCTGGGTGAGCGAGCCGGACCGCGGCCGCTACGACGCGATGAACAAGGGTGCCCGCCTGGCCCGCGGCGAGTACCTGTGGTTCATGCATGCCGGCGACGTCTTCGGCGACGCCGGGGTCCTGACGCGCGTCGCGGCCGCGATCGATGAATGCGGTGACCGTCGTCCGGGGTGGATGTACGGCCTCGCTCGCGTGGTGGGTCCGGACGGGGGTGTGCACTCCACCCTCGGGTTCGTCCCCTTCAAGATGTTCAACTCCGCGATCATGCAGCGCCCGATCCCGCACCAGGCCAGCGCGATACGGCGCGACCTGTTCTGGGAGTTGGGTGGGTACGACGAGGAGTTCGGCCTGGCGGCCGATCAGTTGCTGATCATGCGTGCCGCCGCCGCGTCGCCGCCCCTGCCCCTCGCCGATTTCCTCTGTGACTTCGACTGCACGGGAATCAGCGCGGAGGTGTCCTGGTGGAGCTACTACCGCAACAACGTGCGGATCCGCCGTAGCCTGGACGCCCCGATCATGCGCTGGCGGACGCTGGACAACGTGCTGGCGTTGGGCTGGGCGGTTTCTCGTTTCCTCGCCCAAACCTTCCGCGCCGCGGCCCTGAGGCCGGAGAGCTCTCCGCCGCAGGCCATTTCGGCGACGCCGGCCCTCGCGGGAGGACCGCGATGAACGGGCGGATCGAGGTCACCGCGGTTCGCCGATTCGACGAGCTGGCCGCGATCCGCAAGGAGTGGGCCGGCCTGCACGAGGATGCGGCGCCCGGCTCGCCGTTCGAACACCCGGCATGGGCCGAGACGTGGGCGAAGTACTACGTACCCGAGGCCGACCTGGAGTGCGTCGCGGTGCGGGACCACGCACAGAGCGACTCGCTCATCGGCTTCGCGCCGCTCTACCGGCGCCACAGGGGCGTGGCCGGGGTCGGCGCCACCTGCCTACAGCCCCTGGGCACGGGGCGCCACCAGGCCCTGACCGAGGTTGTCCAGGTGCTCGCCCGGCCCGAGCGCACGAGTGACGTCATGCGGGCGGTGCTCCACCACCTCGAATCGCTGGAAGGCTGGAACTGGGCGCACCTTTCCCTCGGGCCTACCCAGGGCTGGTTGGTGCCGCAATGGCTGGACGACCATGCCAACGCGATGCTTCGGCACATCAAGACACGTCCGTGTGTCGTCTTCGACGACCTGCCGACCGATGTGGCCGGCCTCAAGTCGCGGCTCAAGCGCAACGTGCGGGAATCGATCCGCCGTAGCCGCAACCGCTCGGCGAAGCTCGGCTCGATGACTTTTCGGAGCGCCTCGGACGTCGCAGAACTCGACGCGACGGTGCCCAAACTCGTGGAGCTGCACCGCATGCGCGCCGCGATGCCGGGCAAGGTGGAGCACGCCGACATCCTCGGCGGGATGGAAAGCGCATTCCTGGCCGACACGGTGCAACACTTCGCCGAATACGGGCTCGCCCGCATCTACGTGGCCGAGCACGCCTCAGAGCCTGTGGCGGCCCAACTCGTGCTGTCCGACGGCCGCACCGACTACGTGTCCGTCAGTGGCCTGGACCCCCGCTACTGGGACTTCAGCCTCAACACGATGCTGATCTACAACGCGCTGGAGGATGCGGTCTCGCTGAGGCGGACCGCGCTCAACCTCTCAACCGGGCCCGGGGTCGCGAAAAACCGCTGGAGTTCGACGATCACCACCTATCACGATTTCGCGATCGTGCGTCCCGACCGCCGATCCCGTTGGCTGTACGGCGGTTTCACCCACGCCAGCCTGGCGCTCGACCACTACCACGAGGCGAGGCTGCACCGCACCAGGGACGACACCAAGCTCACCCGCAGGGTGCGCGAAGCCAGCCGTCGCGCGGCGGACGTCGTTCGGACGAGGGGAGTGGCATGAGAGTCGATACCGCGCTGCGGGCCATGATGCACAGGTGGCTCATCATCGCCGCCATCACCGGGGCGATGGCGGCGATGGGGGCGATCTTCGCCGTGTTCAATCCGCCGATGTACAAGGCGACCGCCGAGGGGTTGTTCTCGGTCGCTTCGCCGGAAACCAGGACGCCGTACGCGATGGCCAACGGCTCCCAGTACATCCTGGACCGGATGACCAGCTACGCGCAGCTGGGCAAGACCACCCCGGTGCTGACCCCGGTCGTAAACGGGCTGCACCTCGACGAAACGCCGTTGACGCTCACCGGACGCGTGACCTCGAAGAGTTCGGCAGACAAGGCCATTCTGGACGTGAGCGTGGAGTACAACGATCCGGTGATGGCGGCCCGCATCGCGGACGCCACACTGGCGCAGATCGGCCAGGCCGTGTCTCGCGTCGAGAACGGCAACGTCAAAGTCACGGCGGTGGGTCCGGCGGTGGTGCCGCGGCCATCGTCGCGGCTGCATCTCCTCATTCATGCCGGGGTGGGCGCGATCGCCGGATTGGTGCTCGGGTCGTTCGTGGCCGTCGGGTTGGAGTTCCTGCGCGAACGGGCGGCATGGCGGCGGGCCGTACCGCTGTCCTGACAAGCGATCCCGTTCCCTACCCGATGGAGGCGACATTGCGGCAAGCGCGAGTGATTCTGCAGTTGTCCTCGCTCGTGCCACCCGCCCGGTACGGTGGCGCCGAGCGCGTGGTGGGCTCGTTCGGCGAACAGCTCGAAGACGCCGGCTTTCTCGTGCACAACCGCGGGCTCCGGCCGCGTGGCCGTGGTTCGGGCGAGGTGTCGGCGCACGCGATCCCAAACATGTTCTGGCCCTTCGACGGCCGGCGGCGCGGATTCGCCCGGCGCGCGCTGTGGCACGCGGTCGACACCCTTTCTTTGTCCGCCCGCTCACGCGTCGATCGCATCCTCGACGAAGTGCGCCCCGACGTCGTCATCAGCCACAACCTGCGGGGCTGGGGGTATGCGCCGTGGGTGGTCGCCGCGGAGCGCGGCATCCCGCTCGTGCATGTCGTCCACGACTACGGCCTGCTGTGCAACTCGACAACTCTGTGGAACGGCGCGGTCTGCGACCGCGTCTGCCGGCCGTGCGCTCCGCGGGTTGGCGCGAGCCGCCGACGCTGGCCGGGGGGCCAGATCGTCGGCGTGTCAAGGGCAGTGCTGGCAGAGCACGGGCGACGAGGCCTCGCCGACTTCACCGACGCGGTGGTCGTGCACCCGACCGCGGCGGCCGCAAGCGTGGATTCCACCGACGCGCCCCGCGCCACAGGTGTGCCGTCGACGGTCGGTTACCTGGGTCGGGTGACCGATGCCAAGGGCGTGGACGTTCTCCTGGCCGCGATCGAGCGCACCGACAGGCGCCTGATCGTGGCGGGCGAGGGCGACCCCTCTTTCGTCGACCGGCTCAGAGGCCGCGCGCCGAGCCAGGTGGAGTGGCGGGGCCACGTCGATCACACCCGGTTCTTCGACGAGATCGACGTGCTCGTTGTCCCCTCGGTGTGGTTGGAGCCGTTCGGGCTGGTGGTCGCCGAAGCGGCGCGCGCCGGTGTCCCGGTGCTGATCGCCGACAGGCCCGGCCTCGTCGAGGCCGCCCGCGTCTCGGGTGCATGCCACTCGACGTTCCGGTCCAACGACGTGGCGGCGTTGCGGGCCGCGCTCGAGCGGCCGCTGCGCGACTACCGGACGGATCCCGCCCCGGGCCAACCGGTTCGGATCGCCGACGTGGTGACCCGCGCTTTGGCGGAGGGATCCGCGAGTTGAGGTTCGGGCGGCGTTTCCCGCGGCACGCACGACTAGCCCTCGCGTGGCTGGTCGTGCCCGTCGGACTGATCGCCGCCCTCGCCCTGTCGCACTGGACACCACTCGGCCCCGTTCAGCTCGGCATGTGCATCAACATCGTCGACGGCGACGCCGCGACCATCAGCCGCGAATTCGACCTGCTGGCGGCGATGAAGGTCACGTGGGTCAGGGCGGATTTCGACTGGTCGGGGATCGAAGGTGAGCGCGGACGGTTCGACTGGGCCTACGCGGATCGCGTGGTACACGAGGCGTCGCTGCGACGGATGAACGTCGTCGCCATCCTCGACTACACACCCGACTGGGCACGCGCCCCGGGCACGACGAGTCACAGTCCGCCGCAACGTTTTTCCGACTACGCCGAGTTCGCGCATGCCGCGGCCACGCGTTATGCGTCCCTCGGCGTGCGTACCTGGGAGATCTGGAACGAGCCCAATTCCGGCGACTTCTGGCAGCCCCGGCCGGATCCGGATGCCTACGGAGAGTTGTTCCGGGCCGCGGCCGGCGCGGTTCGCGCCGCGGACCCGGGTGCCACCCTGCTGACGGGGGGGCTCACCCGGGGGACCGACGCAACCGACGGTGAAAGGCTCTCTCAGCGAACCTTTCTCGAGCGGCTCTACGCGAACGGTGCCGCGCGACTCGCCGACGCGGTCGCCATTCACCCCTACAGCTTCCCGTGGTTACCGATGGCGGAACCGCGCGGCTTCACGGGGGGATTCAACGATCTGCCGAAGCTGCGCGACCTCATGGTCCGGCATGGCGACTCCGGGAAGAAGATCTGGATCACCGAGTTCGGCGCGGCCACCGGTCGCGACTCCGCCGCGCTGTCTCCCGGGGAACAGGCCGAGAGCATCGTGGCGGCCCGCCGCCAGGTCCGGCAGTGGGACTGGGCGGGGCCGCTGATCTACTACGAGCTTCGCGACGAGGGCACCGACCCGCACGACATCGAGCAGAACTTCGGCGTGGTGCGAAACGATTTTACTCCGAAACCGGCCGCGAAGGCGTTGATGGAATGACTCTGAAGAGTACCGGCGTGACACGGGACAAAGTCCCCGGGAGGGCAACCAAGCCGGAGCGGGACGCGAGCGTCGACGTCGCCCGTGGTATCGCCATCGTCTCGGTCGTCCTCGTGCACGTGCTGCGGGGACTCGACGCCGCACACCTGCTGGGCCGCGGCGACTGGTTCCCTGCAATGGACCGGGTGCTCAGTCTTTGGGGTCTCTCTGTATTCGCCTTTCTCGGAGGGGTTTTCGTGAGGGACGCGGTGGCCAAACGGTCCCTGCCGGCGTACCTGTACGAGCGGTCCTTTCGGTTGATATTCGTGTACGTGCTGTGGTCCCAGCTGCAAGGGGTCATCCAGATCTGGGCCGCGGGAATCGTCAACCATCCGGGCTCCGTTGGCTTCCTGCTCGAGCTGTGGGCTCCGAAGGGCCAGTTGTGGTACTTGCCGTTCCTCGTGCTGGCCACGCTGGTTCTGGTGCCGATGCGGCCGTGGCGGTCCACACGGGGTCCCTGGATCCTGGCTGCGTCGGCGATCCTCAGCGTCGCCTTCTGGGGCCTCGACGACGGGGTGATCGGCACCCAGGGACTCGGCCTGGTGGTGTTCTTCGTCGGCGGGATGGTGTGCGGTGTGCGTCGGCTCCGGTCGGCGTTGGCGTCGCTGCCCTCGCTGGCCGCCGGGTTGGCCGGCGGCGGCCTGTTTTCGGCCGGCGTGGCGGTGGCCGTGCACCTGCGGCCGACACCTCCGACGACATGTTGGTCCGAGCGCACGGTGTCGACCGTCGCGCTCGGCGTTGCTCTCTCGGTGCTGATGTCATTCGCCGTGCTGCTGTGTGCCCGGGGGGAATGGGCGTCATTGTTCCTGGGACTCTGCGGTCGCCGGTCCCTCGACATCTTCCTGATCCACATCGTGATGGCTTCGGGATCACGAATCGTTCTCGTCAAGCTCGGGGTTCAGTCGACGGCGACGCTCGTCGCGGTCGGACTCATCGCCGGGGTCGCCGGTTCGCTCCTCGCGGCAAGCGCGCTTCGGCGTGCCGGGCTCGGCTGGGTCTTCGACGGCCCGACGCCTCCGGCTTTCGGGCGCTCGCGGAGCCGCCGCCCGTAGCCGGAAGGGCGATGACGAGGGTTTCGACCGCCCAATTAGTCGAGGTACGCCGTCAGGTAACCGAAGGCGTCGCCGAACGAGGCAAACTCGTCTTGCGGCACCCCGAAACCGTTGGCGGCGTAGGCCTGTTCGGTGGTCCGGATGTCCTGCCGCCAGCCGTGGGCCGCGAGGTAGTCCGCGGCGGTGTTGCGGTCGCCGGTGTAGAACAGCTCTGCCAGGTTGATGTTGGAGCCGATGCGCCGCGACCGCTCGGTGAGCCGCTCGGCCCAGTCCTCCGGGATGCGGCGCATGTCCATGTGCTCGGTGGCGATCCGGCTGCCCGGCGCCGACAGGCCCATGATGTTGTCGAACAGCCGGTCCTGCGCCTCGGGAGGCAGGTAGACCAGCAGGCCCTCGGCGCTCCAGGCGGTCGGCTCGGCGGCGTCGAATCCGGCGTCGGTGAGCGCCGCCGGCCAGTCGTCGCGCAGGTCGACGGCCACGGTGCGCCGCTCCGCAGCGGGTTCGGCCCCGAGACCGGCGAGGGTCCGCGTCTTGAACTCGATGACCTCCGGTTGATCGATCTCGTACACCACGGTGCCGGCGGGCCACGGCAGCCGGTAGGCGCGGGTGTCCAGCCCGGAGGCCAGGATGACGGCCTGGCGGATGCCGGAAGCCGTTGCCCGCACGAAGAAGTCGTCGAAGAACCGGGTGCGCACCGTGATCTGCTCGTTCATCGCCCGGCGGCTCAGCAGGGGATCGTTGCCGGGGCCGAGTTCGCCGTCGATCAGCTTGACGAAGGTGTCGATGCCCACCGCGCGCACGAGCGGATCGGCCCACGGGTCGTTCAGCAACGGATCGGGCCCCTGGGACGCCATCGCCCGGGAAGCGGCGACGGCGGTTGCCGTCGCGCCGACGCTGGACGCCAGATCCCAGGTGTCGTTCTCGGTGCGGGCCATCGACGAACCCCTTCCCGCGCGGCCCCGCGTTAGTTAGCCCATTTAAGTGATGGCTCCACTGTACCCAAGCGGCGGCCGGCGCGCTCAGCGCAGGACCGCGACCGAATGGCCCTCCAGAACCGTGCTGTCGGCGTCGACGGCCGGCTCCCCCCACGCGAGCACCACGTCACCGCTCACCGGCACCTTCACCGGGTCCTCGCCCAGGTTGCACACGATGCGGACCGCGCCGCGGGACACGACGATCCACCGCTCGTCTTCGTCGTAATCGACGGTCAGGTCGCCCAGCCACGGGTCGGCCATGTCGGGGTCGCTGCGCCGCAGGGCGATCAGGTCGCGGTAGAACTGGAGCAGGCGGGCGTGGTCACCGGTGCCGACCTCGTCCCACTTCAGCTTGGAGCGCTGGAAGGTCTCCGGGTCCTGCGGGTCCGGGATGTCGTCGGCGTCCCATCCGTGCTCGGCGAACTCGGCCTTGCGTCCCTCGGCGGTGGCCTTGGCCAGTTCGGGCTCGGGATGCGAGCTGAAGAACTGGAAGGGCGTCGACGCCGCGTACTCCTCACCCATGAACAGCATTGCGGTGAAGGGGGTTCCGAGCGCGAGCGCTGCCTTCACGGCGCACTGGCCGGCGGTCAGGTTCTGCGAGGGCCGGTCGCCGAGCGCGCGGTTGCCCACCTGGTCGTGCGTGCAGGTGTAGGCGACCAGCCTGGTGGCCGGGATGCTCGCGACGTCGAGCGGCCGCCCGTGGCGGCGGTGCCGGAACGACGAGTAGGTGCCGGCATGGAAATACCCGTGGCGCAGCGTCTGCGCCAGCGCCGCCAGGGAGCCGAAGTCGGCGTAGTAGCCCTGGCGCTCACCCGACACCGCGGTGTGAATCGCATGGTGGATGTCGTCGGCCCATTGCGCCGTCAGCCCGTAGCCGCCACGGTCCCGTCCGGTGATCAGTCGTGGGTCGTTGAGGTCGCTCTCGGCGACCAGCGACAGCGGGCGGCCCAGTTCTTCTGACAGCCAATCGGTTTCGGTGGCCAGCTCCTCCAGGATGTGGATCGCCGTGGTGTCCACCAGCGCGTGCACGGCGTCGAGTCGCAGGCCGTCGGCGTGGAAGTCGCGCATCCAACGCAGCGCGCAGCCGATGATGTAGCGGCGCACCTCGTCGGAGTAGGCGTCGGCGATGTTGATGCCCTCGCCCCAGGGGTTGCTGCCGGAGGAGAGGTAGGGGCCGAACTTGGGTAGGTAATTGCCCGACGGCCCAAGGTGATTGAACACCGCGTCGATCAGCACGCCGAGCCCGCGGGCGTGGCAGGCGTCGACGAACCGGACCAGCCCGTCGGGACCGCCGTAGGGTTCGTGGACGCTATACCACAGCACGCCGTCGTATCCCCAGCCGTGGGTGCCCGCGAAGGAGTTCACCGGCATCAGCTCGACGAAGTCGACCCCGAGATCGACCAGATAGTCGAGCTTTTCGATGGCTGAGTCGAACGTGCCCTGCGGGGTGAAGGTGCCCAGGTGCAGTTCGTAGATCACCGCGCCGTCGACCGGGCGCCCGGCCCAGTCACCGTCGGTCCACGCCACCCGACCGGGGTCCCACAACTGGGAGCGCTCGTGCACTCCGTCGGGCTGGCGGGGCGACCGCGGGTCGGGCAGCACCGTCGGATCGTCGTCGAGCAGGTATCCGTAGCGCGCGTCCGGTGCGGTGTCCACGTCCGCATGCCACCAACCGTCATCCGACCGCGTCATCGGGTGCACCTGGCCGTCGACGTCGAGGCGCACGAGCTCGGGTTTGGGTGCCCAGACCCGGAATTCAGTCATGGTGGCGCTCCAGTAGGACGACGGGAAGGTCGGCGAACAGTTGTGCGGCCGACGTCGGTCCGTCCGCGATGGCGCCGGTGAGCGCGTCCTTCCAGGTGCCGGGGGGTAGGGGGAGGACGGTGTTGCCCCAGCCCTTCTCCTTGAGGCGCACGGTCCAGCGCGTCACCGCGACGACGACGTCGTCACCGCGCCGGAAGGCGATGACATGCTCGCTGGCCTCGCCGTCGGCGAGCACCGGAAGGTAGCCGCCCTGCCTGAAGGTTTCTGGATGCGCGCGCCGCAGCCGCAGCGCCGTGGTGACCACCCGCATCTTGGGGTGTTCCAGGGTCGACAGGGCCGCGCGCCGGGCGGCGTAGTCCACGGCCCGGCGGTTGTCCGGGTCCACCAGGCTGTCGTCCCACAGTTCGGTGCCCTGGTAGACGTCGGGAACCCCGGGCACGGTGAGCGCGAGGAGCTTCTGGCCGAGCGCGTCGCTGGCCGCGTGCGGGTTGAGCTGCCCGACCAACTCGGTGAGCTGGCCGGCCACCGGGCCGTCGAGCACCGTGTCCAGCCACTTGTGCACCGCGTCCTCGAAGTCGGTGTCGGGATCGTTCCACGTTGTGTGCCAGGCTGCCTCCCGGATCGCCTTCTCGGCGTAAGCGTGCAGCCGGTCACGCAGTTCGTCGGTGACCTCTCCGCTGACGGGCCAGACGCCGAAGATGTTCTGCAGCAGGAACTGTGCGGTCGCCGGGTCCGGCGAGGGCGCGGCGATCTCCCAGCGTGCGACGAACTCGGTCCACAGCGAGGGCACCTGCGAGAGCACGCCGATCCGCGCCCGCACGTCCTCGCCGCGCTTGGTGTCGTGGGTGGTCAGTGTCGTCATCGTCTGCGGCCACATCCGGGCGCGGGTGGCCGCGCTCTGGTGGAATTCCGCCGCGCCGACGCCGAAGCGGTGCGGTTCGCCGCCGACCTCGTTCAGCGACACCAGGCGGGCGTCGCGGTAGAAGTAGCAGTCCTCGACCGACTTGGCAGTCACCGCGCCGCACAACTGCTGCAGGCGGGTCGCCGGCTCTCCACCGCGGGCGAGCGCCGCGGCGAGAACCTGCAGGGCGGACGCCAGTTCCGGTGAGGCCGCCTGTGTTTCGGCCATCGCGGCCGGCATGACGGCGGCCAGCCCCGGATAGTCGCTGCGGTAGACGTCGATGTGGGTGAGCAGCGCGGCCACCGCGTCGGGCAGCAGCGGGTCGTCGGCGCCGGCCGCCGCCACGACGGCGCGCCGCAGCCGGCGCAGCTCGCTGCCCAGCGTGTCGGTTGCCGAGCGAATCTTCAGCTCCGCCAGCATCTCTGGCGTCGCCTCGTAGTCCACACCCGCCGACTCGACCAGCGCCGTGAGCGCCGGCGCCCCCTGCGGGTCGACGAAGACGCCGCCCACTTCCCTCAACACGTCGTAGCCGGTGGTTCCGTCCACCGGCAGGGTGGGCTCCAGCGCCTCGTCGACGCCCAGGATCTTCTCGATGACGATCCAGGCGTCCGGCCCCACCAACCCGCGCAACCACGCCAGATACCCGCAGGGATCGGACAATCCGTCGGGGTGGTCGATGCGGATCCCGTCGACGAGTCCCTCGGCGAACCATCGCGCCACCTCGGCGTGGGTGGCCTCGAAGACGGCACGGTCCTCCTGACGCAGACCGGCCAGCGAGGTGATCGAGAAGAAACGACGGTAACCGCAGACCCCGTTGCGCCAGCCCACCATCCGGTAGTGCTGGCGGTCGTGCACCTCCGGGCCCGTGCCCTCGGACGTTCCGGGCGCGATCGGCAAGGCCAGATCGCCCAGTCGCAGGAGGTCCCCGTTTACCTTCAGGTCGGCGACATCCTCGTCCGAGCCGAGGATCGGCAGGATGATCCGGCCGTCGTCGTCGAGGTCCCAGTCGATGTCGAAGTAGGTGGCGTATTCCGAGGAACGGCCGTGGCGCAACACATCCCACCACCACGCGTTCTGCTGTGGCTGGTCGACGCCCACGTGGTTGGGCACGATGTCGACGATCACCCCGAGGCCGCGCTCGCGCGCCGCCGCGGACAGCCGCTCCAGCCCCTCGCGGCCGCCCAGTTCGGGGGACACGGTGGTCGGGTCGGTGACGTCGTACCCGTGATTCGAACCGGACGCCGCCGTCATGATCGGCGACAGGTACAGGTGCGACACTCCGAGGGTGCCGAGGTAGTCGAGCATTTTTTCGGCGTCAGCGAAGGTGAACGCGAACCCGCTCGCCTCCCCGCGCAGCTGTAACCGGTAGGTGGAAAGTATCGGTAAGGCCATGCGTCACAACGTCTTACGCAAAACGAGCAGTGACCTTGACGGCACGACTACCTGCTCATCGGCTTTGACGACCCGGCCACCTGCGCCGATCGGATCATTGGTGTCCAGTTCCACGGTCCACTCCTGCGCGTAGTCGGCATGCGGCATCACGAACACCTGTTGGTCATCGGCGTTGAAGCACAACAGAAACGAATCGTCGACCACCCGCTCCCCGCGGGCGTTCGGGGCGGTGATGGCTTCGCCGTTGAGGAACACCGCCACACATTTGTGAAAGCTCTTGCCCCAGTCCTCATGCGTCATCTCCTGGCCCCCGGGCGTCAACCAGGCGATGTCGCGCACTTCGTCGCCGGTTCGGATCGGCTCACCCTCGAAGAACCGGCGCCGGCGAAACACCGGATGTTTTCTGCGCAGGGTGGTGACCTTCCGGGCGAATGCCAGCAGGTCGGCGTTCTTATCGACCAACGACCAGTCCATCCAAGCCAATTCGGAGTCCTGGCAGTACACGTTGTTGTTGCCGTTCTGGGTGCGGCCCAACTCGTCGCCGTGGGCGATCATCGGCGTGCCCTGGCTCACCATCAGGGTTACCCAGAAGTTGCGCATCTGGCGCCGGCGCAGAGCCAGGATGTCGGGGTCGTCGGTGGGGCCCTCGACGCCACAGTTCCACGAGCGGTTGTGGCTCTCCCCGTCCCGGTTGTCCTCGCCGTTGGCCATGTTGTGCTTCTCGTTGTACGAGACCAGGTCGTTCAGCGTGAAGCCGTCGTGGGCCGTGACGAAGTTGATGCTGGCGCTGGGCCGCCGGCCCGTCGCCTCGTACAGGTCCGACGACCCGGTTAGCCGGGACGCGAACTCGCCGAGGGTTGCGGGTTCGCCCCGCCAGTAGTCACGCACAGTATCGCGATACTTCCCGTTCCACTCGGTCCACAAACCCGGGAAATTCCCCACCTGGTAGCCGCCCTCGCCGACGTCCCACGGCTCGGCGATCAACTTCACCTGGCTCACGATCGGGTCCTGCTGGACCAGGTCGAAAAACGCGCTCAGCCGGTCGACGTCGTGCAGCTCGCGGGCCAGCGTCGCGGCGAGGTCGAAGCGGAAGCCGTCGACATGCATCTCGGTCACCCAGTAGCGCAGCGAGTCCATGATCAGCTGCAGCACGTGCGGGTGCCGCGCGTTGAGGCTGTTGCCGGTGCCGGTGTAGTCCTTGTACAACCGCAGGTCGGTGTCGACGAGGCGGTAGTACGCGGCGTTGTCGATGCCGCGGAAGTTGATCGTCGGGCCCAGGTGGTTGCCCTCGGCCGTGTGGTTGTAGACGACGTCGAGGATCACCTCGATGCCGGCCTCGTGCAGCGTGCGCACCATGGACTTGAACTCCGCGACGCTGGCGGTGCGGTTGGCCGCGTACTGGTTGTGCGGGGCGAAGAAGCCAAAAGTGTTGTAGCCCCAATAGTTTCGCAGGCCCAGGTCCAGCAGCCTGGAGTCGTGCATGAACTGGTGGACGGGCATCAGCTCGAGGGCCGTGACGTTGAGCGACTTGAGGTGCTCGATGACCAGCGGGTGGGCCAGGCCCGCGTAGGTGCCGCGCAGTTCCTCCGGGATGCCGGGATGGTTCTGCGTCATGCCCTTGACGTGGGCTTCGTAGATGACCGTTTCGTGGTAGGGGATCAGCGGAGAGCGGTCGGAGCCCCAGTCGAAAAAGGGGCTGCTCACCACGCTGGTCATCGTGTGACCCAGCGAGTCGACCATCGGCGGCGTCCCCGGGTCGGCCCCACCGTTCGGATCGTCCGGATTGACGGCCTTCAGGTCGTAGGAGTACAGGGCCTGCCCGAACTGGAAGTCGCCGTGAAAGGCCTTGCCGTAGGGGTCCAACAGCAGCTTGCTGGGGTCGCACCGGTGGCCGGCCGCCGGGTCCCACGGCCCGTAGACCCGAAATCCGTAGCGCTGGCCGGGGACGACGTTCGGCAGGTAGGCGTGCCAGACGTATCCGTCGACCTCTTCCAGGCGGATCCGTGCTTCCTCCCCGTGTCGGTCGATCAGGCACAGCTCGACCCGTTCGGCGATCTCGGAGAACAGCGAAAAGTTTGTGCCCGCGCCGTCATACGAGGCGCCGAGCGGATAAGGGGTCCCGGGCCAGATGGTGGCCAGCTTGGGTCGATGGTTACCAGCTGCGCCTGGTTCTGAAGCGCTGTCGTTGGTCGGCATCACTTGACCTTATCCAGCGCGCGGAGCAGCCGACGCGGTTTACCACCACGCCGTGGCGCCGCCGATCTGGCGGCCCAACTCGTCGGTCATGGTGCGCACGTAGGTGGGGGAGAGGTGGTGGGCGCCGTGGTAGATCAGGACATTTCCCTCCGCCGCGCGGCAGCTGTCCGGGCGGCAGATCGCGTCGGACATGTCAAGCGGCTTGAGTAAGGGGAACTGCGCGACGAAGTCGAGCGTCGGATTGCGGTCGGCCAGCACCTCGGAGCGTTTGACGCCGCACGTCTGGGCGTTGCCGCCCTTGGCCAGGCAGTCCGCGGGGTCGAGCGGTTTGCCGTTCTTCACCAGCCACGGGGTGTCGCGCATCGCAAGGATCGGGATGTTGTTGTCCGACAACGTCTGCCAGATGCCGATGTACGTGGCCGGCATCACGTCGCCGGGCCGGATGTTCCACGGCCGCGTCGAGGTGGTGAAGACGTAGTCGGGCCGGTCGACGACCAGCTTGGCCATCGTGCGTTGCACCCACTCGCGGCACTGCGGGTAGGGCGCGTTGTTGCCCATGATCAACGGGACCTCTTCGGTGGACAGCGGGCATCCCATCTTGAGGTAGGTGACGACCTTGAAATGGTGCGCGGTGCCGAGCAGATCCAGTGCGGGAAGCCAATGTTCGGCGTGCGACCCGCCGGCCAGGGCGATGGTGCGGGCGGCGGCCGGGTCTCCGTAGGTGCAGTTGACCACCGCCGGGTTGACGAAGTCGCTGATGCAGCCGTCGCGGGTGGAGCGCGGCAGGTCCTGCTTGACCTCGAGGACCGTGGGCCGCATCGGCAGCGCGGGTACCCGCGCGTGTTCGGTCAGTGCGCGCGCGCCCGGGTAGTCCTGCATGTTGAGCACGCTCAATTCCTTGCCGGCGGCCCGCAACACCGTGACGTGCTGGCGCCAGGTGAACGAGGTGGCCGTCAGCGTGACACCGAGCAGCACCACGGCCGCCCCGAGCGCCATCGTGGGCCGCCGCAGCCGTTCGAGCCGGGGCGTCGCCGCGCCGGGGGCGGCGGCCCGAAGGCGCAGCGGGTCCTCGACGAGCCGGGTCGTCAGGTATGCCAGCACCCCGGACACCAGCAGCACGGCGGCGCCCTCGACGAAACCGGCGTGCCGGTGGCCGCTGTAGGAGAGCCAGAAGATCAGCAGCGGCCAGTGCCACAGGTAGAGCGAGTACGCCATCGCCCCCAGCGCCACCAACGGTCCGAGTGCCAGCAGCCGGTTGGGCAGCGGGAGCCGCTCACGGCCGCCGGGCAGGTTGGCGCCGGCGAGGATCATCAGCACCGTGGCGCCGACCGGCACCAGGGCCCAGGGTCCCGGGAACTCCTTCACGCCGTCGATCAGGGCGCCGCAGAACAGCACGGCCGCGAGCGCGACCGTCGCCGCCGCGGTCCGCAGCCACGTCGGCCAGCGCACGTAAGGCACCAGGGCGCCGACGAGCGCGCCGAGCAGCAACTCCCAGGCCCGGGCGAAGCTGTCGTAGTAAGCGGTCGTCTGATCGTTCTGGTGCGCGAAGATCGCGTACACGAACGACGCCAGCGTCAGGGCGCCCAGCAGCGCGACGAACAGCGTCCGCAACCGCGCCCCCGCGGGCCGCCGGAACAGGATTGCGCACCCGGCGACCAGCAGCAGGAAGGCAACGTAGAACTGGCCCTGCACCGACATCGACCAGATGTGCTGCAGGGGGCTGACGGATTCACCGGCGCGAAGGTAGTCCGACGCCGTGTTGGCCAGCTCCCAGTTCTGGTAGTAACCGAGGCTGGCCAGGCTCTGGTCGGCGAAGGTCTCCCACCGGGTCTGCGGTTGCACGAGGATCGTGAGCGCCGCACAGCCGGCCAGGACGACCACCAGCGCAGGAAGCAGCCGCCGGACCAGCCGGACCACCTCCGACGGCGGCGACAGCCGGACGGCGGGATTCAGCGCGGCGCGGATGATCTTCCCGCCGAAGAAGAAGCCGGACAGCGCCAGGAACACGTCGACGCCGCCCGAGACGCGCCCGAACCAGACGTGGAAGACCGCGACCAGCGCGATGGCGACGCCGCGCAGACCGTCGAGGTCGTGGCGGTAGAACCCCGCCGAGCGCGTCCCCATACCGGCCGGATTCGCGGCCGGGGGCGGTGGCGGGGGCGGCGACAGGGTAAGCATGGTTGACCGTCAACTTACCGAAAACCGCCACCCGCGCCCGTCTGAGCAGGAGCGAGTGGCGGTTTGTCGCGAGCGGTGGGGCTACCGCGGGGTGGCGGGCGCCTGCTGCAAGGGCGCCTGTTGTAAGGGCGCCTGCTGGGCCGGCAGCTGCAACGGCAGTTGCTGCAGGGGGGCCTGCTGCACCGGCGCCTGCGGGGCCGGGAGCTGCTGCTGCTGAATCGGGGCCTGCTGGACGGGCGCCTGCTGTGTCGGCACCTGCTGCAGCGGGGCCTGCTGCGTCGGCACCTGCTGCAGGGGGGCCTGCTGGGTAGGCACCTGCTGGGCCGGCAGCTGCTGGACCGGGGCCTGCTGCAAGGGCGCCTGAGGCGCCGTCTGCGTGCCGAGCACGCGGACCAGGTAGGGCGTCATGCCGGTGCCGCGCACCGGGGACACCTGCACGACGTCACCCACCTCGAGCATTTGGTTGTTCCCGAGGTACATCGCGACGCTTTGCGTCCCTTCCGGACCGTAGAAGATCAGGTCGCCCCTGCGTGCCTGCGCCGGCAGCACCTTCTGGCCCACCCGGTACATCTCTCCGGACGAGCGCGGCAACCGGATGCCGGCGCCGGCGTAGGCGTACTGCATCAGGCCCGACGCGTCGAACCCGACGGTCATGGCGCCGGAGCCCTTGCCGTACGTCGGGCCGGTGGGTCCGCCGCCCGCCCACGAGAAGGGCACCCCGCGCTGGGAAAGGCCCCGCATGATGACGACGTCGGTGGCTTGTTGGTAGTCCATTGGCCGGGTGCCCGGGTCGGCCGCGGCGATGCCGAGGCTGAGCAGTGGCGCCGCGAGCATCGCGAGACCCAGCGCCAGGGCGTAGATGCGCTTCATGTCGATTCCTTCCTCGGGCTTCGGCGCGGTGACTGCGCGCGTCGGCCGCTTCTGCAGGCGGCGGGGCCCCGCCGTCGGGACCGGGTGCCGCTGCATGACGGTGGACGTGAATCCGCCGGCCGGTCGGGCCGCCGTTTTCACACCAGTCACTAGAGACACTTTTACAACAGAAGTGGCCGGCGGAAAACGCGCGATGACCTGCGCGAACCATTTTTTGTCGTACCGTGACCGGACGGTGACTGCGGCGTCGAATTACGCGCCCGCAGTTGTGATTTGCGTCTCAGGCGACGGTCAGAGCCAGAAACGCGCGCTGAAAGTGGTGAGCAGTGAGCCGGCCACGGCGCTGATCATGATGACGGCGAGCGCGAGGACCGGCCAGAAGGACATGTACCAGCCCTTCAAGAGGGAAACGATCGGTCCCAGGACCGCGGCGGCGATCGCCGCCCCGATGCCGCCCCACACCAGGGGGTGGATGTAGTAGTCCACCCCGAATGGCACGGGCCCGCAGGTTTCCCCGACGCACACGTCCTTCAGGAAGCCGTAGAGCCGGTGCGGCCACGAGGTCGCCGTGGCCAGCAACAGCAGCAGGACCAGGAGGATCGCCGTGCAGGTCACGTCCCATACCGCCAGCCGGAGGCGCAGCACCCGCGGCTTGTCTTCGGCGGGGTGGGCCGCATCCACGGCCGCACCCGGCGCCGGCGCGTCGTCGGTGTCGTCGGCGGGGTAGGGGACGTCGGGCTGTTGCGGCCAGGCCATGACGTTCCATGCTTCCCGATGGCCGCGATTTGTGCGACCCGGCCTAGGCTCGATCACTATGCCCGCGGCCAAGGCGGGGCTGACGCCCGAGCAGATCAGCGCGATCGACGCCGCGCACGTGTGGCATCCCTACAGCACCATCGGCCGGGAGTCGGTCGCGCCGGTGGTGGCGGTGGCGGCGCGCGGCGCCTGGCTGACGCTGGTCCGCGACGGCCGCTCGATCGAGGCGCTCGACGCGATGAGTTCGTGGTGGACGGCGATCCACGGCCACGGGCACCCGGTCCTGGACGCGGCGTTGACGCGTCAGCTCGGGGTGATGAACCACGTCATGTTCGGTGGGCTGACGCACGAGCCCGCGGCGCGGCTGGCAGAGCTGCTGGTCGAGGTCACCCCCGCGGGCCTCGAGACGGTGTTCTTCAGCGACTCCGGGTCCGTGTCGGTGGAGGTCGCGGTGAAGATGGCGCTGCAGTACTGGCGCAGCCGTGGCCGGCCCGAAAAGAGCCGGCTGATGACCTGGCGGGGCGGTTACCACGGCGACACCTTCACGCCCATGAGCATCTGCGACCCCGAGGGCGGCATGCACGCGCTGTGGACGGACGTGCTGGCGCGCCAGGTGTTCGCACCCCAGGTGCCGCGGGAGTACGACCCGGGTTATGTGGCGGCGTTCTCGGAGTTGCTGGAGCGCCACGCCGGGGAACTGGCCGCGGTGGTGGTCGAGCCCGTCGTGCAGGGCGCGGGCGGGATGCGCTTCCACGACCCGAGGTATTTGGGTGATTTGCGGGAGACGTGCCGGCGGCATGACGTCCTGCTGGTGTTCGACGAGATCGCGACCGGGTTCGGCCGGACCGGGGAGCTCTTCGCCGCCGACCACGCCGGGGTGAGCCCGGACATCATGTGCGTCGGCAAGGCGCTGACCGGGGGCTACGTGACGTTGGCCGCCACGCTGTGCACTGTGGACGTTGCGGAGACCATCAGCGGCGGCGAGCCAGGCGCCCTCATGCATGGGCCCACCTTCATGGCCAACCCGCTGGCTTGCGCGGTATCGGTGGCCAGCGTCGAGCTGCTGCTTGGGCAGGACTGGCGGGCGCGGGTCTCCGAGATCGGCGCCGGTCTGGCCGCCGGGCTGGAACCCGCCCGGGCGCTGCCCGGGGTGACCGACGTGCGGGTATGCGGGGCGATCGGTGTGGTGGAGTGCGATCGGCCGGTGGATCTGGCGGTCGCGACGCCCGTCGCTTTGGGCCGCGGCGTGTGGCTGAGGCCGTTCCGGAACCTCATCTATGCGATGCCGCCCTATATCTGCTCTTGGGACGAGATCGCGCAGATCACGGCGGCGATGGTCGAGGTCGCGCGTGTGGGGTCCGGCGCTCCGTGAGCCGGCTTCTCAGCGAGTTCTCAACATATTCTTCGATGGTTGACGGGTCGGCTCAAAGGTTAAGCACGGCCGAAAACGTCAATATCTTCCCCATGACACGCGAACTGCTCTGCGCGAACCTGATCGAGGGTTATCTCGCCACTTCCGGGCTGCGGCACCTCCGGGGGGAGCACGAGGGCGAGTACTTCTGCGTCGTCAACACCGATCGCGGGCGTCTGCACGTGCACTTGGAGATGTCGCCGTCCTTCGACGACGTGCTGGTCGTCAGCGTCACCCGCGGGCGGCTTCTGCCCGCCGCCGACCGCCTGTGGCTGACCCACTTCGCCGACGCGTGGAACCGGCGGAACCGCGGCGTGACGGCGCTCCTGCACGTCTCCTCGAACCCGCAGCGCATAGGCATCGTCGCCCGCAGGTCGCAGTGGATCCGCGAGGGCATTTCCGCCGAGGCGTTCGCCGCGTTCGTGGACAGCACGATCGAAGCCGCGATCGAGCTCTTCGCCGAGATGAAGACGGTTGTCGAGCTGCCGGCCGGCGTTCCGCAGCCGGCGCTTCGCGACGCCGGCTGAAGGACGCGCCGACCGATCGCGCCGGCCACTTCCGTCCCCAGTGCTTTTGTATTTGACGCATCCCGCAGCACTTAGCCGCGGCGGTAAGCGCTGGTCCAAGCCCTGACGGCGGCCGATGGTCTCGTTGTTCGACGAGTGTTGAATCGGAATTCTCAAAAGCACCCGACGCCGTCCTCGTCGACGGTAATGTCGCCGTTGGCCGTGACCTATGGTCTCTGCCGTGCTTCGCCGGGGGGGTTGTTCAGACCGGCTGGAGGAACGAGATGTCGTACGTGATCGCGGATCCCGAGATCATGGCGGCGGCCGCATCGGATGTGGCCGCTATTGGGTCGACGGTTCAAGCGGCGCACCTGGTGGCGGCGGCCCCCACGGTGGGGGTGCTACCGGCGGCGGCTGATGAGGTGTCGGCAGGCATCGCACAGATTTTCTCGCAGGTGGGGCAGGAATTTCAGTCGCTGGCCGGGCAAGCCGTGGCGTACGGCCAGCAGTTCGCGCAGCACCTCACAGGGAGTGGAGCGTCGTATGCCGCGGCTGAGGCAGTCAACGCCGCGTCGATCGTCGACACCGTGAATAACTTGTTCGCGCCCCTCATCGCCCTGCCCGGCCAGCTACTTGCTATGCCGGGCCAGATATTCGATACGCTAAGCACGTTGTTGAGCAAGGTAGAGGGCTCTTTATATGCCGCTGCGGGAGCTGCGCTGCTCAGCGGCTATGTAGCGTATGAATTACTTCTTTTTTCGTATTTGACGTTGGCTGTATTTATTGGCTTGGAGATGACGCTGTTGAAGTACCTCGGCATATCGATTCCGATTCCTTAATCGGGTCGCCCCAAGCTGAACAGATATACGGATCTCTAGAAGTCTTTGTCGCTAGCCGTCGTGCAAGCTTATCTCGACCGGCACGCCAACGGTGGCGCGATAGGAGCTAGTGCTGGCCGGCCCTAGACGGACAGCCTAGGAAACTGGGCAGTCGGCGCGTCGTCGGGGCTGTCCTCCCTGAGCAGCAGCGAGCGCACAACGGGTCGCGGTCCCTCTGACCGAAGCATGAAACTGGCCGGCCGCGGCCGCACTCTCTGTGGCCACCAGAACCATCTGCCGAGCAGCGCAGCGATGGAGGGTGTCATGAACGAGCGCACGACCAAGGTGTCGAACATTAGGCCCAAGCCAATGGTCGTGCCCACTTGGCCGATGATGCGCAGGTCGCTGAACACCATAGATGCCATCGTAAAGGCAAACACCAAGCCCGCGTTCGTCACCACTTTTCCGGTGCCGCCCATAGCGCGGATGATCCCGGTACTCAATCCTGCGGCGAGTTCTTCTTTCATCCGGGACACGAGGAGCAAATTATAGTCAGATCCCACGGCCAGAAGGACTATCACGGACATCGGCAGCACCATCCAGTGCAATTTGATTCCGAGGAGGTATTGCCAGACAAGCACCGACAGCCCAAATGATGCGCCTAAGGACAGCAATACGGTCCCGACGATAACCAGGGCTGCCACAAAACTTCGCGTGAGCGCGAGCATAATGACAAAAATCAGGCAGAGCGCGCCAACGAGCGCGATCCATAGGTCGTATCGTGAGCCGTCGCGGAAGTCTCTGTAGGTCGAGGCGGTGCCGGCGATAGAGATCTTGGCACCCTCCAGGGGCGTCGTCTTGAGCGCCTCCTCGGCCGCCGACCTGATTCGATCGATTCGCGCGATGCCTTCGGGCGTCGCAGGATCGCCGCGATGCGAAATGATAAACCGTGCCGCCTTCCCGTCGGGGGAGACGAAGGAAGTCATCGCGCGTTGGAAGTCAGGGTTTTCGAAGATTTTCGGAGGCAGGTAGAAGGAGTCATCGTTGTGGGCGGCGTCGAACGCCTGCCCCATTGCGGTAGTATTCTGGTTCGCATTATCCATCTGGCCTAAGAACCCGGACGTGGTGCTGTGGTTTGTCAGCAGGATGTTGCGCGTGGCTTCCAGGATCGCGATCATCGGCGGGATCTGCGCGAGTATCTGCGGCAGCAGCTCGTCGACTTTCTCGGCATCTTTCAGAATGTAATGGGTTTTTTCAGCAAGGGTGTCGAGACCGTCGAGTGAATCGAATATGCTTCTCACCGCAAAACAAATCGGAATGTCGTAGCAGTGCTTTTCCCAGTAGAAGTAACTTCGAAGCGGCCTGAAGAAATCCTCGAAATCCGAAAAATGATCGTTCGTTTCATCGATGATGGCAACCATTTCCTTGGTTAGGC
Organism: Mycobacterium sp. Marseille-P9652; assembly: GCF_902652685.1. GTDB lineage: Bacteria > Actinomycetota > Actinomycetes > Mycobacteriales > Mycobacteriaceae > Mycobacterium. Next base: position 125,534 of record NZ_CACRUY010000009.1, read on the forward strand.
CAATTGTGTGGTGAGTAATGTTGGTAATTTGCTCCTGCAAGCTGTAGAGGCGTTTCATCAGTACGATTTGTCTAGTCATCAAGTCGGCCTCCTTGAGGAGGTCATCCATAGTTCTTCTAACAAACGTCATGTTCTGTTGCAAGACCGCGTTTTGCATATTGATCAAAAAGGGTATTGAAGTGTGCTCAATCGGAGTGCCCTCCGGTCGAGTTATGCCCTGGACCCGAGAAATACCAGGAACCCTAAAGATCGCCTTGGCTAGTCTGTGAAGCACGAGAAAATCCGCGGGATTGCGCATATCGTGATCCGCCCGAATCATCAATATGTCAGGCATCAGCCGCGATTGCGAGAAATGGCGATTGGCGGCCGTATACCCCAGGTTTGCTGGAAGGTCTTTGGGTAGATAAGACCGGTCGTCGTAGCTCGTCTTATACCCCGGCAATGTGACCAGGCCGATCAGCGCGACCGCCAAGGTTGCGGCGAGAATCGGCACGGGCCAGCGGACGATCGCCGTGCCGACGCCTCGCCACCGGCGCTGCGCGATCCTGCGCTTAGGGTCACATAGCCCGAAGCGGCTCCCAATGGCCAGGATGGCCGGAACCATTGTGATCGCGATCGCGACCGCCACGAGCATGCCCACGGCACACGGCACGCCGATGGTCTGGAAGATCGGCATGCGGGTGAAGCCCAGGCACAGCATCGCTCCGGCGATCGTCAACCCGGAACCTAGGACGACAGGAGTGACCCCGCGGTAGGTGGTGTAGTAGGCCGTTTCGGGGTTTTCGCCGGCCTGCCGCGCCTCCTGATAACGGCCGAAGAAGAAGATCCCGTAGTCCGTGCCGGCCGCCATCGAGAGCGTGACCAGCAGATTGATGGCGAATGTCGATAGGACGACAACGTTGTTGTCGGCGAGAAAGGCGATGATTCCTCTGGCCGAGCCGGCTTCGATCCCGACTCCGACCGACACCAGGATCGCGGTGATGATCGAACGGTAAACGACAAGCAGCACGGCAAAGATGATCACTGCGCCTATCAGCGCCATCTTCAATAGTGATGCATCGCCGCTGCGTTGCATGTCCGGAATGAGCGCTGCCGGGCCAGTGAGATGCAATTCGATGCCGGAGGGAGGCGGCGTGCGCTTGACGATGCTCCGGACCGAAGCCACGGATTCCTTCGCCAAGGTGGTGCCCTGATCGCCAGCCAGATTCAACTGAACATATGCGGCTTTGCCGTCGGGGCTTTGCACGCCCGCCGATGTGAGGCGATCTCCCCAGAGATCTTGCACGTGTTCGACATGCCGCGCGTCTTCTCGCAATTCCTGAACCAATCTGCGGTAATACGTGCGAGCGTCATCCCCTAGGGGTTGCTGTCCTTCCAGGACGATCATGGCAAAACTGTCGGAATCCGATTCACGGAACGCCTTACCCATGTCTTTCATGGCCCGCACCGACGGCGCGTCTTGAGGGGCCAGCGGGACCGAATGCTCCTCACCGACCTGCTCCAACGGCGGAATCGCAAAAGTCACGGTAAGCGTCAACGCCACCCATGCCAGAACGATGATCGGTGAAAGCCTGCGGATCGTCCGGGCTACGAGAGGCCGGCGAGCTTGTTCGGTGCTCATGCGGCCTTCAGCCCGCAGCCATTAATGGTGCCGACACCGTGCATCTCGGAGCGGCAGCCTCTGCTTTCGCTGTCGCACTGTGCCATCGTGCTCCCAAACGAGTCCCGGTCTGGAAAATTCGCCACTGAACTGCCGCTATCTCAGCAATAAGGCACGTACCAACGGACGGGGTCCCGTCGGCCGGAGCAGTGAGCTGGCCGGGCGGGGGCGCACCCGTTGTGGCCACCAGAACCAGCGCCCCAGCAGCGCGGCGATGGACGGCGTCATGAACGCCCGGACGATGAGCGTGTCGAAAAGCAAACCGAGACCGATCGTTGTGCCCACCTGGCCGATGACCCGCAGGTCGCTGACGAGCATGGACCCCATGGTGAACGCGAACACCAGGCCCGCGTTCGTCACGACTTTGCCGGTGCCGCCCATGGCGCGAATGATGCCGGTGTTTATGCCGGCGCGTATTTCCTCCTTCATCCGCGCGACCAGCAACAAGTTATAGTCGGAGCCCACCGCCAGCAGGACAATTACCGACATCACGAGAACTGACCAGTGTATTTGGATTCCGAGTAAATTCTGCCAGGCAAAGACGGAGAGCCCGAAGGACGCGCCGAGCGAAAGCAATACGGTACCGACAATAACTAAGGCGGCGACAAAACTTCGGGTGATGATAAGCATGACGATAAAGATCAAGCAGAGCGCAGCTACGCCCGCGATCATGAGATCGTATGTCGACCCCTGCACCACGTCCCGTACACCGGCCGCAGTTCCGGCGAGGTAAACTTTCGCCCCTTCCAGGGGAGTTCCTTTGAGCGCCTCCTCGGCGGCGCTTTTGATCGCGTCGACCCGGGAAATGCCTTCGGGCGACGCGGGGTCACCTTTTTGCAGGATGAGCATACGGACGGCCTTCCCGTCTGGCGACAAGAAGATGTTCATCACCCGTTGGAAGTCCTTGTTGTCGAACGCTTCAGGTGGCAGGTAGAACGAGTCGTCATTTTGAGCGGTGTCAAACGCCCTGCCCATGGCGCTCGCATTACCGCTATCGTCGCTCATGTTGCCCAGAACCCCGGACATGGTGCTGTACGTGGTAAGCAGCATGGTTCGCGAACTCTCCATGATGGCGATCATCTCGGGAAATTGGGCGAGTATCTGCGGCAGCAGAACGTCGATCTGGTCGAGGTCCGCCACCACCTTGCTCAGCTCATCGGTAACGGCGTCGACACCGTCGAGAGAGTCGAAGATGCTTCTGAGGGAAAAGCAAATGGGAATGTCGTAGCAGTGCTTTTCCCAGTAAAAATAACTCCGGAGCGGCCTGAAAAAGTCTTCGAAATCCGAGATATGATTTCGAAGGTCGTTCGTCAGGTCTTTTATGTCGTGCGTTGTGCTAACCATGTCGTGCGTTGTGGCTACCATTTCTTGCGTCAGGGCATATAGGTGGCGCGTGATACTGATGGCTTCCGCCAACATGTCCGCCTGCTTGAGCATGTCCTTCAGACGCTCTTTCTGGAAAAACAAGAATTGTTGCTGTCCTGCGAATTGCATGCTCAGCAAATATGGGATCGATGTGTGCTTGATCGGGGTTCCCTCAGGCCGGGTCACGGCCTGAACCGTCGAGATGCCCTGTACGGCGAGGACGGCCTTGGCTAGCTTCTCCAACACCAGAAAGTCGGCAGAATTGCGCAGATCGTGATCGGTCTCGACCAGCAGGATTTCGGGCGTCATCATCGCCGATGGGGGAAAATGTCGCGCCGCCGCTTCGTAGCCCAAGTTCGCGGGGATATTTTTGGGGATGTACTCCTGGTCGTTGTAGCTGGGTTTGTAACCGGGCAGAGTCAACAGTCCGACCAAAGTGACCGCCAATGTGGCGACAAGAATGGGCGCAGGCCATCGAACGATCGCCGTGCCAACCCGTCGCCACCCGCGCGGGTTGATTCTTCGCTTAGGCTCGAACAGACCGAAGCGGCCCCCGACGGCGAGAACTGCAGGAATCAGGGTGACCGCGACCGCGACGGCGACTAATACGCCCGCTGCGCATGGCACGGCTAGAACATAGAACGAGGGCAGCCGCGTAAAGATCAGGCAGAAAAGCGCTCCGGCGATCGTAAAGCCCGAGGCCACGACGACCTTGGCGACACTGTGGTAGGTGGTGTAGTAGGCCGTTTCTCTGTCCTGGCCGCCCTGACGAGCTTCCTGATATCGGCCGATAAAGAAAATTCCATAGTCGGTTCCAGCCGCAATCACCAGCGATACCAGCAAATTTACGGCGAAAGTGGTGAGACCGATCAATCCCTGATGGCCAATAAATGCAACCATTCCGCGGGCCAGCAGCAATTCGATGCCGACCACCAGCAACAGGAGAATTGCGGTGACCGCCGAACGGTACACGAGGAGCAACGTAATGAAGATCACCGCGATGCTCACCGCGGTGATCGTGGCAACCGTCCTGTCACCGCTATGGCTTAAATCCGCATTGATCGCCGCCGGTCCGGTAACAAAAGCTTGGACACCCGGTGGTGCAGGTGTTCGGGCCACGATCCGCCGAACGGCCTCGACCGATTCGTTACCCGCGGTCTGGCTCGAGTTCCCGGCGAGAATTAACTGGACGTATGCCGCCTTGCCGTCAACGCTTTGCGCCGCGTGGCTGGTTAGTTCATCGCCCCAGAAATCCTGGACGTGTGCGACGTGTTTCGTGTCATTTTTTAATTGAGAAACTAAATGGTCATAGTATTTATGGGCGTCGTTGCCGAGCGGTTGCTGGCCCTCCAAAACTATGGTCGCCACACCACCGTTAGATTGACCGGATTGTTCAGATGCTTTGAAGTCGTCATTCAGCCGCTGACCCGCCCTGACGGACGGCGCATCAGTGGGATTGAGGGATACGGAATGCTCCCCCTCGACCTGCTCCAACGAAGGGACACAGACAGTCAAGACACCGATGATCACTAGCCACGCCAGGATGACGAGCAGCGAGAATCGGCGGATCGTTCGCGCTACCAATGGTCGACTGCTGGGTAACGGATGGGTGCTCATGCGACGTTCAGCGTGCAGGACGTAAAGGCGCTTACTTCGTGGGTGATCTTCTCGGCTTTGATCACGCCGTCCAGTTTGATTCGACAGCCGATGCTGTCACTGTCTCCTTGCGCCGCGACACTTCTCATGCCCGTCGCCGCTGTGATCGCGAAGTCGTATGACCACGGCAGGCTCACCGCCTCAACATGCTGAGGATCGCCATTAGCGCCGAAATAGCTGATCAAGGCCACGGTTCCGGGAGGTCCGAAAACCTCATATGTCAGGTGCTGGGGATTGTAGGGCTTGTTGTCGGCCCTGGTGTCGGCATAGGAGAGGCTCCTCTCGGAGCCGAAGAGGCCATGCAATCGCGACACAGTCAACCCTCCGACGGCGATCACCACCAGGACTACCAACGGAATCCACAGCCGCCTCAAGAGTCGCAGGATCAGAGATCCCGGATTGCGGCGGTTCTTCCCGGATGCAATCGGTGCTTGAGGCGCAGGGTTCGGCCGGCGGGAACGTCGGAACAGAACTCGCCGGCGGCCACTTAGCTCCTCGGCTTCGTGGGTGCTCTCGACGGGGACGTCGGGCCGCGCCGGCTCAACATCGCGAACACTGCCCCAGACCACCGCACCACCTTAACTGACACGAGTAGAACAACGGTCCCAAACCATAGTGGAGGCGGAGGACGTCTGACCAGCATTTAAGGAAGTTCTCAGGGTGGGATCGACAGCGGGTCTTTCCCGCGGCACAAAGGGTTCGTATGGCAGGTCGGCAGGGGCGATTGTGCTGTGGGGGGCGCAACCGCAGGGCGATTCCGCCGGGACGCAAACCGCGCACGAGCGACTGCGCTTCATTGTTGGCATTAGCGGGTCTATGCTCCTGTCCGGCTGAGCTGTGTGCGCAGTCTGCGCGTTCCCGCAGAACGCATACGGCGAGTGAAAGACCAAGATCGCGCATGAAATTTGTGCTGGCATTTTATGGAACTCGTGGTGATGTCGAGCCCGGCATAGCCGTAGGTCGTGAGTTGCGGCGGCGAGGGCACGACGTCTGCATGGCCGTCTCGCCCGACTTGGTTGACTTCGCCGAGTCGGTCGGGCTCGCAGCGATCGCTTACGGGCCCGACATGCAAGCGTGGCTCGAGTCGACGCGCAATTTTTGGACGCGGTTGTTCCGCAACTTCTGGCGGATCGCGGAGGTAAAGCGCCTTTTGCGCGAAGCGCGGGAGCCCGGCACTCGGCGCTGGTCGGAGATGAGCACGACGCTGACGGCGCTGGCCGATGGAGCGGACCTCTTAGTTACGGGGATGAGCTACCAGGAACTCGCGATCAACGTCGCGGAGTTTTGCGATATCCCATTGGCTACGGTGCTGTGGTTCCCCATACGCGCGAATGGCCACCTCGTCCCGATCGTGCCCGCTTCGTTGATGCGCTCGGCGATGACGGCTTACGAGTGGTTGGTGTGGCGGGGAGTGAAAAACGTGCAAGATGCGCAGCGCCGCGAATTGGGCCTTCCGAAGGCGACACGTCCCGCGCCGCAACGCATTGCCCAACGGGGAGCGTTGGAAATTCAGGCCTACGACGCGGTGTGCTTTCCCGGCCTTGCGGGCGAATGGGCCAACTGGAATGAGCGGGAGCCGCCACAAAGGCCATTCGTCGGCACGCTCACGTTGGAATTGGCGACGGGCGCCGACGACGACGTCGCTTCGTGGATCGCCGCGGGTACGCCGCCTATTTGCTTCGGGTTCGGCAGCATACCGGTCGAATCGCCGGCCGATACGCTCGCCATGATCAGCGCAGCTTGTGCGCAACTCGGACAGCGAGCATTGGTTTGCGCCGGCTGGACGGATTTCAGCGAGGCCGCTCGCTCCGACCATGTCAAAGTGGTAGACGCGGTAAATTTCGCTGCGGTCTTTCCCGCGTGCCGGGCCGTCGTCCACCACGGCGGCGCAGGCACCACGGCCGCAGGTTTGCGCGCCGGTGTACCCACGCTGATTCTGTGGATGGCGGATGTTCAGCTGATCTGGGGAGCTGCGATCAGGCGGCTCAAGGTGGGTACCTCCCGGCGCTTTTCCAGCGCGACCGAAAAATCGCTCGTGGCCGATCTGCGCACGATCCTAGGCCCCGAATACGCCATTCGGGCCCGCGACATTGCCACCAGGATGACGAGACCCGCCGAGAGCGTTGCAGCTGCCGCGGATTTGGTCGAGAACTTCGCCCGCCTCGGGCGAGTCGGCTGATCGCGACTCGCTACGGCAAGTGCCTCCGATCCCTAGCCCCGAACCGCTCGAGCGGGGAAATGCGCCTGGTTGACGTGCTGGGCTACCCGTAACGCGTTGGCCGCCACGGTCAAGCTGGGGTTCAGGCCGGCGCTGGAGGGGAAGAACGACGCATCGACGACGTAGAGGTTCTCGACCTCGTGCGCGCGGTTTTGCGGATCCAGCACGCTGGTTTTGGGATCGGTACCGAAGCGGCACGTGCCGCAGACATGTCCCAGCGTCGAGTTGTTCGCGCCGGTCCGCAGTGTGAGCGTGCGAAACGGCTTCAAGGTCTCTTTTATTTGCCGGATAAACACCGCACGGCGGTGAATTTCACTGGGGTGCAGACGATATCGAAGCCGCAACCGTTGGCGGTCGTCCACACCGGGTCGGTCAGTGGGCAGGACGCGGTTGTCCAGATACGGCAGGTCTTCCATGATCGGGGCCAGCACCAGCCCGCCGTTGAAGAAGCGGTCGTAGATCGGTCGCACCGCCGGGCTCATCAAGCGCAGAGCTTTCGGCTGCCAGCCTGGCTGGTTGGTGAACATGTCCATGGATGCCAAGTTGGCCATCGCGCCGGCCGACTGCAGGGTGCCGTACTTCTCGCCCTCCCAGAAATAGAAGTCGTTGAGCCCGATCTCCTTGTTTTCTGACGTGATATTGCAGCCGTGTTCTGGCCAGACCTCGATCCAGTCCATCAGGTGACGCATCAGGTTGCGCCCGACGTAGTCCGAGCCGTTGGCCAGTCCGCGGGGCCACTCGCCCGACCGGGAATTCAGGAGCAGTAGCGGGGTGGCCAGCGCACCGGCGGCCAGCACCACCACTGTGGCTCTGAGGGCCACCATGTCACCGCGGTGTTGGGCGATCACCTGCTGGACGGTGTTGTGGTCGCCTTCGAGGCGTAACACCCGGCATTCGTCGAGCAAATAAGCGCCGTGCTCTTTGACCGCGGGCAATACGCCATTGCGACCGGCGTCGTTTTTGCATGACTGCGGGCAAAGATGGCCCTGACAGGTGGCGCAGCCGTCGGTGTACTCGCAGGCCATCGGCAGGTGATAGGGGTGCAGTCCGCGCATCGTCAGGTGGCTGACCAGTGGCTGGTTGTCGGGGGAGAACGGGTGTGCGGGGGGCAGGCCGACTGCGGCGGCTTCGGGCCGTAGGGGGTCGGGTGCGCCGCGTACCCCGAGTAGTTTTTCGGCTTGGGCGTACCAGGGGCTCAGTTGGTCGTAGGTGATCGGCCAGGCGTCGGGCACGGTGGATTCGCCGGGGTCGCGGAAGTTTTGCCGCGGGGTGAAGTCTTGGGCGAAGAAGCGTTCGCACACCATGCCGTATAAGGCCGAGGAGCCGCCGGTGCCGGCGCCGATGAACGGCACGAAGCGCTTGGGGAAGCGTCCGCTGATGTCTTCGATCTCGTCGGTGGTGCGGCCGGCGCGGGCCAACGCGTCGAAGTACGCCTCTGCGGAGCGGGCCGCCCGCGGCTCGGCCAGTTCCGGCATCGCAGAACGGATCGTGTCCGGAGTGCCCGGCAGCGTAGAACGTCCCTTTTCGACGAACAGGACCCGCCGCCCGGAGCGGGCCAGCGAGTAGCCCAGCATTCCGCCGCCCATGCCGGTGCCCACGACGATCACGTCCCACACCGTGCGTTCGGCCTCGCGCGCACTCAAATCGCCGTCAGCCAAGATCACGCTCCTCAGCGATGTTGGCCAACGCGACCGGTCGTTGCCGAGCACGCCGGTACTGGAAGGGCATCAAACCGAGTGTTCATCGATCGGCGAGTTTTCCGTCCAGAAGTCTCGGTCGGACTGGATTGCATCAATCATTTCCGGCATGGCTGCAATTAGACGTGTGTAGTGTACAGGCACTGCCCTCGCGAGTATGTTGTTGCCAGTTCGCGCTTGTCATCGGAGCCGCATATGTCTCCCTATGTGATCGCAACACCCGCGGTATTGGCTGCGGCGTCGTCCGACTTGGCCGGGGTCCGAGAGGCGATCGTCGCCGCAACAACGGCGGCGTCGGTTCCGACGACGTCGCTGTTGCCCGCGGCCGAAGACGAGATCTCAAGCGCGATATCAAACTTGTTCGTCGCCTACGCGCGGGAGTATCAGGCGCTCAGCGCGCGGGCGGCGGAGGTCCATGACAACTTTGTCCAAGCCCTGAAGGTCGGCGGGCAACTCTATAGGGCCCAAGAGGCGGCCAACACGAACCCGTTGCAGAGCGTGATCGACACCATCAATGGGGAGGTGCAGGCGCTCACCGGGCGCCCACTGGTCGGTGACGGCGCCAGTGGCGCGCCGGGGACCGGACAGGCTGGCGGGGACGGCGGGTGGATTCTGGGCAACGGCGGCGATGGCGGTTCGGGCGCGGATGGCCCCAATGGGGCCAACGGCGGCGCAGGCGGGTCGGCTGGGTTCTGGGGTCGGGGTGGCACCGGCGGGGCAGGCGGCAATGCGACAGCTGTCGGAGGGCACGGCGGCAACGGCGGGGACGGCGGCGCGGACGGTCTGATCGGCGGCGGTAATGGTGGTTCCGGCGGAGCGGGCGGGAATGGCATGTCCGCGGCGCCGGGGCTCACCGGACAGGCTGGCGGTGCCGGCGGGAATGGTGGAGCCGGCGGCCTGAACAGGCAGCTCTTCTCGATCAACGGCACCGCCGGCGCCGGCAGTGCCGTTGATCGAGAAGAGC